>CAITNO010000036.1 GCA_903893795.1 Candidatus Hydrogenedentota bacterium | reverse complement strand
CCCATGGCCTGCTCCTTTGGGTTGGTATACTCTAGCATATATGCTAGAGTATAGTTTAACACGAACCAACGCAAAAAGCAAGGGGTTTTACAAAGACCGTCTAAAATCTAGATAAAGGCCAAACACCAGGGCCCCGCCGCGGGCGGGGCGGGGGGGTGTATGCCCTCCATGCAGGCTCAATTCTCGGAGCAAGAGTCTTCCAAATCCATGTGTGGCCAGACACCCCCCGCCGCTTCGCGGCACCCCCCTCCAGGGGGGACAAGAACCGTCCGCTCTGTCTCCCTCGCGAAAACAGGGCTTTCTTTCCTCAGTGCAGCCGGGCACCAAAGTGTCGCGCTTTGTGAAGTTGTCTTTACTTGGCGGCACCATTCCATCCCGGCAGCGACACAGAGGCGCGATAGTTGGATTCATTGAACAGGGGGTTGCGCACGGGCTTGTAGAGCCTGCCCGGCTTGGGGTTGTCATCCTGCGTGTAGACCCACAACTCATTCGGGTCCCACACGACGATCTCGTCGCGGCAGTCTCCCGTCACGTCGAGCACGGCGTAGCACATGTCGGGATGGCCGTCGGCGGGAAAGCGCACGACGCGGCGGCCCCAGCCGTCCCACAGGCCGCCGTCATCGGGGTTGACCGACAGGGCCACCAGTTCACCGGGCTGACCGGTCCAGTTGACCGGCTGGCACATGCTGCCGTGTTGGAAGGGCTCAAAGTCGGTGAGCAGTTTTCCATCGGCGTCGAAGATATGAATGATGCCCTGGTTGCCCCAGAAATTGACCGAGACCGTTTCAAGGCCGGGCAGGTCGGGCCGGAAATCGGCCGTGCCGGGGTTCTGCACATGACCCAGAAACAGGTGGGACATAATCTTGCCCTGGAGGTCGATTTGCAGCATGCCCTCGTCGCTGCCGGCGATGAGCAACCGGGGCTGGGCGTCTTCCGGATGGGTCTTCACAATGGCCACGCCGTCGCAGTGGTCCTGCAATTCCTTGTCGAGCGTCCACAGCAGCTTGCCGTCGTGGTCGTAGAGGGAATAGCCGATGGCGATTTCGTCTTTGCCGTCGCCGTCCACATCCGCCGCGTAGGGATAGTGCCCCGTGTTGCAGGCAGCGTCCCACAGCGACTTCAACTGATCGTCCAGCACCCAGAAATGGGTGTAACGGTCCTTCACCACGATGTCGGCGGCGCGGCCGGTGCCGCGCGTGTCGCAGAAAAACATGCTGTCGCCCAGAATACGCGGGAACTTGTTGTAGCCCTTCTTGGAATCCTTGGGCGATTCAGGCATGGGCGCCTTGCGAAGTGTTTTGCCGGTGGCCCCTTCGGCCACGACAATCTCCTGGTTCATGCAGTAGACCACCTCGTTGCGACCGTCGCCGTCAAGGTCGTGAATCTGGAAGGCCACGTCGTTGGTCAGCGTTTCCTTCCACGGGTCCGGCTCTCCAATTTGCCAAAGCACCTTGCCATCGAAGTTGACCGCCGTCAGGCAGCTCACCTCGCTGTTGGCGTCCTTGGGTCCGTAATGCGCGACCTGCCCGAAGAGGATGTCCGCCTGCCCGTCACCGTCAAGATCGCCGAAGCGCAGGTTGCGGCCCACACCGTAGCCTTCGATGTTGAACTTGCGCCACAGCACCGGCTTGGGGTTCTTCGCCTGCAAATCGCGAAGTTCCGCGTCGCGTTGCGCCACGGCCGCGTCGAACTTGGCTTTTGCCTCGTCTGTCATGGTCACCGTGACTTTGGAAAACCGTGAAGGCTGATCGGCCATCAGGCCGATGCCGCCCGTGCCAAAGGTGTCATCTTTCGCCTCCAGCACAGGGCCGCCGACCAGTTCGGCTCGGAGGTGGTCACCCGTCACAGTCACCACCGCCTCGCGGTATTCGCCCGTCTTCCAGGCGCAGTCCGCCTCGGCCAGCGTGTCGATATTCAGTTCACGGAACGCCCTGCCCTGGTTTACCCGGCGCAGCACGGCGCTGGATCCCTCAAGTCCGAAGAAGTAGTAGCTGCGGTCGTTGTGGCAGCGAAAAACCACGCCGCACCACCCGGCGTTTTGGTCTTGAACGAAGCTGGCCCGCACGGTGTAGTTCTTCCATAGCGGGTCGCCCGCGACCAGCATGGGGTGCATGTCCCTGGCCTTGTTCTTGTAAACCATCGCAGCAACGCGCCGTGCGCCGTCGTCCTCAATGCGCCACGCGCATTGCGAGGCCGCATCGGACTTGTAGGTGGACACGGCCCATCCCTGCACGGGCGCGCAGGCGGGCAGATAGTGGTATTCGGCCGCCGCGCCCACCACGCCCATAAGGACGCCGGACGGCATCGCGGCGAAGTGGTCTTCAAACACAGTGTCATCCGCGGCGCCTGCCGCCGCAGCGGCGAGGAAGAGAAACAAGGGCGACCAAGATTTCATCCATCGGCCTTTCATGTCAGTACTGACGGGGCGCATTCACCCCGCCAGGAATCCGCGCCGGACCGCGGCGCCATCCGGCGGCCTCGGCGAGCGTTTTGAGCAGTGTGTTCATCGGTGATGCCGGGTCGCCCGGCTCGTGGGAACCCCACTTGCCCCGGGCGCAGACCAGCACCAGCCTCAGCGAAGGAATAATAACCGAACTGTTGCCGTGTGCACCCAACGACATGTAGAGGTCCGCAGGGGCGTCGGGCCAGACGGCGCTATCGGGATGGGTTCCGCCGGTGGCGTTGAACCACCAGTTGAAACCGTAGACCCCCGGACCCATGTCGTTGAAATGGTTGGATGCGCCGCCGTAGGAACCGATGCCCAGGTAGTCGTCCTCCTGGTCTGTGTCGCGCGTCACGGGCAGGTTGCGCGACACCTGCGGCCGCTGCAACGCGTCGAAATAGTGTGCGGCGAGCACCTGCTTACTACCCCATCTGCCCCGGTTCAGCCAGAACCAGCAAATGCGTGCAAAGTCGCGGGGGGACGCCGAAATGCGGCGTTTCTTGTTGAATTCCAGGCCGTCCTGCAGATGCAGCGCACCCAGCCGCCGCAGAGCCTCGGCAACAGCCCTGGCGTCGCCCTTGAACACTTTGTCGAAAAGCGTCATCTGGTAAAGCTGGATGGCAAAGTCGTTGTAGGACCACGCCTCGCCCGGCCCTTCCGGCCGCATGTAACCGCTGGTCATGGCACCCAAGTGGCGGAACGTGATGCCCTCATCTTTGCCCTGCAGCGGCCAGCCAAAGTCCCGGATGGGCTGGTCCACACTCTTGACGAGCCCTTCCTGCAACGCAAAGAAGAGCAGGGTGCTTAGCACGGGTTTGGCGGAGGAAAACCAGTCGTCCCGTTCGGCCTGGTCGCCCCAGGTCTTGACGACATAGCCGTCCCGGACGATGCAGCCGCGCCCGCCGAGCTTCTCCGCCACCGTGTCCAGTGCGGCGGCGTCCAAGCCGAGCCGCTCAGGGGAGCGCCGTTCCCATTCCGCACCGGGGAAAGTCATGTGCCCCGCCTCTGCGGACAGGCAGACAAGCACACAGGCAAAGAACAACACGAGGGTTCACTCCCGTCCTGCGTTACGTGAAGGGCAATGGACCACGCCCGGACTCGGAAAAGTCTTTATGACAGGCCTTTCTTTATTCTTCGATAACGGCGGATCAGGTTATTGGTGGAAGTGTTGTGCCGTAGTGTGGGTTCTGCAGGATTTTCCAGATCGGGGATGATTTGCTGGGCGAGCAGCTTGCCAAGTTGGACGCCCCACTGGTCAAAGGGATTGATGCCCCAGATGGCGCCCTGCGTGAAGACGATGTGCTCGTATAGGGCCACGAGCCGGCCCAGCGTCTTTGGGGTGAGCCGGTCCGCGAGAATCGTGTTGGATGGACGGTTGCCCTCGAAAACCTTGTGGGGCACGAGTTTTTCCTTCGTACCCTCCTTTTTCACCTCATCTTCCGTCTTTCCGATGGCCAGCGCCTCGGACTGGGCAAACACGTTCGCCATAAGGAGGTCGTGATGCCGGCCAAGCTCGGTGAGCGGGTGGACGAAAGCGATGAAATCGCAGGGGATGATCCGGGTGCCCTGGTGTATCAACTGGTAGAAGGAATGCTGTCCGTTGGTACCCGGTTCACCCCAATAAATGGGGCCCGTCTGGTAATCCACCCTTTCTCCGTCCAGCGTGATGCTCTTGCCGTTGCTTTCCATGGTGAGCTGCTGCAGGTAGGCCGGAAAGCGCTTGAGGTACTGTTCATACGGCAGCACCGCGAGGCTCTGCATTCCGAAAAAGTTGTTGTACCAGACGGAAAGGAGGCCCATGAGAACGGGCAGATTGCGAGCAAAGGGCGTCTCCCGGAAATGGACGTCCATTTCATGGAAACCGGCCAGCAGTTCCCCGAAGCGTTCCGGGCCGATGGCCAGCATGGTGGAAAGGCCAATGGCGGCGTCCATGGAATAGCGCCCGCCGACCCAGTCCCAGAACTCGAACATGTTTGCCACGTCGATGCCAAAGTCCCCCACCTTTTCTTTGTTCGTTGAAACGGCAACAAAGTGATGGGCGATGGCAGTCTCGTCTCCTCCGAACGCCTTAAGCAGCCAATCGCGCGCGCTTTCTGCATTGGTGATGGTTTCGAGCGTGTCGAAGGTTTTCGAGCAGACGATGAACAGGGTTTGCGCCGGGTCGAGACCCTGAACCGCCTCAAGGAAGTCGGTGCCGTCAACGTTTGAAACAAAGCGGAAGCTTAGGGAGCGGTCGCTGTAATGCTTGAGCGCCTCATAGGCCATTACAGGGCCGAGGTCGGAGCCGCCGATTCCGATGTTGACAATGCTCTTGATGGGCAGTCCGCTTTGCCCCTTCCACGCCCCGCTCCGAATTCGTTCGGAAAAACCGGCCATCCGCGCCAGCACGGCATGCACCGCAGGCACAACGTTTTCCCCGTCCTGTAACACCGATGCCCCTTCGGGGGCGCGCAGCGCCGTGTGCAGCACGGCCCGCTCTTCCGTGCTGTTGATTTTGTCCCCGTTGAACATCTTTTCGATCTGCGCGCGCAGGCCGGTCTCTTCCGCAAGTTGCACGAGGAGTGTCACTGTTTCGTCGGTGATCCGGTTCTTCGAATAGTCCAGAAACAATCCCGCCCCTTCAATGACCATCCGCTCAGCCCGCCCGGGGTCTTCGGCAAAAAGGTCACGGAGGTGGGTTCCGTTAATCTGTTCGTAATGCCTGGTGAGCGCTGCCCACGCCGGGAGCGTGGTCAGCGGAGTAATGGTGCTCATGGTAAGAGTCCTTTCCGCCGCACATGGGCCTGTCGTCTTGGCGTGGAATTGTATCCGTAAATACCCCTGAGGGCAAAGTTATGCAGATGCTTCACCTCCGCAGTCGGTTTATGCCCTGTGAAATATGCCAAAACATGTGTATGATCAGGCTGGGTTTGGGGAATAGGGACGGTGATGGCGAAGGCGCGGATTATACCGTGGGTCTACTTCTTGAGTGTTCGCGGAACGCGGAGTAGACTTGTCCATAAGGTTGAGGGTGACCGTATATTAAGCACCGGCCTGCACGGTTGATGGCCAACACAGGCACGAAGGAAGAGACACATGCGTTCCCATTACGAACTGGTTTTCATTGCAATGTTGCTGGCCCTGACCGCAGGAATGTCTCACGCCCAAACTCCCGAGAACATTGCCCTGGGCGCGGCCTGCACCTTCAATCCCGCGCCGAACTACAGCCACTGCACCGATGCGGAGGACGCAAAGCAGCTTACCGACGGCCAGTATGTGGAGGGGCATTTCTGGACCCAGCCGGGTACCGTGGGCTGGGCCGGGTGCGGCCAAATCATCATCACGCTAGACCTCGGCGCGGACAAGCCGATTTCAGGGTTGTCCTTCAGCACTGCGGCGGGCGTGGCGGGGGTGCAATGGCCCAAGTCTATTGCCATTCTCGTGGCGGGCGAGGACGGACTGTATCATGACGTCGGTGACTTGGTCGCTCTGAGTTTGGCCAAGGGTGCGCCACCAGCCGAAGGCTATGGCACCCATCGCTTCACGACGGATGCGCTGCACGCGCATGGGCACAAGGTGGCGCTGGTGGTTTTCGGTGACCCCTTTGTCTTTTGTGATGAAATCGAAGTCTGGAAGGGCGAAGATGCCTGGCTAAGCGAGGCATTGCCCGGCACGGGCGTGGCCGATGTGCGTGAACACGTGACCCGCCTGCTCACCTCAAGCGGCGTGAAGCGCCGCATCATAGATGATGTTGCCGCCGCGCGCAAGGCGGCCGGAGGCATCCGAGAGGGCGTGCGGAAGCAAATCAACGCCGAACTGGATGGGGCTCTCAAGGAAGTGGACACACTGCCCACCGAGTACGGTCCCGACTTCAAAACCATTCTGCCGCTCAATCCCACCCACGCGAAAGTCTTTGCCGCGTTGGCCGAAGCATGGAAGGAGAGGGGGCTTAAAGAGCCGGTCGTTTGGGCGGCCGACCCGTGGTATCCGATGGAATTGTGCCCCGCGCTTCCCGGCCCGGCCGATTCCAATGCGGCCCAACTCCATGTGGACATGATGCAGAATGAGATCCGCTCCGTGGCCTTCAACATGGCAGGCGCTTCAAACGCGGAAATGGGCATCGAGATTGCAGGGCTGCCCCAGGACCTGAAAACGCCCTGCATGGAAGTGCGCACGGTGGCGTGGACCGACACCCGCATGGGTGAACCCGTGGCGGCGGCCCTGTTGCCCGTAAAGGAATTCGAGGGGAGTTGGTATCCACGCCTGGTGCCGGGATTGGTGCAGCAGGTCTGGCTGACGGTGAATTCGAAAGAACTGTCCCCCGGCACCCATACGCTGATGGTGAGAGTGGGCGGCCAGCCGCTGCCCCTCACCGTGCAGGTCTACCCGCTTCGCTTCCCCGATCGACCCACCCTGCACTTGGGCGGATGGGACTACACCAACGTGATGAAGTATTACGAAGTGACCGAGAAGAACCGCGCCGCGCTGGTCGCTATGCTGCGCGAGTATTTTGTGGATTCGCCCTGGGCCGTGAACACGGCCCTGTCCTTCGGCACCTATGACACCGCGGGTGCCATGACCACGCAGCCCGACACGGCCAATTTCGACGCATGGCGGCAGCTTTGGCCCTATGCCCGGCGGTACTGCGTTTTCGCCGCCGTGGGCGGCACGCTGGGGCAGTGGCCCATGGGCGCGCCCGAGTTCGACCGCGCCGTCGGCGAGTGGGCACTGTTTTGGGCGCAGTACATGCGCAATGCCGGGCTGGACCCGGCACAGTTGATGGTGCTGCTGGTGGACGAGCCGGACAATGTTGATGCCGATGCCGTCATCACCGCTTGGGCCAAAGCGGTCCATGCCTCCGGCGCGGGCATCCGCGTGTGGGAGGACCCCACTTATCAGGACATGGGCAAGGCGATGCCCGAGATGGTCGCGCAATGCGATGTGCTCTGTCCCAACCGTCCGTTGTTCCTTCATGCCGGCGAAGCTTACCGTAACTTCTTCGCAGAAGAGCGCGCCAAGGGAAAGGTCTTGGAGTTCTACTCGTGCAGCGGTCCCATGCGCCAGTTGGACCCCTACACCTACTGCCGCTTGCAGGCTTGGGACTGTTGGCGCTTCGGTGCCGTGTCATCCTACTTCTGGGCCTTTACTGACGCGGCGGGTGGTTCGTCCTGGAACGAATATCCCCAGCCCCGCGCATCGTTCACACCGCTGTTCATCACCCCGGACACGGTGGTCGCGGGGAAGCATCTGGAGGCGATGCGTGAGGGCGTCGAGGACTATGAGTACCTCGTCATGCTCGACAGAGCCCTGAAAGAACGGAAAGGCGACCCAGACGACCGCGAGGACATCAAAGAGATGCTCCGCGAACTGCCCGGAAAGGTGTGCGCGGCCGTCTCCGAGAATGGCCCGCCCCATTGGTCGCCCACAGCCATGCCCCCCCGCGCAGATGCGGCTCGCACGGAGATACTCCAAGCCCTGATGACGCTGGAGCAGGGCGTCAAGTAGCGGCAGACCTTCAGAATCCCCGTCTTTCCACGTTCTCCTTCAGGCGGTTCCCTGGGGCGGCTTTTTCTTATGCTATAGGGCATTCGAGTTAATCCGGGTCCCATGCGAGAACTCGGCGACCTGCATAACCTATGTTAGGAGAACGTCTTAAGTCCCCATTCGAAGGGGGATTTAGGGGGATGTTGCCCTTGCATTCTCCTCCACCTTCATAGGTCTTTCTGCCACTTGACAGATTTCAAAAACTGTGTTAATGTATCGATACAGTCAAGCGCAAAAGGAGGCGGTACAGTGCTTATCTCGATCAATCAGAGCGACGGCACACCGATGTACTTCCAACTCGTCCGGCAAATCAAGCATTTGATTGCCACGGGCAGGATGGGGCCGGGGGACGAACTGCCCTCGGTGCGGGCGCTGGCGCAGCAACTGCTGGTCAACCCCAATACCGTCGTGCGGGCCTACCGCGAACTGGAGACGGCGGGACTCATCTACACGCGGCGGGGGGCCGGTTGCTATGTGGCCGAAAAGCCCGTGCCCTATTCAGACGCGGAATGCCGCCGCATTCTTTCCGAACGCATCGACGCCCTGGTGGCCGAATCGCGCAACCTGGGCTATGACCTGGAACGTGTGGTGGCGCTGCTGCGCGAGCGCAACAGCGCACTTGGCACCGCGCCCAAGGCAGAAGGCAACGAGGAGAAACCCCATGAGCAACTGTGAATCAGACGCCGTCATCGAAGTGTCGGGACTGTCCCGGTCTTTCGGCCGCAAGGAGGCGCTGCGCGACGTGTCGCTTCGCGTGAAGCGCGGTCAGGTCTTCGGCCTCGTGGGGGAGAATGGTGCGGGCAAAACCACGCTGATCCAGCATTTGCTGGGCGCCTACCAGGCCAAAACCGGGTCGGTGCGCGTGTTTGGGATTAACCCGGTCTACGACCCCACGGCCGTGCTGGGCCGCATCGGCTATCTGTCCGAGGACCGCGACCTGCCGCGCTGGATGCGGGTGCGCGAACTGATGCGCTACACGCAGGCCTTTTACCCGAACTGGGACCCGGCCTTTGCGGAGAAACTGCGGGAGGAATTCAGCCTGCCTGCGGACGCCAAAATTGGCACCCTCTCACGGGGAGAACTGGCCCGCGCGGGCTTGCTTGCCGCACTGGCGCACCGGCCCGAACTGTTGCTCCTCGACGAACCCTCTTCGGGGCTGGACGCCGTAGCCCGCCAGCACATTCTGGCGGCCGTCGTCCGCACGGTTGCCGAGGAGGGGCGCACCGTTGTCTTCTCGTCCCACCTGCTGGAAGAGGTGGAGCGTGTGGCGGACCACGTGGCGATGATTCACGAGGGCCGGGTCGTGCTCGACATGGGCATGGACGAGGTGAAGGCGCGGCACCGCAAGTTCATCTTGCGCGCCAAAGAGGCGGGTCGGGCGTTGCCCAAACTCCCGGGCGTGATCCACGCCGTGGGGGACGGGCGCGAGTGGAGCGTTGTCTGTGAGGGTGAAGAGGGGGCCTTTGTGCATGCGGCACAGGCCGCGGGCTGCGAGGTCATCGAGTCGGCAGTGCCGACCCTTGAGGCGATTTTCGTTGCACGGGCCACGGCCTGACACGGGAGGAATGGGCCATGAAAAGACGGTTGCTTCATTGTAGACACGGCATCCTGCTGCGTTCTTCCTGCGCCGCGCCACGGGCCGGGCAGGAAAGAGGCTGGAAGCTTCTTCTACTTTTGGGCAGGTCCTGCGTCGGTGAATGGTTTGGAGCGGGCTTGGGCCTGAGCGAGAGGAGAAAGTCATGAACAGCAGGGTTAGGGCGCTTGTTTGGGAGGAGTTGCGGGTGGGCGGACCCATCGCGGCGGCCTGTCTGGCCGTGGGCTTGCTGATGATTCTCGAAATGCACGCCGACAGTTTTCTTGGGAGCAACTGGCCCCGCGCCGGGTCCAGCGTGCTGGGCGTTGCACTGGGTGCGCCGTTGATGTGCGGCCTGCTGCTGGTGCTCAATATCCGCAATTCCGGGCATCTGGGCGGCGGCTTTTCACGGCGCATTCTGTGGTTGCCGGTGGGCACGGTCACGGCCGTGACCGTCGCATTCTGGGTGCGATTGTCGGAACTGCTGGTGCTGGTGCTCGCGCTGAAGCTGTCCTGCTGGGTGCTCTACCGGAACGGACCGGGATGGGATGCGGTCTTGCTGGTCTTGGGGGCCTATGCCTTCATTCAGATGTTCGACTGGATGCGGGCCGTCCTTTCATGGCCACTGACGGCACTTTTCGGCATCGCCTTTGCGCTCGTGGTGCAATTCACCGGCCTGTTGGAATGGTGGGATTGCCTTACCCGCCCGACGGCGGTGTTGGCCCCTTCCCCCCTGGTGGTGATGGGGTGGATCGCGTTGGCTTTTGCGGTGTCCATGGCGCTGGTCATCTGGACGCGGCGCGGCGAGCGCTTCACGCTGTGGCAGGGCGGGAGCGTTGGAAAGACGGCTGTGAAGGCAGACGCATCGGCCGCGCCCGTACGGCCCTTCGGTTCCGCCCGTGCGGCCCACCTCTGGTATCAACTGAGGCAGAACGGTTTCCTGCTTCCCCAGATGACGGTGTCGTTCTGGATGGGCGCGACCGCCCTCTATTGGCTGATCGATTTCTACATGGATGGCAGGCCCGACAAGACCGGTGTTGTCGGGTGGTTCTTCTCGGCAAGGTCCTATTTCTTTGTGACCCAGTTGATGCCCTTTGTGTCGCTGCTGTGCGCGGCCGCCGGGTGGCGGCTGGTCGTGGGGTTGGGCGAACGGCGCAGGGGCAGGCAGCCGCTGGCGTGGACCAGCCGCCTTCCGATGCCCCGGGCCGTGGCGGCGCGGGCGAGGATGAACGCCGCCGGGGTGAATCTCGCCCTGACCCTCGCCGTGGTCACGGTGGCCTATCTGGCCGCCTATCTGCTGCCGGACCATTCCCTGGCGGCCCGTCTCTTTGCTTCGGTGCTGGCCGGCGGCGAAGCCAGTCTCCGTGAGGTGCTTATGGCTCTGCTGGGTCCGGTGCTGCTGTTTGGTCTTCTGGCGTGGATTATCATGAGTCTGCCGGCCTCTCTGTTCCTGCTTTGCATGGGGTGGGTTGCCTGCACTGGGCTGCTTGCGCTGGGCGGGTACAATATCGTTTATTTCTTTCCCCATGGCCAGGGGTTGAAAGACGCGCTGGACCTGATTGTTTTTCCCTTCACGGTGTGGTTCCTTGGGCTTGCACCCGTCGTGATGCTGATCAATCTTTTCGTGTTGGCATGGAAGGGCTGGATCAGGCGTGGGTCCGCATTGCTTTGCCTCGCCCTGTGGGCGGGTTTGACGCTGGCATTGTATCCCTTCCTTGCACACTTGCCCCGTGAAGCCTCCCAGTTGGCGCTCGTGTATTGTGCCGGGCTCGCCGCGATGGCGGTGCTGGGTTGGCCAGAGCGGGTAATCGCCTCGGCGGGCGGCCTGCGCGGCCTGATTCACCCGGAGAACCCCGAACAGCACTTGCGATTCAGTGTGAAACGCGCCGGTTTTTGCGCCCCTGACTTTAATCCGGACTTCTTGGTAAAGGGCTATGTTCCTGTCCGCACTCCCTGGAAAAGGAAGATGGCCCAAGCACTCGCCCTGCTGGCGGTGTTTGTGTTCGTGGCCTGGCTGCGCTGGCCGGCACCCCCCAAAATGACCGAGGCACTACATGCACAGGGTCTTCCCGCGACGCTGGAGGAGGGGAACGAATGGTACAAGGCCGTGCCTGCTTCGGAGAACAGGGCAAACCGCTATTTGGAGACCATCGCGCTGCGCACGAAACTGTGCGGCGAATGGATGAAGGAGGCAGCAGACAATCCATCCCTGCAAGCGGCGATTAAAGCGACCAAGGCCAAGGATGCACTGGACAACGTGGTGGTTCAGGGCAACGCGAAAGTAAAGCGTGCCGAACCCATCCCAGCGGCGGTGTGGATGACCACCCGGGACTACGCTGCGGCGGTGTCAGACCCGGTGTCGGGAAAGTTGGATGAGGCGGCGCGCTCGGGTCTCCGGGGGAGCCGCTATCCGATAGACTTACGCCAGGGCTTCGGCGTTCTGCTACCCCATCTTGCCGAACTGCGCACGCTGGGTCGCGAACTGAGTGTGAAGGCCTGGGTCGCGGCGGTCGAGCGCCGTCCCGAAGACGCCGCAACGGCGCTGATGGACCTTTTTCCGCTGGCCAATTCGCTGGAGGGCGAACCGCTGCTCATTTCCCAGTTGGTGCGCATCGCGATTCACGGCATCGCCGTGGACGGCCTCCAAACGGTAATGAACCTCATAGAACTGCCAGACAGCGTGCTGGCGCAGTTGCAGGATGGGTTCAGGCAAGCGCTTCCCCCGCTGAAAGACGGCCCCTTTCTTTCGCGGGCGATGGCGGGGGAAGAGTCCGTCGCACTGTCCTACGGCAGGACCATTGCGGACGTGGGCAGCTATCAGACGATTTGGACCAACCACGGGGCGGACACAAAAAGAGTCCCGACGGCCATGATGTTGCGGGGCGTGCTGGTCTACATCGGCAGCGACCTTCTTGGAATGGACCGGACGGAGCGCATGGTGACGCAGCGCCTGAATGCTGCCAGCCGGGAAATCGCATTGGAGGCGGCGAAAACGGGCGGCCTGCCCTATGCGGACAAGCTTTACGACACCACCCTGCAGAAGATGTCCTATCATGCCCCGGTGGCCTACATCCTCATGCCCGGGCTGGCGCGTGCCTACGAGGCCGAATGGCGCATCCGCACACAGTTTGACCTGGCCTGCACTGCCATGGCGGTGGACCGTTACCGGTTGGCGAAGGGGCACCTGCCGGAACGGCTGGAGGAACTGGTGCCCGCCTACCTGGAGCGTGTGCCCACGGACCCGTGGAACAATACAAAGACTTTGTCTTACAGATTGAAGGAAAACGGCGAGTTTGTGGTCTACAGTTTTGGGCCGAACAAGACGGACCAGAAGGGGGAGGAGGTGAAGGACAACTGGTGGACAAACGGAGACATCACCTTCACCGTGGCCCCGCCGGAACTGCGCAACCGTCCGCAGGTGGCGGGGGAGGCTTCAGGCGCCGGGGTGTAGGCAGACTTGGGCTGGGGCTACGGCAGCCGAACCTTTACCACCGCCTTGCGCACGCTGGAAACGACGCGGTGGGTGGTGCAGGGGGCATGTGCATCCTGTGGAAAGAGAACGCAGAATAGCCCCGGCGTCAGCACAAGATCCGTGGGGTCGGCCGTGAGGGCGTAAGTCTCGACATCGGGCTCATAGGGCTTGGTTACCGTAAGGCCCGGTGTGGGCGCCCAGAGAATCGACTCTTCGCCGGACAGAAGAAGTTGGATATCGGCGTAGAGGCGGTGCGCCTCAAATTCGTGTCCCTCGCGGGGCTGGGTCTCATAGGTTTGCACCGAGCAATAAAGATCGTCTCCGTCAATGGCATGGCGGCCGTCGGCGGCATCGGGGGACAACTCTTCAAGAAACTCAAACGCGCGGGCGAAGCGTCCACTCTTCCACACATATTCATGCCAATGTTCCATCTTGTCGAGAATCATCCCTGCCGCTCTCCTTGATTGTTCCGGGTCCTAACCGTGTCTCTTTGAGAATACCCCTTTCAGGGAACACTTCGCCAGCTTTATATGTTGCGACCATGAAATGCACCGAGGCAGCGATCCCAGACGCGGTTGTTTCCCACAACGCTTCCATGGCAGACTGAAGTTCTGAGTGCAGTGAGTTGTTTATCATTACTCTTTACTCTCGTGATTTGGCCGTGGGTCGACTGCCCCGTCTGGCGTGAAATGGGACCTGGCTACCGGTAGGTGGGGAAAAAGCACAGGGCAGGACACATGAATCTCGCATGGCAAATGAGCGCCTTGGCCGCCACCGACACGGCGTTGCCGCAACCCGGCATGCTGTGGTGCCTGCCTTTCGCCTGCATGCTCATGGCCATCGCGCTCTTTCCCCTGATTCCCCGCCTGTCCCACTGGTGGGAACACAATCGTTCGAAACTGGCGGTGTCGCTGGTGCTGGGGATGATCGTCTGCGGCTATTACGCCTTTGGACGCAGCGCTTCCGGCGGCCTTTCGCCAAACATGGCCGCCCTGGGCGCGCTGCTGCGCCATGCCGTGCTCGACGACTATGTACCGTTCATTGTCCTACTGCTCAGCCTCTACACCATCAGCGGAGGGATACGGCTCAGCGGAGACATTCCCGCCCACCCGGCGACCAACGCCGGGTTTCTCCTGCTGGGTGCCGTGCTGGCCAATCTGATCGGAACCACCGGGGCCTCAGTGCTGCTGGTTCGTCCACTCTTGCAGATCAACGCCGAGCGGCGGCATACGGTGCATACCTTCGTCTTCTTCATCTTCCTCGTCAGTAACATTGGCGGCTGTCTGCTGCCGATTGGCGACCCGCCGCTCTTCTTGGGCTATCTCCGGGGCGTTCCCTTCTTGTGGACCTTGGCGCTCTTTCCACTGTGGTTCGTCGCGGTGGCCACCGTGCTCGGTCTGTATGTCATCGTGGAGGTGCTTGCCTACAGGAAAGAGCCGCCCAAGAGCATCCAGCGGGATGAGACCTTGAGAATCCCACTGAAACTGGAGGGGAAGTTCAACTTTGCACTGCTGGCGCTCGTGGTGCTGGCCGTCGCGGTGCTGGTTCCCGGACAGCGCACCCCGTTTCTTTCGGTGCAGGTTCCCGATGTATATCTGCGTGAGATTATTCTGTTGGCCATGGCCGGACTCTCTCTTGCCTGCACACCCCGCGTTATCCACCGGGAAAACGCCTTTGGCTTTGGTCCCATGGGCGAGGTGGCCTGCCTCTTTATCGGCGTGTTTGTCACCATGCAGATTCCCGTCGAACTGCTTCGCGCGCAGGGGCTGTCGCTGGGGATTCATTCGCCCATGCAGTTTTTCTGGGCGACGGGCCTTCTTTCCGGCCTGCTCGACAATGCCCCCACCTACGTGGTCTTCTTTGAGTTGGCCGGTATCCTGCCGGCCCAAGGCGGCACTGTATTGGGCGGTGTTGCCACGGCAACCTCGCAGATTCCCGTCCCGGCTCTGCTGGCCATTTCGGCCGGTTCCGTCTTTATGGGGGCGCTCACCTACATCGGCAACGGCCCCAATTTCCTGGTAAAGAGCATTGCCGAATCGCGGGGTGTGCCCATGCCCGGCTTTTTCGGCTACCTCCTCTACAGCGGCGTCATCCTTGTCCCCGTGTTCATCGTGATGTCGCTTATCTTCTTCCGCTAGACGTTGTTACAAGCATCACGGCGGTCCCGTCAGACAGGAACAGGGTGTCCTGTATTACCCCGCTTGCCCGCAAAACATGGTACCATCAGCCTCTATGAACACTGTGCCACGAACGGTTTTTCTTGTCCTCGCGGTCGCCTTTGCGGCGAACGCGGCCTTTGGCGCCGACACGCCCCCCGCACCGGACCCTGCCGCCGCTCCTCCGGCCCTTACGCCACCGACCGATACGGTCACCAAGCCGCCCGAGCCCGTGGAGGTGGTTCCGGTTCCCGCCATTCCGGTTCCCGCCATTCCCGACCCGGCTCCGGCTGGGGATAAAGCTCCGACAGGCCCGGCCACCATGGAGCAGTTGCAGGCCGACGTGGGCGCACTGCGCGAAGACATGCGCATGCTGCAAAGCACGCTGGACCTGATGGTCAACAAAATCATGGCCGACCTGCGCGAGGAGAACGAACAGCTTCGCGATGAAATCCGGCGCCTGAACGCACTGCGCGGCGCCCAGGGCATGTCCGACATCAATGCCGTGCCCCGTCCGGCCGGGGCGGCGATAGACCAGGCCCTGTCCGAGGCAACAGCGAAGCATGCGCCGCCACCGCCGCCCTTCAAGTTCACCATTACCCGAGAATGGGGACGTTCCGCGGAAGAGGCGCAGAAACTGGGTGGTGAGGCGCAGGCGCTCAAGGGGATCATTGGCGTGGTGCCCGCGGGAAGTGTGCGCGAGAGTCTGGTGAAACTCGCCCGCGAACTGCGCCAAAAGTACGACGCCTATGACAACATCAACATAGAGGTGTTTGACGACCCGGTGGTTGCCAACCTGTTTGCCTCCAGCAGGACGGCCGATGCGGCCCACCGCGTGCTTAGCGTGTCACGCCACAAGGCATCAAACCGAGATGCCATTGTGCTGCTGACCAACGGCAAGGGCGAAATAATTTCCATCGACCCCAATGCACCGCTTCCGGCCCAGCAGCCGGACGACATGCCGACGCTGAGCGTCACCAATCCCGTGTCGCCCGGCGCGGCGAAGCGGCCCAAGGCGGTGGACAAGGATGCTTCCGCCGATGCCGCCACTGGGGCGCCTCAGGACCAGAAGGTATCACCCGCCCCTGAAGACCCCTCCGCTTTGGGAAAATGGCAGAAGGGGGACAAGAAGGAGCGCGTAAAAGGGTCCTCCAAGAAAAGAAAAGGGGAGTCGAAGGACGAAAAGATGCTGCCTGAAAGCCAGCGTCCCATTCCGGAAGGAGTGCCTGTGCTGGTTCCCCATCAGCCCGATTCATCGCAGGCGCAAAACGGACCGGAGCCGCCGCGCCAACCGGAAACGGTGGTCCTTGTCGCCCCCCCAGGCGAACCGGTGAACCAAGAACTGCCCCAAACACAACCGGTGACGCAGGAAGCGTCTCCGGCGGACAGCCCAGCGGCTACCCCCGAAAAGGAAGCGGTTTCGGACAAGACAGTAAAACAGGAGAATCCCGAAAAAGCCCCCGCCAATCCAAAGGCCTTTCGCGGAGCAAAAGCCAAGAAGAAATAGGACATCCGGCCGAAAACGGCTGTATGACCTTCTGTCTCAGTAATTGAATAGCATGCTTTATCCGCACAGCTTCAGAGACGGGTCCGCCGCAGCGTCCATCCCTTCCCCTGTCAGCCCCAGTGCAAAGCGGGAATGCCCCGCAGCGGCAATCATGGCCCCGTTGTCCACGCAGTATTTGAACGGGGGCAGGAAGACCTCGGCGGGCAGTTCCAGCGCCCGTTCCCGCAGCAGGGCATTCGCGGCCACGCCGCCTGCAATCACCAGCCGCTTCGCCCCGGTTTGGTTCAGCGCCTGGCGCGTCTTGAGAATGAGCGTGTCCACGGCCGCCGCCTGGAAACTGGCCGCCAGGTCGGCGATGTTGGCTCCGGGGTTTTCGCGCGTGGCATAAAGCACCGCCGTCTTGAGTCCGCTGTAGCTGAAGTCAAGCGTGTCCATCCGCTGCATCGCGCGGGGGAACTTGTAGGCCGTTGTGTTGCCGCCTTCCGCCGCCTTCTGGATGGAAGGTCCGCCCGGGTAGGGCAACCCCAGCAGCCGCGCCACCTTGTCGAACGATTCACCCACCGCATCGTCGCGGGTCGTCGCAAGCAGTTCATAGCTATGCGGCGCGGCGCAATGAATAATCTGCGTGTGCCCGCCGCTCACCACGAGCGACAAGAACGGAAACTCAGGGGCTTTGTCGCCAAGGAACGCCGAGAAAAGATGGCCCTCAATGTGGTGCACCGGCACAAATGGCTTCTTCCACGCATAGGCCAGCGCTTTGGCGAAGCCCAGCCCCACCAACAGCGAACCCAGCAATCCCGGACCCCGGGTCGCCGCAACCGCGTCTATCGCAGGCACGCCGTCGGGACCGCGCTCCAGTCCCGCATCGTGCAGGGCCGCTTCGACCAATTGATAGATTATTTTTGTGTGCTGACGCGAGGCAATCTCGGGCACGACCCCGCCAAACTCGCGGTGCACGTCGATTTGCGACGCGACGAGGTTGGACAGGACAGTGCGTCCATCGACCACCACCGAGGCGCCGGTTTCATCACAGGAAGACTCTATGCCGAGAATGACACTCATGGGAGCAACTCCGATACGTGGACCAGTTCAATCCCGCGGGCGGACAGTTTTGGAAGCAGTTCATGGAGCACCGCAACGGTGTTCCGCCGGAAATGGCCTATGCCGATGGCCGCGCCGCGCTTCTGCGCACCTTCCACCAGCAGGTCAAACTGGCGCCGGATATAGTCCGTCGCGCTTTCGTTGTCCAGGAACACATCCCGGTCAGCGTTGCGCACGCCCAGTGCGGTCGCCGCCGCATGTCCGGCGGAGCGTCCCGTGGTCCGGCTGTCCACAAAATATAACCGTTGATCGCGCACCACTTCCATGAACCACTGGGTGCGCTCATAATCCTGAATGAATTTGCCGCCGGTGTGGTAGTTGACCCCTTTCACGCCGGGCACCTGCGCCAAGGCGTCCAGCGTCAACCGGTGAATCATCTCCCGATCCATGCTCGTGTCCAACTGGCCGCCCACTGCCCGAATGCCCTTGACCGCCGTTTCCATCGGCATGTGCAGCATGACTTCGAAGCCCTTTGCAACCCCGCGTTCCGCCGTGTTTCGGGCAGCGGGCGTGTTTGGCAGTATGGCCAACGTCACTTTCGGGTCCAGGGACAGGGCCTGTTCCGTGTCCGGACCACCGTAGCCGCCGTCATCCAGAATGACCGCCACACGGGGCCTGCCGTCCTTCGCCGAGGCTATCTGAGTCCGTTCCACCGGTTCAGGTGTTTCTTTCTTCTCCGGCGCTTGCGCGGGTGCCGGTTCTGTAGCTTCCTTGGGGGGGGGGCTTGTTTCCGTTTCCTTTGCACGGTTGTTGCGCATGTGTATAGGTTCTTCGCTCTCACGCGCACCAATTTCCCAGTGAAGTTTCGGCAGGGAGGGCGGCGCGGACGCGCCCGCCTCTGGCACGGGTACAGGTTCTGGAGGCGCGGGTGCCGGTGGAGGACTTGGTACTGCCGCTGGCACCGGAGTCGGAGCTTCCGGTTTGGGCTCCGCCGTCTCCGCAGGCTTGGGTGTCGGTTCCGGGGGGGCTGGCACCGGTTCAGGTTTTGGCTCCGTCAGGATTTTGGGCACGGGTACGGGTTCTGGCGCGGGGGCGGGTGGCGGGGAGGTATCGCGGGGAGGCGGATTGGATGGGAGCGCTGGCAATTCGGCCGGGACCTCTGGAATGGACTGCGGGACCTCTGCGGGTACAGAGAGGGATTTCGATGGCACCGGGACCGGCTCAGGCATTGGCATCTGTACGGTTTCGGGCACCGGTGGGGTTTTGGGCGCAGGCGCCGGTGGGGGCGGCACCAGTGGTGACGGTTCCGGTGTGGGAGCAGGGGGAAGTTCCGGTATGGATGAAGGGGCTGACACAGGGTCCAGTGCTGTTGTGGCTGCTTCTGTAGGGGAAGGTGCAGTCGGTGGTGGTCCCGGCGCGGACTTTTCCGAGGGAGCGGGATTGGGGGAAGACTTCGGTTCAGGTTCAGGTACGGGAGCAGGCGCGGGGGATTCTGGCACCGGTTCCGATTCTGTTTGGGGCGGCGGCACCACTTCTGCCGGGGACTCTGGCACGGAAGCTGGTGCTGTTTCCGGGGTAGGCGAGGATGTAGCCCCCGGCGCTGACTCCGGCACAGGTGCCGGTTCTGGCGAAGATACTGAAACATTAGGCTCGGGCAAAGATTCCGGTATCGGCGTCGGCTCAGGCTGGGGGGGCGGGGCCTCTGACTTTGGCTCCGGCAGGGGTGCCGGTTCTGGCGGAGATACTGAAACTTTATGCTCGGGTAACGGTTCCGGTATCGGCGTTGGCTCGGGGTGGGGGGGAGGGGGCGCTGCTGGTGTCGGCGTTTCTGCTGGGGACTGCGCGGCTGGAGAGGTTGCTTTCGCTTCCGGTTTGGGTTCCGGCTCAGGCAATGGTGATAGGGGAACAGGGACCGATAAATCCGATTTTGGTGCTGAAGCGGGGTCCTCAGGTTTGGGTATATCTGTTTCAGGATGGATGGCCGCTACTTTTACGTCAGCCGAATTCAGTATATTTGCAGTTGTTTCAAGCTTCTTTTGTATGTTTGAATGTTCTTGCTCCGCTATTTCATCCTCTATGGTGGGTTCACTGCCCTTGAGTAATGGAGCTGCTGGTGCCGCTGTCTTTTCGGGTGCGGGTTTCATTGGATGGATAAGGGCTTCGGCGATGATGCGGCTCTGTTGGGCCACGCGAATTCGGGCCGTGCCGGGTTCGGTGCCGCGTTCCTCATTTACACTCAGACGGTTCCCCGCCAGCTTGGCCACCAGTTGGGTGCGCAGTTTGGGCCAACTCAGGTTGGGTGGCAGTGAAACATCGTAACCGAGATACTGCCACTTGCCTTGTGGGTCACTGCGCGCTTCTGCCCACAGTCGTTGCACATAGGCCGCTGGAACACTGCTGTCCACCAAGGCGCGGTCAATCGTGCCCTCCGCCACAGCAGCCAATGTCGGCGTCGGGGGGGGCGGCGGCGGTTTGGGAACGGACTTGACGGCGGGTTTGGTTTCAGGCTTGGGGCTGAGGAGGGGTGCTGGAGAGGCTGGCGGCGCTTCCGCAACCGTGGTGGGCGGCACTTCTTTCCATTGCCGCCAGGCCATTACGGTAGTGCCCCCGAGAATGGCCACCAGGGTGACGGCCAGAAAGAGAATCAGCACATGCTGGGCCTCAATGCTCATGCGTTGGGGGGCCCGGCGGGGCGGTGGCGGAGGGGGGGAGGGCCGCACCGCGTTTCGTCGTTCGGTCATGCTGTCCTGAGTGCGCTTCATGCCCCGATATTCATTCCCAACCCGGCGCGCCGGAAAGCTGTCTCAGCCCGTCTGCACATCCACCCATTCCACACCCGTCAGGGGATGACCCAAGAATCGCGCGCCCACCTTGGCAAAGCTCGCAGGCGAATCGCTTACCAGGAAAGTGTGCTTTCCCGGGGTGGAAGCCCGTCGCAGCATGTCCGAGTCGCGCAACACCTTCTCGACCGCCTTGGCCGTTTCGCGGGCGCTGTCCACCAGCCGCACTCCCGGTCCGGCCACGTGGGGCAATGGGGCCGCGCAACAGGGGATAGTGCGTGCAGCCGAGGACGAGGGTGTCAATGCGGCTTGCGGCAAGCTCCGCCAGATACGTTTTGGCCACAGACCGGGGGATTTCGCCCCGGACCCAGCCTTCCTCCGCCAGGGGGACGAAGAGGGGGCAGGCCTTGGAGTAGACGCGGATGTCTTCGTTGAGCGCCGCGATGGCCCGCGTGTAGGCACCGCTGGCCACGGTGCCCGCGGTTCCGATCACACCGACCCGTCCGTTTTTGCTGCAGCGAACCGCCTCGCGCGCGCCCGGTTCCACCACCCCCAGCACCGGCATAGGCAGTTCTGCGGCCAAGGTGTCCAGCGCATAGGCTGAGGCCGTGTTGCAGGCGACCACCAGTAACTTAATGCCGCGCTCGGTCAACTTTGCGGCACAGGAACGGGCATAGCGGATGACCGTGTCGGCCGATTTGGTACCGTAGGGGACCCGGGCCGTGTCGCCCAGATAGCAAAGATGCTCGTGGGGCAGCCGCTGCGCAATGCGTTTGAGCACCGTGAGCCCGCCCACGCCGGAGTCAAAGATGCCGATGGCCCGGCCTGCTGCGGCGGTACGCGTCATCCCGTGGCCGCCTGAACCCAACTCGGTTCCGGGGCGATGGGCTGGCTAAGGTCTATGTGGGACGGGAAACCGTCCGTTGGCGGGGCGCCCTCGACCAGAAAGCGGACCCGTTTGACCTCCGCCTTGTCCTGTCCCTGCAAGGTCGGCTGCGTCACAGTGTTGACGATGCCGAAGACCAGCATGCCCTCCACGCCGGCACTTTTTATTCGCGCATGGGCCTGCGCCACGTCACTGGAAAAGTCCACCACCAGTTCGCCCGAGTCAAGGAGGTAAAGTCCGCGCAAATGGGCGTTGGTTGGAAGCGTCGGGGATATTCCGTTTTGACGGGGGCCTTCGATCAGCCCGGCGATGGCATGGCGGCAGTTTTCGACCGTGCTGTTGCTGAACTCAATCGTGGCGGGCTCGGAGGCGAGACCCTGTCCATCGTCACGGGAGAAGTAGAGCTGGATTTCCTTGGTGCCCGCCGGACCCGCAGGCAGCGTTTTGGCCGGCTTGGCCTTGCTTTCCGCCGGGGCCTCACTCTGGAAGGACGCCAGCGGCGACTGGCCATTGCGCAGCATCTCGTTCACCAGCATGGCGATGACAAAACACAGAATCAGGGTGGTCATGGCCCAGAGTGCCAGTCCCAGCCGGGCAAGGATGCTTTTCTTGGTGTCAGATCTCACGGCGCGGTCCTCAGCGTTGCGCGTTGACGTCGGCCACCGCCGCCGCCAGCGCCTTGGCCAGTCGGTCCACCAGGGGATTGCGCCGGTCTTCCGCGATGAGCAGGGATTCGCCCTCGGACTGGTTCAGCGAACCCACTTCCACCAGAAGGCAGGGCATTTTTGCCGCGCTCTGAAGGCGCAGCGGCACCGTCCGCACCGCCACAGACGGCGGGTCGTCTCCCGTGGCGAGTGCCTTCGCCAAGGCATCGGCAAGGGCCTTGGCGCGGTTTGCGCAGGCAGCCAAATCGCCGCCTTCCGCCGGAACCGGCGCATGGTAGATTTGAATCAACGGCGCCTGCGGCGAGAGCGCCGCGCCGGTGTGCAGGCTGAGCAGGAGTCCGGCAGACTGCGCCGAGGCGGCGGACGCGCGGTCACTGAGGGAGATTTCCTTGTCTTCCTTGCGCATGGGCACTGCCGACACCGTTCCGGTTTCCGCCAGAGACTTTTGAAAACGAAGTGCCATGGCGGCCGTGATGGCCTTCTCCGCCGTGCCGCTGGGACTCATTGTGCCGGTGTCGCCACCGCCATGTCCGGCATCCACCGCCACGATCTTAATCGGCCCTTTCGCCAAAACTGCCCCCGGCGCGGCGGCCGTGGCCGCCGTCGGCGTGCCAGGTGTGGGTGCTGTCGTCGGGGCGACGGGGGGGGCGTTCGGAGAAGGCTCCGTCGGCGTGGCGGGTGCCACTGGCGGGGGCGCCAGTTCGAGCGTTTTGAGGAGGATCTTGGAGTCTTCCGGTTCCGGCGGAGTCTCTTCCGGCGAGGAAGGGGCGATGGACCGGGCAGCGGGGGCCGCATCGCTGCGTGTCAGCGCCACCTGAAAACTTTGCTGGAAGAATTTGGCCGCATCTTCGATGGAGATGTAGGCATTCTCATACTCGGTCACCATCGGATGGGCCAGTGCAAACTGCACCTGTCCCGCCGCGACAGCCGTGTCGTTGATTCCCCCGACCGCCCTGGCTCCGGACAGTGAAATCTCCACCTTGGCCCCGTTAAGCCTGGTCTTGCCGCCCATTTGCTCAACAAGTTGGCTCAGCGACACATAGGGCACGTTCTGAAAAGTCTTGAGCGTGGCGTTTGCGCGCAGCATTTGCCCGCCCAAGTCTCCTGTGAATTGCGCGGTTTGCTGGGCGGCGTAGGCCGCGGTCCAGCAAAGGAGGCATGAAAAGCATGCCATAATATAGGGCCGGATTCGGGGATGCACTGTTACCCTGCCGATGGTCGTTCGAGAAGATGCAACGAAAAACGGTCCGCCGCGCGAACCGACAACCGATATATTAACCGATGCGGGGCGAAGCGTCCAAACCGGCAACAAAGAAATCAGGCCCCGCCGGGAAGGCGGGGCCTGAGAACATGCCTGTCCGTGCCCGACGTATGCGGACGGACTCCGGTTAACCTATCACACGCCGTCGGCATTGCCCGAGGCGACGCGCCAGACGCTGTCCTTGTCCTTCTTGAACACCAGTTCGATGCTGATGGAGCCAGCTGGGCTGGAAAGATCGATCGGATATGCGGAGACCGTGCCGTCGGCTTTCTTGGTCAACTGCATCTTTTTCAGGTCGCAGGTGCCGTCATCGGCATACCCGGAATCGCGCCCCGTCTCGGCAAGCGCCTTCAACTCGGCCTTCGTGGCCACTTCCGGGTGCGTAAAGTCTTCAGAAACCAGCGTGAAGAGCGTGTCGATGTCCTTGCTCTCGAGCGCTTTCTTTACAAGCTGCATCTGGTCGCCGACCAGTTGTTCGTCCGACTTTTTGGTGCCCGTGGCGCAACCCGCGACCAGCACCAGCACCAATGCGCACAACATCCCATACTTCACAAACTTTGCCATCTCTGTAGTTCCTTCTCTCGGTTGATTAGAATCTGCCCTCACGCATCCGGCACAACGCCGTGGCACGGCTGCACAACACCCAAAAGGTGTCTATTTCAGACCGGGGTGGCCGGAAAAAGGTTTCACGTGCCTGCCGTGGGGAAGGGTTTGACCGGACGGCAGCAGGCGGCGCGGGTTGATTTCCCCCGTCCGCGTGGGCACAATGCGGCCCATGACAAACACCCACGAACATTATATGCGTCTGGCCATGCGCGAGGCGGAGCGCGCCATGGAGGCCGGAGAGGTCCCCGTCGGCTGTGTCATCGTCCATGAGGAGCGCGTTATTGCCAAGGGCCACAACCAGCGCGAACTGCTCCAGGACCCCACGGCCCACGCCGAGCTGCTCGCCATTACCTCGGCGGCGGCGCATCTGGGTTCCTGGCGGCTTGAAAACACCCGCCTCTATGTCACCCTCGAGCCCTGTCCCATGTGCTCCGGGGCCATCATTCTGGCGCGCATTCCGGAGGTGTATTTTGGCGCCACAGACCCCAAGGCGGGCTGTTGCGGCACGCTGATGAACCTGCTTGAGGACACGCGATTCAACCACCAGCCTGCGGTTGTGGGCGGCGTGCTCGCGCCGGAATGCGGGTCCATGCTGTCGGGTTTCTTCAAAGAGATAAGGCGGCGTCAGAAAGATGCGGCCAATTCTCAGGATGTCTGAGTTGCAGCCCGGCCGCCGCAGGAATTTCAGCCGTGGATGAACAGTTTGCAAAGCAGGAAGCGATGGTTCCACCGACCCGGAGGCCAAGTGTAGGGGGATATCTTCGCGCGGTGTTGCGCTTGGGAAGCGCCTTGGCGTACACGATGGCTTTCTCCCTCCTTGCCCGGCTGATATATCCGGTCGTGTGGATAGCCCCCGGCAGGGCGAAGGCCCTGCGCTCGGGGTTGTCGCGGGTATGGATGCACGGCCTGCTCCGTTTCACGGGAACCCGCATAATTGTGCAGGGCAAACTCCCGGCAAAACCTTACTGCCTGGTGTTCAACCACCCCAATTGGCTGGATTTCTTCGCATTGACCGCGCTTCTCGACGCCCGTTTCGTGGCCGAAGCCCCGCTGAAGACCGCGCCGATCGTCGGCATTCTGTTCCGCGGACTCGACTTGCTGTTTGTGAAACGCACCCAAGAGGACACGCCGCGCATCACCCATGCCGTAATAGAGGCATCGCGTGCCGGAGACAGCGTGGCCTTTGCCCCGGAGAATCCCGTGCTCGACACACCGCGCGGCACCGTCGTGCGTCCGTTTCGGGCGGCGCTCTTTGAGGCGGCCGTCCAGACGGGCACACCCGTTGCCTGCGCCAGTGTCAGCTACCGCACCCCGGCGGGATGCCCCTCCGCCATTCATTCCGTCATCTTTCACACCCCGCTCATTTACCGGGCGCCCGGTTCCGACCTCTCCGACAAGAGTCTTGAATCCTACGGAACACAGAAGGTTCGGGATTTCTTTCGCTACCTCATCGGCATGCTCGCCCTGCCATACCACGAAATCATTATTACCTTCGCCGAAGAGACCCTCACGGCCGAAGACCGCATCACCCTCGCCAACAAGGCCCATGCCGTGGTGTCGGCGATGTTTGTTCCGGTGGAGTAGCGCCGGCCCGTTGCCGGATGGGGTATGGGAGGGAGAAGGATGGGAGGCGGGTGCGGAGGCTGATTTCCGGGCATAAAGTTGAAATGCTCCGGGCTGGGTTCTAGAATGCTGGCAGATTCACGACCAGCGAGGAAACTTCTGATGATGACGAAGCATAGTCTTGTCTGTGTGGCCGCCGCATTTCTGCTGTGCGGCGCCTGTTTCGCCCAGGTTCCGGGCGGGGGCGGCGCCGAATCGGACAAGCCCGCGCACAAGTCGCACGTGCTCAAAGGGGGCCCGCTTAAGGACAAGGCTCCCGCCTCAGGCGATGAAAAGGATGGGGACAAGCCTGATGAGAAGGCGGCACAGGTATCCGCAAAGGACACTTCGTCCACCTTCAAGATTGAGGGCGACACGGTGCATCTGAAGAGCGGAAAAAAACTACGCGGTGTAAAAGTGCTGCGCGTGACCCCCGGCTCGGTTGAGGTGGAGTATGCACCGGGACAGCCCATGATGAAGATTCCGCGCAAACTGGTGAGCAGCATAGATTCTGAGAATCCGGCCACGGCGGTGGCCGCCCCGGCCGAACCGGAAAAGACCGGCGGCGACGTGATGGTTGCCGAGGAAATCTCCGCCGAGTTCAACAAGAAACTGACCGCGCCGGTGCCGGGCACCCCGCTGGAATTCAAGGATCAGGACGCGCTCACCGTGCTCAAGGATCTTGCGGATCGCGCGCAGGTCACCCTCGCCGTGGACCCAGAGGCACAGAAAGTGCCCGAGGACCAGCGCAAAATGACCTTGTCTGTTCCCGCCACCGCCACCCTGTCGGCGTTGCTGCGCGAAGAGTTCAGAAAGTCCGTCCCGGCGCTCAGGTTCGCCCTTCAGTTTGACAAGATTCTGGTCACCTCCGTCGAAGCGGAGAACAAGAAAGCCGCCGCTTCCCTGCCGCCCGGGCTGGCGCCGAAGGCCGCCAAGTAGCACTCTTCTAGGAAATGTAGGACAGGCGCCCTCGCCGGTCATCATTTGGAATGCGGACAGGAATTGACAGCCGGGGGCGGCTGTCCTACAGCCCGATATGGCCGTCCGGCTTGGTCACCTCCCAACGGTGGAACAGCCCCCCATAAAGCAACGCCGCACGGAATCCCTGAAAACGGGGGACGCCGTGCGGCGATTACTTCTTCACCAAGGCCTCGTCCTGTTCCAGCGGCCAACTACCCGCCGTTCCCGTTCGATGCCTTTCATTGTCCATTGTCAATTGTCCATTATCAATTAAAGAATCTCTTCCTCCAACGGCATTTCATCACCGTCGAACTCCTCGATATCCTCGCTGATGGAATCGTCCACGTCAACGTCCTCGACGCCCACGATGTCCTCGACAACGGCAAACTCGTCCACGCCGTCGATGACTTCCTCGACCTCTTCGACTTCCTCGATCTCGGCCTCTTCCTCTTCCGACTCGACGTCCTCGAAGTCCTCGTCCTCCAGCGGCATGACCACCATGCCCTCATCTACGTCGAAGTCTTCCCCAATCGGCACGGGCGGCGTCTTCTTGCGCTTCACCCGCTTGAGTTTGGGCTTTTCAACCGCCTCAATGAGCACGGCCGAATCCATAAGTTTCAACTCTTCACTGTTGCAGTCAGCATTGGGGCATTTGAAACCCGCTTTCTGGGCTCCCCATTCGATGAACCGCCTGTGGCACTTCGGACAAAAGTACTTGATGGCCACGGATATCCCTTTCTTTGATAGATTATCGTCGCCGGCACCCGCCGGACCATTTTACAAAACGGCGGGATTATAGCAGAACATTCCCTCTGGATAAACAACACCGATGCCAAGAAGCGAAATTCCCTTCCTTCCGGCCCGATAATGGACCCCCATGGTCCAATTAAGTGCCCCATATTTGCCGCTGCTGCCACCTTGGCGACGCTTCCGAGTTGTGGCGTGGTGGTGAAACCTCGCCACAACTTGGACCTTCGACGCGTGAGGTGAAAAGGGTGTGGGCATTGAGACGACCGCAGCATTGACCGAAATGTATACCGTTAGGGCAATGCCACCGGTCGGATGGAAAGGTTTCGATAGGCCACCGGGCCGTGGTCGCCTTGCAGCATGAGCGGCCCCAGGGGGTTCTCGTCCTCGAAGAGCGACGCGCGGGTGGGACCGGTGACTTCGACATTCTCATGGACCACCACACCGTTGTGCACGACCTTCACGAAGCAGGCATTGGCGATTTTCTTTCCGGCCCCATCGAAACGCGGCGCACGAAAGACAACATCAAAGGACTGCCATTCGCCGGGCGGCCGCGCTGCATTTACGCGGGGCGCCTTGCCTTCGTAGCCGCGCTGACTCTCGTCAAGGCCCGGTTCGGGGTGCCAGCGCTGATAGATGCCGCCGCAGTCGCCGTACTGGGGATTCTCGACACCCCAACTGTCGAGCACTTGGACCTCATAGCGGCCCTGAAAATACACACCCGAGTTGGAGCCCTTGGCCATCATGAACTCGATGTGCAGTTCCACATCGCCATACTCCGCCTTGGTGACCAGGTGAACGGTCTTGCCCTTGGGGCCGTTTACCGCCACGCCGGTGCCTGCGGTCCAGTCCAGGCGGGCCGGGTCGTCCTTCTTGAGTGTGACGGTCCCCGCCAGCGTCCAGTCGCCGACCGGGTCACGGAATGCGGCGAGATTTTCCAGCGATAGGACGCCCGCAGGTGGAGCGGTGGTGGTTTCCGGCGCGGCCCAGGCCGCCGCTGTAATAAAGCCCATGAGAATAACGGGGAGTGCTGTGCGAAGCTTCATGAAAGTCGCCTTTCCATGCTGTTGGTGTGGCACTGTCGCTGTAATTCTTGACCAAGCGTCGGAGCGGGTGCAAGCCCCCACTGGGAGCGTCGGCGTCCCGCCGGCTTTTCTCCTCCGCCAACACAGCCGGCGGGACGCCAGCGCTCCCAGTGGGGTTCCCTACGCGCGTTGCCCTGCACAGGCTACAGCCTATATGATCCATGCCTGTTGAAACCCACAACCCGCCTTCATGGAAAGGAATGCCCGATGAAAGCCTTTTATTGCGCAGGCACGCACTGGGACCGCGAATGGTATGAGCCGTTTCAGGAATACCGCCGCTGGCTGGTGGAACTGGTGGACGAGTTGATCGACCTGATGGGGGAGGGGCCGGACTACGCCTGCTTTCATCTCGACGGGCAGACTGTTGTGCTGGAGGACTATCTGGAAATCCGGCCCGAACGGCGCGAAGCGCTGGTCAAGCTGCTCAAGGAGCGCCGCCTGCTTGCCGGGCCGTGGTACAACCTGCCCGATGAATGGCTCATCTCGGGCGAATCCTTTGTGCGCAATCTGATGCGGGGCATCCGCATCTGCCGCAGCATGGGCTTTCCGCACCTGGATTTCGGCTACACGCCGGACCAGTTTGGCCATGTCGCGGCGCTGCCGATGATCATGCGCGGTTTCGGCCTCAGCGCGGGTATCTGCTGGCGCGGCACACAGGACGAGACCTATCCGATGCACTTTGCCTGGGTCGGCCCCGACGGCAAGAAGCTGGCCTATCACAAGCTGACCGACAAGGGCAGCTACGCCCCCTTCCAGTTCGCTGTGCGCGACAACCTGCGCGCCGACGGATACACCGACGAGGCTTATGCCAAGCATTTCGACACGTATTTCACGGACGAGTCGGCGCGCACCGTCGCCCCGCTGCTGCTCATGCTGGACGCCATCGACCACACGCGGCCGGACCACGAAATGCCCAAGATTTACGAGAAGCTGAAGGAGCGCCGGCCCGACATTGAGTTTTGCTGGACCTCGCTGGAGGAATACGGCCGCGAACTGGCCGCGCACATCGACGAACTGCCGGAACGCCGGGGGGAACTGCGCGAACCGGCGCGCGACCACCAGCGCGTGGGCCAATACCTCATCGTGCACGTCATTTCCTCGCGCTATGACCTCAAGCAGCGCAACGACCACAGCCAGGCGCTGCTGGAGAAGTGCGTCGAGCCCATGCTGGTCTATGAAATGATGGCCGGTGGCGCGCCCGTGGCGGGCTTTCTGGGCAAGGCATGGCAGTATCTGCTGCGCAACCACCCCCACGATTCCATCTGCGGATGCAGCCAGGACCAGATTCACCGGGATATGCACTACCGCTTTGACCAGTGCGACCTCATCGCCGACGGTTGCGTGCGCCGTTCCATGGCGCGCATTGCAGGCGCGGCGGCGGGACCGGAAGACTGGCGCCGCATCACCGGCACCTCCTCCGGTCCGGACAATTGGCGGCGCATCGCCGTGCACAATCCACTGCCCAAGCCCCGCAGGGGTGTCTTCGACCTCTGTCTCTTTTTCCCGGCCGACCACGTGGAGAAATCGGGCAAGGCCTACATTGACGGCCTGGCCACCAGTGAGCGCTACAACAAGTTTCACCTGGTGCTGCCCGACGGCACCCATGCGCCGTACCAGCATGTGCGCGTGGAGCGGAAGCAGGAAACGCCCCAGCGGCTCGATGCGCTTGGCCGACACACCTTTGGCTTTGGCGACCTGTACCATGTGGCGGTGGAACTGGAGCTGCCCGCGGCGGGCTACACGGCGCTGCGCGTGGAGCCCTGCGATGCGGCCACCCGCAGCTTCGGCAGTCTCCTGACCGGACCGCTCAGCGCAGCAAACGGCCTGATTGCCTTTGAACTGAAGCCGAACGGCACGGGCCGTCTTACAAACCTGGCCGACGGTCGGAATTTTGACGGATTGTTCTCCTATGAGGACGCCGGGGAATGTGGTGACGGATGGACGCGCGGCCAGCCGCTCAATGACATCGTCTACCGGGGGCTCGGCGCAGCCGTGATGACGGCCATTGACGAGGATGGTCCCCTGCGCACCGTGTTCCGAGTGGAGCGGACCTTGATTCTGCCCCGCGAACTGGATCAGAAAACGGGCTACCGGTCCACAGACCGGGTGTCGGTGAAGGTTACGGACTTTATCACCGTGGCCAAACACAGCCCCGTCCTTCAGGTGCGCACCGTGGTGGAGAACTGCGCCAAGGACCATCGTCTGCGGGTGCTTTTCCCGACGCATGTGCAAACCGACACATCTTTCGCAGACACACCCTTTGCCGTCGTGGAGCGGCAAATAGCCATTCCCGCTGAAACGGCGGAATGGCAGGAGCGCATCAACCCGGAGAAGGCGTTTACGTCGCTTTGCGGTGTTCAAGATGCGTCAGGCGGCTTTGCTGTGCTGGCCCCGACAGGGTTGCACGAGTACGCCGTGCTCGACACCCCGGAGCGCAGTTTGGCGCTGACGCTGTTCCGTTCCTTCCGAAAGACTGTGGCCCGTTCTGCGGAAAGTGACGGACAATTGCAAGAGGAATTGGTAATTAATTATGGTTTGCATCCGTTTGCATCTGAATGTGATGTGGTCTCAGCCTTGGAACTGGTCTCAGAATTGCAGACCGAAGTGCGCAGTCACGAGCTTCGCGAGGATTCGCCCGCCTCGCGCTCTTTCATGCGGGTGAATGCCAAAGGTGCCGTGGTGACAGCCCTCAAGCCCGCCGAAGAGGGGCAGGGGGCGGTCATCCGCTTCTGGAATCCGACCGGGAGAGACAGCCAAGCTGAATTCCAGTTGGAGCAGCCAGTGGTCGAGGCGCGTCTGTGCAACTTGAACGAGGAAGTTTTGGAGTCTCTGGCGGTGACCCCGGAAGGAGGCGTGACGGTATTGGTGCCCGCCGGGGGATTGGCCACCGTACGCTTCACCTGGTAGCAGCACACCCACGGTCCTTTCTGTAAAACACAACAGCCGGGAGGTCTCAAGACCTCCCGGCTGCAGGGAAGGGACAGGGGGTTAGTTCACCGTCATGTGAACCTGAACGACTTCGGCGTCGCTATTGTCGGCGGTCACAATAAACGTTGTGTTGTAGTCTCCGCTGGCCAGAAGGCTTCGGTCAATGCTTATATTGAATGTCGTCAGCCCGTTTGAGTCGAAGATGAAACCCGTTTCGGGGGTCTTGAGCCAGGCGGGGAAGATGGTGTCGTCGATGGACCATTTCAGTTCACCCACGCCGGTATTGCGAATCGTCAGCGGCAACTGCGTCAGGAGGTTGCCGAAATCCAGCTTGTGCGGTGAGATCGCCAGTCCGGGCACGTAACCGACGGTATAGCGGAGGAAATAGGGTCCGTCCGTCGCATCAATGCTCATGGTGCCATAGGCGCCCTTGGCGCCGTAGGTGTATTCGATACTCACCGCGCCGCTGTATTCGCCCGGAAGGTCCGAAAGGGCGGGAATGGGCAGGATGTACAGCGAGTCGGGCTTCTCCGTCGAATCAACCCGTCCACCGGTCAGGGGGGTTATGCTAAATGCACCCAGTTTGGTGTCGACCACCGTGCGGGCCTCGCTGATGGGCGCCCAGTACAACCGCACGTCCGTCGGGGGATGGGCGCCGCCAAGATTGTAAATGTTCAACAGAAAGGCCGCGTCATGGGCGGGCAGATCGAGAATCGGGTCCTCCTCGATGGATCCGTTCATGAACGTGTTGATGAACCCATAGTTGGGAATCACGCTGTTCAGGGCAAGCCGCGGCAGGGAGGGGGCCCTGTAGGGGTTGCTGTTGACCGTGATGGTGTCCGGGCAGGTGAAATACTTGCCGTCCAGACTCGGGCCTATAACCGGATCAAGCACGGCCAGGCGCACCTTGAAGGGATGGGTGGCATTGCTCACGCGCACTTCAACCAATTCACCGTAATCACCGTAACGGAACTGGTGTCCCGTCGGTGCGGTGAAGCTGTACTGGTTTGCCCCGGGATTTGTAACGGTCCAGTCCGACACCAGCCCGCCGTTCTCTTCAGGCACCGGGACCACTGCGTAGGTGATATTGTCAAGACCATTGATGCTTTCGGCACTCAATTGCAGCGTCAACTTGCCGAGGTTGCGCGGCGCGTAGTCCATGTAGACGAACACGGAACTCACCCCGCCTGGATTTACCCCCTCGGTGCGCATGCCAATCTGGCCCAGACGGACATCATTGGCATAAAGCGCCATGGGTTCGCTGCCGATGCTGACGTTGGCGTTGACCGAGGGCGTCGTGTCGAGCACCTCGACCCGGGCATTAAGGGTCATGGTGGAGGCCTCGTTTAGCGAGGGATAGGACAGCGTGATGTGGGAGCGCAGGTCGCGCGGCAGAGACTGGGCCGTGGCGTTGCCCGGCTCGGTGCGGGTCCACTGGAGCAGTTCGGACAACTGGGGCACATCGACGCCGTCGCTGTTCTTCTTGGTCTGCGGCGAATAATAATGGCCGCCGGAACCTGAAGAAAGTGTTATCAGGGTGTTGGCCTGCACCGACTGGCCCCAGCCGATGGGGAAGAAACGGACCCGGTTTGCCGAAAGGTAGTCCACCACCACGGAAAGTTCGCCCGGCGGGGTGGTTCTGCGGCCGTCGCTCACCGCAACGAGGATGGATTCGTCCGTGGTGTCAAAGGGAATGAGGTTGGCCCTGCTGTCAATGCCGGTGAGGGTGGCCACGCCGGCATCCACGGCGGGCAGGAACGCGGTGGCGCCGTTGTCCTGCACGTCCATGTGGTTGATACGGTAGGCCAGCACGTCCTTGTCGCGCACAAAGGCATCCCCGGCATATTGCGGATGCAGGGCATCGGCGCCGTAGATGATGCGAAGCTGGGTGTCCAGACCGTAGCGGCGCTCATTAAAGACGCCCAGCGCAACGCGGTAGTGGGGGGGGAACTCGGCCAGCATGGGCGCGATGGTTTGGACATACAGTGCGTCCAGGGGGTCCCCGCCAGCAGGCAGTTGTCCGTCGTCCACCAGCGCCTGGGCCGCCGACTTCATGCTGCCGGAGAAGTCGAGCATGACAAGCACGTCAAAGCGCAGGTTCTCATTCTTCTTGACAAAAACGTTGGTTTCATTCAGGTCGATGGGCTGCGAGTCTTCCAGGAAACTGGCCAGCACATTGGGCACGTTGTAGAAGGTGCGCGTGTCGGTGAAATTGTCCTCCAGCGACGGGAAAACACGGTAGGCTTGGTCGCGCAGCAGGACGTTCATGCGCACCAGCGAAGGCGGGCGCAGTTGGTTGACGGCTGTTTCAATGGTCAGGGGCGCCAGATCCACCGATACCTGTATTTCGACCGGAGCCACGGGAAGGGCATCCTCGGGCACGTCGGTCGCCTCAACTATGAGCTTCGCGACGCCTCCCTCGCCCTTGATCCGCGACCGGTCAATGGCCACGCTGATGCTCTTGAAGTCCTTGAGCTGATTGGGGGCGACGCCGATGCTGCGCCCGGTGGGTGGCTCCACAAACAGCCAGTCGGGCTGGGACGAGGTAATTTTGAAGTTGAGGTATTCACCCTCGTCACCCAGGTTGGCCACGGACATCAACGCCGTGTTTGCAATGCGGCCGAAAGCGATCGCATCTGGCTTGGCCCCGATGGTGATGGTGTAGGGCACCCGGATCTGAATTTCGATGACCATTAGCGGACGCGACGGGTCATTGGAAGCGAGAGGCAGACGGAAGGTGGCACCGGCACGACTGAGGGTGCTGCGGTCCACCGTGATGCTCACCGTCTGTTGACGGCCTGGGTCCACCGTTCCCTGCTGTGGGGATATGGAGGTGATCCATGCAGGCAGGACGGTGTCGGGCGGAACGTACCAGTTGAGCACCCCGTCGCCCGTGTTTTTCACCAGGAAAGTCTGGGTGTTCTCGGCGATGTCCAGGCGCGCATAGGGAACGCCGAAGGCGTCTATGCCCTCGCCAATGATGTTGAATTCGGGCAGTTTCGGCGCACTGGCGCGCACGCGCACAGGCACGGACACGGTGGAATCGCCCGCAGCGGCAACGTAGAAGGTAAAGTCAAAGTCCAGTAGGCCTGCGGGGGCCAGGTTGCGGTTCACGGTTACCTTGACGGTGTCCGTGATGTCGCCGCTCACCGTGCCGGAGGCCAGGCCCGCGCCGTTCACCGGCGACAGCGCCAGCCATGCGGGGAATCCTGCCGTGTCAATGCTCCAATTGATTGTGCCCAGGCCGTCGTTCCAGATGCCCATGGTCGTTTCAGTGCGGGTAACGCCGAAATCCATGTCCTGCGGCGCCACTTTTAGCGCGGCCGGTTTCGGCCGCGTCATGCTGACGTTCACCGTGTCCTGCCCGCCGGCGAACGCGAAGGTGATTTGGGCGGCATACTGGCCCGGGTCAACCGTGCCGGGAGTTGCGGTTACATTGAGGGTCTGGGTGGATGCGAGCGTGCCCGAGGTGGCGCTCAGGGAAAGCCAGGGGTTGTTGGCGGGAATCGTCGCGGTCCAGGCGATGGGCGCGGTGCCCAGATTGTTCAGTGTCAGCGGCAGGGTGGCCGGTGTGCTGATGCTTCCAAAGGCGAGTGTTGCCGGCGCGGCGGAAAAGCCGGGCACGGAAAGCGTGACGGGCACCAACTGGCTGTAGGAGAGCGCCGTGGCTTCGACCTTGATGCTTCCCGTGTAACTTCCCGGGGCCAGTCCGGTCGCATTGGCCGTGGCCACCACCTGCAACGGACCAGGCGCCGGCAGAGTGGGGGCGCCGTTGTTGATCGTCAGCCAGTTGCCGGCTGAGTCGGTGGTTGCCGTAATAGCCAGCACCACGGGAAGGGTGCCGTTGTTCTCCACGGTGAGCGACTTTGAACTCACCCCCTGGGTGCTTCCAAAATCGAGGCTTCTGGGCTGCACATTGAAGGGGGGCACGTTCATGCTGATGGCAACGCCCGCATCACCCCCGTTGGAAGTGATGCTGATGACCGAACTGTAGGGGTCTGCCTGGGCAGCAACGCCGGTGCGGCTGACATTGACCGTCACCACGGTCTGTTGTCCAAAACTGCTCAGTGTGCCGGTGGTGGGCTGAACGTTGAGCCAGGTGGCGCCGGCCGGAGCCGCCAGGGTCCACTGCAATTCGGCGTTGCCGCCGTTGGTGATGGTGAACTGCTCCGTCGTGTCCGTCAGGCCGAAATCGATGCTGGTGCGCGACACCTGAAGCAGGGGCTGGCCGGCCTGGGTGGCGGAAACGATGACTGTCTGGTCACCGGCGTTGGAGGTGACGGCTATTTCACCGCGGACCACGCCCTGGGCGGGCAGGGCCGACCGGTTCAGCACGACTTGAATGAAGGCGACATCGGTGGTGGTGGAACCTTCCACAGTGCTGCCCGCCGTGCCGCCGGTGGCCGCGATGTCGATCCACGGCAGGTCCTCGCTGACCTTGTAGGTCAGCGTGCCGCCGCCCGTGTTTTCGATGCGGAAGGAGGAGGAAGTTGCGGTGTCTCCCAGCGCGATGGTCAGCGGCGTCACTGAAAGCTGCGGTATGAGCGGACAGCCCGCCAGCAGTGCCATAGCCAGACCCATGCCGGTCCAGGCGGCGCAACGTCTTGTGAACGACATACCTTCTGTCCTCTCTGCGACGCGGCCCGCTGCGGACGCCGCGCGCATCGGTTTGGGCTCAGCGGATGCTTGCCGTGATCGGCGTGCGCTCCGTGCCAAAAACGTCTGTGTTGATGAGCAGATTCGCATTGAAATCGCCGGTGGGCAGGCCCGCGGCGTCGAGTGTGAGGCTGATGGTGGTCTGTTCGCCCGGAGCCAGCGTGGTCTGCGTGCCGGTCAGGTCGATGGTGATGTGTCCGTCAAGACTGCCCACTGTGGAGGGGAGCGCCACAATCCCGGTGGTCCAGGTGAAGGTGTCCAGCCGGTTGTTGCGCACCGTCACCGTGGCCGAACCGGCGGACAGGTTTATGGACGCGGGAAGCGTAAGCAGTCCGGGCTGCGTCTTGTCATCGGGATAAGGATCCTGGAAGTCCGGCAAACCGTCGCCGTCGTGGTCCCAGGCACCGCTGGCTTCGGGGTCTATTCCCGGGTTTCCGAGGTCAAGGATGGTTCTGGACGCGGGTGCCGTGTCCGGCTTGTCCTTGATCAACAAAGGACGGAGGAGGCAGGACGGCCCGTCGGGATAAAGGAAGAAGACGGTCCGCGACGGCCCCTGGGGTGTTGCCGGTGCCAGATAAATGTCGTTGTCGACGCGCATGTCGAGGGCAATGACGGGGTCGGCGCCGGCCGCAAGGCAGGCCACCGCATAGTTGTAAACATTGGTGAACTTGATGAGCAGCAGATTGCCTGAGGTGCCGTATCCCAGCGTGTTTGCCTGGTCGGTGAGCATGGTGTAGATGTTGTCCCCCTCGGACACCAAACGCCAGGAGGATGCAAACGGATCCGAGGAAACGAGCAGACCGTCCGGCGCGAGCGACACGCTCATCTGCACATTGGCAAAGGCCGCGGCGGCAGCGGCGGGAACCTCGGGACCCATGCCCGGCATCAGGCGCACCCGGAAGCGGTTGACGCCGCGGGGCACGTAGTCGGCGCGAAGATAGACCTCTCCACGCACCGCGTCGGCAAGGGTCGGGGCGGTGATGTCGGTGACTATGCCCGTGGTGGTGGTGGACAACTGTCCGGCCCGCACATCACCGATGTAGAAGAGCCCGTCATTTTCGTAAAAGCCCGTCACGACATTGCCGTTGGGCTGGGTGTAATTGACCCGGATGGAGTAGTTGCCCGCTTTCTGCAGGGGGGTCACATAGGAAAGCACAATCTGGTTGCCCAGGTCGGACCAAATGCGGCCCGGGTCGTCATACAGGACGGTGGAGAGGTTCGTGACGGTCGTATTGCTGTTATTCAGCGTCAGGTAGACCGCAGCGGCACCCTCGCCGCTGTCGGAATGGACCAGCAGGATTCCGCCCGTTTCATGCAGCGGCGGCGCGCCCGCCTGGGTGGGGGCAACCGTCACCGTGATGCGGGTTCTTCCGCCTGCCGCGGTGGAACCGGCACTGGGATTGATTGAACTGACCCACGGCAGGGAACCGTCGGGCACAATGGTCCAGTTCAGCGTCGACAGGCTCCCATTGACCACGTCAAAGGCGATCGCGTTGGTCTGCAGGGTGACGGCCTGCTCCAGCACCAGTCCGTTTTCGTTGCCGAGCAGCTTGACAAGATTGATGGGATCGCCTGCACTGTAGCAGTGTCCGCCGGTCTTGTCGGCCGCAGTCAGCAACCCCGCCGTGTCCACGGGCGATTTGGGCGCATAGGCCAGTGGGTACAGCCGCACCCGGTTGTCCTTGGCCAGAGAGGCCACCGTGTCGGAGGTGCGTGTGGAGGAATTGTCGCGTCCGTCGGTGATAAACACGACGGCGCGGATGTCGGCATCGTCAAAGGGCAGCACCTCGGCCGGGTCCTGGGCAGCCAGACGGGTGATCGCATCGGCCACGGCGTCCCACACTTCCGAGGTGCCGTGAAGGTCGGCGGGAACGCTGAAGTCGGCCAGCGCCTTCTTGAGCGCCGCGCGGTCGGTGGAGAAGGGGCTGATAAGGCGGTTGGCCTGTTGGCGATCATTGTAATACATGAGCGCGATGCGGTAACCGTAGGGCAGGTCGTCGATAAACCGGGCGGCCGCCTGGCGAACCTGCTCGATGACCACCCCTGGCGCGAGCGGGTTGACCAAATCGCTGGTGCCAGCATTGTACAGGCTGCCCGTGTAGTCGAGCATGAGCACAAGGTTTGTTTTCAGGTTCTCGGGACCGGAAATGTTCAGCGTGACCTCGTTAAGGTCCACTTCTGTACCGTCCTCAGACATGGTGAAACTGAGTCGCGATCGGTCGTTGGCGGTTTGTGTGGGCACTGCGCGGCCCGAAGTGTCGCGCACAAGGAAGGCCCAGCGTTGCAGGAAGGGGGGGCGGGCACGGTTGATGGCACCTTCGACGACGAGCGGGGGCCGTTCCACACGCACCTTCAGCGTCACCGTCGGCACGGCGGTGATGGGGGCGTGATAATCCTGGTCCCAAGCCGTGATGACGATGTCCCGGTATTCCACGTCCTCGGTCATGGCGGACCGGTCCACGGCAACCGTGACGGGGATGGCATTGAGCATGGTGTTTGTGCCAGGGATAAAAATCATGTTGCCCGGACCGTGCAACTCGCCCTTGCGTGGTGCCACGGACACCACCAGCGGACTGGTCACACCCTGGTCGTCATCGGTGATTTGGAAGTCCAGACGGGATTCGGTTGCCCCCGTGTTGCACATCCAGAAAGTGGTCTCGATGGTGGTGCGGCCGAAGTCCAGCGAGCTTATGATGCTCACCTCCGGCCGACTGGCGTTCGGTGCGGGAACCTCTGACGGTGCAATCACCGGCAGGGACATTTTCTCCAAAATCAGGGGAATGGCGAGGAAACCGTCGCCCGATTTCACGACCAATTCATAGTTGCCGCTGCCTGCAAGCACCTTGGTCACATCGGTGACCTGCACGGCGACCGCCGTGGCCTCACCGGGGAGCGTTCCCGCCAGATTGGGTGTGGCCGAGATGGAAGCTGCGGTGGAAGGGTCGGTCAAGTTGTTGATTTCAATGGTCCAGTTGCGTGACTGGGCACCGGTGTTGGTGATGGTCAGCGTGGAGGCGGGTTGCGCGGGCTGTGCCTGCCCCGAGGCCAGATTGTCCGCCGCAGTGGCATCGTAGTAAAGCGTCAGCGCTTCGGAGGGAACAACGGCAAGTCCCGGCAAGGCGGCGCCAAAGGCCACCTGGACGATCCCCTGTCCGCCGGGCGAGTCCACCAGGAGTTGGAAATCTCCCCGTGCCTCGGTCCAGACCACCGTTGCCGTGGTGTTGTCACCGGCCTGTGTCGTTCCCGGGTTTGGGGTGACGGTCATGTCTGCGGGCAGCGGCTGGGCCTGCTCCGCCGTGCCGCCTGCCGCGATAAAGGAAACGGTCCAATTCTGCGGGCCGGTGCCCTGGTTGGTCACGGTGAACTGGGTGTTCAAAGCGCCCGGCCGCAGGGAAATGCGCGCGGGGGCCACGGTAAGGGTGGTTTTCACGGTGATGGAGACAGGGACGACTTGGACAAAGGAACCGGAGGTGAAGCGCAGTCCCGTGTTGGTGTAGCTGCCTGCACGCAATGCGCTGCGGTCGGCGGTGAGGGTCACACGACCGATACCGGGCGCGAGGGTTGCCTGAATCTTGTCTTCAGACAGCCACGGAACGTCCTGTGCCACCCAGGCTGCGTCCGCGTTGTCCCGGACAACCTCTTCAAGCGTCCAGTGCACCGATTGCGAACCGCTGTTGCTGACCACCAGGGCCACTTCTGTCCGGTCAGTGCCGAAGGTTGCCGCGGCCGGCGTTATGTCGAGTTGCGGAGTTGTGGGGCACCCTGCCAATGCCAGCATTCCCGCCAGCAGTAGGAGTGCGCCCAATCGGGGTCTGACAAGTGTCATAGGAACCACCTCGTCACAGATTCGTCACCCGGAGCGTGAGCACCCGACAGGGCGCGACGCATGCAATTCTTGGCCGTCACTTCGCCGTCGTGGTCGTGGTTGACGTGCCTTGTGTATTGGGAGAGCCAATAATCACCGTAACACCATTGTCCAGAAGAACTTGGCGCGTCGGTGCGAAGTTCGGCAGGGGATTGCCGGAGCTGTCCGTGGTCGTTTCCGTCGGCAATACCACCACATTTCCCGCGCCCAGCCCGCCTGCCTGAGAATTCGCCGCCAGAGGCTGCCAGTCGACAATCTCATTAAGACTTCCGTAAATGACCAGTTCTTCGAGATGCACCATGCCGGCAAGGGCCTCGATGTTCGAGACCTGGTTGTCGCCAAGGTCCAGACGCACCAGATTGACCAGTGTGTTCAGCGGCGTAATGGACTGAATCTTGTTGCCGTGCAGGTTCAGCACCGTCAGGGAGGTGCAGTACTGCAGGCCGTCAAGGCTCGCGATGTTCAGTGATTCGGCCTGCACCTCGCGCACCTTGGCCAGTTGTGATTTGAACAGGGGGCCAAAAGGCTGGTCCAATGCCGCGCGCACTGCCGACTCCAGCGCCCTGTCGGGGAAGTAGACCGTGCCAAGGAGGCCGCAACCAGAGAGGCAGAAGCACACACACAGCGCCACTGCCACCCACCGCACCCGCATCATTATGGCGAAGACGTTCATAACCTGTCCCTTTATTGGCTCCGAGCCGCATCAGCCCAACCGGGCAAGAACTTCACAGCGCCCTGCGGACTTTCGTTCAAACACGCGCAAGCCCGCAAATACCAAACTGCACCATCCCGCGCCGGACGCAGAGCATCCAGCACGGGCATCATTATATATAAGTCGAAACCCGGATAATACTGGTCAGGCTGTCGTTCCCGTGGTTCCGCCCGTATTCGCGGTCGGAATCGCACACTTGGAAGTTACCCACAGTGTCACAGGCGACGAACCGCCGAAGAAATGCAACAATGTGTTGAACAAATCGGCAAATCGGCAAATGGCATCCTGGAAATTGTCCGCAGTGACGACCCTCTGTTGGCACATAGGTCTTACATGTTTCACCACATGGTCCTCCATTGGGCCTGAAAGCCCAAGTTTGAAAACGAGCATAAACAGCTTATTTGTAAATAGATTACCCCAAAATGTAACCAGTGTCAAGGGTTTATTCACCACCAAAGCGCAAGGGGCTACGGTTCTCGGACTATCCGGAGGCCCATGAATTGGATCAAATGGGTAAAAATACCCCGCGCCGCTGAACGGCAATGGGCGGCGTCATCCATCCATTCTCCACCACGATACCGATAAACAAGCTTGCCGGATTCTCCATCGGACTGACACCATTCGGCGGCATTCCCGTGCATGTGATGGATTCCCCAAGGGTTGGCCTTAAGGCTGCCCACCGGATGGGGTTCACGTTCACTGTTTACATTGTACCATGCAAATTCCGGCAATTGGGTGGCGTCCTCGCCGCATGACCATGGGGTGGTGGTGCCGGCCCGGCAGGCATATTCCCACTCGTTTTCAGTGGGCAGACGATAAATTCCGTTACCCTTTTTCATCAATTTCTTGCAAAATTCGAGAGATTCCTCATAGGAAACTCCGGTAACGGGGAGGTCAGGTTTGTCCAGCGTGTCAGCCATGCCGTTAGGGATGTTGCCGACAACCTCTTTGTACTGGTCCACTGAGATTTCTTTACAGCTAATCCAGAATCCACGGGGAAAATGCACCTCCTGCTGAACCTCGTCCTTGTCACGGGCCGTCTCTGTATCGGGACTTCCTTTCATATATTGTCCAGCGGGAGCCCAGACGAAAGTGATCTTGTCGAAAACGCGCTCCGTACCTGCCGCGCGATGCGTGTCTGGGCGCCACCAGGCCCCCTTTTCCGCACTGCCCGCCCCCAGCAAAGTCGGGATGACCACCGCCAGCAGGAGTAAAACGAGGGAGGAAACCACCACGGCCACCCGCTGGCCTTCACTCACCTTTTCGTTTTCCCAGAGCAGGAACCGGGCTCCTGCCACAAAGACGAACAGAAGAATCCCCCATGAAATCCAGGGGGGCAGAAAGCGCAAGGCCCCAAAGAGCCGGTCAAGACAATAAAGGATTACACCGGCCTCAAAGGCCACATTGTCGCGGCCTTCCGTATCGAAAAGTATGGTCAGAAAAAAATAGAGCGCCAGCGTCAGCAACGGAATGGCGATAATCGCTATCAGGCGGGTTCGGTCGTTCATGCGGCGTCCACCCTCATGTCAGTCCCAATAATCGTCACGGTTGTTCCGGTAGGTTTGGACCAGGTAATACACTCCCCCGCCGATAATCACCAGCAGGAACAGGGTCATCGGGCCATAGGCGAGGGGAACTTGGTTCATGGTGGGCCATGCGACAAGTTCTGACTTGTCCCCCGGTGTGGTGAACTGGATGAATAATCTGAATACAGCGGCGCACAGGCCGGCGATGCCGCCGGTCTTGGCGCAACGGACTGCAATGGCCCAACCGGGGCGCACTACCTCGAACCATACGGGGATGACTAGGCGCCCGCCGTTGCTGTTCACCACGATGTGCGCCGCCTGTTTGGTGCCGGGATTGAGTCCCTCACCGGTCAGACGGACCTTAATCTTTTCCGGCCCTCCCTCAAAGGGATGTTCAGACATGGATATTCCCAAAGAGACCGAATCCAGAGTGACGGTTCCGGAGAGATGTCCCCGCCCCCCGTTGAACAGGGTGAATTCGATGAACTTGGTTTCTTCGGTGGTCAACGTGCCCCCGTCGATCTCGGCCACGTCGGCCAGCACGGCCGGTCCGCCCAAGTCGGGGTCCAGCACATGGAGCACCGCCTCCATCTTGCGCGGCCAGGTGGAGACGGGGTCGTTGATCACCTCGTCGAAGGCCAGCGGGTCTTTCATGCGCCCGGTCAGCGTCAGCCAGGTGCGCAGCCAGCCCCGCATGAGGAGGCGGGTGCCCTCCTCGAAAGCGACTGGGGTGCGCGAAATGGCGGCGGCCAGTTCTTTGGGGGTGCGTGCCGTGGACAGTCCCATCCGGAAGGGTGTTTCGGGGTCGAAACGGCAGCGCAGGGCAAATACGGCCTGGTCGGGGTCGGCCCGTGTATAAGTCCGGGAGCACCATTCAACAAAACCGATGTCCTCGAGCCGCTGGGGGTGTGCCGCCCGCATCCATTCCACCAGCCGTCCGCCGTAGAGCCACGATGCCACCCGCGCGGCCAGTTCGGGGTGGCGCTCCACCGCGCCGGGCACATCCTCGGGCATCAGCACCCGTTCGGGCCCCAGTACGACGGGCCGCGAGGGGTCGAGGGTGTGCAACAGCGCGAAAAGGGCCATTTCCGGGTCTTTGACCCGTTTGCGCATGGCCTCGATACGCTTGCCGAGCCGCCGCGCCTCGCCCGATTCGTCGCCCATGGCCGACACCCAGACCTCAATACACCCGCTTATGAGCGCCTTTTCCATGTCGGCACGGCAGGGGATCATGACCCGGTCAAGCATCGTCACAAGGTCTTCGACGTTCGTAATCTGGAGGTCGCCTATTTCCAGTGGCTGGGTGGGGTCGAGCAGGTAACGCAGTTTGAACACACCCAGTTCGATGTTGTCCGAGAATTCCTCCTCCAGGTCGGCCACGCGCTTTCCCAGCGCCGTGTCAAAGAACATGAGCCACTGCGACACGAAGCCGCGGAGGAGGTCACGTCCGGCGTCAAAGTCCTTGAGCCGCCGGGCCATTTCGCGGGGATTGGTAATCTCCGGCAGGCTTCGGTAGGGCACCTTGCGACCCACGGGCGCATCGTCCCGGTCGGGCATGCCGTCGTCGGTGAAGATGGGCTCGCCGCGCAGCCAGGCGGCCACCTGCCGGTGGCCCCAGCGGCGCTCGGGTTCAATGCGCAGCAGTCCCTTCATCAGCATGGCAAAGCGGGGTGACAGGCCTATGATGCGCGGCACGTTGCCGCGGAAGTGGCAGCCGAGGATGGTGTTCTTGTCCATGCCGTCAAAGGGCGAGCGGCCCGCGAGCAGATGCAGCAGCGTGATCCCCAGGGCGTAATAGTCCGTCTTGGGGCCGACCTCCTTGCCGTCGATGAGTTCGGGCGCGGCATAGTCGAGGGTAAAGAAGGCCGCCGTGCCCGTGCGGCGCACCCGTCCCGGGGCCTCCAGCATGGAGCTGACGCCGAAGTCGCCGATTACGAGGTCGGTGCGGGCCTGGTCGCGGAAGAACAGGTTGTTCGGCTTGATGTCCCGGTGGATAATGCCCGCATCGTGCAGATAGCGCAGGCCCCGGGCAATCTCGCGGAGATGGCCGCGCAGGTCGGTCTCGCTGAAGGGCATGTGCTCTGCAAGGCTGCCCCCGGCGCAATAGTCCATCACCTCGAAGCACCGGTCGGACCACACACCCACGGCGCGCAGGCCCACCACATCGGGATGGCGCATGGCGAGCAGGCTCTTGAGGATTTCCTCCTTCGGCGTGATCTTGTCGTAGTACACCTTGAGCGCCACCGTCTCGCCGGTGACGTCATCGGTGCATTGGTAGACTTCGGCCTCGCCGGTGGGGCGGCCGACAGGACCGGCGTCGATGCGGTAGCGTCCGTCAATGCGTTCACCGGGCGCGAGCCGTCCCGTTCGGGAGGCGGTTTCCGCAGCGGTGCCGCCGTCAAAGCGCGCCGTGGCCCGGCTGTCGTCGAAACGCGCCGTGGCACGCGACGGGCCGGTCTCTTCCGGGAAGCGCTCTGTGGCGCGCGGCCCGGGATCCTCTGGAGGACGAAGTTCATCCATGGGGCGCGGTGGACTCCTCTTCCAGGGCGTCAATCAGAATGATGGAAATGTTGTCATACCCGCCGCGGCGCACCGCCTCCGCCGCCAGCGCGGCACAGCGCTCCTCCGCGGTGCCGCCCGCCGCCAGCATCCGCTCCAGGGTCTCGAAATCAATCAGGCCGTGCAGGCCGTCCGAGCAGATGAGGAGCGTGTCCTGCGGACGCAGCGACTGTGGCCCGTCCGTGTGGAGTTCAAAGGAGTCAATCCCCGTGGCATTGGTCACATAATGCCGGGAGGGGCTGGTCTCGGCTTCCTGTGCCGTCATGCGGCCGTTGCGCACGGCGATGGCCACCACGGTGTCATCCTCCGTCAGGGGGCGCAGTACGCCGTTGCGAAGTCGGTAGACCCGGCTGTCGCCCCCGTGGAACACCACATACTCCCTGCCCAGCAAGGCCACACCCGCCAGGGTGCAACCCATACCGGTGTATCCGGCATTGCCCGCGGCGGCCTCGATTACCGCCAGATTCGCCTGGTTGGCGGCGCTGCGGAGGGCGTTCTCCATGCGCCACAGGTCGCCGTTTTTCTCCGATTGATAAAACACCTGGTCCAGGGTTGCCAGCGTTATATGGGCCGCCATTGCGCCTGCGGCGTGGCCGCCCATGCCGTCGGCAACCACGGCCAGGAGACCATCACGCAGCAGGTCGATGTCGTCTATGTTCGTGCGAATTTCTATTTCGCCGGAATTCTGCATGACCCGTCCCAGGAGGATTACATCCTCGTTTTCATCGCGGACAGGCCCTTTTTCCGTATGGCCGTGAAGCACCAGGCGCATCATTGCGGGAGCATCCTTGCCGTCAGCCGCACTCCCGCAAGGGCGATGCGGTCCCCGCTGCGCACGGCGGCCCGTTCACCCGGCGCAACGGCGCGGCCGTTGATGGTGGTTGGGTTGGTGTAGTCGGTCTGGGGCAGCGGGCACAGGTACCAGATGCCCTCCTCCTGTTCAAAACGGCAGTGTCTGCGGTGCACGTACTGGACCCCTGCGATGCCCGACAACTGCGCCTCGGCGCTGTTGGACGCGTGGGCCTGGCCCACGGTCCATCCGGGGCGGATGGCATGGCACTGGCCGCTTCCCTCGCAGTCAAGATAGAGCACGGGGTCCGCTTTGGGCGCGGCAGTGCAGTCCGGTTGCTGCGCTGGCGCCGCTTCGGCGGTGGGTTCGAGGGGGGGAAGGGCTTTCTCCGGGGGGCGGTCCGGTGTCGGCACGGCGGGGACCATGCCGAGGAATTCCCCGTCCTGCGCGCAAACGTCGGCCTCTTCGTCGTTCAAGTACCCGCATCGCGGGCATGTTTTCACGTACCGCATGATCGCTCCCGCCGGGGCATATCCCCGTTTACTAAATCATACTCGAAACGGGGGGTGTCTTGGGAACAGTCATCTCTCGAGGGAATTGTGTCGGGTCGGGGAAACCTCTGCGTGGCAGAGTTGCCAAGCTCCCGGTTTTCCTGTCTGGTCGGCAAAGGCCCGGGCAGTTTCTGCGAATCGGGGCTACTGCGTGTCAGCAGAGGCCAGCTCTATCTTCAGCAGCACCACATTGTCGCGGCGCAGGGTCGAAATCAGGAGCCGTTCCGTCGTCGTTTCGCCCGGTTCCCCGCGTTCCAGCGTGGCGGGAATGCGTAGGTGGGGCCTCCCGCTCAGATAGCAGTCCATGACGGTGTTTCGGATGACACAGCCGCTGCAGTGGACGGTGCGTCCGCATCCCTCCGGTTTCGAGGCGTGTTCACACTCGAACACAAGGCCGCTGGGCAGTCCGGTCATTTGCCCGGCTTCCCTGTTCAGCAGGTTGCAGGCCGCCCGGTTTGCCGCTTTGAGCACGATGTTGTCGTCGGTGATGACGACCGGCGCCTGCAGTCCGTCGATGTATTCTTGAAAAGGTACGCCCCACTGGGCGAACAACTGACCCTCGCATTGTGGGCAAAGGTCGTAGCGGGGCAGGTCGGGGCCGGCATTATTCTGCTCAGTTTCGGGCTTGTCCAGCGGCGCATTGCACAACGCGCAAGTACGCTGGTCCCCTATCGGACTGTGTGCGGCGCTGGCGCGAAATTTCTTGAACCATCCACTCATGCTTACACCCTCCGGCTGAGCGCCGCGGATATTCCGGCTGGAATCTCCGTGTGCCAGACCGTGCAAGAACACATAAACCACTGCCTGCACAACCCAAGAACTGCTTTCGGGTGTGCAACGGCATTATCATGCCATTGCGGCAGGGCAATCAAACTCCCATTTTGAACACCATGGAAGGGAGTTCCTCTTCCTGTCCAGGCATGGTCACTTCCCGTAGCGTTGCAACCCCTTGGGCACAAACCAGTCGTTCCATTCACGGTCGAGCAGGCCGAAGGGGTATATCTTGACACCTTCGATCCGCTTGTCCACCGCCAGCAGCGCCTTTGGCGCCAGCAGGAAGAGATAGGGCTGCTCTTCGACGATGATTTCCTGGAAGCGGTGATACAGCCGGATGCGCTCGTCGCGGTCGAAACTGATGCGGGCCCGCTCGACCAGTTGGTCGGCTTCCGGGTTGACAAAACCGACGTAGTTGGACCCCTTTTCCGTTTGCGACGAGTGCCAGATTTGATAGGGGTCGGGGTCGGGTGTCATCTGCCAGCCCATGAGCATGGCGTCGAAGTCACGCTTGTCCACGCGGTCAATCAGGGAGGCCCATTCGAGCGGCCGGATCACCAGTTCAATCCCCGCGCGCGCCAGTTCCTCCTTGTACAGCGTGAGGACCTGTTCACCGAGCGGGTTCTGGTTTGTCGTGAGCGCTTCAAAACGGAAAGGCACGCCGCCCTTGTCGCGCAGTCCATCACCGTCACTGTCTTTCCAGCCCGCCTCGTCCAGCATCGCTGCCGCCTGTTTGGGGTCAAAGGGCAGCGGCTGTATCTTGTCGTTAAACTCGGGGGCGCCGGGCATGAACCCGGTGGTCATGATGGAGGCAAAGCCCTTGTAGATGTCGTCGCGCAGCGCCTCGCGGTTCATCAGCATGGTGAGCGCCGTTCTTACCTTCTTGTCCGAAAACTGCGGCCGGCGCAGGTTCCAGCCCAGATAGGTGTAGGCGGGTCGGTTGAAGGCGAAGCGGTTGAAGCGCTCCAGGAAATGAGGCGTGTTGGCCCGACGAACCCATTCTTCCGGCGTCAGCCCCCGGCAGTCGAGGTCGCCCCGGTTGAGCACGAGGAAGGAGGCGTTGTCGTCGGTGATGATCGAATAGACGATGCGCTCAAACCAGGGGGCATGCTCCCCCTGTCCGGCAAAGTAGCTGGGATTGCGCGCGAGCACCAGTTCCAGCCCCGTCTTCCAGCGCTCCAGCACATAGGGCCCGCAACCGATGGGCATCCGGTTGTTGGGGTGGTTGTTGAAATCGCCGCTGCCGTAGATGTGCTCGGGCATGATTGGCGTGCTGCCGACCATGACCGCATGCAGATAGTAGGGCTTGGCGCAGGTGAAGCGGACGGTGAAGTCGTCCACCTGGTCCACCGAGGTGATGTCCACGAAGTAGTTGCGGAGTTGGGGCGCGTCCACCTTGGGGTCCATGATCTTGTCGAAAGTGAACTTCACGTCCTTCGCGGTGAGAGGAACACCGTCGGAGAAAGTGACGTCATGGCGGAGATGGAAGGTGTAGGAGAGCTTGTCGTCGGACACCTCATAGCGTTCCGCGATCAAGGGGGTCATTTCCTGGGTGTAGGGGTCGCGGTCCAGCAGTGAGGAAAACACCTTGGAGATAATCTTGTCCGAGTAGGCGTCGGTGCTGGTGATGGGGTTCAGGTGGGGCATTTCGGCCGGCAGCAAAAGCATGAGCCAGTCGCCCTTCTCGGGCTTGGCGTCGGGCATGTATGCGGTCAGTCCGGGGTCAACCTTGTGCTCGGCGTCCTGGGAGGCAGGCCCGCCGCATCCCGCCGCCAGCAACGCTGCGGTCGCGAGCAGGGCCGTCAGGGGCTGTCTGGGTATCAAGGCTGTCCATCCCGGGCGGCCCATGGTTAGACCCGTCCGAGCTTGCCGAAACGGCTTTCCACTTCGGCCTGGAAGTTTCCGATATGCGCGCGCACCAAATCGAGCGGTGACAGCGCATCATCGGTCACAAGGGGGGTCAGGTCCATGGCGAAATTGGTGCCCGTCGTCGCGTCGACGCCGTGCGAGGCATGGTAGGTGGCATGGGCGCGCCGCCGTCCGAGTGTGGCCAGGTCGTAGCGCTTGCCGCCTGCTATCTGCGAGTCGAACACGCCCAGCAGCGCGGCCTGAAGGTTCTCGTGTTCCGTCGCGTCAAAGGCAACCTTGTCCCCGTCGGTCATCCAGTCCAGATCGCGCCAAACCTCGCAGCCGTAGAGCTTCTTCGGGCGCAACTCGGCGGGCAGTCGCCGAATGGCCTCAATGAGCTTGAGTGCCACACCCACATGCGTGTCGTGCTTGTCGGCCAGGTTGTGCGTGTAGACCACTTCGGCCCCGCAGGCGCGCAGGATAGCCTCCAAATCATCGACCGGCGCGCTGTTCTGCGCGTCCTTGATGGCCGAACTGGGCAGGTCCAGCAGAAACTGTGCGGCGTAGTCGCCCACCATGGCGGCCTTCCGTTGCTCCTTGCGACGCACCTGCACCATCTCGGCGTCAGAGTACTTTTCATAGATGCCCGAGCGCGGGCTGCCCGAACCGTTAGTCACCACGACCCCGGTAAACCACCGGTCTTCCTGCTGGAAGCACTGGATGATTCCGTCATAGGCCATGATTTCAATGTCATCCTGGTGCGCAGCCACACTGAGATGGGTCGTGCGCGCCAGCGCGGCCGATTCTTCAATCCCGTCGGGGATATACAATTCGGCAGATTCAAGCGACAACTTCATTATGTTACCTCTGCCGCATTCGCGGCTTTGAACCAGTATGCACTGTCCCTGCCAAAATCATACGTCATGAAAAGCAGCCGACGCCATTCGACAGGGAGAATGCTGTTACTGGGGTCCTTTACTGCGTCAAGGCTTCTTGGCCTGTCCCTGTTGAGGAAGTCCCTGCTGTGGCATGAAAGGATTTTCACCCTTATTCTTCATATGGATGACCATATCCAGCGAGCTTCTTAACATCTTGACCTCGCCCGATTCGTACGGACCCTTTGGTGAACCGATAACATTCAAGACCTGCAAGACATTTGAGACCATTTCTCCCCTATTCCGGGCGCTATCTCTCATCATCTTGGCAAAGGTCGGATCCAACATATCCAGAACTGCGTCCTTCTCCTCCGGTCTTTGAGCCCCATTCGCTTTCCGATATTCCCATGTGCTGAAGAGAAACGCCTTGGCCGATTCCGTCATCAAAAGAGTAATCATATTCTTCATAGTATGGACTATCTTGGATTTCCGCAGTTCGTCATCATTGCTGCACATGGAAGGCGGTGGAGAGAAACTGAGCAACACTTCGCGCACGGGGGAGATGCTTTCCTTGTTAAACAGACCAAAGGAGACAATAGCCTCGTACAGGATTTCATAGAGATCCCCACCGGAGAGTTTCAGCGTACCACCGGATTGATCTTCCAACGCCTTGCGCAGAGTGTCGGCGTCTATCAGGGGATGCTTCGGCGCCAATCTGGCGAGACGGGCTTTTTGCCACCACCATAGTTTTCCTGAAAGCGACACCCCGCGAATGGCCAGGATTTGTTCTTGGCAGAGAAATCCAAGCACGTTAATCTCTTTCCGCAAATAGACCTCGGGGGGCAATGTCACCAGCACCCGCTCTAGCTTTTCCGCCAGCGACAGTGTGTCGGCCGCTTTCGGAAATCCGGGTTCCATTCGGGCAGCCGTGTCTCGCATGAGCGTCAGGACAACGTCCATCACAGCGTCAGTTTCCTTATCGGTGCCTTTAGCCTGAGGACTCTTGCATTCCTCAGCAAGCTTGTCCCATCGCGCCAATATGTCAGAGAAACCGGCAAGAGGAGGTGTGCCGAGTCCGGGGCGCGCGGGACCGGGCGGAAGCGTCATTTCATAGTACACACCGAAGATGCCTGCAGTGACCGCAGATGTGACAACCAAAATGACCAGCCGCCTTAACATCGCATCGACCTCTTTCCCTCTTCGTCAGAGTTCTCAGTGCAACTGGAACGACGCAGCCAACACGCATTTGGCCCATCAGGGCCGCAGTTCGACATTGTGTCTATAGTTCACCCGCGCCGGAGTGTGTTAACTCCAGTCGTGGTCACAGCACGGGCAGACTTGCTGCGGCAATGGACTGGCCGACGCGCCTGCTTTTTTCGTCCGGAAGCTGGATGTTGACGGCGGTGGCTACTTCGGGGAACTCTTTTCGAAGCACATCCATGGCGCCGTTCAGTATGATGTCGCCGCCCTCGCCCGAGGTGCAGCGGCCCAGAATGAGCACATGCTTGATCGCATAGAAATCAGCGTAGTGCGCGATGGCGTAGCCCATGTACACACCCATCGTTTCCCAAATCTGCCGTGCGCCCGCATGGCCTGCGGCAAGCTTTTCCTGCACGAATTTCAGTTTTTCGGCATCGGTGCAGCCAACGGGCAGTTCAATGCCGGCCGCGGGGGCCAGACGAAACACGCACTGCTGGGAGAAGTATTTCGCGCCGACGCCTTTGTCGCCCGACCATTCCTCCAGCGGTGCGGCGGGGCTGTAGTCCACGGGGCAGAAGGCCAGTTCGTTGAGCCAGCCCGTGATGTTGCCGTCCAGTGTCACGTAGCCGCCCGCCTCGCTGGAACCCAGCGCCACGCCCAGCACGCCATTGTCCTCCAGCGACATGGAACCGGCGAGTGCGGTGACTTCCCCGTCGTTCACGACCACGATGGGTATGCCCATTTCCCGGCCGATGCGCAGGAACATTTCACGCACCTCATGAAACTGGTCGCGGGGAATGCCGCGGAAGAGGGAGGCCACCATCGCGCGGTTGTTGACATACACGCCGGCCGAACTGCCTCCGATGGCGTCCACGCGCGGCATTTTGGCGGCGGCCGCCTGAAGCGACGCCATGACCTCCCGGTAGTGGTATGCGGGGTCGGACTGCTTCACGGGCTCCCAGATGACTTCCTCGCTGTAGACCGCCTCGCCGTCGATCACGGCCGACACCTTGCGGTCGGAAGCGCCGAGGTCAAAACCGATGCGGCATCCCTGAAGATGGCGTCCCAGCGCCTGGGTGGTCTCGTTTTCAGCGGGCACGGCTTCGGCCGCGCAGGAGACGATGGTGAAGGGCTTTTCGTAAATGTTGTCGCCCATGAAAGCGTAGTCAAAACTGCGCGCACCACCGGAACGGTAAGACTCCTGCAGGCAGGCGGCCACCGAGGCCGGCCCGCCCACATGCACTGTGCAGGCACCGCGCTGCCAGAGCAGGAACTTCAAGAGGCGCTCCGCATAGAGTCCATTGGCTTCCGCTTTCGGATGGCCGTCGGGGAAGACGGCCGTTTCAAAGCGCGACACGGAACCGTCGCCGCGTTCGAGTCCGAAGATGAGCGGCACGCCGCCTCCTGAGGCGGCCACCGCATCGCGAAAGGCGCGGTTGGCCAGGGAGGCCGGCTTGAATTCAGGGTCGAGTGGGGGAGTAATGGCAGGGGAGACAAGCATCCATGATGTGCTCATGATGACGGTAAAATATCCTTTCCTTCTGGGATGGCTGATCGTGGCAGTCCCGCCGCAGGGGGGGGCTGTTGGTCCAAGACTATAGCACAGCGAAGACCCGCCGCGCAGACCTAAATGTGACCCTTTTCATTATGCAGCGGTTTCTGTTCATGGGCCTCCGGATTGGTGGAACAAACTTGAATCCAATCGGACGCACGTGCAGTCTATTGTCGCATCTTCCCCTTTTGGGAAGTCCTGCATTTCATGAACATATGCTCAAAAGGAGAGTGAGATGAAAGCAATTCAGTATCTGTCGGTCTGCCTGATGCTTGCCCTGCTGGTCACCATGGGCTGTGCCACCACTGCCAAGGGGCCGTCGGACCTCGAAATGGTGCAGGCCAAGACCAAGGAATGCGCCGCCGTTGCCAATGCGAAGGACATCACCAAGCTGATGACCTACATTGCGGAAGACTTTGAATGCCCGCAGATTGGCGACAAGGCATCCTTTAAGGAATTCCTGGACAACGCCAAGAGCGCCGGATTCCTGGATGGCGTGGAGATTGACGCCAGCGCGGCCAAGACCACCGTCACGGGCGAATCGGCCGAGGTGTCCCCGGTGGCCGTGCGCGGTAGTTTCGGCAGCGGTGAAGCCATCTTCTCCGCCACCAAGATCAAGGGTGTGTGGCTGATTTCCGCGATGGATATCAGCGGCATATAGCTCGTAGGGTGCGTGAAGTTTTGCGAAGCAAAACGGAACGCACCGTCTTTTCTGGTTAGCATTGGCACCCTCCGTAAAAGCGCGGAGGGTGCCGTTCTTCTGAATGGTGGTCTTCCTGGAGGGGTTAGGGTGCGGGCGCGATTTCGTCAAATTATCTATCCGGTGGACATTGCGGGCCATGTTCATCTCCACCTTGCCTTGTGTGCAAAGTTCAATATCTCAAGGTGGTGCGTTCCATTTTGCGGAGCAAAATTCCCCGCACCCTACCGCTACCGCTGCACTTCTGGACTCACCCTGAACAATCGCGTCTGACCGGCGCTGAAGGGACAAACAATGTCCCTGCCTGCGCCGGTCCAGTCATTGTAGACATCCCTGATCTGCACGGCATCGGTCCAGTGCAGCGCGAGGTCTCCCGGCGCGTCGGCTGTGACAGAAACGAGGTCGTTCGAAGCCTGAACCACGCACCCCACCGGCGCAAAGCAGTGAACCCCGACACGCTCCATCCAGCCGCGCAGCACTTCCGGCGAGAGAGGCGGCATGCCGCACCAGACTAGGTGTCCGCCAGCGGAAAGCTCCCGTTCCGCTCCGGCGGCCGCACCATCGGCATAGTGCAAGAGCGGTGCGGGACCGCCTTCCAGCCGCGCGCGGGGTGATATGGCGCCCCAGTCGCGGTTCACCGCGCCTGAAGCACTCCAGAGCGTCTTTCCCGGTGACTCGGCGTCCTCCACAATGACCGGCAGGCCGGTTAGCGTTGCGGTGGCGTTATGGTCCCAAGCCTGTGTGGCCGGATTGACCAATCCCACCGGACCGACCAGCAAAATGGTGCGACCACCTTTCTCGATAAGACGGCGCAACTTTTCCAAATCCGCCGGTGCAGGCGCATGGGCCTGGGTGACGACGACAAAACGGACCCGGTCGGGCAGGCTGTCCAGGTCGGAGAGCATCCATGCGCCCACCGGCGCGCCGGCGCGCCCGCACTGCTTGTAGAGTTCGAGGACGGTGATTGCCCCCAGTTTGGAGGCTGGCGGTATCCACGCAAAGGAGGTGTCGTCGACCACGAAGGCGACCTGCTCCACGGGCGTGCGGTCGCAGGGCAGGAGTTCGTTGTGCAGCGTGATCAACCGGGAGAATTCCTGCTGCAGCGCTTCGTCGTGGTGCCAACTGGACATCAGACTGAACCACTGACGCTGGCCGCCGTGAATGATGTCGTTGGCAAAGACCCGGCGGTGCAGGGCAATGGCCCCGCCGCGCGGGTCGGCTCCATCATATTCGGTGTGCCAGAGTATCGGATGCAGCCAAGAGAAGAGGTCGTTTTCGTTGCAGTAGAGTTTCCCGGCGGTGCGGAGGCTTTCATCGGGCACGACCCACGAATCGAATCCGTCGCGCAGCGTGCGGTAGTTGAGCAGCGGAATGCCGGAGAAGAGGTCCACGTCGGGATTGTCGAGGAGGCTGCGCAGGGCGTAGTGGTTGCCCGTGCTTTGGCGCGGCTCACCGGCCAGTTGGAAGAGGTAACCGTAGAACACGCCCACCAGCAGCTGTCTGTCCGAAACCTCCTTCACCACGCGCGCGAAATGGGCGATGGTGTCCGCGGTCTGCTCGGAGGCAAAACGCGCATAGGCGGCCGCCACGCGGCCTTCGGCGTCGTCGGGATAAATGTCGCCATTCTTGCGGTCGCGGACGGACGGGTCGGGAATGTCGCTCGGTTCCCATCCGCGCGCCTGCTGCCAGTCCCGGAAAGCCGCCTGCATTTCGGGGTTGTAGTCCGACCAGAGTCCGTCGTTCGAGCCCCAGGCAAACCATTCCTCGGTCACGCCGCTGGTCAACCATACCCCCATCAGGCGCGTGCCCCAGGGCTGCTTGCGGCAATGGTCCATCAGCGCGCGAAGCCAGACGGTCTCGTCCTCCCGCCACCGTTTGGAGGCGTGGGACACCTGCGGCGCCACCGTCTCCTCGTGCGGCAGGTCGCCCTGGTCGGTGCGAATCAGCGCGCGCGCTTCCGGATGGGCCTGCAGCCAGAAGAGCGGGGGAGCCAGCGACACGCGCAGGAACAGACGCGCATTGGGGTTGGCCTGGAGGGAAAAGGCAACCCGTTCCTCCAGTTGGCCAAAGTCGAAGGTGTCGGGCGCGAGCAGCACGGGTCGGGCCGCGTGGTGGTGCACGTGGCGTCCTGCATCGACGGGAATGCACAACAGGTTCGCGCCGGAGCGGCCGAATTCAGTCACGTTGCCCGGCTGATACTCGTAAGAGGAATAGCCGTTCCAGCAGAAAGGCAGCTTGTCGAGCATCACGGTCGGCCGGTCCTTCCACAGGGCTCGCTCTGCACAGGCGAAAGAGGGCTGTGCAGTCCGAGCGCCGACCACTTCGGTGTCGCATTCGGCCAAGCGTTTTGGACCGCATACCAGCCGGGCGCGGTATTGCCCGTTGGTCAGCCACAGCGGCGCGATGGACTCGACGTGTTTCAAAGGCGTGGCCGGAGCGAGCGGTATGCGCCAAAGCACGGGCGAATAGCGGCCTTCCGGCATAACCCTGGCGAGTTCGATGCTGCATTCACGGAGGTCACTTGGGGCGTTGTCTATCTTGAAATCGGTCTGCGTTCCGGCAGTGATGCGTTCCAGCGCGGAAAGGCCGCAGGTGACGGGCGCGAGGTCATAGTAATGAATGGCGATGTCCTTGAACACGATCTCATAGAATGTGTCCTTCTCGATGCTCTCAGGCAGGAGCGTGAGCGCGATGAAGGGCGGAAGCGGCGGCCGGTCCGGCGTGTTGCGGTCGGGCTTGGCCTGGGTGAGGTCGTAGGTAAGGAGGGCCTGTGCGCCGGGGGGCGCCTCGGCGGGCGCGGCGATGTGCCAGGCACGTGCCCGATTCTCCGACAGGGGTTCCCAGGGCATCTCTTGCAGTTGCAGCGCCAGCCGGACAGGCTTGTCAGAACGGTTCAGCACAGTGAGCCTTATGGATTGAGGGAGAAAACGGATTCGTTCGTCCAGGGCGAGAACGGTGCCCGTGGCGGTGCCGGGTTTGCAGCGGAAGCGCCAAACGGTGGCCGCACCAGGACCGCCCGAGGGCGGTTCGAGGATGCGTTCGTTGTAGTCGAAGTGCATGGCGCGGTCGGTACCGAGCGGATAACTGCCGACACCGGCCATAGTTTGGAAGTTAATCCAGTGCTCCTCCGACGGCACGGAAAAGGCGGCGTCGGGATAAACCGGCGCAGGGTCGGCGGTGAACGCCACCACCGCGATCAGGAGTCCTGCAAGTATCACAGTTGGTTAAGCGGATTTGAGGTGAGACGATTCGACCAGTTTGCCTTGAACCGTTTCCAAGATTGAATCCCTTATGAACGTGCTGGCCCGCAGTATCTCTATGCCGATCAGCACCCCTTCCGCATTCAATTCCGCAGTGATGTTCGGACTCACCTCGATACTTCCCGCCTCGGGTTCATCGGATATCACTAGGTGCAGTATGTCTTCCTTTTCAAAATAGGACATTTGTGCTTTATTCATGGGCAAACCGTCCTGATTTGATTCGGGCTTCGATCTGCGCGCGGCTTGTTGCATGCACCGTGACTGGCCGAATCACATCTTGTTCCGTCTCGTAAGGCACCATTATCAACGCATCAGCATGCCTGCCCACCGCAATCAGGCGACCTGTTGCATTATCCACATATCGCTCATCAGAGTATCGCACAACCTCCTCGATCCTGGCAAGGTCAAAGCCCCGTAGTCCTGCCCGATACTGCATGTAATCTGTCCATTCCAAATGCAGTTCATCCATGAGCCGTCAACCCTCGTGGTTGTTCACTCGCCGTATCGTATTTGCCTTATAGATCTTTCTACTCTATCGGATACGCGCGGTGTTCAGCAAAGGTGTTGTAAAGCGCCAGCAGGTTTTCCACCGGAATGCGGGCCTGCACGTTGTGAATGGTGTCGAACACGAAGCCGCCGCAGGGACCGAAGGTGCGGATGCGGTCAATCACTTCGGCGCGCACTTGTTCGGGCGTGCCAAAGGGCAGTGTGTTCTGGGTATCCACGCCGCCACCCCAGAAGGTGATGCGGTCGCCGTATTGCGCCTTCAGTTCGTTGGCGTCCATGCAGGCGGCGCTGCACTGGACGGGGTTCAGAATGTCAAAACCGGCGTCGACGAAGTCGTCGATGAATACGCGAACCGAACCGCAGGAGTGGATGAAAGACTTCCACTTCGTGTTGCGGTGGATCCATTCGTTCACGCGGTCGTGGAAGGGCTTGAACAGGTCGCGGTAGGCCTGCGGCGAAATGAAGGGTCCGTGCTGGGTGCCAAAATCGGTGCCGGTCACAAACACGGCGCTGGGCAGATCGCCCACGACGCTGTATATTTTCGCCCAGTTGGACAGGGCGATCTCGCATTGACGCTCGAACACCTCCCAGACAAAATCGCGGCGCATGACCGTGCTGGCATACCACTCCGCCACGTCGCGAATGCCTTTGGGATGCTTGAGCCACGTGGCGGGCACCAGTGCGATGTCGCCGAAGGCGGCGCCGCCGAAATTGGCCAGCACGGCGCGGCCCGTGCCTTGAAGCCGCTCCGCTTCGGCCTTGAACCAGGCCAAGTCTTCGTCGCTGATGGCGCCGAATTCCTGCAGGTTGTCCTCGACGCGGAGCGAGATGTCGTCAATCGGTTCCTGCCTGACGATGGCGTCAAAGTAGTGGCCGCCGTGAGGCATGCGCCCGCTGGGCGGTGCGGACTTGTCGCCTTCGGGGTACATGAAAATGTCGCCACTCGGTTCGGGGTCGGTATTGAACCCCTCCGGGACCAGCACGGGTGTGCCGTCGAAAAGGGTCCATTCCTTCCAGTGCTCATTGCGAAACCCGAACATGGTGCGCGGCCCGCCCAGGGGCACCACATCCACACCGAGCGCGTCTAGCAGGTCCGTGGCAATCTCGCCGAGCATCTGGTACGGCTCGGTAACCTTGACCGGTGTGCCCGGCGCGTCGAGTCCAAGTGCCTGGCGCAGCCGGTAGACCGAACTCACCTGCATCCCCGTCACGGCGCTCCCGCCGAGGTCCAGCGGCACAAGGTCGGGTTCGCGGTGGTTCAGGGCGGCGTCAACGCGTTCTCGGGAGGTCATCATGGCGTCAATCCTTAACTGTTTATGGCAAAACCTGGCACCGTCGATTGTAGCACCGGTCTGCGCTGATTTGCATACCGTTGGTTTGGCTCCAGGGGCGATTCACGGGACCCGTTGCGCTCGACCGGGGAGAGGAGGAACTCAAGACTGCCGGCTCGATCTGGCCGCAAGGTTTCTGGCGGCGCGCATGGCCAGGGTCATGATGGTCACTTGCGGGTTGACGCCGAGCGAATGTGGGATGACCGATGCGTCCATGACGTAAAGGTTGCTGGCGTCATGGCTTTGCAGATCGAAATTGACCACGGATTTGCCCGGGTTGTCCCCCATGGCGCAGGTGCCAAGGGGGTGGAAGGCCAACAGTTCAAAGTCAGTGGGATTTACCGCCCTTGCCTCCAGTTTTGCCACGTCCCGGGTATTGCACACCACCGGCATCGGCGCAAATCCGGTGAAGACCCGTTTGGCCCCGCCTGCAAGGTACAACTCGCACAGGCGGGCAATCCCAAAGCGCATGGAAACAGCGTCCGCCGTGCCAAGCTGATAGAAGGCCTGGAAGGGCGACCCGAAGAGGCCGGGCCGCACACGGCCGGTGGACGTGTCTGAAATCATCACGCCCGAACCCGCGAGGTGCCTGTATGCGGCAGTAATCGATTTATAGTCGGCGCCCGCGCCCGGCAGGGAGGCGAGCAGGGGGCCAGGGGGCGTGAAGATGCCTTCGATCATGATGCCGCGGCTGGCCCAGAGGTCCACACAGATACCCTGGGGGACACCTTTGAAAGCATCCACAATCTCATCGAACTCGGCCACCACACGGCATGCGGGATGGATGTTGAGGTTCCTTCCCACACATCCGGAACGGTTGGCCATGCGCTGTTTGAGGAGGAAGGCAGGCGTGAAGAGGGCGCCCATGGCCAGCACGATGACATCGGCAAGCACTTCAAAGGGGCCTTCCGCACTGTGTCCCCAGAGCCCGGCGATCCGCGAATCCTTCATGATGAAAGTATCGACCCGGTGGGAGGGAAGCAGCCGCGCGCCCGCCGCAAGCGCGCTCGGGATGAAGGTTTGGTCCGTGCTTTGCTTGGCGTCCACCGGACAGCCAAAGGCGCATCGGCCGCGCCCCTTGCAGTCGCGCACGTTGTGGACCAGCGGCTTCACGACGATGCCGAGCGCATCGCCGCCCCGCTTGAGCACTCGACCGTTCCCGCCGAGCAACTCTTCATCGAGCACCCCGGCATTGATGCGCTGCTCCACCTCGCAGAAGTAGGGTTCCAGTGTTTCGTAGCCCGGACCGCCCCACGCGGCCACCTTTTCGCGCGGTGGGCGGAAGCAGGTGGCCGAGTTGATTAAGGTCGTTCCTCCGACGGCGCGTCCGGTCGGTATCAGCACCGGCGGACAGCCAACCGCCACCGTAGCGCCGCCCTCGATATACATTCGGGACATGCTGTCCACCACGTCGCGATGCTCCGAACCGGCGTGCCGGCGGCCCCATTCCAATATCAGAGTGTCCACGCCCGCTTCGGCAAGCATCGTCGCGGCCACGGCCCCGCCCGCCCCGGTGCCCACGACCACGGCCTTGCAGTGATGTGTTTGCGCCGTCATGGCCTGATCCTCGCTTCGGGATCAAAGCCCACCGCGCGCGATGCTTCGGGCTGGTTGAAGAAGGCGATCATGAGGATGGCTTTCACTGTCATGGTCATCCACCGGAAAACCCACAGACGGTGGCTTTCGAGTCCGGCCAGCAGGGCGGGACGTTCCGCCCGCGGTGCTTTCAGCAGGGTATGGCGGCCGATTCCTGACAATATCGGCGCGATATTGAGAACTCGTATAATCAGGCGCAGGCCAAACAGGGACAGGGGGGCCAGCGTGGCCAGAGAGCGGCGGAGGTCGGCCAGGGACTCTGTACGGAGCGCGATGAAACCGGTTTCATAGGCCCCGTCCGGCGGTATCAGCGCATCACCCATCGCGAAAATGATGTCCTCCTCGCGACGGTCCAGATACTGGTCGGCGGGCCGGGCCATGAACCACAGCAGCCAGGTCACCAGGAAGATGGGGCCGTCTGTCAGTGCGCCCACGAGATAGGCAAGATAATGGTGTGACGCGAAAAGCGCAAGGTACATAGAGGTGGAGCAACACTTCGAGACCAGCACAATGGGCGTCAGGTCGGCATGAAGACGCACATCCCGGTAAATCTTCCAGCAGGCCCAGGTGAGCATGGCCATCATGGACACGGCCAGCACGCGCCAGAAGGCGCCTTCCATACCATCCTGCGGCAGGGGATAAAGGGGAAGTGGGCAGACATGCGCCGAAACAAAGTTGACTGCCGGAACGATGAACACACCGCCGAAAAGGAAAAAGGGCACCGCGAAGGCAAAGGTCAGTGCGCTGACGAGCATCCATGCCCGAAAAGCGCGCTCCGCGGGAAACAGTCCTGTGTCCATGGGCTTCTTTCGCGCCGGTGGCCGGTTTGTTGGGTCAGGTGGTTCCCTGTTTCCAATTGCCCCGGCGAACGTTCGGATCGCCGTAGTGTTCCAGGAAATAGCGGACCATCACATCGATGTAGGAAGGCACACGTGGACAGGATACGCCGTGTTTGGCCAGAGCTGCAACAGTTCGCGGGGTGGAATACTCGACAGGAAAGTCGGCGTATTGAAACGCCTCAAAGGGCAGACCGGACAACTTCTGGAAGATCCAGCTTTTCGCCACAGGCTTGATAAGCGCGGGCGGAAGCCAGAGCAACGGCTTCATGCGCGGCATGCGCTCGCAGGCGAGGTCGATGAAATCACGGTAGGTGACGGGGGTCGGGTCGGTCAGGAGGAAGGCCTTTCCGAGGGCGGACTCGTCATAAAGCAGCGCATAAAACGCGTCGGCCACATAGTCCACCGGGCCGATGTGGCATTTCGTCGACCCGGTATTGGGCATGACATAGTGGAGCCGCCGTGAAATCATGGTGAGCAGGTAGTAGGGGCCGTCAATCTTCTCTATGTCACCGGTCTTGGAATCACCCACGACCACCGGCGGCCGCAGCACCATCGAGGGAATCGAATCCCACCGTTCCCGGACCAGCTTCTCCGACAGGAACTTGGTTTCCTCGTAATAGTTCTTGAAAACCTGGCCGCGGTCAAAATCATCATCGCTGAACACGTCCTTGCAGTCGCCGGCGATGGCGAGCGTGCTCGTGTGCGCAAAGGCCTTCAGATGTTTCAGCGTGGCCAGCACGTCCAACACATTGCGCGTGCCCTCCACATTGACCTGCACCGCCACATCGCGCGGAATGGCGAGGTTGTACAGCGCGGCAAGGTGAATCACCTGCGTCACCCGCTCCCGCAGTTCATCCAGCGCCGCCGCATCCAGTCCCAGGCTGGGCTGGGTAATGTCGCCCTCCAGGACCTTTACGCGGGCGCGTTTGACCGGGTCGCTGTAATGGCTGTCCAGAAACGCATTGAGCCGCTGGCAGAAGAGTCCGTGTTCAAGCAGAATGACATCGGAATCGCCGCGGTCCAGCATGCGGGCAAGAATATGGCGTCCAATAAAGCCGCCGCCTCCGGTCATAAACAGAGTCTGATTTATGAGGACCTCCATCTTCGCACCAAAGATTCAGGGCACATGGCCGCGCTTCGCGGCGACTAAGATAAGTTTATCACGAAATGTGACAAATCAAGTATTGCGTTAGATTCCGTCTGAACTGCCCCAAGAGAGCGCTGAAAAGCTTCCCATTGTGTCCAATGCACTTGGGTGCGCGCTTAGACCGCTTCGGAAAGATGCGGGGTGATGCTGCCCTTCGGTTACAATTGCCCTGCCTGGGCTCAGCCCGCCCGGCGATGGAATCAGACCATGACGGACACCCATTATGACGCCGTAATCATCGGCGCCGGTTTTGCCGGTCTCTCGGCTGCGGCCCTGTTGTCGCAGCAGGGACGGCGGGTGTTGCTTGTCGAGAAGTCCGGCAGGCTTGGCGGACGGGCCGCCTACATCGAGCGGGACGGATTTGTCTGGCAATACGGACAGCACTCGCACCGTCTTGCCGGTGACGGCATCGCGGCACGGGTGTTCGAACGGCTTGGCGAACCCATCGACTTTATAGACACCCGCGGCAACACCGCCTATCTCTATTTCGACGGCAGGCTGCACCGCCGCCCCGAAAGTGTTGGCGGGTTTCTGACCACATCGCTGCTGCCTTGGGCCGCGCTGCTGGATTTCCTGCGCTTCTACAGGCGTGTTCTCAAAGAAGACGCCAATGCGTGGTATGACCGGACCCTGCTTGATTTCTACCGCGAAAGGGGGCGCAATCCATGGGTGGAGCGCTTCCTCGGTTTCCTGGGATTCACCGTGATGGTCAGCGACCCGGGCCTGGTGTCCGCCGGAGAGGTCATCCAGTTTCTGCAGCGCGCGGCGAAGGCCCCGATCAAACAGGGCGAACCACGCGGCGGATCCAGGCAGCTCATCGACAAACTGGAGGCCGCCATTCGCAGGCATGGCGGCGAGATTCATGCGGCCGAAAGGGTTGAGACCATCCTTGTGGAGCGGGGTGTGGCTGTGGGTGTCAAAACGGACCGCGCCCATTACCGCGCCGGAAAGGTGGTTTTCGCCGCGCCCCTGCCTGGCCTGTTCAGGGTCATGCCGGAGAGCCTCTTTGCACCCCCATTTGTGGACTATGTGACCCATATCAGACCCTCGCGCGGGGTCAGCATCGATTTTGTTTTCAATGAACCCGTCACGGATATAACCGGCGGCATACTCGGTGTTGACATGCCGCTTTGGGTCAAGTTCCAGAGCAACATTGACCCGAGCATAGCACCGGCGGGAAAACACGTGAACACCTGGGCCATGCTGCTCGACCCGGACAGCCCCGCCAGCAGGGACGCGCCCGATGCGGCCGAGGCGCGCATTAAGCGGCTCATGGAGGAGCTCATCCCCGGTTGCACGGACAGGATTGTTCACCAGCGCAGGCTGATTCTCCCCATGGTCAACGGCAACATGCTCATGCCCTCCCAATCCTATCCGCATCGTCCGTCCATCATTTGCCCGGACGTGAGGAACCTGTACTTTATCGGCGATACAGTGCAGGCCGAGGGGTGCAGTGGGGACATTGCCTTTTCCTCGGCCTTGGAATTGGCGGGGTCATTGTAGGGTCACTTCCTGATATCGCCAATCAGGAGATTGGCGTGCCCAGGAACGGTTGCGGAGGGCCAATTGCCCCTGCCAGTCGGCGGTGACATCCCCGGGGTGACTCGCCTATAATGCGGGTCAACGCGGACAGGCCGCACGCGATGCGGCCCGAGGAGAACAGGGCATGTTGTCGGACAAACAGGACCGGTTGGGCAGTGCAATGTACATGTGGGTGCTGGCCTCGGTGGCGGCGCTGGGCGGGTTGCTCTTCGGCTATGACACGGCGGTGATTTCCGGGGCGATTGTCTACATGGAGCCCCATTGGCACTTGGATTCGGTGGTGAAGGGGTGGGCCGCGTCGAGCGCGCTGGTGGGGTGCATCGGCGGCGCCATGTTTGCCGGGGTGCTCAGCGACTGGCTGGGCCGCAAGAAGGTCATGATTCTCTCGGCCGTGCTGTTCGGCATTTCGGGCATCGGGGCGGCGCTGCCCGACACGGTCACGCAACTGGCCATCGCGCGCATTCTGGGCGGCTTCGCCATCGGTGCCGCATCCATGCTGTCTCCGCTTTACATCGCCGAGATCGCTCCCGCACCGGTGCGCGGGCGGATGGTGTCGGTGAACCAGTTTGCCATCGTGGGCGGCATGCTGGTGGTGTATTTCGTGAATGCCTACATTGCGCGGCTGGGGGAGGGCCTCGGCGGCGAGGCGTGGAACATTGCCTACGGCTGGCGCTGGATGTTCGGTTCGGGCGCGCTGCCCGCCGTGCTGTTCTTTGTGCTGCTCTTCTTCGTGCCCGAAAGCCCGCGCTGGCTGATTAAGCGCGGCCGCCGCAGCGAGGCGATGGCCGTGCTGACACGGGTGAACGGCGACGCGCAGGCCCGGCGCGATGCGGCCGAGATTGAGGAGGCCATCGCGCACGAGGACACGTCGATTGCCCAGCTCTTCCAGCCGGGACTGCGCTGGGCGATGGTTATGGGCATCGTTCTGGCCGTGCTCCAGCAGGTGACAGGCATCAATGTGGTGCTCTACTACGCCACCGATATCTTCAAGAATCTGGGCTCGTCCTCCACCATGGCGTTTTACCAGACCGTGGTGGTGGGCGCGGTGAACCTGGCCTTCACCATCCTGGCGATACGCGTGGTGGACCGCATCGGGCGCAAGCCTTTGCTCGTGCTGGCCTCCGTCGGCATGGGCGTGTCTCTCTTCGCGCTCGGGGGCGCCTATGCACTGGGCCAGTTGAAGGGGCTGCTGGCGCTGGTGTTCATTCTGACCTATGTGGCGTCCTTTGCCGTGGCCATGGGCCCCGTGGTGTGGGTGGTGCTGGCGGAGATTTATCCGACCCGCGTGCGCGGCACGGCCATGTCCATTGCCACGCTGTGCCTTTGGACCGCCTGTTTTGTCGTGTCGCAGACATCGCCGTGGCTCCAGGAGCATCTGGCGGGATACAGCTTTTTCATCTACGGCGTGATGTGCATTGTGTCCATCGTTTTTGTGTCTCTGGCCGTGCCGGAGACAAAGGGCATGACGCTGGAGCAGATCGAACGGAGTTGGGTGGCGGAAAAGTGAGGCAACACCCCCCGGTCGGCTTTCGCCGACCACCCCCCTCGAGGGGGGCTTAATACGTCGCGGGGGCAGGCCTTACTGGGAGCGCCGGCGTCCCGCCGGCTCCGGGCATTCCGCCACGGCCTGCCCTGCGATAGCGGATCATTGAAAGGACAAGACGAAGTCTCATGAACGACGACAAACTGCAAATAGAAATCGGGGTGAAATCAGACCCCATCGAATACCGTTACAGCTACGAATGGCTGTTCCGCATCATGGCCGACGAGGGTGTGCGCCACCTGCAACTGGGCACCTTCTTTGAAATCTACCAGTTGCCCGACGAGTGGTTTGTGTGGCTGCGCCGGCAGGCGGAAGGTTTCGGCATCTGCATCTCCAGCATCTTCACGGCGCACCGCGAACTGGGCGGGTTCTTCCGCAACGAGGTGGGCTGGGAGGCCGTGGCGCGGCGCAACTATGCGCGGCTGGTTGAGGTGGGGGCGCTGGTCGGTGCCAAGCACGTGGGCAGCAACCCCGGCGCGATTCTGCGCGATGAGATGGGCACGAAAGCCGCCGCCACGGCGCGTTATGTGACGAATATGAAAGAGTTTATGGTCCTCGCCGGCGGGCTCGGCGTGGAGATGCTGACCATCGAACCCATGTCCTGTCTCGCCGAACCGCCCTCGCTGATGGCGGAGATTGCGGCCATGGCCGAGGAACTTGGAGCCCATCACCGGGCCACCCCCGGCAGTGCGGGCATGGGGTTCTGCATCGACACCTCGCACGGCTGGGCCGACCGGGACGGCACGGTGCGCGAAACGCCGGAACAGCTCATCACGGCATCGTTGCCGTGGTTGGGGGAACTGCACCTCAAGAACACGGATGAGATCTTCAGTTCCACCTTCGGTTTCAGCGAGGCCGAACGGGCACGGGGGATAGTGGACCTCGCACAGGTGCGCGACCTGCTCCACTTCCACGCGGCGGTTATCCCCCTCAAGAATCAGGTAGCCTATCTCGAAATCGGCGGGCCCAAACTGGGCCGCGACTACAGCGACTGCAAACTCGAAGCCATGCTCCGGGCATCGATTGGCCACATCCGGGAAGTCTTTGCCGAGGCACCCAAGACCGCAACGGCCCCGGTGATTGAACTCATTACGGCCACACCGCAGGAACCGGTGCTGCGCACCGGCACACTGCTCACGGCCCCCTCGGTGATGTGCGCCGACCTGCTGCACTTGGAGGAGAGCGTGCGGCGCCTGGAGGCGGTCAACGCCGACCTATTGCACATCGACGTGATGGATGCCCATTTTACGCCCAACATGCCGCTTGGCTTTGAGGCGTTCAAACAGTTGTGCGACAAAACGTTCCTGCCCTTCGACGCGCATCTGATGGTGGACCGCAATGATTTCTTTGTGGAGCAGATGGCCGCGCTCGGCGCATGGATGGTGTCGGTGCACGTCGAGTCGGCCGTGCACCTTGACCGCACCCTCAACCGTATCCGCGACTTGGGCATGAAGGCGGGCGCGGCGCTCAATCCGGCAACGCCGCTGAGCGCCCTGGACTACGTTCTGGACCGGCTCGATTTCGTGCTGTTGATGACGGTCAATCCCGGCTATGCGGGCCAGAAGATAGTGCCCTACGGACTGCGGAAGATCGCCGAATGCCGCAAGTGGCTCGATGAGCGAGGGGCAAAGATACCCATCCAGGTGGACGGCAATGTCAGCTTCGCGTTGATTGAGGACATGGTGGCGGCGGGCGCAGACATTCTTGTCGCGGGCACCAGCAGCGTGTACCACAAGGAAGGAACGCTTGCGGACAATATGCAGCGCACCCGCGAACTCGCGGAAAAGGGTTTGGCGAGGCGGGAAAGTTGACAGGAGAATGTAGGACAGCCGCCCAGAGTCGCGGCGTGGCCCTTGGCGAAGCCGGACCTGCTGTCAGCGTGTAACGAGGACTTGGAGAGACAGGCGAGGGCGCCTGTCCCACATTGTTGATTGGGCGGTGGCCATGCCGCCGCTTTTCTTCATCGGGGCCATGCCCCGGCGGCGCGAAGTGCAACTTCGCGGACAGGGACATTCCCAAGTGCAACTTGGGAACGAGAGAGAAGACGCCGTTTCGCGATGATACGAAGGAGGAAATCATGAAGCGTTGGCATGTACTGGCAAGTTTCGCGGCGATATTGCTTTCCTCAAACTCCCTCGCCGTGGACCGCGTTCCGATGGAACGCATGGCAGCCTATCACCGCAGTGTCATCGTTACCCACGAAACTGACGTGACCTCGGCCTTCATGACCTATTTCAAGAGCCACCCGGAACAGATCAAGCACGATTTCCTGCTGAAGATCGTTCCCTGTCTGGACAAGGATGGCGTCATTCCCGCACCGAACAACGCGACGGAGGTCCATGTGGAAGACTTCCCCGGCGGGGTGGAGGCCAAGTTCAGGATTGGCGGGGTGGAGGTGACGGCCGACCTTGCGCCGTTGCTGGTCGGGCGCGGCGTAACCACCTGGGAAGGGGCCGCCGTCTACAGTATCACCACCAATCCACCCACGCCGGTGCTGCTGCGCATAGGCGGCGGCACTTCGGTCTCCTTCCTCATGGGCACCCCGCCCGCATTTGTAGGGCCCGACACTGTCGCGCCGAAAGACGCACAGCTCATCGATGGTAACACCGCTACCTTCCAGAGTGGGGAGGACCCGTTTCCGATGGCCGTGCGCGCCACGGGCCCCATCGAGCGCAATGCCGACACGGGCCAGCTCACCGCCCGCTTTGCCGGAGGCTCGGGCGCAGTGGTCATGGCCTACGCCGACGCGGCGGACCGCGCGCTGGAACTGAGCAAGAATGACCCGCAGACCGCCCGAAAGGCCGTGGACGACTATTACGCGAAACTCTTGGAGAGCCGCATCGAGACGCCCGACGAAAACCTCAACGCGGCTTTTCGTTCCGCCATCATCACGATGGAGTACTCCTGGATTGAACCCTATGGTTGGATCGAGACCATTCACCACTGGCTGGCGCTGTGGCACATGCAGCACACCGCTGGGGCCGAGTGGTTGGGCCAGGAAGACCGCTCCCGGCTATGCACACTGACGCACGGGCGCATGCTGCTGCCCAACGGCGCTGTGCCGCAGTTGTGGCCCAACGGCCATACCCACCGCGACTTCGGTGGCTCGAACCAGTTCTGGGCATGGCAGGTGCGGCACTACATGAACTTCACCGGCGACAAGGAGTTCGCCAAGGAAGTCGCGCCCATGCTGGACCGCGTGCTCAACCAGACCTTCAAGGAATATGACCCCGACGGCGACATGCTGCTCGCCTGGTCGCAGCAGATCGGCAACCAGGAGGACATGATCGGAACGCCTTGCGATGGTACTACGCCCACGATCGAGGGCATGAATATGATGAGCATACTCTATATGTGCCCATCCCAGGGGACTGTGAAGCACGGCTTGACATATCGACTGGACGTGATTAAGGAGAGGATGGAGAAGGAACTCTGGCTTCCTGACGTCGGGAGGTATGCGTTCTTCGTTGACCCACTCGGCTATGCAAGATTGGACGGTCAGTATCATACCTTGATTTATCCGACGTTATATTACAATTCAATGGTCCCCGAACCCTTGGAGAGGTACCTCTCTTTACGTCAATTGCGCGACAGGCTCACCGGAGTGGAGGGGGATGTCTACTGTTCGAACAACTTTCCCAACCACGTCAGTGGCACGTGGGGAATGCAGTCAGGCGCAGCCCAGCAACCTTGGGCGGCTTGGGGTCTTTCCGGCGCGGGAATGCGGAATGAAGCCTGGAAACCACTTAAGGCTGTCGCTGGCTGGGTGACGGATGTCAATCATCGGGGTTCTTGGCCGGAGGTCGCGCAGGAGCCCATTCCTGCCTATTTCTCGCCGCCGGCTGGACTTTTCATCGCCTCGATGGTCGAGTCCATCTTCGGACTCCATGTCATAAATGGAGGAGAGCTGCAAATTGCCCCCTGTTTCCCTGATACGTGGGAAAAGGCTTCCCTGCATCTCCCAGGGTTTCAAGTGCAGTACCAACGGAATGGCAACAACATCCTCTACTCAGTGAAAAGCAGCAAGACTTACGCTCCCTCACTTCGCTGGCATTTGCCCATAAGCAAGTCCGTGAAGGCAACCATAAACGGGGCACCCCAATCTTCATTCCGTTCACATCCGCTTCCGTCTCCTCCCGCTAAATTCGACTCAGCCGCTTCTGTATCCGATACCATCTTCTATACCCTTGGGTCCGAACGAACCAACAACGCAACAGTGGCGATTGAATATGTTCCGGCTAAAGTCAGTCTGAAATACCAGCAAGTAGTAACCGAGGGACGTGATTTCTCCTTAGCCATCGATGGCGATGCTCTGATCTCCAAAGTCGCGGATCCCTGCCATCTGTTTGAATCCTACGCCATTTCCCAATCCAATGGCGGTATGCGGGCAATTCTTTCGCGCAACCTTCTCAAACCCTATATGGGCTTTGGAAGGCTTGGCTTGATGAACTTTGCCCGTCGTAGCTTCTTTTTAGAGTGCACCCTCTATGACTCAATCGAGACGGTCTTCATTCCCGTAGATATCACCGTGCTGCCCGAGGTTGAGGTAACGTTTGGTGAAGACCTGAGTCTTGAAGGAAACAATGCTCTGGCCTCCTTAACGCTACACGGTAATACTGGAAGTCTATTGTGGCCTGACAGCATAGTCGTGGGAAGCACAGCACACTTGGTGAAGGTCGATTCCAGCAACTGCCCCGACCGCGACTACTGTGAGACAACATTGCCTATCGCAATCCCCGCGGGCAATCTGTCACAAGTATCACCTGGTGAAAATGATGCCTCCATAGCGATATACCCAGGATGGACGGCGAAGGAATTCCCAGCGACACTCAACGCCCGCAGCATCTTCGAATCCGGCCCGCTCGCGGCGCATGCGGCGTCGCGAATGACGCAGATTGCGCTGCCCGAAAACATGCTCATGCCGGACACGGACTGGCGCAAGCTGCGCGACTTCCCCGGGTTCCCCCATGTGCCGTGGTCCAATTCGCCGCCTGCGCTGGAGAAGCTGGAGGGGCAAACCGAACTGGCCCCACCGGAACTGCCGCAGGTGAAGTTTGCGCTGCCGCAGCGCAAGTTTATCCCCGTGTCCTGGAAGATGGGCCAGCCTTGCTTCACGCTCGACCTGGGCGGGCGCATGGTCAAGAAGCTCTACGTGCTGGTTATCCCCTATCTGGAAAACCACGACATGTTCGCCGAGGTGGCGCGCATGACGGTGCGCGGCGACAAGGGCGCGGTGCTGTACACGCGGACACTGCGCACGCCGGGCGACCTCGACTGGTGGCCGTCGGCGGAGGTGTTCGGCGATGTGTGGACGACGGCGCATCACGGTCGTGCCGACCGGCACGGGTTGTTGCCGATGCTCAAAGTGGGTGAGACCGACTGGCCCATGGCGCATCCTCCCGCGTTCCCGCAGCCGGAGTATTGGGCCACCTGTCTGCCGGTCATCACCGGATCCTGCACGATGAACGTGGTGGAACTGGACCTTCGCACGATCAAGCCGGTGCAGTCGCTGGTTGTCGAGACGCTCGGTGCCAATCCGGCGCTGGGTGTTGTGGCCGTTACGGCGGAGGGGCCGGGTGATGATTCCCTGCTCGACGGCACCCCGTGGGAAGTGCCCGCCGAACGGCGCCAGCCCCGCACGGTCTTCACGCTTACCCGTCCCGAGGCGCTGGAGGGATGGGAACTGACCGGAAACGCCTTTTCCATCTGCGCCGTACCCAGTCTTTTCACCGCGCCCACGCTCAACTCGCTCGGCAAGGCCGGCGAACAGGCCTCGGGCACGGCGTTGTCTCCCGTCTTCGAAATTCGTCCCGCCGACAAGGTGGTGGTGCTCGATTTCCAGGGTGGACGCAGTGTGTCCACCCCCGAGGGCGAGAGTCTTGTTGCCGAAATCATCGAGGCAGACACGGGTGAAGTGATTGGGCGCGTCCTGCCGCCTGGGGTGCATCTGGTTCAGCCGACGGCCATTCCTGTTCAGGTGGACAAGCCCACCAAGGTGAGGCTGCGCCTCATTGACCGCAACACGGACGCCAGTTTCGCGTGGATTGGCGTGAGTAGCGTGCGCGTGGGCGTGAATGTGCCGGAGCCGGCCCCTTTGTGGAACTGAGGGATGCCGTGAGCAGTGTTTGCTGCAGTAAAGCAAAGAACACGCCGTCATTGCTTCGCTTTGCCGCTAAGAAAGTGCATGCGCCGCAGGGGGACTGCCACCATTTTCAACCAATGACTTGACTTATTCGAGCAGGTCGCTGTGTTGAAAATGGTGGCTGTACCAGGGCTCAAACCCTGGCGTGGTGACTCGGGTACAGGCACCCGTTTCCGATACGTGACAGTGCTGCCGTCCCTTGGCCT
>CAITNO010000035.1 GCA_903893795.1 Candidatus Hydrogenedentota bacterium | reverse complement strand
CCTGTGACGTTGTGAAGTCACGCGTCACGCAAATAGTCCGAGGCGAGATCGACCGCTTGGTAAGGCATGCCGAACTGCTCGCAGACGAGATTGGCGCTGATGCGGCCGGACTCATAGATCGTCGGCAGTCCGCTGCCAGGGTGTGTGCCGCCGCCGACAAGATAACAGTTGTTGAATCCCTGATAGCGGTTGTGCGGCCGCAGGTAGAGCATCTGGCCGAGCGTGTGGGCGAGGTTGAAGGTGGCGCCGTTGTGCACCCCCTGTTCCGCCCAGATGGCGGGCGTGACCATGCGCTCCACTTCGATGTGGCTTTCGATGTCTTTCATGGACGTGCGCGACTTGATGGTGTCCAGCACCCGCGCGCGCACCCTGTCCTTGATCGCCGCCCAATCCAGGCCGAAGGTATTGTTGGGCACGGGCACCAGCACATAGAGCGCCGATTTCCCCGCCGGGGCGAGGGTGGGATCGTTGATGCTGGCGTTGCGCACGTAGACAGACAGGTCTTCCGACACCCGCCCGTGCACGGCGATGTCCTCGATGTTTTTGCGGTAGTCGGCCGCGAAAAGAATCTGGTGGTGCGCTTCGTCGTAGAGCTTGTCGAGCCCGAGGTAGAGCATAAAGGTGGAGCAGGAATACTTCATGCGCTCCAGCCGGGTCGGCGTGTATTTGCGCAGCACGCCCGGGTCGAAAAGCGTGGACATGGCATGGCCGAAATCGGCATTGATCACCACCTCGTCCGCCTCCATCCGCTCGCCCGTGTCCAGTTCCACGCCCGCGGCCCGGCCGTTCTGGACGAGCACCCGCCGCACGGGGCTTGACGTGCGAAGCGTGCCGCCGTTCTCCTCCAGCACTTTCGCCATGGCCTCCGAAATGCGGCTGAGTCCGCCGCGCACGTGCTGAATGCCGAAGCTGTGCTCGATGAAGGGGATGATGGTGAAGGCAGCGGGACACTGCCAAGGCGACATGCCGAGATATTTGGCCTGGAAGGTGAAGCACACGCGCAGTTTTTCACTTGCGAAGTAGCGGCCCAGATTGCCAAAGAGCGACTTTCCCAGCGAAAGATGGGGCAGCGCGCGCCGCATGTCTTTCGCGTACATGGCCGAGAAATTGGAATAGTCCTTCTTCAAACAGGGAATCATCCGGTCGAAGCGAAGCTTCTCGCCTTGCATAAACGCGTCCAGCCCCTGCTCTTCGCCGGGAAAGACGCGGGCGATCTCCTGTTTCAGCCGGTCGTGGTCCGTGGTGATCTCGATGCGCTCGCCGTTGAAATCCAAGACGTACATCGGGTCAAGGTCGGAAATGTCCAGATAGTCGGCGATCTGCTTCCCGGCCAGTTCAAAGGCCTCGTCCAGCACATAGCGCATCATGAGGAAGGTCGGCCCCACATCGAAGACAAAACCGCCCATTTCCAGCGTGCGGTTGCGGCCGCCCACCCGGACCTCTTTCTCGAAAAGGGTGACCGAGCATCCCCGTTGCGCAAGAATCATGCCCGCAGTCAGCCCGCCCGGACCACCGCCAACAACAATAACCCGTTTGCCTGCCATGAATTGTTCCTCTATGCCCACCCATAGTATAGCGCAGTGCAGGGGGGAGCACCACCTGCGCGGGGCGAATGCACAGCCCATATGACGGGACTCAGAAAAAGGGTATTATGGACCCGGTCATCTGGCCGTGAACCGTTGGAGCAACGCGCATTGCCCGAAACTCAACACATCGAAATTCAGAAACCGACGCCCCGGAAGAGGCGGCTGTCCTTGCGCCGAGCTTTTGTGCCGGTCGCGCTCCTTGCTGCGGTTTCGCTGGCACTCGCATGGTGCTGTTGTCTGCAGGGTGGCGACCCGCGTATCAACGGTGTTTTGCGTTGTGACGCCGGGCGTCTTCCGGCGGCGACATGGGTGCTGGGCGCGTTTTCCGTGGCGTGGACGCCCCAGGACGGCGGCAGCCTGACCGTCCACCATCGTGATGCGCCCGACCGGGTGCTGTGGTCCACGCTTCCCGGTGTGGCCTTCGCGGCGGCGGGGCGGGGACAGGAGCGGGTGGCTGAGTCCCGGGGTTCTTTCAAGGTCCGTGACAAAGTGACACGCCTATTCGAAAACCAAAGCGTTGACACCATCACCGTTGACGCCAACACCATGACGGTCCAGGGAACGCTCACCGGCACGAAAGGGCCGGACCGTGTGGGCTACCGCTTTTCCCTCGAAGCCAAGAATGACCATCAGCTCGCATTTGAACTGTCCCTCTCCGGCACCGACTGCAACCGGGTGTGGCTGACCTACGCATCGGAACCGGAGGAACATTTCTTCGGTTTTGGCGAGCAGTTTTCCTGCTTCGACCTGAAAGGAAAACGGGTTCCAAGCTTCGTGCAGGAACAAGGCGTGGGCCGGGGCCTTCAGCCGCTCACCTTCCTCGCCAACCTCGTTGCCGGCGCGGGCGGGTCGTGGGACACGTCGTACGCCTGCGTGCCGCAATACATCACGAGCAAACTTCGCTCGGCCTTTCTCGACAACTCCGAATACACTGTTTTCGATCTGCGCAGCGCCGACCGTGTCCAGATTCAGGTGTTCGCCTCCCGGTTGGGCGGAAAGCTTCTCCAAGGCGACAGTCCGGCCCAATTGATTGGGGAATACACCGCCTGTGTCGGGCGCATGCGCCCCCTGCCCGACTGGATACTGGAGGGGGCCGTGGTGGGGATGCAGGGCGGCACCGAAAAGGTGCGCGACATCTGGGCCGCCCTGAAGGAACTCAAGACGCCGATGGCGGCATTTTGGCTCCAGGACTGGGTGGGCCCGCGCAGGACAAGTATTGGAAAACAATTGTGGTGGAATTGGGAACGCGACCCGGAACAGTACCCGGACTGGGACCCGCTGCTGCGGGACATGAAGTCGGACGGCATCCGCACGCTCACCTATGTCAATCCCTTTCTTGCCGATGTTTCCGGCAAGCCCGGCGCACGGCGCAATCTGTTCCAGGAAGCCGCCGGCAAGGGTTTCCTCGTCCGCGACGACACCGGGGCTCCCTGCCTGATTCCCAACACGAGCTTTTCCGCTGGTTTGCTGGACCTGACCAATCCCGCAGCCTGCGACTGGATGAAGGAGGTCCTCCGCGACCAGGTCATCGGGGCCGGTGCAAGCGGATGGATGGCGGATTTTGGGGAGGCGCTTCCCTACGGCGCGAAACTCCATTCCGGACAATCGGCAGCCTCCTATCACAACAGCTATCCGGAAGCCTGGGCGCGCCTGAACCGCGAAGCCATAGACGCCACCGGCCACGGCGGGGACTTCGTCTTCTTCACGCGGTCCGGCTACCGTTCCAGCCCGCAATACACCACCCTGTGCTGGCTTGGCGATCAACTGGTCACCTGGGATGACTGCGACGGCATCAAGACCGCCGTGACCGGGCTGTTAAGCGGGGGCATGTCGGGTTTCAGCCTCAACCACAGCGACATCGGCGGCTACACCACCTTCTCGATGCCCTTGCTCCGCTACCGGCGCAGCCGGGAGCTGCTGCTGCGCTGGATGGAATTAAACGCTTTTACCGTGGTCTACCGCACCCACGAAGGCAACCAGCCCGAATCGAACGCGCAATTCTACAGCGACACGGCATCGCTGGCGCAGTTCAGCCGTTTTGCCAAGGTCTACAAGGCCTGGGGGTTCTATCGGAAACAGCTTGTGCAGGAGGCTGCAAACACGGGACTGCCGGTGGTGCGTCCTCTCTTTATCCACTATCCGCAAGACCCGAACACCTACACCCTTTCCTATCAGGAGTTCCTGGTCGGTTCGGAGCTGCTGGTGGTTCCGGTGCTGGACCCGGGCCAAAATTGCGTCGATGCCTATTTCCCTGCGGGGCAATGGATTCATGTCTGGTCGGGAAAGACCTTTGGCGACCCGAACAGGGGGCTACGCCAGACGGTCGATGCCCCCATGGGCAAACCGGCCGTATTCTACCGCGCCCTGTCTGAAATCGGGCCGAGATTTGTGGAGGAATTGCGGACCCTCAACGTCCTCGAATAGGGTCCCGGTCGGCGGGGACACGTTGCTTCGTCGCCAGGAAAGCATGTGGGACAGGCGCCCTCGCCTGTCATTTCCGGCGCTTCGTCACAAGCGAACAGACGGGGGCGGCTGTCCCACATAGCCGTTGCCGCTTTCTATAACGAATCGCTGCCAACGGCAGACTGCGGCGCACCATGGCGGACACTTGATTGTTGCCCCCATGTTGACGCACTATAACAGTCAACTGTCGTGCCTGGGGCCGCGCGCAGGGCGGTGCTTGGATTTCTTGACTGCATCACAGGGCGGGGGTGGCCGCCGAAAAGGGGATTGCCTGATGACAAAGCTTGTCCACCAGGTCGTTGCGCCGGAACAGCATTCCCCGCTGTTCCGCAGGCTCTCGCCCACGAATCCACGCATGCCCTTGCCCTATGCGCAGACATCCGCGAAAACAGTTGCCAGAGAAGAACAGAAATGTAGACGTCCCCGTGCTTCCATTTTCCCCAGTAATTCGAGGGATGGAATGGTATTGAGTGGTCTGTCCCGGAAATCCCCCCGGGCCAAGCCCGTCATTGGGAGTTTCCCCGGTTTCGACGGGTCCAAGAAAGAAGGACGTTGATGCTTCTGCATTCGGGGTGGTGAAACAATAAGGAGATGGGATATGAGAGTGCGCTTTGTCGTGATCCCGGGCGTGTTGCTGATTGGCCTAACCGCCTCGTACACACTCTTCTTTTCCTCCATACGTTCCGAGACGGTGCTGGCGGAGTTCTGGCAAGGCGTGACGAAGCATCCTCATGCGATGTACGAGAATTATTATCCAAAGCTTGCGCCCGGCTTCCAGGGATTCTATCCGGAGTTGGATACGCTGCTGCCGCATTGCCCGCACGGGGATCGGGTGGAGAATTATCTGAAGGGAAAGTCTGGAGTTCGCATCTTCTACTCGGGATGTTACCTGCCGAACCAGAGATTTTTGGACGCATTCCTCGAACTATTTGCCGCACATGATTACAGGCTGTATTCGGAGAAAAACGCGGTGAATCCGCGAGAGTACGGTATCAAGCTTTCTACAGAACTTATGATTCGCCCCAATGACTACGGTGGTCCGCCGCCCGCGATAAGCGGCGACCGTTTGGCACGGTTGGGCGAGGGGTTCGAACGTTTCTACATTTACGATATCAATAACCCTGGGTCCGTAAACACGGCTTTGGGCTGGTTTCCCATTCTGTGGGAAGTGCCGGACGAGGATGATACCGGGGGCTGGGTATTGTACGGCGACGGACATGAGGAATGGTTGCCCTATCCGGGTGATTTTCCCCTATCGGAACCGGCTGTATCGGCGATCCGCCGTGCGATGGGCCCAAAAGGGGCCAACGTCGCCCGCCGAATCAGAAGCATCGCGCCAAGGAACGCGGCAGCGCCCATAAAATCTCCCGTCTATTCGACGGCGCTGGAGGCGCGGAAGTACATGCCCGATTTAAGTTGCCTGTTAACAGGGTGCGATGCGATGCCAACGGTATCCGTGGGCAAGGCAAAAGGATATCGGGTGCACTGTGGGGCGGACCTTGTTCTTTTCCCCATGGAGACACCCGTGGATACGGCCGCGAAAGAGTACACGGAATGGGCGCAGGCGATTGCGGGGCCAAATGGACGACGATTGGTCTACCTTGGCAATGGCCTCAACTACCAGTGGTTCGCAACTTCTGGCGACCTGATCCTGCTGGATGATGTGCGGACAGGACTCAATCTTTCGGGCGGTGACAATCGGCTGGAACTTTTGAAGCAGGCCCTGAAGAGTAATATCCCTAACGCCAACGGGGGCTCGGATGAAGGTGCGGCCTTGTACCTGTTGATCCGGCTGGGGGACGCCGCCCTGCCGGTTTTGCAGGAATTCCTGGAGGTCCACAACAGCCCCACCGCACTTGCAGCCATCGAATGCATCGACACGCCCGCGGCAAGCGCCTTGTTGGACACATTGCTCGCGCCGGATCGGCCGGGAAGCGCGTCTTTGTCGGCATCGGTATTTTTGTCCCCCTCCAAAGGGGAACCATTTTGGTGGCCTCATGCATCAAAACTGGCTGGCCGCGCGCGCCGATGTCTGCTCACTTCCACCGATTATCCGGCATTGAAACAGACCGCACTCACCCTGCTGTCAGGCTATGGTTACTGCGAGTCCTGTCTGGGTCGCGACATCATGAATCGACTGCCCGACAACCTGCGCCAGTCCATACTTAACGAAGTTTACGCGAAAATGGCATCAAGCCGAGACTGGCGTTGGGTCGAAGATAAGCGGCGTCTGCTGGAAGGCAAGCAGTGCGACAGCATGTGCAACAAGCGCTGTGAGCAGACTAATGAGGTGCCTTGTCCGCGATGATGGTGATTATTTGAGCCCCTTCGCGTACTGTGCGAGCGAATAGAGCGCCCAGTCGGAGAAAGCGCCGGCGTTGTACCAGTTCTCGCTTTTGGCGGGCGATTCACCGGACTCAAAATCGCGGCCCCAGGTGGAGAACTGGCCGTCTTCGTACTGCTCCGCGCAGATGGCGTTTGCCGCCGCCTTGGCCTTGTCCAGATAGACCTGCTCGCCGGTCGCCTTGTGCAGTTCGATGAGCGAGAGAATCCAGTTGGCCGTGTGGCCGTCCATCGGCCACCAGCAGACGTACTGCTCGAAGACCAGCGGTCCTTTCACGCGCACCGGTGATGCCTCGTTGCCGGGACCGAAAGTAACGAATTGATCCTCCACCCAGCGGTTCAGGCGGATGGCCTGGGGCAGGTAGTTCGGATGCTCGTCCCGGTGCCTGCACAAATAGCGAATGAGCTGCTGGGCGGGCATCTGCGAGAGGTTGGTGTAGAACCGGGTCTCCCCCACGTCCTCATAGGCGGCCTTCCAGTTGTTGGTGGTGCACACATAGGCCAGAGCCCATTCCAAAGCCCGCTGGGCGGCCGCGGCCCGCCGCGCGTCAAAGCCGTACTTCTCCAGCTTCTCGGTCAATTCAACGAATTCCATGACGCTGCAATTGTACTGCTCGGTGACCGCGCCGGTCCTGGGGTTCACCCGGTAAGGAAAGCTGCCGTCCGCGTTTTGGAACTTCACGGTCGTGTCGGCGATGTGGCGCGCATAGGCCAGATAGGGCTCGTGCGCGGTGGCGGCGTACAAATCGACAAAGCTCATGGCGAACCAGGAGGCGCGCAGCAGGTTGACCGATTCGCCCTCGACGCTGCCGCCAAAGCTGCCCTTGGTAATCGTCGAATGGGGAAAGAGCGGCAGCACCCCGGCGTCGGGCTGGCGGTGTTCCAGCGCCCAGTCCGCACTGACGCGGGCAAGCCGCAGCGCCTCGGCGCTTTGAGGTCCGTTGTTTCTGACGTGGGCCAGAAAGCCCCAGATCACGTTGTTGATGGTGATGCAGGGATAGCTCGCCTCGTGTTTGGGCGTGGCGGCCCATATCCACACCGGAACACCGGGCTCATGGTAGGGCGCGGTGCTGTTGTGGTCCGCTTCATGGATCAGATAGGCGACGTTGCGGTCCGCCGCGGCGCTCCAGTCGGCCGCCGCCTCGGTGAAGCCCGCAAAGTCGGGGGCCTTGGTCCGCTCGCCGCTCTCCTCCCTGAGCACCCTGCCCTGCCCGTCGGTCCAGCACAGGTGCAGCGTTAATTTCTTCGTCTCCACCTGCCTCCACACAGGCTCCAGATTCAGCACGGGTTTGGAAGAGCGGACGGTCCACTCCTGCCCGCCCTGCAGCAGGTCGGCACGGTATTCCGCCGTTTCCGGCAGGGGCAGCAGGCGGAACTCGGGCGGGTCGATGAACTGTTTGCTGAAGGCGTTTGATCCGGTGATGAAGCTTTGGGGAACGCCGTCATCGGTCGCCGGGGCGGACGGTGCCGCAAAGCATGCCGCAAGCAACACCGACAACACTGTGATCGCATGTCTCATTGGATGCCTTTCCTGCGTTTCCGGACATTTGCCGCGCCTGGAGATGCTCTACGGTATCCGCCTGTAAATGAAGGTGACCGCAGACGCCGGCTTCGGAATGGTCACGGGAAGGCCCGGTCCCGCCAGTTCCTGTCCCGCGATTTCGCGGGCTTCCGGCTCGTCCAGATTCTTGACGCTGTAGCGCGCGGCCGGGTCCAGTTCCTGCAGCGCGAAGCGGGCCGACTCGTAGGGACTGCTTTCGCGGCGGAACACCTGAATGACTCCTTCGCCCAGATCGGGCCGGTCAAACTGCCAGGCCATCCACTGGTCCTCGGCAAGCGTGTAGGGCGTGAGGGGGTGGAAATCGCCGAAGAAGTAGGGCGCAATGAGGCGCTGCTCGTCCACCAGTCCCTTGAGCCGGTTGAAGTTGAACGTGTCGATACCTTTCGCGTCGGGACCATAGCTCATCTCGGTCACCATGCTGCTGCGCGTCCAGTACGCATCGCGCTCGTAGATGACGCCCGTGCCCTGGTAGGGAATCCAGAGCGACATCCCGTAGGTGAGGCATTGCTGCCCGCCCGGCGCGTTGTACCAGTCGCTGCGCAGCAGCGGCACGGCGCGGCGCAGCGTTTCGATGTCGTTGCGCCGTCCGCCGGAGGCGCAGGAGTCAATCAGCATGCCCGGATGGCGGCGCAGCAGTTCGTCCCAGTAGGCAAAGTATCCTTCGATGTGGCGAATCTCCGTGATGCCCTGGCGATCTTCCGCATCGTTCGCCCGCCAGAAGGGCAGCGGGTCGATGTTGAAATCCTGGCGGTAGTAGTCTATGCCCTGCTCGGTGAGCACCTTGTCGATGTGGTCCGTCAGCCAGGCGCGGCATTCGGGATCGCCCAGGCGCAGCAGGCCGCCTTTTGCGCCGCCGTGGATCCACTCGGGATGCTTCTCCGTAATCCAGGTGTCCGGGTGCACGCGCTCCGGTTCAAACCACACCATGACCTTCTTGCTGTTCTCGTGCATGAGGTCGCTCAGTTCACGCAGACCCTTGGGGAAACGCACCGGGTCCACCTCCCAGGTGCCCGTCTTGGGCCAGCCCACGCCGTCGCAGGGATACCAGCCCGCATCCTGCCACCAGCAGTCGAAGTGGATGCCCTCGGCCATGTGCCGCTCGAGGAAGGCGCGCTCCTGCACGTGCTCGGTCATCAGGTTCGGATAGAAGTTGCCCGTGCACAGCGACGACATCGGCGCCAGCGGTTGGCCGCCCGGCTTGGGAAGGTTGTGCGCAAACATCCAGCGCCGCCAGATATTCTGCGCGCGCATCCAGTCGCCCCTGTAAAACTGGAGCACGATCATCGGTCCGCGCACTTCCTCGCCCGGATGGAGCGTGAAATGGGTCAGTTCCTGTCCGGCGGTCACGCGCAGCCCGTTGGCGTCATTGCGCGCAAACTGGGCCGACCACTGCCCCGCCCAGCCCACCACACAAATCACGCCCTGCCCCGGCCACTCCACGTTGAAGTAGGGGAAAGCGGACTGCGTGGGCCGTCCGCCCGTGTTGGCGATGGTCCAGTCCAGACCTCGGGGCAACGGCTCGGACTGCGGTTCATAGCTGTCGGGCACGCAGTTGTCGCCCTTGTTGCTGTGAAGAAGAAACTCGCCCGTGTCGTCCCGCTCGAAGCGCGTGTCCAGCGCGCGAATATCGGAGAGGATGGGCGTGTCCAACCTGCCCGTGTTCTTGAAATGGATGGTCCATTCGACGGTGGGAAAATCGAGATACTCAACGCCCGCGCAGCGGACCTGCAAGCCCGTGACCGGGTCCGTGTACAGCAGCGTGTGCTCCTTGCGCGCGCCATCCAAGGTGCGGGACGCCCGTTCCACTTTCCACTGGGGCAGCAGTTCCGCCGAGGGGTTCTCGCCGTAGACGAAAGAAATGAAGGGGTCGTGTGTGTAGTCCCCGGCCTTTCGGCCCGACAGCGGCAAATCGCCCAGCCACAGCACCGAGCCGTCCGCCAGCGTCACCTTGGCGTCCGCCCAATCCGCCTGGTCGCAGGAAAATCCGTCGCCCCCGTCGCCCACCTCCAGCGTAAACTCTGTCGCGTTGGCCAGGTCCACGGAAACCGGCGCGGCCGGCATGCCCTCATGCACCATGCCCGAATTCCACCGCTCCGCCCCGCCCGCCTGCACCGAAAACACCACACTCCCCCGCCCGCCTGCGGTGTTGTCATTCGTGTCCACGCCCGCCACCGCCTCGAAGCTTTTTCCCGGCTGCGGCAGATGGACCACCACTTTGCTCGGCGCATGGCAATAAAGCCCCCGCGAATAGGCCGTGGTGCCGATGTGCATAGGCGCGCCGCCCCGCGCATTCGGCTGCACCGCCCCGTGGTTGGACAGCACCTCCAGCCGCGCCTCCGCGGCGGGCGCCTGCGCCGCACCGTCGAATTTCACCGCCACCCACCGCGCCAGGTCGTCCATCTCGGCAGGCGACACCGACAACCCCGCGGCCCAGGTTGATGCCAGCGGCAGCAGGACAACGACCATCAGCAGCATGCGTTTCATGAGGCAGTCCCTCCGAATGTGAAAGTGGGTTTTGAACTGCAACGAGCGTAGCGCATTGCCCCGCGTCTTCTCAATGGCCGCAGGGAAGAGGCACGGCCCGGAGGAAGGGCGCAGCAGGGCAGGCGGGACGCCTGCGGTACGGGAGCGGCACAATCACATTGATTGGAACCGGGGTGTCCGCATAGACTTCCCGCTCCCCGTCTTCCCCATTGAAGCGGTGGGAAGCAATAAAGGAGATCTTTTATGGGTGCAGACGTGGACAAGACTCTTCAGGCGAAGGACCCTTCGGCCGGCCGGCTGATTTCCGTGGATGTGCTGCGGGGATTCGACATGTTCTGGATTGTGGGCGGCACGGCCATTGTTTGGGCGCTGGCCGATTTCGGGTCCAATCCGGTTGTCGACTTTCTGGCAAACCAGGTGGAACACCGGGACTGGGAGGGCTTTGTCTTCGAGGATTTCATCTTCCCGCTGTTTGTGTTTCTGGTGGGCATGGCGGTGGTGTTTTCGGTGGGGAAGATTGTGGAGCAGGAGGGGTTGGCGGGGGCCTACCGGCGCATCTTCCGGCGCTTTGCGCTCATGTTTGCGCTGGGCATTTTCTACAACGGCGGCATCGAGCACGGGGTGGACCAGATACGGCTGATGGGGGTGCTGCAGCGGCTTGCGCTGTGCTACCTGGCCACGGCGCTGCTCTTCTGTCATTTGAAACCGAGGCAGATGATGTATGTCTGCGCCGGGCTGCTGCTGGGGTATTGGGCGTGGCTGTCCTTTGTGCCCGTGCCGGGCGCGGGCGCGGTGTCTTTCGCGAAGGGCGCGACTTGGCCCAATTACATTGACCGGCTTTTTCTGCCGCTGAGCAAGAGCGAGAACGGGTGGGATGCCGAGGGGCTGATGAGCACGCTGCCCGCCGTCGGCACCTGCCTGCTCGGTGCGTTTGCAGGGCTCTTCCTCAAGAACCCCGCCGTGCCGGCAAACAGAAAGGGTCTCTACCTGGTGGGCGCGGGCCTACTGGGCGTATGCGCGGGCTATCTGTGGGGATTTCAGTTTCCCATCATCAAGAAGATTTGGACCTCATCCTATGTGCTCGTCGCGGGCGGGTACAGTTGCGTGATCCTGGGCGTCTTCTACCAGCTCATCGATGTCTGGAAGATTCGTTTCTGGACGGCACCGTTCCTCTGGATTGGCAGCAACGCGCTCGCCATTTACCTGGTGTGCAACATGGTGAAATTCGAGGAACTGGCCGCGCTCGTTATCGGCGAGGATGAGTTTGCATTGCCGGGCGGGATTGGTTCGATGAGCGAAACTGTCATCCGGCTCGGCCTCGTGGTGCTTCTCGCGGGATTCCTGTACCGCAAGAAAGTCTTCATCCGCATCTGAGTGCGGCGCGAGAAAACGGGCAAGTATCCATTACCATACCCGATTCCCATTCGCGGGTCCCGCAGGGACCAATGTTAATAGCCGGAGCGTGCCCGAAGGATACCTCCGGTAACTGCGCAAAAGGCGGCATCAACCCCGCAAGCGGGTTGAATGTGAAACCCTGCGGACGGCCCATTCCCTGTCATGAATCGGATGGGGTATACTCACGGCATAGACACAACCCAACCCTGGGAGAACCACCATGCTGAGTCTCATTCTTGCGGCGATAGCGACCTGCACGCAGGCCGCAGCGGCACCGGCCGCCACCGGCCTTGTTCCCACGCAGCTCCGCTGCGAGTATCTTGTCAATCCCATCGGGATTGACGCCCCCCATCCGCGGCTGGGCTGGGTGCTCGAATCCAAGGAACGGGGCCAGCGGCAGACGGCCTACCAGATTCGTGTGACCACCGGTGCGGAGGCGCGTGTCACTTGGGACTCCGACCGGGTCGAATCCTCGGAACAGAACCAGATTGAATACGGCGGTCCGGCGCTGCAGTCGCACCAGCACTGTTCCTGGTCTGTGCGGGTGTGGGATGCGGCAGGCACCCCGGGCGAATGGAGCGCCCCGGCGCAGTGGACCATGGGCATCGTGAAGGCGGAGGACTGGAAGGCCCGCTGGATTACCGCGCCGGAGGGCGTGGCCGAGGCGGTGGACAAGTCGGGGCCGCTCCCGCTGTTCCGGCGCGATTTTCAGCTTTCAAAAGAGGTGGGCCGGGCGCTGTTGCATGTCTGCGGCCTGGGATTCTATGAGGCTTCGCTGAACGGCAAACGCGTGGGCGACGCCGTGCTCGAACCGGGATGGACGAACTACCGCAAGACCTGTCTCTATTCCACCTATGACATCACCGCCCTGCTGGGCGACAAGGAAAACACGCTGGGCGTGATGCTCGGCAATGGCATGTACAACGTGCCCGGCGGCCGCTATGTGAAGTTCACCGGCACCTTCGGCCCGCCCAAAGTGATTGTGCAGCTTCACGTGGAATATGCCGACGGCACCACGGAGGACGTGGGCTCGGACAATTCCTGGCGCGCCGCGCAGGGACCCATTGTTTTCTCCTGCATGTACGGCGGCGAGGACTACGACGCGCGCAACGAGCAGCCCGGCTGGGATGCGCCCGGCTTTGATGCCTCCGCGTGGAAAGCCGCCGCAACGACAGACGGCCCCGGCGGAAAACTCTCCGCCGCGTCGGCACCCCCGATTAAGGTCATGCAGACCTTCACCCCGGCAAAGACCAGCCGCCTGTCCGAGGGCAAATACGTCTATGACCTGGGCCAGAATTTCTCCGGACGGCCCTGCATCAAAGTCAAAGGAACGTCCGGTGCGACGGTGAAACTTATCCCCGGCGAACTGATGGACGACAAGGGCCAGGCCTCCCAGCGCAGCTCGGGCGGGCCGATGTGGTTCAGCTACACGCTCAAGGGCGGCGGCGTCGAGGAATGGCGGCCGCGCTTCTCCTATTACGGATTCCGCTACGTGCAGGTCGAAGGGGCGCGCCCCGAGGGGAGCGCGGAAGACAGCAAGGAACTTCCCGAAGTGGTGGAGTTGAAGGGCGAGTTCACCCACTCCTCCGCCGACGTGGTCGGCGACTTTGAATGCGCCAATCCGCTGCTGAACAAAGTCCACGCGCTGATCCTCGCCTCGATCAAAAGCAACCTGCAGAGCGTGCTCACCGACTGCCCGCACCGCGAGAAACTGGGCTGGCTCGAAGTGTCGCACCTGCTGGCCGACGGGCTCATGTACAACTTCGACCTGGCGCGTTTCTACGCCAAGATCGAGCAGGACATGGCCGACTCGCAAGTCGAGAACGGCCTCATTCCGGACATCGCCCCCGAGTACACTGTGTTCAACAAGGGCTTCCGCGATTCGCCCGAATGGGGCAGCGCGGGCGTCATCAATCCCTGGAACGCCTGGCTCATGTACGGCGACCGCCGCAATTTTGAAACCCATTTCGATGTCATGCTGCGCTACGCCGACTACCTGCAAAGCACGGCCAAGGACCAGATTGTCGCCCACGGACTGGGTGACTGGTATGACATCGGCCCCGCAGGGCCGGGCGAATCCCAACTGACCTCAAAGGGCCTCACCTCCACGGCGCTCTACTATCAGGACCTCTCCATCCTGCAGCAGGTGGCGGCGCTTCTGGGGAAGAAAGACCAGGCAACGGCCCTTGCCGCGCGCGCGGCGGAAGTGCGCAAGGCCTTTAACACGGCCTTCTATGATTCCCACAAGAAACGCTATGACAAGAACAGCCAGACCGCCAACGCCATGCCGCTTGCCGTGGGACTGGCCGAGGAAAAGGAGCGCGACGGCGTGACCCTCAACCTCCTCATCGCATTGGACAAGGGGAAATACCACGTGACGGCCGGCGATGTGGGCTTCTCCTATCTCGTGCGGGCCCTGACGGAAACGGACCAGGGCGACCCGCTGTACAAGATGGTCTGCCAGACCGACGGGCCGGGCTATGCCTACCAGGTGGATCACGGCGCCACCTCGCTCACCGAGGCGTGGGACACCAACCCGGCCTCCTCGCAGAACCACTGCATGCTGGGCCACGTGGAGGGCTGGTTCTACCGCGGCCTCGCGGGCATCCGCGCCGACGAGACCGTGCCGGGCTTCCGCCATTTCATCCTGCGACCGCAAATGCCCGTGGGGCTGGACTGGGCCAAGGCGCACTACGATTCCATCCGCGGTCCCATTTCCAGTGAATGGCATGTGGAAAAGGACGCTGTCACCTGGGCGGTGCAAATTCCGCCGAACACCACGGCAACGATCTATCTCCCGACCGATAAGGTGGACGGAATCACAGAAGACGGCAAGGCGCTGACGGACGCCAAGGGCATAGAGAAAGTACGCACCGAGCCGCGTTGCGTGGCGCTGGAGGCCGCTTCAGGCTCCTACCAGTTCCGGTGGACCAAATAGCCGGTGCGCAATGGGTGATTTGTCCGGGGCTGGAGACGTGCCGGGTCGCAGACCCGCCGCCGCCAGTTATCCTTCAGGCACTGTCACCCAAACACCCTCTGAATCTGATCTACGGACAGCGCCTGCACACCGGGACACAGCGTGCCGGACAGGGCTTCCTTCGCACGGGGCCGGTGCACGACATAGGCCGTCGTGGAATAGGTGTCCACGCTCCGCGCCAGTTGCAGCAGGACCCGCCCCATTTCGGGTCTTGGCGTCTGCGTGGCTTTGGCCTCCAGCAGGGCAAGCCGCTTCTCGCCAAGCGGGACCACAAAATCCACCTCCAGCCCCTGCTGGTCGCGGAAGTAATAGAGCGCCCGTTCCCCGCCCGAATTGAGTTGCGCCTTCACGATCTCCGAGGCGACAAAGCCCTCGAATATGGGTCCCAGGAACACGGAACTTCCAAGCGCCTTCTCAGACTCAATGCCAAGCAGGTGGCACGCCAGCCCGGAGTCCACAAAGTACAGTTTGGGTGACTTGACGAGCCGCTTGCCAAAGTTTTCGAAGAACGGCGGCACGAGGATTATCTGGCCGGTGACTTCGAGAATGCTCAACCACTGTGTGATCGTGGGCACGGAAACCCCCAACGGCGCCGCCAGATCAGTCTTGTTAAGGATCTGTCCGCACCTGCTCGCCAGAAGGGAAAGAAAGCGGCGAAAGGTGGCCAGATCACGGACCATGCTAATGGCGCGCACGTCGCGCTCAAGATAGGTCTGGATGTAGGAGCGAAACCAGATGCGCCCCATGCCGGGCGTGTCGAGCACCTCCGGAAATCCGCCGCGCAGCAGCCCGGCTTTGGCCGTTTCACCCATCGAAAAGGGGAACAGTTGAAACACCGCCGCGCGGCCCGCCATGGATTCCGTCACGCCCTTCATGAGCGAGGCCTCCTGGGACCCCGTCAGAAACCATAATCCATGCCTGTTCGGATTCCGGTCTATGCGCGTCCGGATGTAGTTGAACAGTTCGGGCACATTCTGAATCTCGTCCAGAATCACCGGCGTTTTCAGTTCATCCAGGAAGGCGTTCGGGTCCGAACGCACCCGCGCAATGATGTCGGGATCCTCCATCAAGACATAGCTTGCCTTGGGGAAAAAGTGTTTGAGAAGCGTGGTCTTTCCGGCGTGGCGCGGGCCGGTCAGGATGATGGCAGGGAAGTGCCTGCTGGCCTTCAACAGGCCCTTTTCGATTTGTCTGGCCACATACTTCATATTGAGAATTATAAAGTATCACTTTAGAATTCGCAAATATTGGCTGATGAAGAACACGCTAAAAAAGGGGGGCGAGGCGCCCGCTCTGACCCGGAGAATGTGCCGTCATTGGAGGGAAGGTTCGATCCGTGCTGTAACCTTGCGCGCCACGGCGGCCACTACGGGATCGAGAGCCCCGGCAAAGCGCAGCTCCGGGAAAGGATGATTTGGCGCGATGGAACTTCCTGGCGGAAAGCGTGTTCCACAAAATGACCGCGTGTGCGCGTATAATTGTTGGGATGAACCACCGCGAATCGGGCCCATTCCGGGCTTTTCGAGGACTGCGATGAGAATCTTTACCGCCTTTTGGGCCCTGTGCGCGCTTTCCCTGTGTGCGCAGGCCGTCTTCGCCGCGCCTGCAGGGGCGCCGAGCTTCCTGCCAGTGACTGTGGTGCAAGAACGGTGCGTTCCGTGCGGCTTTGACGCAGTTCACGCACCCTACGAAGTCGCGGAGAGTCCCGTGCCCGCCAATGGCGTGGACACGGCCGTGCTGGCCAGCCTCCAGGGGCACGGCATGGAGCCCGCCCGGCCCTGCTCGGACGCCGTCTTTATCCGCAGGGCCTTTCTGGACGTCATCGGCACCCTGCCCTCGCCGATGGAAGTGAACTTCTTCCTTCAGGACAAGCGGCCGGACAAGCGGGCCGTGCTGGTGGACGGCCTGCTGGCGAGGGATGAATTCGCCGACTACTGGGCGATGAAATGGTGCGATGCGCTGCGGGTAAAGGCGGAATTCCCCATCAACCTCTGGCCCAATGCCGTGCAGGCCTATCACCGCTGGATTCACGACGCCCTGCGCGGCAACATGCCCTACAATGAATTTGCCAAGGCCCTGCTCACCTCCAGCGGCAGCAATTTCCGTGTGGGACCGGTGAATTTCTACCGGGCCCTTCAGGGCCGCAAGCCGGCGGACATCGCCGGGGCAGTGGCCCTGACCTTCATGGGAGCGCGAATAGACAAATGGCCCGAGGCACAGCGTGCCGGCATGGCGGCTTTCTTCTCCCGCATTCTTTACAAAAAGACCGACGAGTGGAAGGAGGAGATTGTCTGCCTCGACCCAAAGATGCCCGACGCCCCCTTCCCGGCCACGTTGCCGGACGGCGTCACGCTGCAAATCGCCCCCGATCAGGACCCGCGGGCCGTCTTCACCACCTGGCTGACCGCCAAGGACAATCCGTGGTTTGCCCGGGCGGCCGTGAACCGCATCTGGTGCTGGCTGATGGGACGCGGCATTATTCACGAAGCGGATGACATCCGCCCCGACAATCCCCCCGTGAACCCCGAACTGCTGGCTTATCTCGAAAAGGAACTGGTGATTTCCGGCTATGACCTGCGGCATGTCTACAAGCTTATTCTCAATTCGCGCAGCTACCAGCAGTCGCCCATTCCCCGCACGAACAGTCCAGACGCCGAGAAGTATTTCGCCTGTTATCCCGTCCGACGCCTGGAGGCGGAGGTGCTCATTGACGCCTTGGACGGCTTCGGCGGAAAGGGCGAGTCCTACTCAAGCGCCATCCCCGAACCCTTCGCCTTCATTCCCGAGGACCTGCGCACCATCACCCTGGCCGACGGCAGCACCACCAGCGCCTTCCTGGAAATGTTCGGCCGTCCCACCCGCGACACCGGCCTGGAATCGGAGCGCAACAACCAGTCCAGCGACGCCCAGCGCCTGTACATGCTTAATTCAACAGCCATCCAGAAGAAGATAGAAAACAGCGAACGCCTCCGCGCCCTGTTTCAGGGCGCCAAAGGAAAGCCTGCGGAAGTCGTGCGGCGCATTTATATGAACGTCCTGTCACGCCCCCCCACAAAGGATGAGATGGAGGCCATACTGGCCTATTCAAGAACACCGGGCCTGCTCCCCAGGCAGGCCGCCGCGGATCTGGTCTGGGCGCTCATCAATTCCAAAGAGTTTCTTTTCCGGCACTAGGCGCGGATACGGCGCATAGGAAGAATGGGAAGCATGAGAGTAATGGGAAGTATGGGATGTGAAGACGTTGTCACACATGAGGATATGTCCATGAGCGATACGCTGCAAAGAGATACGATCACCCGGCGGACCCTGCTGCAGCGGGGACTGCTGGGTACAGCCGGTCTTGCGTTGTTTGGACAGCGCGCGCTTTGGGCCCAGCCTCCGGCAAAGAAGGCCACGGCCAAGGCCGTCATTCAAATCTGGATGTGGGGCGGCCCCTGCCATCTGGACACCTTTGACCCCAAGCCGGAGGCGGGACGCAACTACTGCGGACCACTCGACAAGCCCATTGCCACCAATGTGGACGGCATCCGCATTGGTGAGCTGCTGCCCCTGCTGGCCCAGCAGGCAGACAAGTATTCGATCATCCGCAGCATGACCCACGGCATCAACGCCCACGAGACCGCCTCCTACATGGTGCAGACCGGGCACAAGCCGGGCGAAAGCCTGGTCTATCCCTCGGTGGGCGCCGTGGTGTCGGAGTTCAAAGGCTACGACCACGGCTACCAGGGGCTCATCCCCCCCTACATCGTATTGGAGGAATCGCAGGGCCGCTTTTCCGAGGCCGGTTTCCTGGGGCCGCGCTACATGCCCTTTTGCACGGGCGGCGACCCGGCCCGGCTGCCCTTCGCGGTGGAGGGCGTGGTGGCCGAGGGCATTTCCGAGGAGCGGCAGCGCGGCAGGCGCGAACTGCTGCACGGACTGGACGCACTCGGCAGGGTACTCCCCGACCATCCCCGCCTCACCCAACTGGACCAGTGCGAGGCAAAGGCCTACGACCTGATCCTCGGCAACTCGGGAAAGCTCTTCGACCTGTCGCAGGAGCCCGCCGAAATGCGCGAACGCTACGGCAAGAGCACCTTCGGCCAGTCCTGCCTGATGGCGCGACGGTTGGTCGAGCACGGCGTGCCCTATGTCACCATCAACTACAAGGGCTGGGACACGCACAAGCAGCACTTTGAGACCATGCGCCGCAAACTGCCCGAAATGGACAAGGCCATGTCGACGCTGCTGCAGGACCTCGGCGCGCGCGGCCTGCTCGAGAGCACGGTCGTCTGGTGGGGCGGTGAATTTGGAAGAACACCCAAGGTGCAGTGGGAGGCCCCCTGGAACGGCGGCCGCGGCCATTTTGGCAACTGCTTCTGCGCGCTGCTGGCAGGCGGCGGCTTCAAGGGCGGCCGCGTGGTGGGCAAATCGGACGCGACGGGCGAGGAGGTGGCCGAACGCCCCGTCTATCCGCAGGACCTCATCGGCAGCATTTACGAGCGGCTCGGCATCGACCCCGACGGGCCGCTGCCCAATCCGCGCGGGATGGACGTGCAGGTCATGCCCGCCTCCGACAACGGCCCGGGCAAGGGCCGCCTCAATGAGCTGGTATGACATGGATACCGGGACAATGACATTCTTAAAACGTGCCGTAATCCTCGCGCTTGTCACCTGCGCCGGCACCGCATGGGGCATCTCGCCGCGCGTGGGATACGCCTATCCCGCAGGCGGACAGCAGGGCGCGACGGTTCAGGTGCTGCTGGGTGGCCAGTTTCTAAACGGCGTCTCCGGTGTGCATATCTCCGGCGAGGGCGTCCGCGGAACGGTTGCCCAGTACGGAAGGCCCTTTACCCCCAAACAGTTGATGGAACTGCGCAGGCAGGTCACGGTGCTCCTGAAGGCCCGCCGCGCCGGCGACAACGGCGTGACGCTGTCGTCCCTGCTGGCCAACAGCGAGACCTTCCTGCTCTCCAAGGTGGCCCCTCTGCCCGATCACCCCCTGCTGCGCAATCTGGACAAAATGAACCTCAAGGAGTTGGAGTATTGGGCGGCCCTTTACTCTGACGTCAAGAAGCGCCAGATCAACCCGCAGTTGGCGGAAATGGTGCTGATTGACATCACCGTGGACAGCGGTGCGGTGCCGGGCTGGCGGGAACTGCGGCTGGTAACGCCGGCCGGACTAACCAATCCGCTGAATTTCCATGTGGGAAACCTCTTTGAACTCAAGGAGACCGAACCCAACGACCAGGCCCCGTCCCTGGACCCGGCAGACCCGCCGGTGGTGCTGAACGGCCAGATATTCCAGGGTGACCGGGATCGGTTTTCCATCCGGGCGAAGCGCGGCCAGAAACTGGTCATGCAGGTGGATGCGCGGCGGCTGGTTCCCTATCTGGCCGACGCCGTGCCCGGGTGGTTTCAGTCCGTGCTGACCGTGTATGACGCGGCCGGCAAGGAAGTGGCCTTTGCGGACGATTACCGCTTTGACCCCGACCCCGCGCTGCTCTGCGAGATCCCCGCAGACGGTGAATACACCCTTGAGGTTCACGATGCCCTGTACCGCGGCCGGGATGATTTCGTCTACAGAATCACCGTCGGGGTCTTGCCCTTTGTCACCCAAATCTTTCCACTGGGAGGGCAGGCGGGGGAAAAGACGAACGTGTCCGCAGGCGGGTGGAACATAGACAAGAACAAGGTCGCCCTGGACACGAATCCGAACGGCCCATGGCTTCGCCAGACCGCACTGGTTCAGAACAACCTGCCCTCCAACAACTTCTCCTACGCCGTGGACACCCTGCCGGAGTGTTCCCAGAAGGAACCCAACGACAGCATTGCCAAGGCGCAGAAGATCAGCCCGCCCGTGATCGTCAACGGCGTGATTGAACGTCCCGACGATGTGGATGTGTACCGGTTCAACGGGCATGCGGGGGAACGCGTGGTGGCGGAAGTGAGCGCCCGGCGTTTGGGCTCACCGCTCGATTCCCTGCTGCGGCTGATGGACGCATCCGGAAAGGTCATCGACTGGAATGACGATCATGAGGACAAGGAAACGGGCCTCATCACCCACCAGGCCGACTCCTACCTGTGCAGCGAACTCAAACAGGGCGGGGAGTATTTCTTGCAACTTTCGGACACGCAGCACAATGGCGGTCCGGCCTTTGCCTACCGGCTCCGCGTGGGCGCGCCCCAGCCGGACTTCGCCCTGCGCATGACGCCCTCCTGCATCAACGTCGCCACGGGCCGCGATGCGGTGGTTTCGGTGTGCGCGCTGCGGAGGGACGGCTTTGACGGCCCCATTGATTTGGCACTCAAGGACATGCCGCCGGGCTTCACGCTCAGCGGCGCACAGATTCCCGCCGGGCGCGAAACTGTCCGCATGACGCTTCGGGCACCCAAGCAGGCGCCGGAAACAGCGATGCCGCTGCATATTGAAGGGTCTGCTGAAATCGGAGGAAAAAAGGTGCCTCATGAGGCGGCCCCCGCCGAGGACATGATGCAGGCCTTTCTGTACCGCCACCTGGTTCCGGCGCAGGAAATGCTGGTTGCGGTCACGAACCCAAAACGGCCCGCCCCGCCGCTTGCCCTGAAACCGGAGGGAACTGTCCGCATTCCCCTGGGCGGCACGGCACAGGTGCTGGTGGCCACGCCGCCGCGGCCCATGCTCCAGAATGTGCGGTTGGTACTGGGCGACCCGCCCAAAGGCATCAGTCTGCAGGAACTCACCGTGGTGCCCCAGGGACTTCAGTTCACCCTGAAGGCCGAGGCCGGCACGGTGGGATACAAAGACAATCTGATCGTTCAGACCTTCCTGGAGGTGGAAGGGCAGCCGCAGGACGGCAAACCGGCCAAACAGCGGCAGCGCAATGAACTGGGTCCCCTGCCCGCGGTTCCTTTTGAGATCGTGCAGCCCTGAACATGCTGAGAGACCGCAATCTCCCCGCATCATGCCTCCTCAAGCAAAAACCGCGTCTTCATGCCAGGCATGGCTGTCTTGTGTGTTATAATGCCGCTCCGCTCACAAGAGCAGCGCCATGACGGTTCCCCGGGGGCCTTTGTTGTGATACTGCGCCCGAGTGTTCCCTTTCCCGAGAATGGGCACTCTTTGCGCCTGCACGGCCTGAACGGGTACCATTTCCATGGAGACTGCGCCATGCCGCTTTGCGGCGTGGAAACGGCGCGGCCGGTGGCAAACCGATGACGCTTGCAAACCAAATCACCCTGTTCCGTCTGGCCATGGTGCCGGTGTTTTGCGCGATGGTCTACCAGTACACGGCCGACCTTTACCTGCTGCGCGCGGCGGCGGCGGTGGTTTACGCGCTGGCGGCCGTGTCGGACGCGCTGGACGGCTGGGTGGCACGGCGTTTCCGGCAGGAATCGGCGCTGGGGCGCCGGCTTGACCCGCTGGCGGACAAGCTGCTGATCAACCTTGGTTTTGTGTTCATGGCGGCGAACGAACAGTTCGTGCCCCATGTGCCGCTGTGGTTCCCCGTGGCGGTGCTTGCGCGCGACGTCTTTATCGTCATGGGCGCGTGGCTGATTAACGAGTTCTTTGGTCCCGTGCGCGTGAAACCGCGCATTTCCGGCAAGGCCACGACGGCCCTGCAAATGTTTACGCTAATCGCCCTGATCCTGGCATTGCCGGGGTCGGGCACACTGATTTGGATAAATCTCGCGTTCTGCGTGTGGTCCGCCGCCGACTATTTCCTCTTCGGTTGGACCCAGGTGGCGGAGAAGGAGTCCCCGCAATGACAAACAACGCCGGTTCCGACAGTGCAAAGCCGCCCCTCGTGGCCATTTGCGGCCGGCCCAATGTGGGCAAGTCCACCCTGTTCAACCGCATGATTGGCAAGTCCCGGGCCATCGTGCATGACCAGGAGGGCATCACCCGTGACCGTTTCTACGGGCGCGGCACCTGGTTCGACAAGGTGATTCGCGTGGTCGACACGGGCGGCATTATCGAGAACCCGGTCGACGAAATATCGCGCAAAATGCAGCAGCAGGTGCGCGCCGCCCTCGACGAGGCGAAGGTGATTGTCCTCGTCGTGGACGGCCAGCAGGAAATCACGCGCACCGACCGGCTCATTGCTGAGGAAATCCAGCGGCTGCGCAAACCGGTCGTGCTGGCGGTGAACAAGCTCGACAACTACAAAATGTCGGAAAACCGCTTCGACTTCTACGAACTGGCCATGGGCGACCCGCTGTCCGTGTCCTCGGGCCACGGCATCGGCGTTGAGGAACTTATGATGGAGGTGATGAAGCACCTCCCCGACGCGCCGCCCGCCACCCCCGAAACAGTGGCCGCCGCGGAGGGCGACGAGGACGCACCGGCAGTGCTCACCAGCAAGGTCACGCGCGTCGCCATCGTGGGCCGGCCCAATGTGGGCAAGTCCTCCTTTGTGAACGCCATCCTGAACGAGGAGCGCACCATCGTGTCGGAAGTGCCCGGCACCACCCGCGACGCTATCGACATCGATTTCACCTGGCAGGACCGCGAGTACCTGCTCATCGACACGGCGGGCATGCGCAAGAAGGCGGGCATCCACGAGGATGTGGAGCGCTTCAGCGTGACCCGCTCGCTGCGCGCCATCCGGCGCTCGGACGTCTGTCTGGTCATGGTCGAGGCGACCGAGGGTCTGGCCGACCAGGACAAGCGCATCATCGGCTATGCCATGGAAAACGGCACGCCCATCATCCTCGTCTGGACCAAGTGGGACCTCATTGAGGACAAGGAGAAACGGTTCAAGGCGCTGGTCGACGACATCGACCTGCAAATGCCGCAGATCAAGTTTGTTCCCTGGCTCACCATTTCCAACCTGACCCGGCTGCGCCTCTTCAAGACCTTCGAGATGATCGACGAGGTGGCCGCCGAGGCCAAGAAGCGCATCGGTACCGCCGAACTCAACAAGCTGATCGACAGAATAAAGGCCAAGCACAATCCGCCCAGCCAGAAGGGCAAGCACGCGAAGATTCTCTACGCCACCCAGGCCAGCACGAATCCGACGGTCTTCATCATCTTTGTGAACCAGATAAAGCTGTTTCACTTCAGCTACCTGCGCTTTATCGAAAACCAGTTTCGCGAGGAATACGGGTTCAAAGGCATCCCCATCCGGATAGAATTGCGCGAGGAGAGGCCCAAATGATCGTGACCGGCCTCCTGATCCCCGCCGCCATCGCTTTCTCCTACGCGCTCGGTTCGGTGCCCACGGGCCTGTGGCTGGGTCTGAAACTGCGCAGGATCGACATCCGCGAGCACGGCAGCCGCAATATCGGCGCGACAAACACCATGCGCGTGCTCGGCAAGAAACTGGGCATTCTCACGCTGGCGGTGGACGTGCTCAAGGGTTGGCTTCCCGTGGTTGTGGCGCTGTGGCTCAATGTTTGGGATTATCTGCCCATCCTGTGCGGGCTGGCCGCCATTTTGGGCCACACCTTCTCCCTGTTTCTCTGGTTTCGCGGCGGCAAGGGCGTGGCCACCAGCACGGGCGTGTTCCTGGGACTGGCCCCCATGCCCACTGTGGTCGCCGCAGTCGTGTTTGGCGTGGTCGTGGGCGCCACGCGCATGGTCAGCGCGGGCAGCATCGCCGCAGCGGCCGCGCTCAGCGCAACGGTGTTCCTCTTCCCCGCCACGATGCCGGTCCGTCTGGTGACCCTGCTGGTGGCGGTGCTGGTCATTCTCAAGCACCGCGCCAATGTGCGCCGTATCCTGAAGGGCGAGGAGAACCGTATCTAACATGGCGTCGACTGAGGCAGCCGGCTTCGACCGGCGTGACCGCTCCATCGCGGCGGCGGCGGCGCTGGCGGCGCTGGCGGTGTACTGTTTCACACTCGCCCCCACGATCACGGGCGAAGACAGCGGCGAGTTTGTCACCGCCGCCAAACTGCTCGGCATCACCCATCCCCCCGGCTATCCGCTCTACTGCATGATTGCCCATGCCTTCACCTGGCTGCCCGTGGGCGGCATCGCGTTGCGGGTCAATTTCATGTCGGCGGTGTTCGGCGGGGCCACGGTGTACCTGCTCGCGCTGCTGATTATCCTTTTCACCCGCAACCGTGTTGCCGCGCTGGCAGGCGGTCTGCTCTTCGCCTTCACCAAAGAATTCTGGTCGCAGGCCGTCATCGCCGAGGTGTACACACTCACCGCATTCTTCTTCGTCCTGTGCCTGCTGTTGCTGTTCCAGTGGGAGCGCACGCGAAAGGACCGGCTCCTGGTCCTGTTCTGCGTGGCCTTTGGCGTGGGCACGTCGGTGCACAACACCTTCATGCTGCTGGCGCCCTGCTTTGCGCTCTTCGTGCTGCTGCACGACCGCGCCGCGGCGGGCCGCCTGCCCGGGCCGCGCCGCTGGGCGTTCTACACGGGGCTGTCGGCCCTGTCCGCCGCGTGCTGCCTTGCCCTGTTTCTCTATATCCCGCTGAGGGCGGCCGCCCATCCGGCACTGAACTGGGGCGACCCCGAGGGGCTTTCGGGATTGTGGCGCCATGCGCGCCGGGTGCAGTTCGATTTCATGGTCACCCAGTATCCGCACAGCCTGGACCGATTCCTTGGCCAGATGCAGGCCATGGGCAGCCTTTATCTGCACCAGCCGCTGCTTTTCGTGGACTTCATTGGTTTCGTGATCCTGCTCCGGCGGCGGCCCGCCCATGCCCTCTTTCTTGCGGCCTGCGCCGCCGCCGTGGTCACCGGTTTCACGCTGTGGCAGAATCCCGAACTGACCCGCGACTGGCTGTGGGTCATGTCTGTCTTCTCCATTCCCGCCTATCTGCTGGCCGCTCTTTGCGCCGGACTGTTTTTTGATGTCATCTGGCGCCGCCTGCCGATTGTGGCCGCTTTGGTGATGGCCGTCTGCGTTGTCGTGCCGCTGGGGCTCAACTGGCACCAGAACGACAAGAGCCGTTACTACTGGGCCTATGATTACGGCCTCAACATCCTCAACTTCCTGGACAAAGACGCCATATATGTTTCGGCTTCCGACCACGGTGGATTCTCCGCGCTCTATCTTCAGAATGTCGAGGGGGTTCGCCCCGATGTCGCAAATGCGCGCACCTATGGCTATGTCCATCTGGCCGAATTTGAGAACCTGCCGCCCGACCTGAAGGAAAAGACCGGTGCCCAACCCCCACGCGGCCTGGAGCCGCAACTCTTTGCCTGGCTGATTGCCAACACGGACCGTCCGGTCTATTTCGAGGAACCGCCCCTCTTTCCGCCCGAATCGGGCATCCGCCTCGTGCCCGCAGGCCTGCTGTGGCGTGCCCTGCGCGCCAATCAGGATGACCCGCCGAAGACGGACTATTGGTCGGCCTACCACTGGCCAAACCTGAACGACCGTCGGGGTGATTTCACAGCCGACACCATCGTCTGCGACATCCATTTGACCACGGCGGAGGGTGAATACTGGAAGATCAAGAAAGAGATCTTCAAAGAGCAAAAAGAAACCGACCAGCGCAATGCCCGCGCCGAAATCGCCTATGCGCTGGCGGCATACGGCCGCGACCCGGCCATGCTCAACAACGCGGGCGCGCTGTGCGCCAAGTATGACGACCTCGAAGTTGCCCGAGACCTCTTCCGGGAGGCATTGAGAGGCCTGCCTGGATTGGCCGCGGCCCGAAAAAACCTTGAACGCATGGGGGAGACCATGACCACACCCGTAGACAAACACAGCCTTTCCTATTATCTCCGCCGCCTGCCGATGCTGCTGGTGCTGGCGTACCTGGCCATTGTGGCCGTGTTCTATTTTGCGCAGGGCTCCATGCTGTTTCAGGCGGACCGAAACATGGTGGCGGACCCTTCTGCCTACAATTGGCCCTATGAAAGCGTGCTGTTGGACGTCAACGGCAAGAAGACCCATGGGTGGTTCATGCCGCTGGAAAATGCGCGCGGTGTGGTGCTGTTTTCGCACGGCAACGCGGGAAACATTTCCGGCCGCCTGGAGTCCATGGGACTGCTGCGTTCCATGGGCTTTTCGGTGCTGGCCTACGACTACGGCGGCTATGGCAACAGCACCGGCCGCGCTTCGGAAAAACGCTGCTACGCCGATGCGCGCGCCATGTGGAATTGGCTCACCGAAACCAAGAAGGTGCCTGCGGACAAGATTCTGCTGTTCGGCCGTTCACTGGGCGGCGCCGTCACCTGCGATCTGGCCACCGAGGTCACCCCCCGCGCCGTGGTGATTGAAAGCACCTTCCTCTCCGTGCCCGAAGTGGCGGCAACCGTGTTCCCCTGGCTGCCGGTGCGCCTGCTCGCCGCGTACCGCTTTGCCAATGTCAACAAGATCGCCAACATACACGTTCCCCTGTTGATGGCGCACAGTCAGGATGACGAGATGATCCCCTATGCCCACGGACTGAAACTGTTCGGACTGGCCAATGAGCCCAAGACCTTCATCGAAATTCACGGCGACCATAACATGGGCTTCGTGACGTCCAAGGACATCTACCTGGCCGGTTGGAAAAAGTTCATAGACCCGCTGTTCCCGACAAACTAGACAAGCCACGGGGAGATCGGCATGGCCAAGAACAGGCCGAGACGGACGCTTCTGTATTACCTTAAAGAAGCGGCAATCATCTATCTGCTGGTGGTGGCGGGCCTGTACTTTCTTCAGGGATACATGCTGTTTCATCCGGACAAGAAAATATCCCACACGCCCGCTGCCCATCACTGGGAATTCGAGAACCTCGCGCTCGATGTGAACGGGGAAAAGACAAACGGCTGGTTCATTCCCCTCGAAAACGCCCGGGGTGTGCTGTTCTTCTCGCATGGCAACGAGGGAAACATCGCCGAATGGCTGCCTTTCGTCACCACTTTCCGTTCCCTGGGTTTTTCCGTGCTGCTTTATGACTATGGCGGTTTTGGCAAGAGCACCGGGCGACCCTCCGAAAAAAGGTGCTATGCCGATGCCCATGCAATGTGGGACTGGCTCACCAAAGTCAAGAACGTCCCGCCCCGGAACATCCTCCTCTATGGACAATCCCTCGGCGGTGGAGTGACGGCCAACCTTGCCGCCGAGGTGAACCCCGGTGCCGTGGTGTTGGACAGCACCTTTACCTCCGTGCCTGATATCGCAACGCCAATGCTGCCGTTCTTGCCCGTACGGCTGCTGTGCAGTTACCGTTTCGACAATGCCTCGAAAATGTCCCGCATCCATGCCCCAATCATGATCATCCACAGTCAGCAGGATACCCTCATCCCCTTCAGCCACGGCCAAAAACTCTTCGAATTGGCCAACGAGCCGAAGACCTTTCTGGAGATTCACGGCGGACACGTTGCCGGGTTTACAGAATCGGAGAAGACTATCCTAAGCGGCATGGAAAAGTTTCTGGCCTCCCCTTTCCCAAAGAACACCGTCGCTCCATGACTTCCAGTCCCGCCCGGTCCAGCCCCTAAAATAACGGCGGCGGAACCGTCCGCATTGGGCCGGTTCCGCCGCAAAATCGTTGTGCTGTCTCAGCGGGTGACTAGATAACCGCCTGCTGGCTCATCGTCTTGGTTCCGATGGTGTCCCAGCCGCCGTCAACCTTCTTGGCCGCCTGGGCTTCGAACTTCTCAACGATGACGGTACCGGCCTTCACAAGCACCTTGCCCGTGATGATGATCGTCTTGCCGACATTGGCGTCGCCCACCACAAGGTCCGCGGCGGCCTTCACCGGCACGTAGTACAGCGTGCGTCCGGCCAAACCCTCAACCGGCTTGCCCGTCGCGTCCACCGCTTCCTTGACCACGAGCGCGTTCAGCTTGGCCAGCGGGCCCGCAGGGTCCGCATCGAGGCCCTTGCCGTAGGCCGCGAGCACGTTGACGCTCGTGCCCGTCACCTTGGCGGCAACCGGCGCTTCGGCGGCCGGGGCCGCGGCGGGAGCCGGGGCGGCCGGAGCGGCCGCGGGGGGGGCGGCAGGCGCCGCGGGAGCCTGGGCCGAAACCACCGCACCGGTGACCATGGCCAGCGCCACAGCAAACATCACAACCAACATAGCCTTCTTCATTGCAGAAATTCCTTTCCTTCTCTTGTTGTCAGAATCCAGCGTCCGTCTCCATGCATCAGATTGGACGCGTCAACCCGTCATTTGGTTTACACCGCTCCGCAATTTCTTGCGGCGGTCACCTGCCTCCGTTCCGGAGCCCATGCCGCTCCAACTGAATGAGGAGCCAGCGTTGCGCCGGTCAAGTGTGGGCGGAAGTATACCTCCCGGCGGGCTCCGCATTCCACTTGCACCGGTCCCACGGCGACCCCTTGCGCATGTTCTTCCGAAAGGGCTAGACTACATGGGCGGGAACTGTTGTGACGGAACCTTATACCAGTCAAGGGGTTGCACATGGAATTCATCGAACGATATTTTGGGGTGCGCGCCGCCGGGTCCACCGTGCAACGCGAGATTGTGGGCGGACTGACCTCCTTCGCCACCATGAGCTATATCGTGTTTGTGCAGCCGACGGTGCTCGCCATGGCGGGCATGGATTTCGGCGGTGTGCTGGTGGCCACCTGCCTCTCCTCCGCCGTGGCGTGCATCCTCATGGGACTGCTGGCACGCTATCCCTTTGCGCTGGCGCCGGGCATGGGCGAAAACTTCCTCTTTGTGTTCACGGTGTGCATGGGCATGGGATTCGCCTGGCAAAGCGCGCTGAGCATCGTGCTCATCTCGGGGTTGCTGTTCCTGGCCCTGTCACTCTTTCAGATCCGGGAACGTGTGCTGGACGTCTTTCCCGACTGTCTGAAGAACTCGATCGGCCCGGCAATAGGGCTGTTCATCGCCTTCATCGGCCTGCAATGGGGCGGCATCGTGGTGCTGAATAATGCGACGATGGTGACCATGGGCGACCTGCGGCACGGCGCGCCGCTCATTACCCTCTTTGGCGTGCTGCTCATCGCCACGCTGATGGCGCGTAATCTGCGCGGCGCCATTCTCGTGGGCATTGTGGCCACCACGGTGCTCGGTCTGATTACCGGGGTGCTTAGCGCCAAGACCCAGCCTGTCACGCCCAATTTCAGCACCTTCTTCCAGCTTCGTTTTGATGAACTGATGGCCAAACCCTTCCAGGCCTTCACCGCCGTCATGCTGTTCTTCTTTCTGGTCCTCTTCGACACGGTGGGCACGCTGGTGGGGGTGAGCACACAGGCCGGATTCCTCGATGAGAAGGGCCGCCTGCCCCGCGCCGGGCGCGCCTTTGTCGCCGATGCGCTGGGCACCAGCATCGGGGCGCTCTTCGGCACCTCCACGGTCACGAGCTACATCGAGAGCGCGGCGGGCGTGGCGGCGGGTGCTCGGACAGGACTGGCCGCCGTGGTGACGGGCATCTGCTTTGTGCTGGCCATTGCACTGGCGCCCATTGTGGCGATAGTGGGGCAGGACATCGGCCCCGCCTACTACGGCGCGCTCGGCATCAAGGGCGCGCTGGTGTCCATGCACCCGGCCGTGGCCCCGGCACTCATTGTGGTCGGCCTGCTCATGCTCGCCCCCCTGGGCCGGGTGAAGTGGGACGACATCACCGAAAGCCTGCCCGCGTTTCTCACCGTGCTGATGATGGCCTTCGGATACGGCATTACCGAGGGCATCGCGGCGGGCTGTATCTCTTTTGTCGCCGTCAAGGCATGCTCCGGCCGCGGCCGTGAGGCCCATCCGGTCATGTATGTCGTGGCCTTGGCGCTGGTGCTGCGTTACGCCTTTCTAAGATAATCGGCGAGCGGCGGGATTACCCGCCACCAAGCCCCGTGTTACACTTCTTAACATGAACCGCAGGACATCACAGATCGTGACGGTGCTGCTGTTGGCGCTTATGGCCGCCGCAGTGGTTCACGGGATCATGCCGCATCACGGTCACGCCGCCGGGCATGACGGTGAGGACTCCTGCGCCCTGTGCGTGCTGCTGGCAATGACCGCCGTTGCCGCGCTTGTGGCCGTCTGCTTTTCCCCCTTCGCGTTGCCCGCAATACCGCTTCCCCAATCCGGCACCCATCATCCCGCCTCCTTCCGGCGGATTGGGCATCCGCGCAGCCCCCCGATTCAACACTCCTGACACAGAGCCATTCCTTCTTTTCCTGACGTGCGCAAGTTAATGAACGCAGCGCATGGTCTGGACACACCCCATTGGACCCGCCACCCCCGCGTTCCTGAAAAAAACGCCTGCGGGACGGGCACGGCCACGACGGCCTTGCAGCCGTCGTGCCGAACGTCATCATCGCCAAACACCCTGTCGTGACAAATCAGGAGTATTCCATCATGCGAAAACATCGCGGATTCACCCTTATCGAACTATTGGTGGTCATCGCCATCATCGGCATTCTCGCGGCCATCCTGCTGCCGGCGCTGGCCCGGGCGCGCGAGGCCGCGCGCCGGGCCAGTTGCGCCAACAATTTCAAACAAATGGGCCTTGTGTTCAAGATGTACGCAAATGAAAGCGGGAGCCAGCAGTTTCCGCCCATGAAATCGCTGGACTGCAACGGCAATTCCGCGCCCGGCGCCACCATCTTTGACGCCGTCACGGTTTATCCCGAGTATCTTACAGACTGGAATGTGCTCGTATGCCCAAGCGCCTCGTCGGCGGGCACGGCCCTGCAACTCTGGGACCAGGGCAAAACATCCTCCACGCTCTGGGGCGGCAAGGGAGCGGTGCACCAACCCTTCGCCAATAACGGCAAAGTGGAGCCGTGTGAAGTGTACGAGCATCCCTATGTTTATCTTGGATGGCTCATTGACGACCGTCTGTCCAGCACTGCCAACTTTGCCGCCCTGCAGGCCAACATAGTCAGCCTTTTCAATGCGCTCAACAGCACACCCACCCAGGCCATCCAAACCGTTCAGAGGGACTGGCCGGTGACCATCGGCACAGGAAACGCCGGTGGCAATTTAATCCGGCGGCTGAGTGAGGGTGTTGAACGGTTCCTGATCACAGACATCAACAATGCGGCCTCCTCGGCGCTTTCCCAATCCTCAATCGCAGTCATGTGGGATGAAATCTCCGGCGATGACGCCTCCCATTTCAACCACATTCCGGGCGGGTGCAATGTGCTTTACATGGACGGACACGTGGAATTCCTGCGCTATCAGGGCGCGCAGGGAGGCGCTTTCCCCGTAAACCTGGGAGGCTTGGCCTTTCACGAGATGAGCCACATGCTTTACCCCTGAGCCTCTCATTACACCCCGGCATAAAGAACTCCCCGGAACCGCTGTTTTGCAGTTCCGGGGAGTATTGGGTCTGACTTGATTGGACTTTAGGCGGTGGTCACTTTGCGTTTCCGTGTGGATTCGCCCTTGCCGCCATCGGCCGCTTCTTTGGCCGCCGACAGGCGGGCGGCGCGCTTGATGCGCATGTTGTCCCACCAGTACACGATCGGGCTGGCGATGAAGATCGACGAGTAGGTGCCGACCGCGACGCCGACCGTAAGGACGAAGGCGAAGTCCCACAGCGACTCGCCGCCGAATATCAGCAGCACAACCGTCACGAAGAGCACGGTCAGCGAGGTGATGATCGTGCGGCTCAGGGTGGAGTTGATGGCGTCGTTCAGGATGAACTCGAACTTCACGCCCTTGCCCCGGTACACCTGCATGTCCTCGCGCACGCGGTCGAACACGATGATGGTGTCGTTGAGCGAGTAACCGATGATCGTCAGGATGGCCGCGATCATGCCCATGGAGATTTCACCGCCGACCATCGAGAAGAGGCCGACCGTGAACAGAAGGTCGTGGACCAGCGCGACCACGGCGCCGATGGAGAAGCGCAGCTCAAACCGCACCCACAGGTAGATGATGATGAGCAGGATGGAGAAGGTGATCGCCTTGAGCGCGTCCCAGCGCAACTGAGACCCAACGGACGGACCCACGGTCTGCTCGTTGTCCACCACCACCTTGTCCACGGAGCCGCCCTCGGCCAGCGAGGCCAGCGCGTTGCGTATGCGGTCGGCCACCGTCACAAGGCCCTTCTGTTCGGCCGCGCTTTCCTTGGCCGCCTCCGACCGGGTGGTGTCGCCCACGCGGATGATGAACAGATTGTTCCGTTTGCTGTCATCCTGGGTGCCCTGGACCACCGGCTGGACAAATCCGGCCTCGGTGAGCTTGGTGCGCAACTGGTCATCGGGAACCACCTGGGGATTCTCAATGTACAGGGAAAGGTTCGTGCCCTGCCGGAAGTCCACACCGTAGTTGTTGGCGCCGCGGATGACGAAGCAGGTCATGCCGATGGCAATGGCCGTCAGCGTGAGCGCCATGACGACAAAGCGCCACTGCATGAAGGGGATGTTCGGCTTGTGCGGGAACACCGAGAACATTTTCAGGCTGGGGAGCAGCTTGTAGCGCAGGCCCAGCTCAAACAGCGCCGGGGTGAGCACCAGGGCGCAGAAGAGCGTCGTGGCCACACCGATGTTGAGCGTGACGGCGAAACCCTTGATGGGACCGGTGCCGAACTGCATGAGGATGGCGCCCGCGATAAGGGTCGTGACGTGGGCATCGATAATCACCGACGAGGCCCGCTTGAACCCGTTCTCCATGGAGGACAGGAGCGTGTGGCCCAGTTTTAACTCTTCACGGATGCGCTCGTAGATAAGCACGTTCGCGTCCACCGCGATACCGGTGGTGAGCACCAAACCGGCGATGCCCGGCAGCGTCAGGGTCAGGTTGAAGTAGGCCATGAGCGCCAGCAGGAACAGGGTGTTGAAGAACAGCGAGATGACAGCGATCACGCCGGCGCGCAGGTAATAGAGAAGCATGAACAGGGCCACGACGAGCATGCTGCCCAGGGAGGAATCGACGCCCTTGCGGACGGCGTCCAGCCCGAGGCTGGCACTGATGGTGCGCGTGAATTCCTCGCGCACGGGAACCGCCATGGAGCCTGAATTCAGCGCGATGGCAAGGTCCTTCGCCTCCTCCGCCTCAAACTGGCCGCTGATGGAACCCCGGTTGGAAATGCGCTCGCGGATGGTCGGCGCCGACATGACCACGCCGTCGAGGACGATGGCCATCGGATCGCCCTTGTACTTCTCGGTCATGGTGGCGAAGTTGTCCCCCGCCGCCGCGTTGAGCTCGAACAGGATCTGCCAGTACGGGGGGTTGGCCTGGTCGGGAATCGCGTTCGCCGAGGTCAGTCCTTCGCCCGTCGCGATCGGCTTCTTGTCGACCACGTACAACTGGTAAAGCTGGTTCTTGTCGTAGGGCTTGGGCTTCTGGCTGAACGTTACAATCTTGTCCTCGGGAATGACGCCGGCCGCCACGGCCTTTTCCAGCACGCGCTTCACGCGGTCAAAGTTGTCCAGCGTCACCGTCAGCCGGTCGGGCTGCATGGCGGAAACTTTGACATAGTCGAGAAACTCGTTGGGGAACGCGTCGCGGATTTTCCCGAACACCAGTTTCGACTCGTCCGACCCCGCCACAATGTGGAAGTTGAGCTGGGCGGTCTTGGTGATCAGGTTCTTGGCGCGCTGCAGATCTTTTTCACCGGGAAGCTGGATCTGGATCTGGTTGGTTCCCAGCGCCTGGATGACCGGCTCTTTCGCCTCGAACTTGTCCACGCGCGTCCGCACCTGCTCGAGGACGATCTTCTGCACCTCGCGCTCGATGTCGTTGTCGCTCATGTTGCGGTCGTGGTACTGCTTGAGTTTGTCCTCGGGCATCTGCTTCACGTCGAAGCCGATCACCATGTGGATGCCGCCCTGCAGGTCCAGTCCAAGGTTGATCACCTTGGTCCGGTCAAACTCGGCCCAGCGTTTCCAGCGGGAGAACTCTTTCTGGAAATAGCTCGGCTTGATGCGCGCCATCTGGTCGTCTTCGGCGCGCCACTTTTCCATGCGCGCCTCGCGCGCCTGTTCGGAAAGCGCCATCCAGCCGAACGTGGGGTACACGCTCACAATGGCTATCAGTGTGACCACCCCGATTAGAATGTTCCGGTAAATATTTCTTTGCATGGGTAACTCCGCTCGGTCCCGTTTATTGATTCCCTTGAATCTGACACGCCCGCTTGTTTATTTGGCGCCATCCCTTGGCATTACCTGCGCAATGGCACCCCGCACAAACTCCATCGTCACTTTCTCGTCCACGCGCAGGACCACACGGTCCTCCGTAAGGCCGACCACGGTGCCGCAAATGCCGCCCGTGGTAATCACCGCGTCGCCCTTGGCCACGGCGGCAAGCATCGCACGGCGCTCCTTCTCACGCTTCTGCTGGGGCCGAATCATGAGGAAATACATGATGGCGAAAAAGATAACGATCATCGGCAACATGCCGGTCAGCGGATTCGCCTGCGACGACGCCGCGGGCTGTTCCGCCGCACTCCCAGTCGCCTGGGTCACCTCTGTCTGCGCAAAAAGAAGCCTCCACACGGTGGCTTACCTCCATTCCATTTCGGGTTGTGTCTCGAAAACCGGACAGCTATGTGTCGTCACGGTCTGCGTAAGACTCAAGAAACGCCTGCTTGAATAATCCGAACCGACCCTCACGGATCGCGGCCCGGACTTGGGCGGACAATTCTAACATAAAGAAAAGGTTGTGTAAAGTGTTCAGCCGCAGGGCCAGAATCTCCCCCGCCCGAAACAGGTGGCTCAGGTAGGCGCGGCTGTATTTGCGGCATACGGGACAGCCGCAGGCCGGGTCCAATGGTCCGAAATCGCGGGCATGCCGGGCGTTCTTGATGTTGACCCGCCCCCGGGAAGTAAAGAGCGTGCCGTTGCGCGCGTTGCGGGTCGGCATGACGCAGTCGAACATGTCCACCCCCCGGCCCACCGCGTCGAGAAAGTCTTCCGGCGGGCCCACCCCCATCAGGTAGCGGGGTTTCTCTTCCGGGAGCAGTTTGGCGGTCCAGTCCACCACCGCCGACATTTCGCCCTTGCCCTCGCCCACGCTCACGCCGCCGATGGCATAGCCGGGAAAGCCTATATCCACCAGACCTGCCGCGCATTCCTGCCGCAGGTCCTCGTAGGTGCTGCCCTGAACAATGCCGAAGAGCGCCTGCTGCGACGCCTCCCGCTCTTCCCAGCGCTGCTTGCAGCGCTTCGCCCAGGCCAGCGTCATGCGCATGGACTTCTCCGCGCGCTCCCGCGGCGCGGGATACTCGGTGCACTCGTCAAAGCACATTATAATATCGGCACCGATGCTGATCTGGACGTCTGTCGCGCTTTCCGGCGTAAAAAAATGGCGCGAACCGTCCAGATGGCTCTGGAAAGCCGCGCCCTCTTCCGTCACTTTGTTCAATTCGGCCAGACTGAATATCTGGAACCCGCCGGAATCGGTCAAAATGGGCCGATCCCACTGCATGAACCTGTTTAGGCCGCCCGCCGCCTCCAGTGTGGCCGTTCCCGGCCGCAGGTACAGGTGGTACGCGTTGGACAGGATTATTTGCGCGCCAATATCGCACAAATCCTCACTGGACAAGGACTTAACAGTGCCCTGTGTGCCCACGGGCATAAAGATGGGGGTTTCCACCACACCGTGGGGCAGACGCAACCGTCCGGTACGGGCAGCACTCTGCCCGTCCCGGGATTCCACCTCAAATGTCATTGCACAGTGCATAGAACTCGACGTTCTGGCGGCCTGGCCGCCGGACGGTTCCCTTGGGGAAACTATTTGGCGGCGGGAATTGCCTTGGGAACCACCGCGTCGTAGTTCGGTTCAGCCATCAGCGGACCATCGCCCCGTGCCCATTTAATATTGTCCACAATGACCTTCTGGAAAGTTTCAGCATTCCACACGTCATCGCGGTGGCCGAGGGCGTTGTAAAGCACCCGGCCGTTGCCATAGGCGCGGCACCAGATGATCGGATAGTCTGGACGGTTGTACTTCTCCTGCTTGGCGCGTTCCGCGCCAATCTCCAGCAGTGCCAGCACGTGCATCTTGGCCGTGTTCAGGTTCTTCGAGATGTACCACTCGTCGGCGAAATTCCAGTTCTGCGGAATGTCGGCGATGGCCGGATGGCCCGGGCTGACCGGTTTCACGGTGCCCTTGAACTGTCCGCCGTGGGTTTCAAACTCGCCGCCAATCATCTCCACGAACGGCGTAAGCTTGTCGCCGTCGCTGTGGAAGGTGTCGTTTGCCGCATGGAAGCCCAGGAAACCCTTGCCGCTCTTGATCCAGTCCAGCAGCGCCTGCTGGCCATCGGGGCCCATGGGCGGGTTCTTGTCCGTGCCCAGTTCGGTCAACACGCCCGTGGTGTAGAAGATGACCAGATCGTAGTTCTTCAGGTTCTCGGCATTGATCAGGCTGGCGTCCTTGGTGCAGGTGATTTCGCCGCCCATCTTGGTGACCACGTCCGTCAGCACCCTGTCGCAAAGGCTCGGGGCACCCTTCTTGGTCTTGATCACGTCATGCTCAAAGCCCGCCGACTTGCTCAGAAACAGAATGCGGGTCTTCTTTCCGCCTTTTGCGGCGCCCTTCGCAGCGCCTGCGGAGTTCGTGGCGCAACCTGTCATGGACAGGACCAAGGCCGTCATGGCCACAAATCCCAGCACCATTGCCCCATGCCGTACCAGTTTGCCAAACATTGCAAGCACTCCCGTGTCGTTGTTGATGACCATGCGGACCCGTCGTCAGCCCGGCGACCATCCGCTTTCGCAGACAAACAGTGTAGGCGCGACACCGGGGCCAGTCAAGAAAAAGTGGAAGAGGCTTCCAGCCTCTTTCGGCGTTGGCCCAAAGCCAAGCGCAGGAAGAACGCGGCAGGATGCCGCGTCTACTCTTGTGTCGTTTTGTGGATGCTACAGCCGCTCGACACTCAGCCCGCCGCCGATTTCGATGACCGAGCCGGTGGAGTATTCGAAATACCCTTCGGCCAGGGCGACCACGGCCTTGCCCACGTCTTCGGGGGTGCCCCAGCGCCGGGTCAGCAGCAGTCCCTCGGCGATCAGCCGGTCGTATTTCTCTTTTACCCCGGCCGTCATGTCGGTGGCGGTGATGCCGGGCTGCAGGTCGTAGACGTTGATTCCGTATTCCGCAAGCCGGACGGCATAATTCTTTGCGGCCATGCTGAGCCCTGCCTTGCTCAGGCAGTATTCGGCCCGGTTGGGGCTGGCCACGCGGCTGGAAATGCTGGTGATAAAGATGATCTTGGGCGCGCGCGCCGCGCCGTTCCTCACCTGTTCCACCATCTGCCGCCCGACGGTCTGGGTCAGAAAGAAGGGACCGCGCAGGTTGATGTCCATCAGGCGGTCGTAGCTTTCCGGGGTACATTCCAAAATGTCCGCCCGCACCAGCGGTGCCACGCCCGCGTTGTTCACCAGCAGGTCGATGCCGCCAAAGCGCTCCACTGCCTGCCGCACCGCGTCCCCGTGCGAGGCCAAGTCGGCGATGTCCGCAACGACGGGCAGGCAGGCAGCACCCAGCGCCTCCACTTCGCGGGCAAGCTCGCGCAGGCCCGGCCTTTCCGCATCGCCCTCCAGGCGCGTTGCCACGGCGGCGAGGTCATAGCCGTTCCGGGCCAGCGCAAGGGCTATACCCCGGCCGATGCCCCGGCTGGCGCCGGTCACCAGTGCCACCGCCCTATTCGAGCCCATGATATTCTCCCTGTTTCCTTGCTTCGACCCGGTATCCCCACAATTGAAACAGCACCGACAGGACGATAAGCATCAGCACGGGCAGTGCATAGATCGGCCCGGCGGCTCTGAGGCTGTTTCGGAAAGTCCAAGTCCTAAGGCGCAGATATCCGCCCACTTCAGGCACGTTGCCCCTGATATAATAGTTGCCGCGCCCGCGCGTAATCTGCCAGCGGATGAAATCGCGCAGCCTGCGCTTTTCCACGTGAAACACCACCTGCTTCGATTCATAACGAATCTTTGTGCCATGGTCCGCCATGTACCGCGCCAGCACCGTGTCCTCGCCGCCCGGCACGGGAAAGGACTCGTCAAAGCCGCCGGCCGCGGAAAGCACATCCCAGCGCATGGCCACATTGCAACTGCTGAAACTGCTGGTGCACCGGTTCTCATCCACCCGCCACACCTTGTCAAACCCCAGGATTCCTCCGCCCGGAAAGCCCAGCAGGGCCACGGCCTTGCCGAAAAAGGTTGTCGCCTTCGTAATGGTGTCGCCCGCGCAGATGCCCCGTGTCTCCAGCCTGAACTTGGCGTATTGGAGCGTTTTCGGGTCCAGTTCGCAGTCCGTGTCCGTGAAGAAGAGATGGTCGCTGATGGCCACGGCCGCCCCGGCGTTGCGGCAGGCCGCCGGGCCGGAATGCCAGTCCCGCCGGAGCACCTGAAATCGGGGGTCCTGAAAAATGGAATAGTCTGCCCCCTCCGAGGCGTCGTCCACCACGATCACCTCAAAATCTCTCATTGTCTGGGCGACCAGAGAGTTGTACAGCGCCTCCAAGTGCTCGGGAGGCGGATTGTAGGACGGTATGACGACCGAAATTAGTACCATGCCTGTTCCACCCTTGCGTTCAGGCATAGTATATTTTATGGGTGTCCGCCCGCAACCAGCACCACATCAGTCCAGTTGGACAACTGTTCCCGGGGGCACCAGCGGCTCCACTGGGGCTGCGGAATCCCACGCCCCGGCAGTGCCGGCCGCCTTTGTCTTCCAGAAATCAACCCAGCCGGCATTTTGCAGGAAATTGAGAGGCGGCTGGCCCGGCTCCGTCCAAAGGACGGACAGCACATCGCGGGCTGCGTTCTGCACGCGCATGTCGTCATCTGTCAGCGCCTTGAGAAGCACCGGAGTGGCCTCACGGGCGCCAAAGGTCTCGATACCGCGCGCGGCGGCGATGCGCACCTCGGTGTGCTCATCGGCCATACCCCGCCTCATTAGCTCCAGATAGGACCTGTCCTTTAGCCTGGCCAGACAGCGCAACGATGCGGCCCGGGCAAATTCACTGGGGCCCACCGCGTACTTTTCAAGGGTCTCCCGCATGTCTTTTGGGTTCATCTCGAACATGACTTCAAGCAGCGGGCCCACTTTCAATGGGTTTATTTCGGGCAGCAGAAACTGCAGATAGCGGAAGGGGTTGCGGTCTTTGACCATGTCGAGCAGCGCACGCCGGGCGTCTGCCGAACTCGCCTCGTCGCCCAAAAAGAACATCTTCAACTGCTCGTCGACAAAGGAACGGTCAGGGGCCTTAAGCCCCGTCTTTTCCACCAGTTCCTTGTCGCGCTCCGCCGCGCGGCGCTCTATCGCGTCATAGTTGACCGACTGGCCCACCTTGTCATTGGTTTCCACGCTGTCCACATCCCCGATGGGCAGGACGATTTCGTGGTCTCCGGACTTCATCCGAATCAGGCCGTTGTCCCGGCTGATAATCTTGCCGTCAAAGGAGTTGCTGTCTTTCATCAGCACGGTGTCGGCGGACGACCGACCCGCCGCCGCGAACGCCAGCGCCGCACATACCGCCAATATTTTGAAACTGATTTTCATGCTTTTCTCCTCCATTGGAACCCGCCCTTTCCGCGCAGGCGGCATATCACACCCCTGTCCCGCGCGGAGGTCGCCGCCATCCTAGCTCTGTGGCAGCAAGTCATACACCTGGCGCTGGACCGTCACCACCGAACGGTCCTGGGGCGCCCAGAAATCCTTCACGCGCTTGTCGTACTGCAGCAGCAGGGAGTTGTTGCCGGCGGAGATCAGACCGGCATTTCCGGGCGTCAGGATGCCGATGTCGGGACAGATAATCGAACCGCGAACCCTGACTTTGCCCTCGGTGTTTGAACCATGGCGCACCTTGCTGCGGAAGATGCTGAAGATGGAGTTGTTGCAATACAGCAACCCGTCGAACTTGAAGGTGCTGTTGGCAACGGTGCGCGACTGCTCGTCATCCCACCACATTTTGCGCAGCACGGTGTCGGACAGCCATCCTCCGGTTGGGTTCACGTACAACTTGGCGGCGCGGGTGGCAATGGTGCTGGAGTATCCCTTTTTCGTCAGGTAGTTTGCCAGGGTAAGCACCGTGTTGCTGGCGCCACCCGCCGTGGTGGCTCCCTCGTCATAGCGGACAGGATGCTCCGAACTTGCATTGTCATAGAAGAAAATGTTGTCCGGGGCACTTGAATTCATGCCGTAAAAGCGCGGCTTGTAGGTGGTGTCGGCCACCGCCTTGGCCATCTCCAGATTGTTGAACAGCATCAGTTCAGATGCGGTGAAAGAGTCCTGCTGGTTGCCAAGGCGCGCGGCCACAATCCCGTTGCCGTCGGTCACATTCGGGTCGTTGTAGCCGATCTGGACGGCTTCCTTTGTGTCGGTCGTCTTGGACGGGTTGGTCACGCTTGACACGGTCTGCGTGGAGGTGCGCATCTGTATGGAAAGTTCGCCGGCGGTCACGCCGGACGAGTAGGCAGGGCTCACGGTGTAACCGGACACTGCCGTATGGTCGGGCGTCGCCTGCACGTTCTTGCTGTGGTTCTTGGCGCGGATGGTCAGGTAGTCGCCCATGAGGACATTGCCGCCCGTGATGATGGCCAGCGCGTTCTTGGTCCCGTCCGTTGCCGTGCCGAAAGTGGTGCCGTCCGCATAGGTGACGTCGCCGGCGATGTAGGTGTTTCCGCTCACGAAGACCTGACCCGCACCCTTCACCACGCCGCGAATCAGCAAATCGCCCTCCACGGCAATCTGGCCGGTAAGCGTGATGGGGTTTGCCGTGGTGCCCGTGAGGATAAGGTTGCCTGTGTACTGTCCGGTGGAGGCCAGGGTCGTGGCGGCGGTGTTGGATGCCGCTGGAAATGTCGTGCCGGTGTAGGTGCTGCCAGCGGGAACGCCATAGGCGATGCCGCCCGTCGCCGTGCCAGTAAGCAGGTCCGAAATGGCGTGAAACTCGCTGGACTGAACAAGCTTGTCGCTGTTGTCATCAGGATAAGGTGCAGGAAACAGTGCGGGAAGCAACCCGTCGGTCATCTGTTTCTTGTTGGTCGGATAATTCATGTACATGTTGCCGCCGGTCAGCGGCAGACCGCTGGCGTCGTTGCCCGTCACAGAAAGGGCCAGAATGGAACCCATGGCACCGGTGGAGGCGTTCTGGGTGATCATATTGGTGGATGCGTTGAACGGATAGGTGGACAATTGTTTGTTCGTAAGGTCCGTGGTGGTCATGGCCGAGTTGGTGTAACTGTTCATAACGCTGCCGCGGGTGTAGATCGTTCCCGCCACCTTTGAATCGGCCACGTCGCTGGTGGGCCGGAACATGAGGGTCTGCAGGGAGGCCACCTTGACACGTTCATAGGTGCCGTACAGGGCTTTATTGGTGTTGTTGTCCAGGTCAACGCTGTGAAATTCGGCATGGCACAGGATGCAGTTGATGTTGTTGGCGAGCACGGCATAATCAAAACCGGTGAAGGGCGAACCACCCACACGCACCGTCTGCTGCGCCGTCCGGCTCAGGCTGCCCACCTTGGCTGTGGAGTTGATCGTCAGGAGAAACCCGTTGATGTCGTCTGTCCGGGACAGGGTCACGCCGGTCACACTGACACCCTTGGCGGAATCCACCACCAGCGGGCTGGTAGAGCTGATCAGAGTGGCGGTGGCGTTTTTGGCCACCAGATTGGTAATGAAGGTTCTGTAGGTGAGCCAGGTGCCCGCCGCATTGCCGTTTCCCGCCACATAGTCGTTCCAGACGCGCTCGATGGCATAGTCGATGCCTGCTTTGCAGGCCTCTTCCACCTGGTACTGGTTGTGGGAAGTGTCGGTCTGTTTCTTGGCGGTGATGGCCTGGCTCGACACGAGCAGCACGGCGCCCAGCACCACGCCGAGCATGATCAGGGTCAGGACCATCGCCATGCCCCGTTCCGAAACCTTTCGATCTTGGGATGCCATTATTCCCGTCCTCCAGAATCCGTCCATGACGGTCCGGTTCAGGTCAGTTCATCAGGTAAATATTGCTGGTAAGCCAGTTCACCAGCAACCTCGGCTGGCTCTTGCCGTTTTCAATCAGCATCGTGGCGCACATGGTCACCCCAAGCATGCTGCCGTCGGCCGAAAGATTGAAAGCCACCCGGGCCAGATGGTTGCTGTCGCCCAGAACCCTTCGGGTGCCGTCGGGCAGTATCAACACCAGGCGGCGGTTTAGTATACCGTCGCCGTTGGTGTCTTCACCGGCATCGAGAATGGCATTGCCATAGTTGCCGTTTTCGAGACCGGTGGCAGGCAGGTCCTCCGTCTCGTGCTGTATGGTCATCACGCCGGAAAATTTTGTGCCGGTCATATCGGTGGGAACGACAAAGGTGATGGCCTTTGGATTGGCCGTGTTTACAATTTTGATCGCTTGGGCCCCTGTGGGCAGTTCAAAACCGGCGCGGGCGGGCTTGACCGCAGACTGCACCTGGTCGGACAGCGCCCGCATGGTCGAACGCAACTCCTCCTGAAGCAGGGTCATGCGCTGGGTCAGATCGACCGATTTCATAGAACTGTAGGAGGCAATGAATCCCATCAGGCTTACAATCGTAAGCAAAACGAGCGACACGGACAGTTCAACCAGTGTGAACCCCGAATTACCCCCGGTACGGTTCCTTTTCTCTGGGATCATGGCTGCATTCTCCACGTCATTGGTCCGTAATAATCGTCGAAACAACTTCTGTGTAGGTAATTCCGCGCGGGCCAAGCCACTGCACGGTTACCTTCACATACACCGGGTTCGTGCATGTCGATGCATTGGTCCCTTTCACAAGCGCCCCGCCGGTGGAACTGGTCAGGGCAATCGTGATCGTTTCGCTGCGCAGGGTGTACAGCCCGGTGAAAGGCACCTTTGCCGCCGCCGACATGGCCGACACGGCGGAAGCATTCGCCGGGAAGGTATTAACGTAGTCGATAAGCAGACAGGGGAACTTTTGGGACGTGTCGGGACAGGCGGTGGTGTCGAGGTCCGCCGCGACCGCCTGCCGCAGTCCGGAAATGACCACGCGCGTGTCATTGTTGGCAATCACCCGCTGGGTCTGCAGCTTCACCAACCCGTAGGCATAAGCCAAGCCTTGCGCCGTGGCGCCGAGCGTCACGGCGAAAATCGCCAAGGCCACCACGATTTCAAGCAAGGTGAAACCGCGGCGGGAACTTTGTAAGTGCCTTTGCATCATGTGTTTCCCGCTTATGGACAAGTTGCGGAGCGTATAAACGGGTGTCACCGCCGCCCACTTGTCAACAGTAACAACCTGATTGGGGCGCTCCAGAATTCCCTTGCCGGTCACCTGCATGCCTTGCTCCGCCCAAATTTACGAAATACGAACCCTTACACGCAACAAATTCTACCACCCAACTCACTGCAAAGCAAAGTGCTTGGGGGGCAAGAGCTCATACGGCAAGTGTAAAAAATGCGACTTGGATATGAACAGGCCCCCCTCTCCTCTGGCCGAACCTTAACCACCAACTTTCACCGGCCGGTCGCTTCCAATAAGAATGGTTCGGTCGGTGGGGGATGGAATCATCCGGAGTTTATGCCGAAAAGCGCCTCAGTCTATCTGAAAGACCGTTCCCGGGGCCACGAGCGGCTCGACGGCGCCGGGGTCCCACGCACCAGCCACGCTTTGTGCCTTGGAGTTCCACCATTCCCGCCATGCGGACTGTTGCGGAAAGACCAATGGTGGCTGACCGGGCTGGCTCCACAGCGTCGAAAGTGCGCTGCGGGCCGCGTTCTGCACGCGCGGATCTCCCGCCATGAGTGCCTGAAGCAGCATCGGCGTGGCTTCGCGGGCGCCGAATGCCTCCGCGCCGTGAATGGCGGCAATGCGGATCTCGGACGCATCTTCGGCCATGCCGCGCTTCATCAACTCCAGTGAGGTCCTGTCCCTGAGCTTTCCCAGGCAGCGCAACGAGGCGGCGCGGACCTTTTCGTCGGGGCTGAAAGCGGCCTGTTCAAGGGTTTCGCGCATGCCTTCGGGGTTGAGTTCGAACATCACCTCAAGCAGGGGGGGCAGTTTCGTCGGGATGACCTCGCGCCGTCGCATTTCGAGGTAGTGGTATGGATTGTTTGAGCGGGCCATCCGCAGAAGTTCCTGCCGGGCGTTCTTGATCGCCCTCTCGTCTTCCGAAAAGAAGGCCTGGAGTTGCTCGTCCACAACGGCGCGCTGGCGGGCCTCAAGGCCGCTCTTCTCGGTCAGGTTCCTGTCGTGTTCCGTCTCAAGGCGCCCGATGTCGTTGTAATTGAAAACCTGCCCCGGGTTGTTGTTGCTTTCCATGGCCGCCACGTCGGCGGCAGGCAGGGCCAGTTCGCGGTCGCCCACCCGCATCCGAATCAGGCCGTCGTTTCTGCCGATGACCTGTCCGTCGTAGCTGACCTGATTCTTCATCAGCACGGTGTCTGCGACGGTCTCCCTTGCAGACAACACCGCCACCAATGCCATTGCGAGCCTGAAATGAAGCTTCATGCCGTTTTCTCCCTGTCGCGCGCCTTTCCCGTGGAAAGGGCACTTCAACCAATCTGATTCCGGAAACCTCAGGACTCGGGCAGCAGTTCATACACCTGCCGCCGGAAGGTCACCTGCGTGCGGTCCTGGGGCGACCAGAAATCTCTCACACGCCGGTCGTATTGCAGTAGAAACGAGGTGTTGCCGCCCGATATGAGCCCCGAATTGCCCGCGGTCAGCACGCCAATGTCCGGGCAGATGAGGGCACCGCGCACCCGCATTTTGCCCTCGGTGTTGGATCCGTGGCGCACCTTGCTGCGTGTGATGCAGAAAATGGAATTGTTGCAGTAGAGCAGGCCGTCGAAGTTGAAGATGTCGTTTGCCGTGGTGCGGGACTGCTCGTCGTCCCACCACATCTTGCGCAGCACGGTCTCCGAAAGCCAGCCCCCGGCGGGGTTCAGGAAGAGCCTGGCGGCGCGGGTGGGGATGTTCTTGCTTCCATATCCCTTCTTGACGATATAGTTCGCCAGGGACAGCACGGTGGTGCTGGTTCCGCCCGCAGTGGCGGCGCCCTCGTCGTAACGGATGGCATGCTCCGAACTGGTGTTGTCGTAGAAATAGATGTTGTCCGGAGCGTTGGAGTTAAGGCCGTAGAAGCGCGGCTTGTAGGTGTTCGTGGTGTCGGCCACGGCCTTGGCCATCTCCAAGTTGTTGAAGATCATCAGTTCGGCCTGGGTGAAAGAGGCCTGCTGATTGCCGCCACGCGCGGTGACAATGCCGTTTCCATCCGACACGTTCGGGTCGTTGTAGCCAATCGTGAGGGATTCTTTCGTGTCGGTGGTCTTGGACGGGTTCTGCACATTCGATACGGTCTGCGTGGAAACGCGTGTTTGTATGGACAATTCCCCGGCGGTCACGCCGGTGGAGTAGGCCGGCGTCACGCTGTAACCGGATATCGCCGTGTGGTCGGGCGTGGTTTGAACGTTCTTGCTGTGGTTCTTGCCGCGTATGGTCAGATAGTCGCCGATCACCACGCTGCCGCCCGTGATTACGGCCATCGAATTTTTGGTGCCGTCGGTCGCCTTGCCAAAAGTCGTGCCGTCCGCATAGGTCACGTCGCCGGCGATGAAGGTGTTTCCCATGACGAAAACCTGGCCCGTGCCCTTTACCACCCCCCGCAGCAGCAAATCACCCTCCACGGCTATCTGACCGTTCAGCAGAATGGGGTTTGCCGTGGTGCCCGTCAGGATAAGGTTTCCGGTGTACTGACCCGTCGAGGCCAGCGTGGTGGCGGCGGCGTTGGAACTTGTGGGAAAAGTTGTGCCGCTGTAGGTGCTTCCGGTCGGAACCCCGTAGGCGATGCCGCCGCTCACGGTTCCATAAAGCAGGTCCGAAATGCCGTGAAACTCGGAGGACTGGACAATTTTGTCCGCGTTGTCGTCGGGATAGGGGGCCGGGAAGGCTCCGGGAAGGATGGAGTCCTTCATCAGTTTGGGGTCGGTGGGGTAGCTTTTGTACAAATTGCCCCCCGTAAGGGGCGCGCCGCCGCTGTCCACGCCGGTCACGGGGGAAAGGGCTATGATGGAGCCCAACGCACCAGAGGTGGCATTCTGGGTGATTTTCCCCGTTGTCGCGTTGAAGGGGTAGGTGGACAACTGCTTGTTGGCGAGGTCCGTGGAGGACATGGAGGCGTTGGTGTAACTGTTGATGATGCTGCCGCGGGTGTAGATCGTGCCTGCCACGCGGGAATCGGCGACGTCGCTCGTGGGCCGGAACATCAGGTTCATCAGCGAGGCGACCTTGACCCGGTCGTAGGTGTTGTACAGGCTCTTGGTGGTGTTGTTGTCCAGGTCAACGTTTCTGATTTCGGCGTGGCACAGGATGCAACTGATGTTGTTGGCCAGCACGGCGTAGTCAAAACCCGTGAAGGGCGAGCCGCCCACGTTCATCGTCTGGACCGCCGTCCGGGACTTGTTTTCCACCTGGGCGGTGGAGTTGATGGTGAAATTGAATCCGTTGATGTCGTCGCCGCGGGACAGGGTGAGATTGGTCACCTTGATGCCCCGGTTGGCATCGAGCACGATGGGGCTGGAGGCGTTGGCCAGGGTCACGGTGGAGTCGCGCGCCACCAGTTTGTCCACAAAGGTTCTGTAGCTGGTGAAGTTGCCCTTCACATTGGAATTCTCGGCAACGTACTGGTCGCACACGCGCTGAACGGCATGGTCTATGCCGGCCTTGCAGGCCTCCTCGATCTGGTGCTGACGGTGCGCGGTGTCGGTGTGCAGCTTGGCGGAAACCGCCTGCCGCGACACGAGCAGCACGGCCCCCACAACCACGACGATCATCACCATCGTCATCAGCAGGGCCATGCCGCGCTCTGAATGCCTCTTCTTTTCGGATGCCATAATCTTGTTCTCCTCCGCCGCAGGCCCAGTCAGTTCATCAGGAATATGTTGCTGGTCAGGGTGTACTGCAGCATCCTTGTCTTGCCGGTTTCGAGCCGCGTCGAGGCCGTGATCTTCACCCCGAGCATGGTGCCGTCGGACGAGAGGCTGAACGCGACATTGGCCAGGTCATTGCTCCCGCCGAGCACCTTTCGGGTCCCGTCGGGCCGCAGGAGCACCAGACGCCGGTTCAGCATGCCATCCCCGTTGGTGTCCTCCCCCGCATCGAGCTGGCCGTTGCCGTACTGTCCGCCGTCAATGCCCGTGGCGGCCTTGTCCTCGCTCTCAAACTGCACCGTTGTGACGCCGGAGAAGGCAGTTCCGGTCATGTCGGAGGGCAGCACAAAGCTGATGGCCTTCGGGTTCGCCGTGTCCACAATCTTGAGTTCCTGCGCATTACTGGGCAGCAGCACGCCCGCAGGAGGGCGGCGGACGGCGAATTGGACGTTGTTGCAGAGGGCGCGCATGGTCGAACGCACGTCCTCCTGAAGCGTGGTCATGCGCTGGTTCAAATCGACCGACTTCATTGCCCCGGAGGAGGCCAAGAAGCCCAGCAGCGAGACAATCGTAAACAGCGCCATGGAAATGGACAGTTCCATCAGCGTGAAACCGGCGTTGGGCCGGGAAATGTGCACTGGGATTTGGTCCATGTTCGCCCTCTCCCCGTCAGCCATTGGTAATCGCGGTGCTGACTACTTCGGTGTAGGTAATGCCGCGTGGTCCCGTCCACCGCACCGTGACGGTCACATACACGGGGTTGGTGCTGGTCGAGGCACCGGTTCCGTTAACGGCGGCCGCTCCGGTCTTGCTCGTCAAGTCAATCGTGAAGTTCTCGTTGCGCAGGGTGTAAATCCCCGTAAAGGGCATGCGGTCGTCCGCCGACAGGGCCGCCACGGCTGCGGCGCTGGCGGGAAAGGTGTTGCGAAAATCGAGCAACACGCAGGGAAATTTGTTGGCCGAGGCGGGGCAGGCGGTCGTGTCGGGCTGTTCCAAGGCCACCTGGCGCAGGGCGGCGATCACGGCCCGGCAGTCATTATTCGCGGTCACCCGCTGGTTTTGCAGGTTCACCAACCCATAAGCATAGGCCAAACCCTGGGCCGTAGAGCCGAGCGTCACGGCGAAAATCGCCATGGATGCCATGACTTCAACCAAGGTAAATCCTGATCGCGGCCGGCGCGACCTCCTGTCGTCACTCATGAATTTGCCCATAACTCCAATCCCTTTCATCACTTGCCGATATGCGGCCCATGCTCGATGCGGACCTCTCCACATTGAGTCCATATGAATTTTGCCCGGTACTTGGCAATTCGGGCGTAAGGGATTCCCTGATTTTTTTCTGCGAATTTCCTGAGTGGAAAGTCTAAGAGCGGGGGGCATAGCCGAAACGGCGGCCAAGAATCAGCTGCGCCGGACAGTTACGGCGATTTTATCGTCAGCGGAAGCCCAACGCCTGCCCGGTCGAGGTCGGGCAGGCGTTCAGGAATCAATGATAAAGCAGGGGCGCTGTCTATGGGCGGCGCAGCGTGGACATCGCCGCCAGACTCAGCCATCCCAAGGCTGTCAGGAAGAGGTTGCCCATGCGCCCGACAAGGCAGGAAGGACCGGAATTGGCCTTTTTGACTTGGCATGCGCGCATCTTTGTTGTCGTCTTTGGTTGACTCTTGACGCGTTGCAACGGTATACTGCCGTTTACTTCCGTAATAACTGCCCCCATTTTCCGTGTGCAGACACGGCCCGGGGCGGGCTTTGCGGAATGCCGTGCTGCCGCAACGTGTTGGCATGCACGGGATTGAACATCAGGTGGCGGGTCCACGGGCGAGTGGCGGAATTGGCAGACGCGCTGGACTTAGGATCCAGTACCGCGAGGTGTGCGGGTTCGACCCCCGCCTCGCCCACCATTGGCGCATAACTTGTTGGAGCGGTTCCAAGCATCATGAGCGACAGCGAAAAGACGGAAATCGAGGATGTGAACGAGGCGGCAACCGGTGACGTGACGGCGGAAGCGCCGGTCGCGGCGGACACGGCGGAAGTGCCGACCGCAACGGAGGCGGCCGAGGAGCATCACCACGACCACGACCACCACGGCCACCATCACCATGAAGAGGAGGCTGAAAAGGCCTTCAAGTTCGAGCAGGACCCCGTCTTTGACGTGGAATACAAGGGTGACTGCGCGTACGAGGTGAAGGTGACAGTGCCGGCGGTGAACCTCAAGAAGCAGTCGGAAGAGATGCTCAAGCAGCTTCAGGAAGAGGCGATGATCCCGGGCTTCCGCAAGGGCAAGGCCCCGATCAAGCTGGTGCAGAACAAGTTCAACAAGGCTGTGCGCAACGACGCCATCGACAAACTGATTGATGAGTCGTTCCACAAGCTGGTGGAAGAGAAGGACCTGCGTCCCATCGGCGCGCCCAAGGCCGACGGCCTTGAGGACAAGGCGGCGCTGAAAGAGGACGAGGATCTCGCCTTCAGCCTGAGCTTTGAAGTTTCCCCGCGCTGCGAACTCGGGCCGTACCGCGGCATCGAGGTCGAGCGTCCCGTCGTCAAGATCAACGAGGCGGACATCGACGAGGTCATCGAACGGATGCGCGAGCGTCTGGCCATGTACGAGACCGTCGAGGATGCGGCGCAGGACGGCGATCAGGTGCTCATCGATTTCGAGGGCAAGATCGACGGCGAGCCTTTCCAGGGCAACAGCTCGGAAAACTACCCCTATATCATGGGTTCGGCCCGCTTCCTGAGCGAGTTTGAAGCGGCGCTGGTCGGCAAAAAGGCCGGCGACACCACCCAGGCCGACGTCACTTTCCCCGATGACTGGCGCAACGCCGAGCTTGCCGGCAAGGTCGCGGCCTTTGAAATCAAGATCAACGAGGTGAAGCGCCGGGCGCTGCCGGACATCAACGACGATTTCGCGAAGCAGGCCGGCCAGGACAGCCTGGAAGCATGGCGCAAGTCCGTTGAGGAGCAGTTGCGCCAGGACACGGCCGAACAGTCCGACACCTATTCGCGCAACGACGCGATGGACAAGATTATCGCCGCCACCACCTTCGAAATCCCCAAGACCCTGCTGGATTCCATGGCCGACTCCGCCTATGCCGCCGCGCTGGAGCGGATGCGCCGCCAGCGCATTGTGGTAGAGTCGGAAGAGCAGGTGAAGTCGCTGCAGGATTCGGCCCGCGAGGACGCCCTGCGCGAGATCAAAGAGTTTGTCATTCTGCGTGAGATTGCCGAGGCGGAGGGCGTTGAGGTTCTGGAACAGGACTTTGAAGAGCATGCCGCCAGCCTCGCCACCAGTGCCGGTGTGGACAAGGAAATCGCCCTGGGCTACCTGCTGGGCGAGGAACAGCGCGGCCGCACCGAAACAAACATCCTTCACAAGAAGGTGTTTGACGTGATTCTTGAACACGCCACCATCGTCGAAAAGGAACTCAAGGACGAGGACCCGGCAGGGACCGACGCCGAAGGTGCCAAGGACGCCGAATAACCCATGGTTGAACCGACCGAATTTCGCCACATTGCAGGCGCGCCCTTCGACGCGCCGCCCGTAGCCCCGAGCGCGGTGACCATTTACCAGCAGACCAGCCGCGGGGAGCGCGCGTATGACATTTATTCGCGCCTCCTTGAGGACCGCATTATCTTCCTGGGCTATCCCATCAATGATGACGTGGCCAACTATATCATCGCCCAGTTGCTCTATCTGGAGGCTGAGGATCCGGACAAGGACATCAACCTGTACATCAACTCGCCCGGCGGAAGCGTGACTTCTGGTCTGGCGATTTACGACACCATGCAGTTTATCCGCCCCGACATCACCACCATCTGCCTTGGGCAGGCCGCCAGCATGGCGGCCATCCTCATGGCCGCCGGGGCCAAGGGCAAACGCTACGCCCTCCCTTATTCGCGCTTTCTGCTGCACCAGCTCATGGGCGGCGTGAAAGGCCAGGCGTCGGATATCGAGATCCAGGCGCGAGAAATCATCCGGATCGGGGAGATGATCGACGAGGTGCTGGTAAAGCACACCGGCCAGAACGTCGAGGCCATTCGCCGCGACAGTGACCGCGATTTCTTCATGGATGCCCAGGAGGCCAAGGATTACGGCCTCATTGACTCCATCCTGACCCGCCATCCCGCCCTGCCGAAATAAGCCTCCTCCGCGCACAGACAAGTTGTGGGAACTGGCGCGCTTTCTGGGGCATAATACCCTGTGGGAATACTTGAATCCGGGAATCGGTTGCCCTAGCCAAGAGTAGCCATACCGGGCACAATATGTGGTAGAGTTTTCTTGATGACCGCAAGGGAATGGGAAAACTCTTGACAGATTGTGCAGATAGTGTTATATTACTCGGCGAAACATCCATTTGCAGGGTGTTTGTAAATTAAATACTTCGCCTGGGAGATTTCCAAGGATGCCACCACACCAGCGTTCGCGCAATGACGTGCCGACCTGTTCGTTCTGCGGCAAGCGGCACGACGAAGTCAACAAGCTCATTGCCGGTCCGGACGTGAACATATGCGATGAGTGTGTCCGGCTCTGCAATGAGATCGTTGCCGAGGACCGCGCCCGCAAGAAGGGCACCAAGTCCACCCATGTGCCCGCGCCCAAGGAGATCAAGGATTTCCTCGACCAGTACGTGGTCGGGCAGGATCAGGCCAAGCGGGTGCTGGCCGTGGCGGTGCATAACCATTACAAGCGTCTGGCGACGGGTGCCGAAATTGACGGGGTGGAAATCCAAAAATCGAATGTTTTGCTCATCGGCCCGTCGGGGTGCGGCAAAACGCTGCTCGCCGAGAGCCTTGCCCGGATGCTGGACGTGCCTTTCGCCATTGTGGACGCCACCACGCTGACCGAGGCCGGCTACGTGGGCGACGATGTGGAAAATGTGGTGCTCAAGGTGCTCCAGGCCGCCGAATTCGACGTGGCGCGCGCCGAGATGGGCATTGTCTACATTGACGAGGTGGACAAGATCGCCCGCAAGAGCGACAGCCCCTCGATCACCCGCGACGTTTCCGGCGAGGGCGTGCAGCAGGCGCTGCTGAAGATTCTGGAAGGGACCGTGGCCAGTGTGCCGCCCCAGGGCGGGCGCAAGCACCCGCAGCAGGAGTGCATCCAGGTCGACACGCGCAACATGCTCTTTCTCTGCGGCGGTGCCTTCAACGGGCTGGAGCAGATTATCCGCAAGCGCGTCGGGACGAACCTGATCGGGTTCAACGCCGACATCAAGTCCAAATCGGACCAGCGCATCGGCGAAATCCTTGCCCAGGTAAAGCCGGAAGACCTTATCAAGTTCGGGCTCATCCCCGAGTTTGTGGGCCGTCTGCCCGTGGTGGCGACGCTCAACGACCTGTCACGGGACGATTTGATCCGCATCCTGATCGAGCCCAAGAACGCGCTCACGAAGCAGTATGAAAAGCTGTTCCAGATGGAGCGGGTCAAGCTGAGCTTCCAGTCCGAAAGCATTGCGGCCATCGCCGACCGGGCCATCGAGCACGACACGGGCGCCCGCGGCCTGCGCGGCATTCTCGAGTCGGTCATGCTCAACCTGATGTACGAGATCCCGTCGCAGACGGAGGTGCGCGAGTGCATCATCACGCCGGGTGCCATCATCAAGGGCGAGGACCCAATTCTGGTGTACGAGCATGATCTGCGCGCCCACGAAAGCGGCAGCGCAAGCAGTGCAAACTCCGCCAGCGCCTGACCCTTACCGAAGCCGGAACAACACACCCGCGCACGGGCCCGGACCGGACGCCGCGGAACAGGGCATCATGACGCGCAAACCCGCACTGTTTCTCCTGTTTTTTGCCGGGGTGGCCCTGCTGGGCGCGTGCTCTGCAGACACCGGCACCCCGTCGGCGAAGCCCCCCACCGTCGCGCCGCGTCACTACGGATTCGAGGTGGTGCACGCGTGGCCGCATGATCCGGAGGCGTTCACCCAGGGTCTCCTCTGGCATGACGGGTTTCTCTATGAAAGCACGGGGCTCAACGGCCACTCCTCGCTGCGCAAAGTTGCCCTGGAGACGGGCGAGGTGCTCAAAAAGCGCGAGGTGGACGGCCAGTATTTCGCCGAAGGGTTGGCGCTGAACGGGAACCAACTCGTGCAGTTGACCTGGCAGTCACAACGCGCCTTTGCATATGCGCTGGACAGCTTTGAACCGCAGCAGGGATTTGACTACCTCGGTGAGGGATGGGGACTGACCACGGACGGCCACCGCTTCATCATGAGCGACGGCACGGCCAAAATCCGGTTCATGGACCTGTCCACCTTCTCCCCCGCCGGTTCTGTCACTGTCACCGACCAAGGCCGTCCCATTGTCCGGCTCAATGAACTGGAGTACATCGACGGGCTGGTCTATGCCAACATCTGGCAGACGGACCGCATCGCGCAGATAGACCCCGCAACCGGTGCGGTGGTTGGATGGATTGACCTCGCGGGCCTGCTGGGTGCCGCGGACCGGGGCGCCTCTTCACCGGACGTGCTGAACGGCATTGCCTGGGATGGGGCGGGCAAGCGCCTCTTCGTCACCGGGAAACGCTGGCCCAAGCTGTACGAAGTCCGCCTGGTCGAGCGCGCCAACGCGCGCTAAACCATACAAAACCGTTCAGTGGACCGCTTCGCGGCCGTGGACGTGGCGTATGGCAAACTGAATCAGCTCCGAAGCGCTTGCAAGATTCAGCTTCTTGCGTATGTTGAAGCGGTGCGTTTCCACCGTTTTGGCGCTGATGCCCAGCCGCTCCGAAATGTGCTGGGGCTGCATCCCCTCCCCGGCAAGCCGGAGCACCTCGTACTCCCGGTTGGACAGCCGGGCCACGCCGGTGGCGCCGGCCTTGTCGCCGTCGCTCAGGCAGCGGCGCAGGATGGCCTGTGTCACCACGGGCGAAAGCACCAGCTCGCCCGCGGCCACGCGGCGGATGGCGTCGATAACCTGGTCTGACTGGGTCTGCTTCATCAGGTAACCGGACGCCCCGGCCCGAACGGCGCGCTCGGCAAACACGGTTTCCTCGTGGATGGAAAAGATGAGAATCGCGGTGCGCGGCGCTTCCGTGTGAATCTGGCGTATCACGTCCAAACCCGCCGTGCCCTGGTCCGACATGGAGATGTCCGTAACCAGCACATCGGGCGGTTCGGCCTGAATCATCCCCAGCACTTCCTGATAGTCCCCCGCCTCGCAGCAGACATCGAGATCGGTCTCCCGCTCAATGGTCTGTCGCAATCCCTGACGCAACAACGGGTGACTGTCCACTATCATGATGCGTTTCTTGTCCATGACCCTTCTCTCTGTGTCATAGGCTGACAGGTTGTGCTGCGGCTGTTCCCCGCGACGCCGTATTCAAAACTGCACTGGCGCGGGCATGCCGTGGCGAAGTGCACCTGTGGGGCAGAAAAATCGCCTGTCCTGCCGCCCCCGCAACGCAGCGCCGTGCCTGAAAGGTGCAACCCACTCATAGCCCTTCTTTAACTTCCTTTTGTCGCCCTTGGTGCCTTGCCAGGCGCCCCTTGACCCGCATCCGGCTAAGTCTTGGAACAGTGGCCAAAAGAAGGCACTGCGCAACGAGTTGCTACAACTCTCAAAAGACTCCACTTGGGCATAGTATACAGGAATCATTTCTATTTGTCCAATATTCGCAGTATTTGAGGTTTATCCGCTTTATCAGGCACCCGAACACGGGCAATCCCTTTCTTTCACCATGGAAGAATTGCCAACTTTTGCACGCGGATTTATTGTCGCGATTCGGCGCTGACCACAATGAAATAATCGCGCCCAGACTCGGCACGAATCTTGCGTCATTCTCCGCGTGGTCAGCATGAATAGACAGGGTTGTTTGTCGAGATCAGCATAAAATTGCCCTGTTTTATTAAAAAGTGCCCGCGATGTATGCTGCGGCTACTGGGTAGCTGTGGGTACGCATGGGTAGGATGGCGTGTGAAACATACCAATTCGTAGGCCGAAAGCCGGTGACAGGCAGTTGTGCCCGTGTGATGGTGTGTCTGATGGCAGTGCAAGTGTTTTTGGCGATAACGATGGGAGCGCATAGCATGAATCACCGTGTCAGTACGTCGGGAAAGCCGTGTCTCATGGGCCTGTTGATGGGTGCGGGCATTCTGTTTTTCCAAACCGGGGCTCCGGCGCAGGCTGTTGCGCCCGCTGTCAGCGCCGCCGACACCGCCTGGATGCTCACGTCCATGGCGCTGGTGCTCTTCATGACCATCCCCGGCCTGGCGCTGTTCTACGGCGGTTTGGTCCGCACCAAGAACGTGCTGTCGGTGCTGATGCAGTGCATGGTCATCACCTGCATGGTCACGGTGCTCTGGGCGCTGTTTGGCTACAGCATGAGTTTCAGTCCGGCGGGGATGGCCAAGGGTTCCTCGGGCCTGCGCGCCTTTGTGGGTGCCATGGACATGGCCTTCTGCCGGGGCATCACCATTGACCGAAACTTTCAGACCATTCCACTGGCGCTGCATTTCTGCTACCAGCTCACCTTTGCCATCATCACCCCGGCGCTGATTGTCGGCGCCTTCGCCGAGCGCATGAAATTCTCCGCCATGCTGTTGTTCATGGCGCTGTGGTCCGTGCTGGTCTACAACCCCATCGCCCACATGGTCTGGGGCGGACCGGGCGCTTTTCTTGCCGACCGCAACGTCCTCGATTTTGCCGGGGGCATCGTGGTGCATCTGAGCGCGGGCGTGGCCGCGCTGGTGTGCGCGCTGGTCCTCGGAAAACGCCGCGGTTTCCCCGGGACCATGATGCCGCCGCACAGCCTGACGCTCACCGTCGTGGGCACGGGCATGCTCTGGGTGGGCTGGTTTGGGTTCAACGCGGGCAGCGCCCTTGCGGCGAACGGCACGGCCGTCATGGCCATGATGGCAACCCAGTTGGCCGCCGCCACGGCGGGCATGACCTGGATGGCCATCGAGTGGATGCAGCACGGCAAGCCCAGCGTGCTGGGCATCTGTTCGGGCGCGGTGGCCGGCCTGGCCACCATCACCCCGGCCTCGGGCTTTGTGGGACCGATGGGGGCGATGGTCATCGGCTTCCTGGCAGGCAGCCTCTGCTACTTTGCGGCGACCTCGATGAAACGCTTTTTCGGCTATGACGACTCACTCGACGCCTTCGGCGTGCATGGCGTGGGCGGCGTCATCGGCAGCCTGCTCACGGGCGTGTTCGCGTCCAAACTGCTGGGCGGCTATCCCGTCAACGACCTGGGTATAGGCGCCCAAGTGGGCGCGCAGATCTTCGGCATCGCGATCACCGCTGTATGGTCGGGTGTGATCTCCTATCTGCTGCTCAAGGGGATCGACAGGGTGATCGGCCTGCGCGTCAGCGCGCAGGATGAGACGGAAGGTCTCGACGTCACCCAGCACGACGAGCAGGGCTACAATTTCAACGTGTAATTTCGGCACAACAAGGTTTATTGCAGACGCGGCGCGGGCCTTCCCGCGCCGCGGTCTTTTATACGGTGGCAGGTGCAGCCTCAAAGGGGATGCGCAACAAAGACCGCAAATGATGTGGAGCGGAACCCGCGGAAAAGTGAACCCTCATCGCACTCCGCGAAAAGAATCGACAGGAACCTGACACATGCACAGAGCTTGTGCGGCCTTTTAGGGCGAGACTCTTGGTTCTCATCGACCACGGGTTGCGCTTTGCTGCGCCGGCCAACTATCGGCGTTTGCGCAATGCCGCGAGTCCCAGCGCCACAGCCAGCAGGGCCAGACCGCCAGCGCCTGCCACGGGCACATGCGGGCAGGGACCCGACGAAACGACCAGCGCCACGGTGCTACCGACCGGTAACTCGTGGCCCGTCGGTGGATTTTGACTGAGGACCATGCCCGCCGGCAGCATGTCGCTGCAGGATTGCGTTACCGAGCCGACGCTCAAGTTCGCGTCGGCGAGAAGGGTTGCCGCCGCCGCTTGGGTCTTGCCCACCAAATCGGGCACGGGCACGTCCCCCGCTGCCGTGAGAGACCACAGCTTCGCCGTGCCATCATATGAACCACCGGTCAACACCGTTGTTCCGTCCGGATGAAACGCCACGGAGCTTACCGAGTAGAAGTGTCCGATAAAACTGCGCAACTCCAGTGCCTTAGCCACATCCCACAATTTGGCTATTCTGTATGATCCTGTGAGTACCTTCGTCCCGTCTGGGGAGAACGCCACGGATAACACGGTGTCGGCGTGCCCAGTGAAGTCACTGAGAAACGCTCCTGTGACCGCATCCCACAATTTGACTGTGCCGCTCGAACCCCCGGCAAGCACCTTCGTTGCGTCCGGGGAAAACGCCACAGAAAGTACATAGCCGGAGAAGCCCGTGAAACTTCGGACTTCTGCACCCGAAGCCGCATCCCACAGTTTGACTGCGCCGCTCGAGACCCCGGCAAAGACCTTGGTCCCATCAGGGGAAAACGCCACGGAGGCAACGGAGTCCGGGAGACCCGTGAAACTGCGGATTTCCGCTTCCGTAGCCACGTCCCAGAGTCTGGCCTCTCCGGAATACTTGTGCGTGCCGGAGTCATACGCCCTGCCGCCGGTGAGCACCTTTGTACCGTCCGGAGAATACGCCACGGAGTTCACGGCTTCTGTAAATCCGCTAAAGCTGTGGATTGCCGCCCCCGTGGCCGCGTCCCACAGTTCGGCCTCTCCAGAAGAAAACCTGTGCGTACCGGAGTCATACACCCCCCCGCCAGCGAATACTTTCGTGCCATCCGGGGAAAACGCCGCGGAAAACACGATTCCTGTGAACCCGGCGAAGTTGCGGATTCCCGCCCCGGTGGCCGCGTTCCACATCCGAACCTCTCCAGCATGTTTGCCCGTGCTCCCGTCATGCATGTCTCCACCAGTGAGGACTTTTGCTCCATCCGGAGAAAGTGAAACGCTGTTCACCGTGCCGGTAAACCCGGTGAATGTGTGGATTTCCATGCCGTTGGCCGTGTCCCACAACTTGGCAGTGTTGTCCCGTGACCCCGTAAGCACCTTCGTCCCATCGGGCGAAAACGCCAATGAGTTTACATCGCTCGTGTGCCCAACAAAACTGTGGATTTCCGCGCCGGTGTCCGCGTTCCACATGGTGGCGGTACTATCCTCTGACCCGGTGAGCACCTTGGTGCCGTCCGGGGAAAATGCCGCGGACAACACATAACTTGTATGCCCCGTGAAGCTGCGGACTTCCGTGCCGGTGGCCGTGTCCCACATGGTGGCCGTGCCCATCGTGTCCGAATTGCCCACGGCGAGTGCCTTCGTCCCGTCCGGGGAAAAGGCCACGCTGGCCACCCCGAATGGGAATCCGCCCAAAGTGAATATTTCAGTACCCGTGGCCGCGTCCCACAATTTTACCCTGTAGTCCCATGGGTATGTTGCGCCACTGAGCACCTTGGTGCCGTCCGGGGAGAACGCCACGCAAGCCACATTGCCCGTGCGTCCGACGACGCGAATTTCCGCGCCCGTGGAAGTGTCCCACAGTCTGATCGTGCCGTCATTTGACCCGGTGAGTACCTTGGTCCCATCCGGGGAAAAAGCCACACAGGTCCGATAGTACATATTCCCTGAGAATGTGTGAATGAGTTCACCCGTGGCCGTATTCCACAGTTTGGCGGTGGCGTCTTCTGCTCCGGTGAGCACCTTGGTCCCGTCCGGAGAAATCGCCACGGAAACAACGCGAGCGGTGTGCCCGGCGAAGCTGCGGAGAACCTGACCCGTAGCCAGGTCCCAGAGCCGCGCCTTACCGTCGCTGGAACCGGTCAAGAATTTCGTGCCGTCAGGAGAGTAGGCAATCGCGTTGAGTTTTCCGTACCCGTATTGCATGAGCGGGGTGGAAAGGTTGTCCTTGCTGAAGTTTGTTCGCGCGACGCCAGGGGAAGCAGTTTCCGGCGTCACCGCCATGACCGCACCCGACAATAGCAGCATGATCGCCGCCATGACAGTGGTGTTCCTGCATTCAAAATGACACTTTGGCATGGCTGTAACTCCCGCGTGCCTTGCTGGGACCGCGCCAGCTTTCCCCGACCCGATGGTCCCGCAGCCGCCCTTTGCGGCCCGGAACATCTCGCGTAGTGTACGCAAACTTGTCTATTGTTGCCAACCGCCTATTGGGTGCGGGAGACGGGTTGTTGAAATGGACAACAGGCCGGTTATGCAGGCGGACTGGACACAGCCGAGTCTTATCCTTGCCCGCAGGCAGAGTTATGGCCATGCTCTTCCTCGGTGACCGTGCGCTGTTCGCGGATACGGTCTGCCGCTCGCCGGGTGTTCGACCCCTTCAGGGTCGGGTCGAATGGTGACATTTACCACGGGTTCCGCTTCGCTCCGCCCGTGGCTACTATTGTGCGACCCCTTCAGGGCCGAAGACCAGGCAGCGTGAAGTCCGAATCTCTCGACGTGAAGTCCGAATCTCTCTATGAGCTCGGCATATCTTGTCTGCCACTTTTTCGCCCGACGGGGTATTCATTATAAAAGTGCGGCGCTAGCCCTGTCTCTGGCTTGACATTGTCAGCGTGATCGGCCCAATATATAGGGGTTGCAGTCTTTTCATCACCAGATGCAGGGGTTTCCCTGCGGTTTCTCGTTTATCAACAGCGGACACACATCCCATGCAAATGATTCTTTTCGCCATCAAGAATGACTGGGCCGTGCTGTTGCCCATCCTTGCGTGCTCTCTGCTCACGGTTGCCGTGTTTATCGAGCGGTGGTGGTTTTACCGCACGAACCGGCGCGACATTGTCGAGGTTATCCAGGTGTTGCAGAATGAACTGCACCGGGGCAATCTCGGCGGGGCGGCGCGCAGTTGCACGGAAGTGGGCGGCCTGCTGGGTGAGGTGGCCCAGATGGGTGTGCGCACGCTTGCCGAACAGAAGGGTGATTTCGAGCGCCAGTTCGACATCACGGCCAACCTGGCCACGCGGCGGCTGGAGCGCGGCCTTCCCGTGCTGGGCACCATCGCCACGGTGTCGCCCTATCTCGGCCTCTTCGGCACGGTGGTGCGCATTCTGCTGACCTTTGGCGAAATGGCCCAGGCAGGCGGCGGCGCGGCCGGCGGCGCGCCGCAGATCATGTCGGGCATCGGATCGGCGCTGATCGCGACCGCGTTCGGTCTGGCCGTGGCCATCACGGCGGTGGCGATGAACAATTACTTTCACACGGTGGTGTCGCGGTGGGAGGAGGACTTTCAGCTGCTGAAACTGCTGTTCCTTTCCCAGGCCGACCGCCGCGGAACCGCTCCCCAGACGGCGCCGCAGATGCCGCAGCAGCAGCCCATGAGACCGCGGCAGAATCCGGAAATATAGGGACGGGCCATGCAGGTTTCCGCCGGAAAAAACCGCAAGAAGTTTGTGGACGAGATTAACATCACGCCCCTTACGGACGTGTTTCTCGTGCTGCTCATCATCATGATGGTGGTGGCGCCCATGCTCAAGACGGTGCGCGCCGACATCCACCCGCCCGACGTGAAGGGCGCCAATCCCCTGACCAAGGTGAAGGTGCTGCTGGAGATCACCAAAGAGGGCCTTTTCTTTATAGACAGCGATGCGGTGTTCACCAAGGACCTTGCCGAAAGGCTTCAGGGCAAGGCAAACCAGCCGGAGGTGGAAAAGTCGCTGGTCATCCGCGCCGATGCGCTGACCAAGACCCGGGCCGTGATGCAGGCCATGACGGCGGCGAGCAAGGCAGGATTCAAACAGACCACCATTGCCATTGAGGGCCTGCCCGAAAGCCGCGGGAAAGAACTGACCGACGGTCTGGAAAAGGTGAAGATGACCGGGGAGAGCGCCCCGCAATGAAATCCTCCCGCAGCGGCCAGTTGGAAGAAATCAACATCACGCCCCTTACGGACGTGTTTCTTGTGCTCCTGATCATCATGATGCTCGTCGCGCCGCTCATTGATCTCAAGGGACTGGACATGGCGGTGCTCGACCTCGGGCCTTCGGCGAAGTCTGACGAGTCAAAACAAATCCTGATCGAGGTGAGCGAGAATGCTGAATACAAGGTAAATGGCAAAGTGGTCGCCCCCAACGACCTGACCAATGTCATCAAGGAACTGTCCGCCACCAAGCCCGACGGCGTTGTCATCGACGCGGCCCCCTTGGCCAACCACCAGGCAACCATGACCGCCCTCGCCGCCGCCAACATGGCGAACGTGAAAAACATCGGCATGACCGAAATGTCCATTGAGGGCGAGGGGGACGACGCCCCCGCGCCAGACAAAGCGGCGGCAGAACCCAAGAAACAGGCCGCGAAGAAGACAAAGTCGAAAAAGTAGCCTGTCGCGGCCGCCCAAGCCGAAGACACCGAATGCCCGCTTTGCCCAACACAGGGAAGCACCGTATGCCACCGAATGATGTTCCCGCCGGCATGGACCTTCTTGACTGCCCGCGCGTCATCCAACTGGAAACGACCACACGCTGCAATCTGCGCTGCGCCATGTGTGCGGCGAAGAAATCGCCCGTGCGCCGGGGGGACATGCCGGAGGAACTGTACGCCCGGATCATCGCCGACCTGGCCGGGCACGCGGACAAGATTGAAAGCCTCTGCCTCTTCATGGACGGCGAACCCCTGCTGGACAGGCGTCTCCCCCGCTTTGTCGCCCTGGCCAAAGCCGCTGGACTGAGGACGGTGTCGATTGCGACGAACGGCATGTGCCTGACGCGCGAGACGGGTGGCGCGCTCATGGACGCCGGGCTCGATGCCATGATTGTCTCCATAGACAGCCTCGACCCCGATACCTATGGGGCCATCCGCGTGGGGGCCGACCTGCACCAGGTCACCGCCAACGTGCTGGACTTCATGGCACAGCGCAAGGCCGCCGAAAAAGGCCTGCCCCATGTCACGGTGCGCCTGATTGAGATGCCCGAAAACAGCGGCGAACGCGATGCTTTCCGGAAGTACTGGCAGGCCCAGGTGGACGATGTTGTTTTTCAGGCGCTGCACCATTGGGGCGAGGATGCCGGAAAGGCCGGAGAGACTGAAGCGGCGGGCATGCGCTGCAACTGGCCCTTTAGAAACATGGTCATCTACAGCGACGGCCGCGCGGGATTCTGCTGCCTGGACTATGAGGGCATTTACCGCCTTGGCGATTTCAACGACAGCACGCTCTATGAAATATGGCATGGTGCGCCCTATGGGGAACTGCGCGAGGCGATGCAACGCTGGGCGCCGGAACAACTGCCCAAGTGCCAGCACTGCGATTTTGCCTCGATCATCCCCGCCCATCCCGCACACTGGAAGAAACTGATACTCTCCAACGGTTCCAATGAGCCGGTGCGGGTGTTTCTCTCTTTTCCCGGAACGGAGCGTCCGTCAGGCGCCATAAGAAGCATCGCCGGCAAGCAGCAATTCTGCTGGGGGTTGCCGTATATGGAGGGCATTGTGCGGGTGAACTTTGCCGATAGGCCGGAACATTCTTTGGACATCCGGCTGGAACAGGCACGAATCTATTACGACGTTCCGCTTGGATGATTCAGATTTCTGAATACGGGTGTAAGACGAACCTGAACCACAGAGGGCACAGAGGTGCCTAGAGCAGCAGAGCCGCAACCCAAGAGCGTGGAGTCGTGCAGAGTTAGGCCCCCCCTCCGAGGGGGGCAGCCACGCAGTGGCGAGGGGGTATGGCTTCCTCGCAGCCCCAATTCTCGGAAGAGGGACGTCCTGACTCTGTGCGTGGGGATACACCCCCCGGCCCTACGGGCCACCCCCCTCCAGGGGGGACCAAGAACGTCCGAGTGCCTATGGCATGTCGAGTGCAAAATTTGGAACGGCAGATAGGAATGTCTGCCCCACATTGCACAGAATCGCCGTGCCCTGCGATGATTTCGAGACATAGTAGTACAGAGGAGAGGCGATATCCCGCCGCCTCTCCTCTGTGTCCTCTGTGGTTCAAGCCCCCTGACAAGAGCGAAACCGCTCAGCGAAGGATACCGCGCCCATGCTGCTGATTATTGCCATCGCAGGTGCCATTCATTTCAGCGCCCCCGCTGAGGTCCCCGCCGGGTCTCCTGACAAGGCCCTGGCGGTGATTTCCCTCTATAACCCAACGCAGTGGGAAGGTACGCTGCCGGTGGAAATCCCGACAGGGCGCATCGCGTCCCCCGGTCAGATGGACTGGAGCAAAGTACACCTGCAGGCGGATGGGGAGAACATCCCCTTTGCGTTGCGGGAGGGCCGTGCGCACTGGAAGGCCACACTGGAGGCACCCTTGAAGGAGCTGCGCGCTGAGGACCTTCTCGTCTTCTCCTGCGCCGTCCCGCCGGGGACCTGGCGGCGTGTTGAAGTCCGACCCGGCTCGGCCGAATCTCCGTCGGTGTTGACCCGCGAACACAAACGGGCGGTCGTTTCCTATCCGTCAGTGAATGTCGTTTTCGACCCGGCCACCGGCGCGCTGCTCGAATTCAACGCCCTGGGCGAGGCTGTATTGAAGGCTCCCTTCCTTCCGGTGCTGCACCGGCTTGGGGCGCAGGGATATGTGTTCTCAGGGGCCTTTGCCTCGGGCTATCAAACGCCCACCATCGAAATGGATCTTGGCGATGCTCTGCCCAGCACGGCGCGGCTGCTGTCCTCCTCATCCAATGCCGCGATGACAGAACTCCATTTTGTCCTGGAGCCACCGGCGGGGCCTGCCATGGCCCTGACCTATCGTGTGCATGCCTCGGGCATTCTGGAAATAGCGTTGGATGAGCGTCCCTGGACAGGCACCAGTCCGTGGCTGGACCATGCGGTGCAGGCGCAGCTCGCCTGGGACAATACCGGGGAAGCCCTGCCCTATCTGGAAAGCCGCATGCCTTTCTATGGGTTCAAGGAGTACACGGCGGCGACAAAAGAGGTCGCGCGCATCCACCGGGGCACGGCGGCGGCCACCCTCGAACTGGGCGATGAAGCCCTGAATGGCCGGCGCTTCTACCGCAGACTGGTCGCCGTGCCTGCGGGCAGTGCGGCGCGGATGAAGGAGCTGGCGGAGGGCATGGATGAGGGTTTCGTGATAGAGGTCAATCCCCTCTGCGCGACACTTCCGCAGGAGCCGGTCCGCATTGTCTCTGCCGACGCGTCCAATGTGGCAGTGGCAAAGATGGTTGAGGATGTGCTGAAGGGTGCCAACATCGATGTGGCCGAGATCACTTCCACCAGCCCCTCCCCCTTCACCATTGAATTTGACGTGGCCGGGGAGGACGGCCGTACAATGCGTGCGGTGACGGATTCGCGATGACACCCAGGGCCGATGGCGGCGTGACGGTGCATGCGCAAACGCGGCTCGGCGCCTACAGTGCGGCCCGGGCGATTGCGCATCATCTGCGGCGCTTTGGAAAGGAAGGCGGAATTCCGCTCATCGCCCGCACTCCCGTGGTGCAATTGCGCTCCGGAGGCTTCGGCGGCGGCAATTTCGAGGGCGACTTTCCTTACGGAAACGACGACGAATGGCGGCGCGTCTTTGACGGTCTGCTCGATTCGGGCATGAACGTGTTCGGCTGCCTGGGCATGTGGGGTAACTGGAAAATGCCCGTTGCCTACAAGTACATGCCGGAACTGCATTCGGACGCGCCGGACGCCTATGACGAATCGTCGGGCGCCCGTTTCGCCGATCTCGACCAGCAGCGTGAACACGGGCTCCGGCTCATGCAGTACCTGCACGAGCGGGGCGCGCAGGTGTGGCTGTGGATTCCCATCGGGTGCGTGCCCACGACCTATGCCAAATCCCACCCCGAGGCCATGGCGCCCGGCAGCGACAAGGTTCCCTGCCCCAGCCATCCCGAGTATGCGCGCTACGTGGAGGCCTTTTTCAAGGAACTGCTCGAAACCTACCCCATCGACGGGCTCTTCCTCATCCGCGACGACAACGGCGGCAAATGCACCTGCGACCGCTGCAAGGAGTATTACGCCAAGTCACGGACGAAAGACCCCGTATGGGAGCAGTACCTGACGATTTATGACCTGCTGCGGAACGGCGGGTTCAAGGGGGGCATGGCGGTCTATCCCTACAACGACATGTACAAGCCCGAACTGGACCCGCTGCTGCCGCAGGACCTCTATGTGGTGGGCCACGGCTGCGGCGCGGCCGTGCTGGCACGGGACTACAACCGCACCGCTCCCATGGGCGACACTTGGCCGGACAATCTCTACGCCAACTTCCGTGTGGCCCCGTCGCACCGCATGAAGCGGCTGCTCTGCGACCGTCCGAGTTTCTGGATAGGCGGCGCCTACTGCGGCACCGAGCTTCCCTGGGAGTCCATCGGCTGGTTTGGCTGGGAGCCCACGGCGACGCCGAACTCGCTGCGCTATGCCTGGGGCATGCGCGAATTCGGCACGACCGGCGCGCTGCCCTTTGTGCAAATGAACCGCGCCTACGAGCATCTGTGGGATATCAACGCCCTGCCCATGCTGCCCGCCAACTGGCTGACGCTGTCGAATGAACAGCGGCAGAACACCCTGAAAGAGGGGCTGGACGGTGTGGAGCCGTTCCGGGCACATCTCGCCGACCTGAAGACGGCAGACCACAGGGACACGCTCGACCGATGGTACGGTCATGTGGACCTCTATGCGCCCTTCTTTGAATACCAATTGCACCGACTGGACAAGTTCACGGCGATCTATGACAGCGTCCGCGCGAACCGAGAGGCGCTGGACAAGCCCGAAGGTTTGCCCAAAGAAGTGCGGGATGCGATTCTGGCCGACTACGCCGAGATGTACGCCTGGGCGGCCAAGTATGATGCCGCCATGCAAAAGGCGCCGGGCGACATGCTGTCCAATTCCAAGTGGATGGTCAAGCCCTACCGCGAATTCATGGCCGGATTTGACCAGTGGTTCGACAACCTCCTGGACCCGCATCAATTCGTGGGAACGGCGCAGGTGGAACCACTGCCAATGCTGAACTGCGGCGAAGCCTTCACACTGCGGGTGGCACTGCACAACCAGGGCGTGTGTCCCTGGGTGGCCGAGGCGGGGCACCACATGGACTTCACCGGTGCGGCGGCCGTGCTGGGACTTCCAGCACTGTGGAGTTTCGCGGGGGAACCGGTCGCGCCTGGCGACCGACGCATGCTGGAATTCACGGGCATCGCCCCCAAAGAACCGGGCGCGGGCGAAGTGTCCTTTGCCTTTGTGTCGCCCTATCGCGTGCCGGAACTGTTCATCAAGGGCAGCGTGAAACTGGAGTGGAAATAGGCGGCGAAGAAGCCGGCAGGGATGCCGGCGCTCCCAGTGGGGAGGCTACTTCCCCGCACGCTCCAGCGCCGCTTCCAGCAGGTCCACATCCTGCTGGACCATGTCCGGGTTTTCCTTGGTGAAGACGCCGACGCAGACGGCATCGCCGGGACGGTAGGCCTGCGCGACATATTCGAAGGCCTCGCGCGGGTTGTGGCGGCCGGCGGCGAGCACTTTGTAGTGAATGGCCGGGGCGGGCAGTTGCTGGATGAGCGCGCACATCGCGTCGCGGTCCTCGGCGCCGTAATACTCCTCGTCCGCATAATCGCGCGCCGCCTGAACGGTGCGGTCGCTGGGATTGTAATAGCAGGCCATGAAGAAGTCGAGTTCCAGGTGGTCTGCCGCCCATTGGATGGTGCCTGTCGTGTGCCCCGCAACACCGGCCGCGATGCCCAGGTCCTTGATGCGCTTGATGGCCTCGAAGATGTCGGCGGTGTCGCCCGCGGTCACGCGCTGGTCCATCTCGCCGCCGTGCAGAAAGCACGCTTTGGCTTTGCCCGCCCGCGCGCTTTCGATGCCCAGGAAGAAGCCGCCCGTCAGCGGGCAGGTTTGGGCAATCCAGTCGATCCTGCCGCCCTCCAACCGGTACTCGCGCAATGCCCGCAGCACCAGTTCATCGGCACGGCCCAGATGGGCGCTCACCCCGGCGGACTCGGCCAGACGGTAGGCCTCCTTGATGCGCGCCATCGTGTACCAGTCGCGCATTTCCTCGTCGCGCTCGAAAGACTGGTGCGCAAACCCCGAGAAGGGGTTGCCGCCGAGAATGAAGCGGCTCACATCGGCATTGCCCAACCGCACGGTCTTGGGCTGATAGTGTTTTGTGTCTTCTGCTGGGGGCATGGATTGTCTCCGCTGCTGCAACTGCCGCGTTCATTGAATACCGAATCACTGCGGCGATCATACTACCCGCCGGGGCGTATTGCATAGACCATCAGCACATCGCCATGGCGGATATACAAGCGCCCGCCGGAGATGACCGGGTGGGCCCAATGGGGGCCTTCGCCCCGGGTGATTTTGAACTTGCTGGTGATCTCGTGGGCTTTCGGATTGACGGGAACGAGCGCAACCGTTCCCTTCTCGCCGTAGCAGTAGAACATGCCGTCGGCATAGACCAAGGAGCCCATGCCCACACCGGTCGTCTCGTACATCACCTGGCCGGTCTTGGCCTCCAGACAGACCCATTTGCCGCGCGCATTGGAGCCGTAGACATAGCCGTCCATGAACAGCAGGCCGCCGTGGAGGGTGTTCAGAACCTTGTCCTCCCACGCGGCGGCGGCGCTGCGGCCGTCGGGTGAGAGCGTGTACATCTGCCCGCCTTCGCGGTGGCCGCTGGTAACATAAAGCCAATCCTCCTGGCACACGGGGGACACGGAATGGTTGGGGTCTTCGGCAATGGTGTCGAAGGGCTGGCTCCAGAGGAGCTTTCCTCTGTCCGCGTCGAGTCCCACGACATGCCGCGCCGTGATGGTCACCACGAGGCCAAGGCCGCCCCGCTTGAGGAGGAGCGGCGAGCAGTAGGCCGACTGGTCCGTGAAGCCCGTGCTGGTCCAGACGGTCCTGCCCGTCTGTTTGTCCAGGGCAACCAGCGCGGCATCCTTTCCGCCAGGCGTGCAGATCACACTGTCCTTGTACACGCAGGGGGCGCCTGCAAATCCGCAGCGGGGCGATTCGCCGCCAAATTCCTTCGGCAAATCGCGCGACCATTGGACCGCGCCGGTCTGGGCGTCCAGGCACAACAGCACACCCATTCCGGTGAACTCGTACAGATGGGAGGCGTCCACCGTGGGGGCGCTTCGTGTGCCGGGATAGGCCTTGTCGTCGAACTCAGCGCCGTAATTGGTCTGCCACTTCGGCTGCCCGGTGTCGTCGAAGGCGAAGAGCGTGCCTTCCATTTTCTCACCGACCATGCCGGTGACGCAGACCATGCCGTTTGCGATGACCGGCGATGAATAGCCCTTCCCGAGCCCCTCAACGCTCCAAAGCAGTTTGGGTCCCTCGGCGGGCCATTCCTTGAGGAGGCCGGTCTCGGGCGATTTGCCGTCGCGGTTCAGCCCGCGAAACTGGGGCCAGTCCTCCCCGCAAGCGGCCATGGCGGCCGTTACGGCAAGAACAAGCAACCCCGTCATCCGCCAATGCCGCATCATGTCCTTTCCGTTTCGTTCCATGCAGTGTCACCGTGGCTGACAGCGTCCCGGCCCAAAGCCCCAGCATGGTGACATTTTGGGGCACTCCTGTCAATGTTAATGGGAAAGCCCGATGCCGCGCCTGTTGCGTTCGCGCGAAAACCTGTGATTTACTGGGTTTCATCCTCATGGCACAAGCAAAACAAAAGAAGAAAGAATCACCGGCAGCCTTCGGCGCGGCACCCGGCGGCAGTCCCCGGCAGGGCGGTCTAGTTGTGTCTGTCTGCGTGCTGCTCGCCTTTGCCTGCTGCGCCGTCTACGGCCGGACCCTCTGGCAGGATTTTGTTAATTACGACGACCCACTGTATGTGACGGACAACACCGCCGTGCAGCAGGGGCTGAGCTGGGCGGGCGTGGTTTGGGCGTTCACCACCAACCGCGCGCTTTACATGCACCCGCTGACCTGGCTGAGCCACATGGCGGACTGCTCCCTCTACGGACTGCACCCCTGGGGCCACCACCTGACCAACCTCATCCTGCATACGGCCGATTCCATCCTGCTCTTTCTCGTCTTTGCGCGTATGACGCGCCGCCTGTGGCCGAGCGCGCTGGTGGCCGCCCTCTTTGCCGTCCATCCCCTGCATGTGGAATCGGTGGCCTGGATAGCGGAGCGCAAGGATGTGCTGAGCATGCTGTTCTGGACGGCGTGCCTCGGGGCCTATGCCTGGCACCGGGAGCGCCCCGGTCTTGGCCGCTATCTGGCCGTGGTCTTCATGTTCCTGCTGGGCCTCCTGTCGAAGCCAATGGTGGTGACACTGCCTTTTGTGCTGCTGCTGCTGGATTACTGGCCGCTGGAACAGATGGACCGCGCCGCCGCAACCGGCGTGCTGGCCAAAAAGGCGGCCCGGCTGGCCGTGGAGAAAGCACCCCTGTTTCTCATCACGGCGGCGTTCAGCGTGATCACCTTCACCATGCAGGCGCAGGGCAACAACCTGTCCTTCGGCGAAAAAGTGTCCCTCCCGGCGCGCTGTGCCAATGCGGTGGTGGTCTATGTGATTTACCTGGTGAAGACCGTATGGCCCACAGGGTTGGCGGCCTATTACCCCCATCCGCTCACCCGTCCCGCGTGGCAGGTGGCCGGCGCGGCCGTCATACTGGTTTCAATCACGCTGCTCTGCCTCCGCGAAGCCCGGCGCCGCCCCTACCTCATCGTCGGGTGGCTGTGGTATCTGGGCACACTTGTGCCCGTGATTGAACTGGTGCAGGCGGGCAGCTTTTCCCATGCGGACCGCTACACATACATCCCGCTTATCGGCATTTTCATCATGTTTGCCTGGGGCCTTGCTGACCTGGCCGCCGCGCTGCACGCGCCCCGGCGCGTTCTGGCCGCTTCCACCGTCGCCGCGCTGGTCCTGCTTGCGGGCTGTGCCGCGGTGCAGGCCGGATACTGGCGGAACGGCGAAACGCTCTTTCGCCATGCGATAGACGCCGGTTATCCGAGCAGCGCCGCCTACAACAATCTGGGCGTGCTGGCCATGAAGGACGGGCGCTACGACGCGTCAAGAGCCAGTCTGTCGAAGGCGCTGGAAATGGACCCGGACTATGTGGACGGCCTGAACAACATGAGCGCGCTCAACATCAAACAACACCGCTACGAAGAGGCGAGAGCCTGCCTGGCCCGGGTGCTCGCGAAGCATCCAGACCAGGTGGACGCACTCACCAATCTGGGCAAGATGGATCTGGATGAGGGCCGTTATGACGAGGCCGTGACATGTCTGACGCGGGCGCTGGAGATAAAGCCGGAGCACGTTGAGGCCCTGAACAACATGGGCGTGCTGGCCATCAAACAGGGACGGCACGATGAGGCCCGCACCTGGCTGGCCAGGGTGCTGAAACTGAATCCAAGGCAGGCCGACGCCTTCAGCAATCTGGGCATGGTGGACCTTGCCGAAGGGCACCAGGACGACGCCAGGACGCATTTGACCGAGGCGCTGAGGCTGAAACCGGACCATGCCCAGGCGCTGTGCAACCTGGGCGTGCTCGACATGAACCAGGGGCGCGACGATGAGGCCGCGGCGTGGCTGAAAAAAGCGGCAGACCTGGATCCCAACTACGCCGACGCCGTCAACAAACTGGGCGCGCTGGCCGCAAAACAGGGGCGCTATGAGGAGGCCCTTCGGCAACTTGGCAGGGCCCTCGAAATGGACCCGCAATGCGCCGAGGCCCGGAACAGCCTCGCGTGGCTCCATGCCACCTGCAGGGATGCCCGCTTCAGAGACGGAAAGAAGGCGGTCGAATATGCCCTTCAGGCCTTGGAGCAGTCCAAGTCCGCCTGGTATTGCCTCGACACGCTCGCGGCGGCCTATGGGGCGGACGGACAGTTTGCCCTGGCCGTTGAAACGCAGGAGAAAGCGGTGGCGGTGCTTGGACAGGCGGAGGGAATGGCGGCCGCAGAAAAGCAGCGGAACATGGACGACATAGAGAAACGCCTTGCGCTTTACAAGAAAGGCACGGCATACATCGACGAAACGCAGCCCGCGACGCGGTGATGGACAACGCAACTGAGGCCTGTTGATTCCGCGCAGGGAATGAGGCGATCTTCTTCGCGAAGCTTTCTTCCACGGCCGACAGATCCCGGCCAGGCGGTCCTTGGAAAAGCTCCGGCAAAAGTATTACACTCCCCTTCGAGTCGCAAAGAAAGGCATTAACCTTGTGTAACCGTTCCAGTCTGCGCTGCGCCATTCTGCTGGTCCTTGTGGCGGCCCTTGCCGCAACCGCTGGTTTCTATTCCGGAAGCGCCGTTTCCAAAAGGCCTTACGTGAATTCAGCCATCATTCCCGTGCAGCGCACAGACGTTGGAATGGCGGAGCAGCAGCACGGCAACCACCTGCGGTTAAAAGAGGGCAAGGTGGACATGCTGTTTGTCGGCGACTCCATCACCATGTACTGGAATGTCCACGGCAAGAAGGTATGGGACAATTACTACGGCAAACGCAACCCCCTGAACCTCGGCATCGGCGGGGACCAGACGCAGAACGTTCTATGGCGGTTGGACGACCTCAATCTGGAGGACATTCAGCCGAAGCTCGCCGTGGTCATGATCGGCACCAACAACAGCCATAACAACACCGCCGCCGAAATGGCCGAAGGCGTTGAAGCCGTTGTGAAGAGGCTGCGCACCCGCCTGCCCATGATGCGCATTCTTTTGCTGGCCATTTTTCCCCGCGGCGATGTGGAAGCCGCAAAGCTGCAGAAGCTCAGGGACGCCTCCGCCAAGTTCGGCTCCGCCGTTTCTTTTGACCCGATGGTCGAGTACATGGACATCGGCAAAATCTTCCTCAATGACAAGGGTGAAGTGACCGAGGACATCATGTTCGACCTGCTTCACCTCAGTGAAAAGGGCTATGCCCTTGAGGCCGAGGCCCTGGAGCCCACCATCACCCGCCTGCTCGCCATGGCGGACGGATGGACACCCCTTTTCAATGCCAAAGACTTCAGCGGTTGGGAAGCGGTGGGCGACAAGTCCACCTGGCATGAAAAGGGGGGCGTTCTATACACGGAAGACGGCGGAAACGCATGGCTCTCCACAGACAAAGAGTACGGTGATTTTGACCTTTCCCTTGAGTTCCGGGTTCCCAAAGGCGGAAACGGCGGCGTCATTATCCGTGCTCCCCGAACCGGTGACCCGGCCGTTGAGGGTTCCAGAATTCAGGTGATCGACGACTATGACGAACTGAACAAAGATCTGAAACCCCACGAGCACTCCGGAAGCGTCTATGCGACCATTCCCGCCGCGCCGCGCGCATCAAAGCCTTTCGGTGAGTGGCAGAAGATGGACATCCACATGCAAGGCCAGAAAATCGCCATAACCCTGAATGGCACCAGGGTGGTTGACGGCGATATGGACGGGCATATGGATATGGTCAACGACCATCCCGGCCTCAGGCGCCAGAGCGGGCACATCGGCCTGCAGGGGCAAAGCGGCGGGTTTGAATACCGCAATGTTCTGATTCGTGAAATCAAATAGAACTGCCCGGATAATGTTCAGCATTGCTGCACTGGAGCCGCAGGGACCGACTTGAAACAACCACCGGGCAGCACACGTGGCGGCGGGAAGGTGCGACGCTGGGCTACACCTGCGCCCAATGACCATTCGCGTTTTTCTGCTGTTCATATTGTCGATTATTGCCGCCGGATATTGGAGGCTCTGCAGTTGAGACGGTCTCACAAAGCTTTGCTGGTGCTGGCGGGGATAAGCGCCTTTATTTTTTCGGGCGCGGCAGTGTGGCAGGAGCTTACCGTCGGGTTTGGCAACCCCTACAATCCTTGCGGGGATGCTGCCTGGATACTCATGTTCCTCAAACAGTGGCAGCCGTCCGGCTCTTTGACCTTTCATGATGTCCATCCCACACGCGGCTGGACTCCCAAAGCGCATGTGGCCGAAACCAATCCACCCTGCCACACCAACGGTCGGGGGCTTCGCGGCACTTCGGAATATGTGTTCCAGCCGGACAAATATGTAATTCTGGCGGTGGGGGATTCCTTCACCTTCGGCGCGGAGGCCGCCGACCAGGACGCATGGCCATGCGTTCTGGAATCCCTTGACAGCCGCTTTCAGGTGATAAACCTGGGGGTGAGCGGGTATGGCCTTGATCAAATGTACATCACGCTGCGCGAGACCATGGGCGAATACAAACCCGCACTTGTTCTCTTTGCGCCAATTGCCGAAGACCTGCACCGTTCCTTGCTCTCGTTCCGGGGGTACCGCAAACCGCGTTTTGTTCTGGACGGGGAAAAGCGGCTTCAACTGACAAATGTGCCCATTGGGGAACCCGGTGAAACGCTGGCTGGTCTTCGGGAAAGATTTGGGCGTTTCTTCGTGAGGAGGCGGTTGGATGAGCTTGAGAAGGGATTTCTGCCAACTTTGAACAATGGAAAATACGACCAGGAACTCAAAGACCTTAACAGCAAGATCGTCCTGGAGGCCGACCATTGCACGCGGGCAACCGGTGCGGATTTTCTCCTGGTGCATTTGGCCACTGTGGGAGACGCCTCCCAGACGGTTGCAGTTCTGGATGACATTGCGCAGTCCAACGGGATCGATTATCTTTCGACGAGAGCAGCATTTGAGAAAGCCAACCGGCCCTGGTCCTATGCCCATTATCAGAGATATGAAGCGGTCATCGTGGCAAAGGCTGTCTTTGACAGAATCGGCACGGTGCCTTCATGGAAGGCGTTTGCCCGGCACTAGCCCGTCTTCCTTTACCGGTAGAATCGGGATGTGGTTTGTCGAAGATTTGGGTGGGTTGCAGGCGCTGGATGTGGACAATTCCGTACCGGTGTTTTTCGGAGAACTTGGGCAACTTGGGACCGCTGCCTTGGGTGTCACCGGGGATCCCGGCAACACCCAAGGCAGCGCGGCGAACCAAGGCTAAGATGGATTTGTGCACACCTCGCCGTATTGCTCCCCTGCCGTTGGTTCGCCCATATCACCCTGAACGCTCCGGTGGAAGCCACCAGAATGTTCCTGTAATATTATCAGGCGACAGCCCTGTACAAAGCGTCCGTGTTGCGGCCATGCGGTCTGTGACCGTTCGGCCGGAAACTGGAAACCCAACGCCATACCCGAACCGCCCGGCGGCGGCAACAGCGCCAGTCACTTCACATCGTCCCGCGCCTGTGCGCCCGGTCGCTGGCGGCATCCTGATTGAAGCGCATGAATTGAGTCAAAAAGAGACAAAGACGGGTTGCCGTTCCGCAACGAACGCAAGCTTGCCTCCAGTATCGGTTCTCTGCGTCGGCGCACAACAGAAGGCATATATGACCGTATACTTCAAAGAGCCCATCTCCGCAGTCAAGTCTTCCGCGCAATCCCGCCCTGGGGGAAGACCATGAAGACGGATTTCGGCACTGTATTCCGACGTCATTGGGTCGAATTGACGCTCGTTTTGGCGGTGTTTGCCGCGGCAACGGGACTGGGCGCAGCCGCGCTAAGGGCTGACCGAATTGTTACGGGGCAGTCCTCCGTGGCCAGCGACGTGGTCTTCTTCGCACGGTCGGCAATGTTTGCCTCGGGACGCGGCTTCTTTCATCCAGCCTACACTCTTGTTCCCGGATTGAAGCCTTTCCTGCAACACGAAACGAAAAGCTTTGACCCCGCCTCGCTTCCGAACACAATCATGGCTTCTGACGACGAGGCCGCGGAGTACCATATCTATCTGGAATGGCTTGTCGGTGCCATATGGCGCGTTTTTGGCATCTCATGGCCGGTCTTGGAGCCGTTGCTGGCATTCGCTCTGGGCTTGTGCGCCGTCTGCGTTTACGGTCTGTGCCGCCTGGGCATGAACCGGTGGCTGAGTCTTGGCTGCGTTGCGCTGTTTGTCAGTTCGCCCGCCGTGCTGGACCAGTTGAAGAGCCTGCGCGATTTCTCCAAGGCGCCTTTCCTGCTCTGCGGCCTGTTTGCCATCGGCTGGCTGGTCACACGCCGGGCACCGCTTCGTTTCCCGCGATTGATGGCGGCCCTCATGGGCATGGTGGCCGGGGTGGGGATGGGCTTCCGCCAGGACGCCTTTATTCTCGTGCCCGCCACCCTGGCGACCATCCTGTTCCTGTCGCACGGCGTGGCCTACCAAACATTTCGCCGCCGCGCCGCGGCGGCACTGGTTTATGTGCTTGCCTTTCTTGCGGCAGCCGCACCCATGCTTACCCGCATGGAGGGGGGCGCGCAGCCCTATCATCCCCTGGCGCAGGGTTACTCCATGAAACACATGGACAGGTGTTCACTGGAGTCCGGCCTGTGCGAGCCGCTGGCCAGCGCCCATGACAATTTTGTGTTCGCAACCATTTTTTCCTACGCCCGCAGGGCAACCGGAGATGGCAGTCTCTATTTCAACTACAGTGACCGGGAGGACATGCAGTTCACCCGCGACTGGGTAATCCGGACGGCCCTCCAATTTCCCGCCGACACCATCGCGCGCGGATACGGGGCCGTGCTGAACGTGCTGTGCAATGCCGACGGCGCCGTGGCAACACTGCGCTCCCATCGCGGCTGGATCGCGCTGCTGGCTGAATCGCACCGCCGCATCGCGGCTTTCTTCCGCCTGGCAGGCGTGCCCATAGCCCTACTTGCGCTGCTGGCCGCGACAGCCGCAACCCCGCGCCTTGCCCTCACCCTGACTCTGATCATGTTTTATTTCTGCGGGTATGTCAGCCTTGACAATGAATGGCGGCACACCTTCCATCTTTCCTTCGTGTGCTTCTGGGCGGCGGGATTCCTTTTGCAGTTGGCGCTTTCCGCGCTTGTGCAAAGTGTCAGGGGCACTGCCCAATGGGGACTTTGGCTGCGTCGTGCGGGTGTGTACCTCGTTCTGGGCGCATTGGTTCTGTGGACTCCATGGCAGGCGGCCTGCTTCTGGCAGCGCCACAATGTTGAGCGGGTGATGGACCAGTATGCCGCGGCTCCACGCTTCGCCGCACCCACGCAGGCGGAGACCATGCAGGACCTGACGCTGTTTCGGCTGAAGCCCGGCACAGTGAGCGCTGCCCTGACCCCGAAACTGGCGGAACACCCTGTCTTGAGGCGTCTGCTGCGGTTTGTTTCAGTTCGTCGCTGGGAAACCGACTGCACCCTTTACGCGGTGCGTTTGCGTTCTCGTCAGGCTGGACACCTCTTCCTGGCAAAATACTGGGGAGCAGAAGAAACCGGGGCCCCGAATGACTATGCCGAAGTAATGCGTGTCGCGGGGGCGGCCGGGGACAGCGGCGAAACATGGTTCTATTTTCCTGTCTATGAATTTGCCTTTTGCACCCTCTTTGAAGGGGTCGCCTTTCCGCAAGAAAATGCCGGGGATTTCCTGGGACTGTACCGGGTGGAGAACGGCGCGCAGCCTGTGCTGATGCCCTGCACAACGATTAATGAACAGAGGGGCTCAAAGGGGCTGACGGCACGGTTGCGGCAGCCCTATGACCTGATGCAGTTCTTTACCCCCGAAAATGAACAGGTGCAAATTGCAGAAACCAGCACAATGGCGGAAAATGCCGGCCGCACCGACACTGCCGTCTTCTATGCGCGCATCGCCTGCGCACTCAATCCGACCAGCCAGAGACGCATCCGCCTGGCCGAAGCATGGGAAAAGGCCGGCAGAACGCAGGAAACACTTCAGGTGCTTGAATCCGCGATTGTTGCTTCCAGGGGGGAAGGCGCAAGTTGCGGCGCTCTGGAAAACTTCTTTGAAAGAAACACCGCAGCGGTTGAGGCTCCCCGGGTATGGAAGAAACTCGCAGAGCGGACGGCATCCGCCGGTGTGTGGCGGGCCTACGAGAAGTCGCTGAACCCAACAGACATTGATGAGCGTCTTCACGCCTGTCGGCAACTGCAACGCATCACGCCCAATGAACCCGGTTTTCTGCCCGGGTTCAGGGGACTTCTCACGGCCAAGGCGGACCTGCTGGAGGCTTCCGGAGATATTCGGGGCGCGGTGGACGCCTGCCGGGAGGCCGTTTCTCTTGCCCCGGCCGACAGGGACGCTGTCGTGCGTTTGGAAAAGCTCCTGTCCAAGATGGACCCAAAAGAAGCCTTGGGCATATGGGAGGAGCTTTGGAAAGAAATCCCCGACAATCCGCTCGTTGCCCTATGCTTATGTTCTGCCCGCGCGGTCAACGGAAATCTTGACGGGGCAAGACAAAGCTTTGCCGAAGCCCGACGGATGGCGCCAAAAGACTGGAACTGTTGCGAAATCGCCGCCAAGGCTTTTGCGGACGTGGGTGCCTGGGTTGATGCGGTCGGCGCCTACGAATGTGCGCTCACGCTGAATCCCGGCCTGGAGTACCTGCGCTGGCCTTTGGAGGATGCCCAGGAAAAGGCCGGTCAACTTGAGGGGCCGCTGCGGCGGCTTGAAACAGCGATTCTGTCCTCAGCGGGAGATTCGGCCAGTTGCAGCGACCTGGAGGCGTTCCTCAAGAGGCAGGCCACGGCGATCCCGGCGGCTCCTTTGTGGAGGAAGCTCGCCGACAAGATTTCATCACCCCATGTGTGGCTAGCCTTGGAACGGGCTTTGGACGAAAAGGACATCGAAGGACGCATGGACGCCTATCGCCAGGCACTTCGGCTGGCACCGGGTGAAGGTGCGGCGGCTTCGAAACTTCAGGAACTTCTCATTGAGAACGCCATCCGCTTGGAGGCTTCCGGAGACCTGCAGGGTGCGGTGCGTGCCTGCCGGGAGGCAATCCCACTTGGCCCGGAGAACAATCAGCCTGTCATCCGACTGGAGGAACTCCTGTCCAAGGCCGGTCCGACGGAGCGTCGTGACGTTTGGGAGGGTGTATGGAAAGACAATCCCGGCAATCCTCTTGTGGCCGCGTGTTGCGGCCGTGCCCGCGTTGCTGCCGGCGACCTGCAGGGCGCGCTGACACTGCTGCGCGACACAAACGCGCATACCCCCGCGGACCAGGGCTCCGGGGTTGCATTGGGCCAAACCCTTGAAGTCTCGGGGGATGACGAGGGCGCTCTTGCAGAATACCGCACCCTGCTGGCGCAAACACCCGAATCACCGGAATTGAGCGAACGAATAGACGCCGTTTACCGGCGGCGCAACAATCCCCCGGCCCGCGTGGCGGAATGGAAAGGCCTGGCGCAGAACCACGCCGATGCGGCCATGCCCCAACTGCATCTGGGCATGGCCCTGGAAGAGGCCGGCGATACTGCCGGGGCGGAGGCGCCCTACCGGGAAACGATTCGCCTGCGGCCGGACTGGCAGGAACCCATGGCGAGGCTGGGAGCACTCATCGCGGCCAAAGGCAACGCGGAGGAGGGGCTTGGACTGTTGGACAAAGCGGTGCTCTCGGCGCCCGAACTTGCCCTGACAGCGGCCGAAGGCTGTGGTTGTGCGGCGAAGGCCCGCGCTGCCGCCGGAGACTTTCCAGGGGCATTGGCCCTGCTTCGCAAGGCGCGCATCCTTTCACCCGCAGACCAGCGTTATCGTGTTGCACTCGGAGAAACCCTTGAAGCCGCCGGCGATGACAGCGGGGCGCTGTCAGAATTCCGGACATTGGTTTCGGAAGCGCCTGAATCCGCGGAAGTGCCGCACTCAAGCGACCGCATCGATGCGGTTTGCCTGCGACGCAATGATCCCGCGGCCCGTGTGGCGGAGTGGAGGAGCCTGGTTAAGGAGCATCCCGACGCCTCCGTGCTTCAACAGCATCTGGGAATGGCCCTGGAAGATTCGGGCGACAGCGCCGGCGCGGAATTGTCATACCGGGAAGCCATTCGGCTGCGGCCGGAATGGCAGGAACCGAAGTTAACGTTGGGGGCGCTTGTCGCGGCCGGGGGCAATACGGAAGAAGGACTGCGACTGCTGGATGAAGCGGTGCGCACCACCCCCGGCATTGCAAAGACGGCCGCAAAACACTGTGCCCGCGCGGCAAACGCTCTCTTTTCAGCCGGCAACGCCAAGGGCGCCCTGGCATTGGCCAGGCGGGCGCGCAGCCTGGCTCCCGAAGATCTGCGCTATCGCATCTCTCTCGGCGAATTGCTGGAGGCTGCGGGGGACAACAATGGCGCGCTGGAAGAGTACCGTGCCGTGGTTGCGGAGGCTCCGGAATCCCCCAAGTCATCGGCGCGCGTGGACGCGATTCTTGAGGGGCGTGGAGACAAGGCCGCGCGTGTGGAGGAGTGGAACCGCATGACTGCCCAACATCCCGGCAAGGCCATACCGCAACTGTATCTGGGCTTTTCCCTTGAGGCGGCGGGAGACCGGATCGGTGCACGGCAGGCTTTTGCCAAGGCACTGGAGATCAACCCGGCACTGGCTGAAGCGCATACCGCCCTGGACAAGATGGGCAGGGGCGAATCACAACCCAAAGAATGATGTCCTCGGCCCGAACCCGCTTTGTACGCTTTGTGTAAAGGAGGCCGAATGGCAAGCCCTGTGCATTGGCATCGAAAAAAGTCTTCTCCCCCCATCTGTGCCAACGGATCAATTGACCAGCTTGAATCCACGGGCTTGGACACACTTTATTGCCGCATTTTCTTCACAGAGTCCAGGCCGGTCTTCCAATGGATTCTGCAACGGCAACCCGCTTTGTCTCTTGTTCTTGCCACCTGGCCTGACCAGTATTGCGCCGACACGATGACCATTGCGGCACGATACCCGTCAGAAAAAGAACAACCGCCGCGAGGAGCTATTGTAAGTCCTTGCGGCGGCTTAACTTATCTGGTGGGTCGTGGGGGAGTCGAACCCTCGACCTTGTGATTAAGAGATATGCGTCATATAGTTATTAATGACACTCAACAGTCATACAACGCCCTGTTTATGCGGGTGAACGTGGGGTTCCACTTTCTTTGAGTTCTGTCGTTTACGGGCGTGTGTCAAAGTCAATTGCACCACGATTGCACCACGGGACAGGCCATGCAAGCCGCTGTAGTGCGCAGGGGGTTACAGGGGCATGGACCCCTTGCCTTGGCGCCGTTCGCGCCGTGTAGAGGCGCACAGGAAGCCGTTGCGCCGTTTCCCGGTCATCATCGGGCCATCACCGAGATCGCCGCGCCGGGTCATGACGGGGGGGCAGGGGGGGTAACGCCCGCGGCAGAGATACCATGACCCGCACTCGAAAAATGTTCTGAATTTTTTCGGCGCCCGGTATGGTCCAGGCTGTCCGGCGCCTATTTGAACCCGCCCAGGAAATTCGCCCTATTTTGAGAAACCCCGGAAGACCAACAGACTGATCAGTGCCAGACCAATCAGGAACAGGTCGCCCAACCGCTGCTTCAAGCCGATCGCCGTGAAGCTGGCCTTGTTACAATTGCACCCGGAAGCGGTACTCGCGACTTCATCGCTAACGATCTGCCCGTCACCGTCCGCGTCCACCACGTCAAATGCGGATAGGGTCAGTCCCGGCAACGCCGCCATCGCTTCCGCGAAAGAGATCTGCCCGTCGCCGTTTGTGTCCATGCTGTCAAACTGCTGACCCAGCAAGGTCCGTAGAACATTGACCATGGCATCCTCATAAGTGTGCTCGCCCTCTCCCTCTTGGCCTGCTTCTCCTTCACCTTCTTCTACCTGTGCAAGACCACTGGGCCATACCTTTACCGTGCCGTCACTCGATCCTGTAAGCACCTTGGTGTTGTCGGGCGAAAACGCCACGGTGTTGACATAATACGAATGTCCGCTGAATCTACGAATTTCCCCCCCAGTGTTGATATCCCAAAGTCGGGCCGTGTAATCAGATGAACCAGTAAGCACTTTTGAGCCATCTATGGAAAACGCAATCGAAGTAACCTGTTCCTCGTGACCGGAGAAAGTATGGATTTCCGCGCCCGTGACGGCATCCCAAAGCCGTGCGCTGTTGCCGCTTCCTGTGACCAACTTCGCCCCGTCCGGAGAAAAGATAGCAAGCAATTCCCGCCCTATATCACAGGGGAATGAATAAATCTCGGTGCCCGTACCCACGTCCCAGAGTCGAGCAGTGTCTCCACCTGATTTGGGATTCACATTCGCCCCAATGAGTGCTTTTGTCCCATCTGGGGAAAATGAAACGTAAGTCGCCGCGCTTGAACTTCCTGTTAGGGTGTTGATTAACGTTCCGGTGTTGGTTTCCCAGAGACGAGCGTTCCCGTCGGTAAACCCTGCTAGTAGTTTAGTGCCATCGGGGGAGAAGGCCACTGAAGTTACGTTTTCTGAAGGCACGGTGAATGTGCGAAGGATTATACCCGTACCAGCGTCCCAGAGCTTCGTATTATTGGCGGACGCGGTGAGCACTTTTGTCCCATCCGGCGAAAACGCTACAGCCTCTACTGAAGCCGCATTCCCTGAGAGGGTATGAATCTCCGTGCCAGTGCGAGAGTCCCACAGCCTCGCAGTGTCATCGGTTAATCCCGCCAGCACCTTAGTCCCATCGGGAGAGAATGCAAAGATCGTGACACCCTGCGTACATTCACAAGAGAATGGAATTTCAACTCCCGCAACCGTATCCCACAACGTTGCACGACCGTAAGACCTTTGGTCGTAGCTATGAGCAGACCGCATAAGCACCCTTTTGCCATCCGATGAGACCTTGACGGAGTAAACACCGCCCGTGTGCCCCGAAAAAGTGTGGAGTTCGCTGCCTGTGCTCATGTCCCATAGTTTCACTGAGTTGTCCCGCGATCCCGTGAGCACCTTGGTTCCGTCAGGAGAGAACGCCGCGGAGTTCACAGCGTCCGTGTGTCCGGTGAAGGTACGGAGTTTCGCGCCTGTTGCCACATCCCACAGTTCCGCCGTGCTGTCCCACGAACCGGTAAACGCCTGGGTGCTGTCCGGGGAAAACGCCACTGAGTAGACCCCTGATGAGTTCGCCGCAAAAGAGCGGATATATGCACCTGTTGTAACATCCCAAAGGTGTGCCCCGGCAAGAGCCTTAGTGCCGTCCGGGGAAAACGCTACTGAGTTCCCCGAGTAGGAAGTATTCTTGAAGGTGTAGACCAGAATCCCAGTTGCAGCATCACATAGTTTTGCCTCCCTTTCACCTGACATAAAGAGCACCTTGGTGCTGTCCGGGGAAAACGCCACTGAGTTAAAACTGCTCGTGTGCCCCGAAAAAGTGTGGAGTTCGCTGCCTGTGCTCATGTCCCATAGTTTTACCGTACGGTCATTTGATCCGGTCAGTACCTTTGTCCCGTCCGGGGAAAATGTAACGGAGTTTACCTCGCTCGTGTGCCCCGAAAAAGTGTGGAGTTCGCTGCCTGTGCTTACGTCCCACAGCTTCGCCGTGCCATCACTCGACCCTGCGAGCACCTTGGTGCTGTCCGGGGAAAACGCCACTGCATTCACTCTTTGCGTAAACCCAATGAAGGTACGGGCAATCTGTCCACTGCTCGAATCCCATAATCGCACCTTGGTATCTCCGGAACCAGTAGCAAATCTCGTTCCATCGGGAGAATAGGCAGTAGCCCATAGTTCTCCATATCCAAACTGCATGATCGGCTCGGTAATGGTGTTTGCCGATGCAACTACAGGGGCGAGGTCCAGCAGGACTAGAAAGGCTCCAATACTCCCCAAGACTCCACCGAAACGAGACACGATTGCTCCCATATCCATGACCCTTGACTCCTCTGTATTCGACTTTTGTTTCAGGCCCAAATCTGAACCGTCTGTAGCAAGAATACAGGGAACACGCTCGGGACGCAATATCAGAGTGACAATATGTTCTGGGCGCACGGGTGCTGGTGGCGCGCGCAAGGAGTGAGGGGTTAGAGGGGAGACCGGCAGAGAAATTGGTGGATTGATGACAATACATCCGCGCGTATACGCAGGCGCGCATTGGGGTCACACGCACTAACCGTTTCTGGTGCTCAATTGCTCCCGCCATAGGCGCGGCGTTCGGCTTCGGCACGGGATAGTCCGCCGTCATATTCCATGATCGCGGCCCGTTCGGGTGCCCAGTCGCGGATCTGGTAATCCCAAGTTTTCGACCCGCCGGATGCTGCTACCTCTGCTACCTTTGCTACCTCGTTCCGGGTGGGCATGGGCTTGGTAGCGGGGGTAGCGGAAGTAGCAGGGGGTCCCGGTTGAAATTTCTTGTATCCCGGAATCATCGGTAGAGCTTCCATTGTTTGCGACCCGGTACGACCTGGGTGTATCCGTGCGCAGTGAGGATTCCCATAATTCGGCTGACCGTTTCGGCATCACGTATTTGGCTGGGTCCGAACTGCATGATCAGCTTGGACGTGAATATTTCCTCCTGTCTACCGCGCAACCATTCGAGCAATTCTTCGGCAAGTAGAATCTCAGGCGGGACGGCTGCTACCCCCGCTACCCGTGCTACCTCCCCCATATAGAACTCGGCCAGCGCGATACCGCCGGTCATGCACTCCGGCGAGATTGCGGGCGCGTCGAGGTTCTCTGTCAGTTCCAGTACTCCGGCGATACGAAGAGCGTGTTCTGCTGCCTTGCTGGCCCATCCGTGGATAGCGTCGAGAGGTCCGCCTGGCCCGTTCTGCGTCTCGACGGTGTCGTAAAACCCAATGAACAGATCCTTGGCTGAAGGTGACAGGGGTAATTCGCGCGGCTGTAGACCATAAACGCGGTCTTCGGTCAGGGGAAGTGGGTTCATGAGAATGTCGGACATTCTATTTAGAAATCGAACAATTCCCGGTTGTTCGAGAGCATCCGTTCCCTGATACTTCCGAGTGCCCCGCAGCGTGGGGGGCCACGCGATAAGGCATCGCGGCATGAACCCCTGCGTTGAGGCGATACGCTGGCCCATGAGCACGCGGAAAACGTCCGGCTGCATTTGCAAGTGCAAGGCGCAACGGCGGCCAAACATGGGTGCGACGCCGTCCCCGGCGCGGGTGCGCACTCCGCCGCGACCGTCCCAAAAGCTCGACAGCTCCGAAAGCGTTTTGAGCATGTTGTCTGATTGCATGGCATGCCCGCCGACGATCTGCCCTCCCTCATCCGAAAATATCCCGATGCTTGGGCGACCATAACGGAGCATCCGCGCTATTCCCTCGACGGTGACGTTGCCTGTCAGCAAGTACGGTTCCATCGGCGCCTCTGGGGGCGCTCCAATGGCCTCCAGCGCGTGCTGTATCGCCTCCCGCCCCTTGCTTTGGTGTTTGCGTTCCGCGTCCTTCACGGCCACGTTGTGCGCCTTTAGGGCGCATTCGTAGGCGTGTTTGTCGTGCCCGTATTGCGCGGCCCATTCGGATTCGCAATGACGGTGTGCTGCCAGCGCGACGGCGTCGGCGGATGATTTGCGTCCGCCGGTTTCCACCACACTTTGAAGGAACAACGTCGGCGGCATCCTGCGTCCGTCGAGCACGATGTCAGCATGGGCCTGCACGGCCACGGACGCGGCAGCGAGTGCGCAATTCAAGGCCAGGGCGGGGTGAACCTGGACGGCACCGGCAATTCCGTGCACGGCATCGGCCACCATGGCGGGCAGTGCGTCGAGCGGCACTGCGTCGCATTCGCCAATGGCGCGCCGGAGCGGGATCGGTTCGGGGCGTTCGGCGACCTCGACAACAGGTGCGGACACGGCGCATGCATCCATGGCCTGCTCCAGTTCCGCGCGCAGCCGGGCACGGTGCTCTTCTGGAATGACCGCAAAACCGTCCCACTCGGGCAACCGTGCCGCAATCCAATCGCACACATCGCCATGGTCAGGCACGTCGGCAAGAACCAAGGTTTCGACGTGGCGCGAACCGGGCAAGCCCGCCAGCATGTCGCGCACATCCGCCGCGTAGCGTTCACCGGGTTGGTCATTGTCCCGAAGTATGCGCACCTTCGGGAAGCGTTCCAACGGGCTCCAGTCGGCCTGTCTCGCCTGCATGGCGCCGCCCGGCGAGGTGGTCGCCAGAATCCCCAATGTGGCCAGGGCGAAAGCGCATTTCTCGCCTTCGACAATGAAGGCGGTTTCCGTGTCCGGCGCTTGGTCCAGTTTGCGGCGGTTGATTATCGGCCGCGGCCCTGCTCCGTATCCAGGCACCCAAGACCCGTTCACGGCATGATAGGGCCGGTAGGTCTTGCCTGCCGCGCCACTGTAGCGCCCAACAACAAGGACGAAGGTTCCGCGGCCGTCGCGATAGGTCCATGAGCGCAGGAGTGTGGAACCGTCCGGCAGGCGCCGGGGGATATCTTCTCGGGCGGGCGCTGTCGTTGTGCTCATGGTTTGGTCCCTTGGGGAAGCCGGGTCAACTCATACAGTTTGTCGATCATGGTCAACGAGAAATCCAAGAGCGCTTTCTTTATGTCCAAGGCGCGACTGTCGCCCATCGCTTCGGCGGACTTCACACCTTGGGCCAATAGGAGTACCGTTTCATAAGTCCGTTCGGCCTTCTCTTCGGCCAGTCTATAGGGGTCCTTCAATTGACGCCCTCCAAAAAGGTACGGGCTTCCCGGAAACCCATGCCGTAAAGTTCCATCACCAGTCCGGCGAGATCGCCGCGGCGCCCGCAGCCATGGCAGCACCAGGCGCCGGTGTTCGCATTGAACCCGAAACTGGGCCGTTTGTCCGGGTGACCGGGCAGGATGCAGGACATGTTGATCCAAGTTCGGCCATGGGGGGTTATGGGGCGCCCGGTGACCGCGTAGAACGCGGCACAGAGCCGGGTCGGGTCGGGATTGTCGCGCCACCAGGGCAAGGCGGTAAGGGTGTGCATGGGGTGCCTTCCTTCGCTTGGTGGGTTAGCGGTTCTGGGACTGTTGTATCCACGCGAAGTAGTTTTCTTCGTGGATCAGTACCTTCCTTCCAACGCGAATAAGGACGGCACTAAAACCGTTTGTCTCCGCGTTGAAGATTAGGTTCCTCAGTCCGCGCTCCCCGATGAAGGGATGGCGTTCCGCGCATTGGCGGACGGTCAGAAGGACGGGGTGGGCGGTGGCGGGGTGGGTGCCGCAGCATTGCGGCGCGGTGGTCGAGGTGGTCATCGTGTATGCTCCAGTTAACGCCAAGAACGGTGTGTTCTCAGCACTGTCTGGAGTTTAGCGCAGATTCTCGTTAATGTCTCTCTCTAATATTACAGTATGCCCGGCAGATGTCCGTTCTTTAGAAGCTTGCCCGGTAAAATGTCACATAGGTGAAATGTGCCCGGCAAATTTCAGGCTATTCTCTTTTGGATGACTGATACTCTTTGATCCATGTGTTGATTGTCGTCCGAGATGGCGGATCGACGGCGGGCAGAGTTCCCTTACTCATTTCGCCAACCAACATATAGGAAATGCTGCTTGCCCAGTTCTTGGTGGGCCCTTTTCCATCCAGTGTTTCGCGGATAAATGTGAACGCCCACTCTTTGAGCGGACGATTTTTCAAGTTGGGTTTGCCCTTCCTTTCTTTTGCCCGTCTAGATTGTGCTCCACTATACCGATCGCTCCCTTCACGATAACTATCTACGTCGATCCTATAAATGAATTCCGCGCCTGCCCTGAAGAACGCCAAAGCCTTTTCACACTCACTATCGTCCATACTGAGAACTCCTGCAAGCGTTTCAGTATTCACGAATATGTCAGAGAAACAATCAAGACCGATAATTCCTGCACGCGTATCACTATTCAGGGGTATGTCAAAGGGACGCCCATCTTTCACAGCACTATCTTTTTCATCGCGGAGTAATACTTGCGGAAGCGCGTATTTAAAGAACTCATAGACAGACAACAAGATTTTCCGAGGGACAAAATAGGGCGCTCCAACGTGATCTGACAAATCCCCGAACCATGGAACACCGAAATAGTCGAGCATTTCGGAGACGAACTTGTCCCTCTCTTCAAGGGTTGCGTCTTCGCTCAAGCGTGTCTCTGGATCTGGGGTCGCCACGTATACGTCGGGTATCATGGTACTGGCCTTGGCAGCACCGGCACTCGTAGCTTTGGGTGCGGCTTTCTTGCGCGGTGTTTTCATGATGCAGTTTCCTCCGTGGGTTGCGCCGGGTTCGTCGTCCCCATAATCGCGTTGGCCATTTGCTGATTGGTCTTGGCAAGATGCGAACTGCTCAGGTGCGCGTACCGCGCCGTCATCTGAATGGACTTGTGCCCCATGAGCGTTGCCAGTTCCAAGGCGTTTGCGGTGGTGTTCATCGCAACATAGGACGCGAAGCAATGCCGCAGGTCGTGAAAATGGAAGTTCTTTATTTCGGCACGAAGCACGGCATTCTCGAAAGCGGTGCGGATATCATAGGTTCTGGGTTTGGCGTTGCCGTGACCCGGCGCTGGAAAGACCAAGTCGCAATTGGCCTTCCGGTCCTTGTAGCGGTTCAACAGAATGGCGCCGCAGGCGTCGGCCAGCGGCACGGTGCGCCGCGTGTTGTTCTTGACCCGCTCGGGTGGCAGGGTGATTTCCTTGCGCTCAAAGGAAACCTCGCTCCACACAAGACCCAGGATCTCCCCCTGCCGCATCCCGGTGAGCATGGCAAGGATAACGACATCTTCCAGAATGTCGCATTGGCTGGCCCTGCACTCGGCCATGAGGCGGGTGCGTTCACCCGCATCGAGGAAGCGGACGCGGCCTGCGGGTTCCTTGGGCTTGGACAGGTCGGCCACCGGGTTGGACAGGCACCACTGCCATTCCTTGCGGGCGGTGTTGAATAGGTGACTCAGGACCGCGAAGTAGCGCCGTTGCGTTGCGGCGGACATGGCCTTCTTTTCCCTGCCGCGCCTGTTCTTCATGCTTGCCTTGAGTCCGGAGAGCAACCCGGTATTTATGTCACCCAGGGCAAGCGGTCCAAGATGGTCCTCCCAGAACTTCAATTGAATGGTCTGGCCCGCAATGGTGTTGGCCCGCTTGTGGGGAAGCACCTCTTTGCGGTATCGCTCCGCGGCTTCCTTGAACGTGTGCGACTTGGCATTGACGGCGCCAACGCTGCGGCCGGACCGAATGTCCGTCTCTTCCTGGGCCGCCCAATTCTTCGCATCGGTCTTGCGGTCAAAGGTTTTGCTCTTGACCGGATGCCCCTTGATGCGCACCATCGCGCGGAAATGCACTTTCCCCTTGCTGTCTTTTCGTTCTTCAATCATCGCCATGACCGAATCCCTTCTGTGAGTCACCGTGACAATTCACAGTCACCACAGACAGTCTATCAGACTTGCTGACAAATGTCAATGTGATACTCAATCACATGTACGATTCCTTCAAGTGACTGAAAACAAGTAGCTTACAACTGCACCATGGTGCGGTGGTGCAGTAGTGGTGCATATTCTTTGAAAAAGGGCATGATCTCCCCCATTCTTGGGGCTTGGTATTGGCGGGGATGGCGGTCTGCCGGGGTGCATTTCGGGACGATTGATGACTGCTTTGAAAAGCAATTGCACCATGAGTGCACCATGGGGGTAGAAAACCAATGAAAAAAGGACCCACAGAATCTCTGTAAGTCCTTTATTCACTATCTGGTGGGTCGTGGGGGAGTCGAACCCTCGACCTTGTGATTAAGAGTCACCTGCTCTACCAGCTGAGCTAACGACCCAGAAAAGAAAAAAATGGAGCGGGAGACGAGACTTGAACTCGCGACTTTAACCTTGGCAAGGTTACACTCTACCACTGAGTTACTCCCGCTCAGTGCTGTAAATATTAACAAAACTTTCCGGGCCGTGTCAAGCGGATTTCACACTGAATTCCGGTTGTGCCATGAGGACTCAACGCACGCGAAGAACACGCGATGGAATGACGAAAGCACCATAGGTCGAGAGCGACAGGATCGACAGGACAAGATGGACCGGGAGCTTCGTGTCTTCGCCGCAGTCTGCATCTTCGGAAACCTGTTTCCCCTTGGATGGAAGTGCCGAGTGCTTGCAGTGGCAAGGAAGTCTTTGGAAGAATGTGATAGATTGGCGCGGTGCCAAGTGGTCATGGTTTTCTCAAGGGCAGGGGACGGGCAAGAAATGAGTGGACCCATGAAGATTCGAATCATTGCCATGCTGGGCGTGATGTGTTGCGTTTTTTCGGGGGTAAATGCACAATCGGGGACCTTCAACCCGGTAAAGCCTGAGTGTTTCCCCGTGGCGACGCAATTCTCTCCGGTGCCTGCGGGGGAGGGGTGGAAGGGTGAAGAGGGGCCCATTGCCGAGGAGGTGCTGCGCAGCACGATAGACAACATCCTCGCCCACGGCTTTACGGGCCTCGAAGTGCCGACGGGACGTCCTGCGGAAGAGGAGGCGCTGCTCCTCAAGTACGCCGAATCGAAGGGGATGTTCGTCACCTACAATGCCGGTGCGCTGGAAGGCTTCGAGCGCACGGCCCCGCCCGAGATTTGTGTGTATTCGCCGAAATACCTGGAGACCGTGCGCGCCCGCGCCGAAAGCGCCCTGGCACCGCTGAAGGCCATTCCAAACCTGTACAACGCGTTCACCTTTCAGGACGAGCCCTTTCACTGGGGGGCGCCGTCCTTCGGCTATAACGATGAGGTCAAGGCCGAATTCAAGAAGCGTTATGGTTATGACCTGCCCCCGGATTTGGACAGCATCCGCGGCAATCCCCACACGTGGCTGGATGTGCTCAACTTCCGTTCCGCCTATTTCCCCGACGGGTGGCGGCAGGTGTACAGGATGGTCAAGGACATCAGCCCCAACTTCAAAGTCACGCTGACCCATGACAGCCACAACACTTTCGGCGGGGGTTGCACTTCCCATTCGGAACTGGCCATTGACGATGTTTTCCACTGGGGCGGCGATTTCTCGGACATCTTCATGTTCGACATCTATCCCTACATGATGTTCGATTTCCGTTTTGGCCGGCCCGCCGAACTGCCAAAGCCCCGCATCAGCCAGGCCCATTACACCTTCGCGCAAATGCGCGCCCTGACGCAGGCGAACGGGAAAGCGCTTGGCTTTTGGGTGGGCACCTACAACCCGGCATGGTTCGCCCCCTTCCTCTGCCCGGAATTGGCGGCCACGCACTGGAGCGAACGGGAGATGAGCATGACGGCCGTGGCGGAAGGGGCGGACTATCTGCTGACGGGCTACAAGATTCCGGTGGATGCGCGCCATTGGGAAAGTTTCGGCGACGGGTTGCGGCTGCTCCAAAAGGCGGGGGGGCGGATCCTCGCCGCGCCCAAGATGAAGGCGAGGGCCTGCATGCTCTTTCCCCGAACCCAATACCTTCAACTCCAGCAGGAGTATTTCAACGTCGGCCTGTCCTTTGAACTTTTCCTCCGGGCCTTCGGCGAACTGGACATCATCCACGAGGACGAGGTGACCGACGACACTCTCGGCGGGAGGGAACTGCTCGTGCTCTTCGACGTGGACCTGCTTCCCGAAAGCGTGGCGGGGCACATTGCCAAGTTTGTCGCCAACGGTGGCACCGTCATCGCGGACTGTGCACCCCACCTGAATGCCTGGAAGGAACACACGACCACGCTGGAGGACGTCTTCGGCGTCACAGGGATGAACGGCGACCGGATCAGCCGCGCCGGGCACTGGGTTCCCTACAAAGCGCAGGCGCCCATCTGGGCCAACCGCCCCGAAAATCCCCCGGACGAGACTGTGCGAAACACCGACACCCTCAAAGGCGAGGCGCTGGGCCAGACGCTCGACCTTAAACTCGTCAGCCCACGCCCCTGCACCGCGATGACGGGGAAGGTGCTGCTCAAGACGGAATCGGGCCAGCCCGGCATCGTGCGTCATGACTGGGGCCACGGACACGCCTTCCTGCTGGGATTCTGTTTGCAGGACACTTACTTCCAGACCTTCGAGGACGACAACGCCTCCTCGCGGACGCAGTTGTGCGGCCTGCTGCGGGCCATTGCGGAGGAGACGGGCGTGCGCCCCCATGTGCGCTCGTCCAATCCCGACATCGAAGCATCTCTGCGGGTGAACGACCGGGAAGGATTCCTCTTCGTCATCAGCCACGAGGCAAAGGACCCGGGCGCAACGGTGCAGTTGCGCGACCTTCCCTTCAAACCGGCCAAGGTGACGAATCTGAAGGATGACCAAGCTGTCGCCTTTGCGGAAAGCGATGGGGGCATCACGCTCAATGTTTCCGTTCCCCTGGGGGAAGTCCTCCTGTTCAATGTGCGCCCCACCGGAGGACCTGAATGATGAAAGGCGCTGTACCCGTTCTTCTGGCCCTGCTTTTTTCCCTGGCCGCCTCGCAGGCATGCGCGGCGGACGCGAAAGGCCCAGACGCCGACACGTTCACCCTCTGGCAGCTTCCCAATCAGACCACCTCGCAGATGATGTCCTACGTCATTCAGACAGTCCACGGAAAGGTGGTAGTCATTGACGGGGGCATGGTCGGCGATGCTCCTTTTTTGGCCAAGTTTCTCATGGACCGGGGTGGCAGGGTCGAGGATTGGTTCATTACCCACGCCCATGATGATCACCTCGGCGCACTCACGGCGATTCTCACCGAAGCAGGCACACTCCAGATAGGAGCCATCCGCGGATCCCTGCCTGATCAAGCATGGATGAACCAATGGGGAGACGGCGGAGAGAGGGTTGGCTACGAGTTGTTCAGACAGGCATTGGAAGGGGCCGGACGCCGTGTCGAGGAATTGTCGCTGGGACAGACGATAAAGATTGACGGTGTTGGCATCGAAGTGCTCGGCGTGAAGAATCCCGAGATCACCAAGAACCCCGTCAACAATTCGAGCATCGTGCTGCGCCTGTCCGATGCAAAGAAATCGGTGCTGTTTCTGGCGGACCTCGGCACGGAAGGCGGCGAGAAACTCTTGAAGGGGCCTTATGCCGACCGCCTTCCCTCCGATTACGTCCAGATGGCGCATCATGGGCAGAACGGCGTGGGCGAGGCGTTCTACCAGCGTGTGCATCCGTCTTGCTGCCTTTGGCCCACGCCCAGGTGGCTGTGGGACAACAACAGCGGCGGCGGCGTGGGTTCGGGCCGCTGGAAGACCCTGGAAGTGCGGGCATGGATGGACAAGCTGTCCATCAAGCGGCACTACGTCATGTTCGAGGGCATTCAGGAGATCAAGTAATCAACAATGGTCGGATTGTTCATCAAGGGCATCAGAACCCCGAGTCATTGCGCGCTTCAAACCACCTGCGACGGTGGTTGGCGCCAGAAAGACCGGGGACGCAAGGCAGGCGAGACGCCTGCGGTACGTAACGCAGACCTTCGACAAATCACTTTCCTGGCTGCGAAGCGGTCTCTTGCCCGGACGGCTCCGCACTCGGGTCGTGGATTCAAGAGATTGCTTCGCTTCGCTGCTAAGAAAGTGTATGTGCCGCAGGGGGACTGCCACTATTTTCAACCAATGGCTCTACTTATTCGAACAGGTCGGTGCGTTGGAAATGGTGGCAGTACCCAGGCTCGCGAAGTTCCGGGGTGGGTGACTCAGGTTCAGGCACCCGTTTCCGATACTTGACAGTGCTGCCGTCCCTTGGCCTTGGACGGAAACGGGTGCCAGTACCCCCGGCGGCTTTCTGCCGCAAATCGCCGCCAACGGCGGTCTGAGGCTCGCAATGACGCGATAAAATGCGCGACCGTCAGAAGAGTTTTTTGGAGTCGAGCAGTATCGTCACCGGCCCGTCGTTGACCAGCGACACGTGCATGTGGGCGCCAAACTCGCCGGTGGCCACGGGCAGACCGGAATCGCGCAGGCGGCCGGCCACACCCTCATAGAGCGGAATGGCGGTTTCAGGTCGTGCCGCGGCGATGAACGAGGGACGGCGCCCCCGGCGGCAGTCGCCGTGCAGGGTGAACTGGGAGATGAGCAGCACACCACCGCCCACATCACTCACGGACAGGTTCATTTTGTCGTCGGCATCGTTGAAAATGCGCAGGCTGGCGGTCTTGTCGGCGATATAGTCGGCATCAGCCTCCTTGTCGCCCTCCTCGACGCCCAGCAGCACCAGCAGCCCCTCCCCCACTTCACCCACCACACGTCCGTCCACCTCGACAGACGCCCTGCTGACCCGTTGCACCACCGCGCGCATTGTACTGGTCTCCTTCTTGAAAAACGAAGGCGAGTCTAGCAGAGGCGGCGCAACGACACAAACGTCGAAGCGGAGAGCCGAAACAGCCAACCTCGTGGGGTGAAAAGACGAAGCGCTGAGATCGTCTTGGCTGGCCAAATAGCCCTCACTTCAAGCAAGCCAAAGCGGTGTCGCTGCCACCGCAGTCCATATGGGCGCCTGTTTATGCGCCTGGCATAACAACGCGGCTCAGCGGGGAACTTCCTCGACGGTGGTCTTGATGACCTTGTTCTGGCCCTGGCGGTTCACCTCGAAGATGACAGGGTCGCCTATGAAGAGCGTCCAGTTGAGGAAGTCCACGTCGGTCGGGTGCTCCACGGGCTGGCCGTTCACCGTGGTCACGACGTCGCCCACGGCGAGACCGGCCTTGAAGGCGGGACTTGTCTTGAGTATTTCCACCACCAGCACACCCGACTCTGTCTGCACACCGACGCGCTGCAACAGGTTCGGGTCGGTTTCGGCCACGGCCTGCCCCTTGAAGCCAAACCACGGGTCGCGCCGGTGCCCGTAGCGGATAATCTCATCGGCGACGCGTTTGACGCGGGTGATGGGGATGGCGAAGCCGAGCCCCTGGTAGCCGCCGCTGTTGCTGAAGATCATGGTGTCGATGCCGACCACCTCGCCCCGCGCATTGACCAGCGGGCCGCCGCTGTTGCCGGGATTAATCGCCGCGTCGGTCTGAATCAGGTCCTGGTAGAGCCGGTCGCCCCCGCCGACCTCGCGGCTCACACGGCGGTGGTTGGCGGACACCACGCCCACGCTCACGCTGGGCTGGGGGTCGCGCATCATGTTGCCAAAGGGATTTCCGATGGCGATGACCCATTCGCCGATGAGCAGTGAGTCCGACTCGCCCAGCACCGCGTGAGGCAGCCCCGAGGTGTCCCCCTTCACCTTGAGCACGGCGAGGTCGGAACGCTCGTCGGCGCCGACCAGTTCCACATTCAGCCGCTTGCCGCCGGGCAGGGTCACCGATTCGATGGCATCGGCCCCCTGCAGCACGTGGTAATTGGTGAGGATGTGGCCCTGTTCGTCAAAGACAAACCCGCTGCCGATGCCCTCGACGGCGCGCTGCCGCAAGCGCGGCCGTCCGAAGTTGAACATGTCAAAAAACGGGTCCGACGAACCCTCGGTGCGGATCTCCACCACGTTGATGGTCACCACGGCCGGGGCGACCTTTTCGATGGACTGCACGATGGCGTTGCGCCGCGAATCGGCGATGTCATCGGCCGCCAGGGCACATGCCGCGGTGAGCATCACCGCAACGGACAACAGCAGGAATCTCCACATCTTTCGAATCCTCCCAAACGTTTGCCGCAGGACCCTTTCCGGTGGCAGGAGAATACGTCCGAATAAACAATCGGGGCCGCCGCCTCCCTTCCGGGTAGGGCAACGGCCCCGGTATTTCTTTACGCGATCAGGAAGTCGGCGAAGGCGCCGGTGCCGCTTCCGCAGGTGCGGGCACTGGTGCCGGAGCAGGAGCTACTTCTGCGGGTGCAGGGGCCGGAGCGGCCGGGGCCGCTTCCACAGGCGCAGGTGCCGGTGCAGGAGCGACCTCGACGGGTGCTTGGGCCGGAGCAGCTTCCACAGGCGCAGGTGCCGGTGCAGGAGCGACCTCGACGGGTGCGGGGACCGGAGCCACTTCCACAGGTGCCGGTGCAGGTGCCGGAGCGGCCACTTCGGGAGCGACAATCACCGGCGCAGGTGCGGGCGTGGTAACAGGCTCCACCGGCGCCGGGGGCGCAAGTTCTGCCGACACGGGAGTGGGGACCGGTGCGGGGGCTGGTGCCGGAGCGGCTTCCGCAGGATCCGCCGGGGGCGCGAGCAGCGAGATGGGGGCGGCGGGAGCCGCGGTAGCCTCAGGCGCAGTGCCGGGAATCGGTGTGGCCTCCGGAGGCGGCGGTGTGGAGGCTGTCTTCAGCTGGTTGGCCAGCATTTCCACCTCGCTCGCGGCCATGTCGAACAGGTAGGGCTTGCCCGCCACCACGGCGCGGTGCAGACCGTCGACCGCAGGACCAATTTCCAGGGACACGGTGGACCCGTCAGTCTTGGTCAGTTTCACCGTCGTCACGGCATCGGCCACCTGCGCGGCCTCACCGGCGCGCACGCCCTTCATTTGAAGCGCACGCAGGGTGGATTGCAGGTCGTCCGCCGCGCCCGAAGCTGCCTTGGTCACATTGCCGTCCCGTTCGAGCTTCCACGTGTCACCCTCCTTAAGCAGGGCGAATTTCAGGTCGGCGTTACGGCCCTCGATGCGGTTCACATTTTCCAGCGACTTGCCCAGCACCGCCATGACGAAGAGGTCGCGCGGGGCCACGGTGAGCTTGGTGATTTCGGCCTTGGCCAGCACCAGGTTGGCCGGGTTGCCGTCGATGCGCACGTAGGAGCCGTCCACACCCTTGGCCTCTCCGCCGATTTTCACGGAATGGCTGGCGCCGTCTTTCATCGTAACCGTGATGGTGGTGGCAAGGGCGCCCACATCCACCGTCCCGTCGGCGTAGTCCGCCGGCTTGAGCGAGGCAAGCGCGCCGACCAGATTGTCCACGGCCGTCTTCTGCACGTCCAGGTCCAGCGCCGGTTCGGTGACCTTCCAGCCGCCGTCGGCGGGCGCAAGCACTATGCGTCCCTGCGGACCGGCGACCTCGACTTTGGTCATGTCCTCTTTCTTGAGCGTCAGGCCGGGCAGCGTGAAGAGGGGGGTGCCCTTCGGGAAGACCTGGTCAAATTTATACTTGTCCATCTTGTAGACCAGGCCGTCGGCGGCGCCCTCGATCATGACGTAGGGATCGCCGTCCAGCTTGGGACGACCGCCCAGCAGCACGGTGTCCTTCTGGCCGTCCACGGAAATCACCGCCTTGAACAGCGGCGCCTCCAGACCGTACTCGGCCTTCTTGGCCGGGTCGAGCACGTCAGTCACGTTGACCGCCGCAAAGGCGCCCAGCAGTGTCTGAAGCGAGGGCTGGCTGAAGGCCGGGCCGAATCCGCCGGAAGCGAGCTTCCATTCGTATTCGGGCTTGGCCGGCTCGGCCGGCTTCTCGCCCTCGGTGCTTTCGCCTTCGGTGGTGGCGGGCTTCTCGGGCTTGGGCTTTTCAACCCGCTCGAAACTCAGCGCCTTGTCGGGCGTGGTCAGGGCAAGCTTGGTGATCTTGTCCTTCTCAATCTGGAGCAGGTCTTTCTTGATCCACTTGGTCGACTTCGGAACGGTGGTGTCTTCCGTCGGGGCCGACTTCGGCGCGTTTTCGCCGCTGGGCGGCTCGGTCACACCGGCCTCGCGCTTGAGGTTGACGGACTCAACGTACACCTTCTTGTCATCGGCGCGGCGGACAAACACCGACTTGTAGTCGGGGGCCTTGCCCACGCGCAGATCGACGACCGGCTTGTCTTCGCCCGTTTTGTAGGCGACCACGAAAAACGCCTGGTCATCCTTCAGGTCATAATTGGCCAGCTTTTCATCGCTCTCGGCGGTGCCGCGGAATTCGCCCTTCATCCCGAGAATCTTCTGGACGAGGTCCTCGGTGGTCTTGGCGTCCGCGGGCGCGTTGAACTGGCTTGCCACGCGCCATGTGTCATCCTTCTTTTCCAGGACGACCTTCTGGTCGGGCTTGGTCCCGGAGTAAAGCTCCACCTTGGCGATGTTCGCCGCGATGAGGCCCTCGGGCACCAGCGTTTGCAGGTTCACCTGCGTGACAATCGACACGGGCCTGTCTTCGGAGGTCTTGCGCAAATAGGCAAGGCCCGCCAAGACCAGCAAGATAACAAGGAAAGGAACCAGTTTTGTTGCCTTCATGATATTTCATCTCCACGCGCCCAAATCACCGGCGCGGCATGTTCCCGGTTAGTTGGCTCGCGACTGGGCCATGGTGTAGGCATTGCGTGAGCGGCGGCGCAGCGCGAAGAACACCACACCCACGCTGGCGATGAGCACGTTGGCCAACCCATAGTTAACCAGACGCCATATGGTCTTGGAGCGGTCGTCGGGCTTCACAATCATGCGGTCGATCGGCTTGCGCCCGCGCACGTCCACGAGCCTGTCGTCAAGGGTGACGCCGTCGACCATGTTCAGGAAGAGGTCCAGCCCGCCGGCAGAGCCGCCGCCCTGCATGAAGTTCTTGCGGAACATTTCGGCGGAGCCGAGCAGGATCAGTTTGCCGGGCTTGGGCTCAAGCGGCTTGGCGGCCGCTTCGGTGTCCGGCGCTTCGGGCTCGGGCGGCATGCCGGGCTGCTTCTCGGCCTTCGGATAGGCCGGGCGCGGCTTGTCTTTGTAGGCGTCGGGGAACTGGCCCGTGACCAGCGCCATCAGCGGGTAGGGCTTAGTGCCCGAATCGGGGACCTTGAAGGTGGCCTCCGTCATCGGGTCCTTGGATCCGACGGACCAAGACTGGGGACTGCTCGTCATGAGCACGTCGGACTTGAGGCCCGACTGGTCCAGCTTTGCCTGGTCGATGTCGAGCGCGGTGCCCCACAGGTACAGAATGCCCGACAGCCGGTTGGTGATGGGCGAATCCTGCTTCATGCTCGCATTGGTGACCAGGATGTGGGTGGGCGACGCGACGGGCTGGCCCATCAGCGCCTGCAGGCCCTGGCCCCGGCCCGGCACCGTCAGCGTGACCGAGTTCTTGTCCATGAGCACGGCGTCGCTCACGGTGATGCCGTAGTTCTTCAGCAGGTCGTTGAGCTTGGGACCCTTGTCCGGTTGCTGCCCCATCATCGGGTTGCCTTTGCCGGCCTGAATGTCCTCGCGCTGCATGCGGATGCCGTCGCGGGTGACCTCGTAGTTCCACTCGTAGGTCTGCACGGCCAGCACGACCGACTTGCCCGAGCAGAGCGCACGGTTGATCTCCCAAAGCTGGCGCTCATTGAGCGAGGTGGGGTTGATCACGACCAGCGTGTCTGCCTCGTCGGGCAGGGGGCTTTCCTTGGAAAGGTCCACCCGCTTCACGTCGTACTTTTCGTATTCCAGAATCTGCTGGACGGCCTCGTAGGGATCTTCCGCCTCGGGCACACGCTGGCCCATCTGCATCATCATCTGGCGCATTTGCGGGTCGATCCGGTCCTTGGGCGCGACCAGTGCGACCACCGCCTTCTTCGGGCGGGTCATCTTGAAGATGATGTTCACCAGCCGGTATTCCAACTGCGACACCGGCACGGTGGCCGCCGACGGGCCGCTCGCGCCCATTTCATCGGCGATGATCTGCGGGATGATCTCTTCGGGCTTGTCCTTGTAGGCCACGCCAATGCTTGAATAGACCAGCTTGCTGGTCATTTCATCCTCGCTCATGGCGCGCGCGGCGAAGGGCTCGACACCCTTGTCGAGCATGCGCTGCTCCACGGTCTCCGCCTCGGTCTTCTTGTCCTTGTCGCCTTTGGTCTTCGGCTCGGTGTAGCGCACGTTGGCCGCGTCAAGATAGACCGTGTCGAAATTCAGTTTTCCGCCCGCGGCCGCCTTCAGGTCGCGAAGCTTGTCGGTGATGTCGCGTTCCAGGTTGCGCATCTGCGTGGGCATCTTGTCCTTGGCCGTGATGTACAGCTTCACCTGCGCCTCGCTGTCGATGCCGGAAAGGATTTCCTTGGCCGCCTTGGAAACGGTGTAGACCTTGTTCTGCGTGAGGTCGGCGCGGGCAATGCTCGTGCCGGCCACCACGTAGTTGAACAGCATGCCGATGGCGGCGCACATGACCGTGGCCACCGCGAAAATCATGCGGGCGCCCGGACGGCTGCGGCCGTCGATGAAGAGCACATTGAGCGACAGAAACACGGCGATCCACACGAGGAAGAAGGCCGTGTCGGCCACGTCAATCACGCCGCGGGTGAAGCCGCCGTAATGGGTGAACACGCCGAGCAGGTCGGCCATGACCGAGCCCAGGCCGTTGATGCGGCCGTCCAGGTAGGAGGACATGAAGTCCGTGCCCACGAGGAAGAAGGCCAGGCAGGTCAGCAGGGTCACCACAAAGGCGACAATCTGATCCTTGAAAAAGCCGGAGAACAGGATGCCCAGCGCCAGGAAGAACGAACCCATCAGCAGCGTGCCGAAGTAGCCGCCGATGATCGCGCCCGGATCGGGCTTGCCCAGGCTGAACAGCATGGCGGGAACGGTGCAGGTGGCCGCGAGGGCCAGCATGTAGAACACCAGCGCGGCGAGGAACTTGCCAACCACCAGCTCCCATCCCTTCATGGGGAAGGTCAGGAGCATTTCCCAGGTGTTCTCCTTGCGCTCTTCCGCCCAGATGCGCATGGTCACCGCGGGGATGAACACGCACAGCAGCAACGGAAGGTTGTCAAAGTACGGCCGCATGTCGGCCATGGGGAACACGAAGAAAGAGGTGATGTAGAGTCCCACGCTGAGCGTGACGAACACCATCATGAAAATGTAACCAATGGGGGAGGTGTAATAGGCCCCCAAGTCACGGCGAAGAATTGAAATCATGTTTCGCATTGTCCGGGTCTCCTACTCGCGGCCCGCGGCTTGGCCCGCGCGCTCGGTCAGCCGAAGGAAGGTCTCTTCCAGCGTCAGCGGGCGGTCGCCCAGTTCACGCAGTTTCCACCCTTTGGCCTTGGCCAGTTCGTTGACTTCGCGCCAGGGGCGGGTGCCCGAGGGGCTGTACAGCAGGAAGGAGGGGCAGCCGTCGTTGTCGCCGGCATACTCCACCTTGCGCACGCCCTGCACGCCCGACAGCAGCCGTTCGGTTTCCTCGCGGCCGCCTTCCACGGCGACGGAGGTGCGCTCGCAGTCCTTGGCGCGCTCGCGCAGCGACTCGATGGTGCCGTCGCCCACGATTCTGCCGCGGTTGATGATGACGATGCGGTCCGCCGTGGCCTGCACTTCCTGCAGGATGTGGGTGGACAGGATGACCGTCTTGTTCTTTGCGAGGTTCTCAATGAGATGACGAATTTCGAGGATCTGGTGCGGGTCGAGGCCGGAGGTGGGCTCATCGAGGATGATCACGTCCGGGTCGTGCACCAGCGCCTGGGCCAGCGCCGTGCGCTGCTTGTAGCCCTTGGACAGTTCGCGGATGACCTTGCGGTACATCGCCCGAAGACCGCAGGTGTCCACCGCGGCGCCGATGCGGGTTTTCAGCAGGGCACCGCTCAGGCCGCGGGCCCGCGCCACAAAATCCAGATAGGCCCGCACCTCCATGTCCATGTACAGCGGCAGGATTTCGGGCAGGTAGCCGATGCGCTTGCGAACCTCCAGGGGGTCCTTCAGCACATCCACGCCGCCGATTTCCGCCGTGCCCCGTGTGGGGTGCAGATAGGTGGTGAGGATCTTCATGGTGGTCGATTTGCCGGCACCGTTTGGGCCGAGCAAACCGACGATCTCGCCCTGGTTCACCTCGAAGGACACATCTTCGAGGGCCACCACGGGCCCGTAATGCATCGTCAGACGCTTTGCCTTAATCATACAACCGTCTCCAAATGCGCGTTTTGCCGAGAAGGTGCTTCCCGGTTCCCATAGCTGGCCGAAATGACCATGAGTGGGTATGCAAGTGCCGTGCCATTTTCAAAGGCATTTTCCACCCCCGACACAGATGAATATAAGAGGTTTTATACCAATGGCTTATGGCTGCAATGGAAGTTATTCTTAAACCACGAAGAACAGGCCGTACCGCCCGATATAGGGCAAATCGCCTGTTTTGAGGCAAGCCTTCTTGACCCGGAAATCTGGGAACCAAGGACATTGCTTTGCTGAAGTCGGTTATTCCGCTTCCGTTCATCGAATCATGCCCGGCACCAGAAATACCTGCTCGGTATTGGTCTCCAATTGGGGACCGCTGAAGCGGTAGAGGCCTTTGCCGAAGATTTGGACCATCCCGGCGGCGCCCACCGGGGGAAGAAGGTGATAGGTGAATTCGACGGGAAAGGTGGGAACCGTTACCCAGCCATATTCCACCCCAGCGCCTCCGGCCAGCACTTTCCAAATGGGCGGCGGCGAGGCGCCGTCCACACTTTGCACGGTCCAGCCCGCGGGGATGGTGTCCGAGCCCACAAGGCCGTAGAGCAACTGGTCTCCGTGCTTTTCGAAGCGGAGGGTGATGTCCACTGGCTGTCCGGGATAATAAACGCCGGGAGGGTTCACCTGCCGCGCGAGGGAAACAAAGGTGTCATTCCCCGTGGTGGGACGCAACTGGATCAGGTCATTGGCGGAGGGATAGAGGCTGGACCCCGTGTTGTACATCAGGAAACCGGAAAGATCCTGTATCCCTGTCTGGTCTGCCGGCACGGTCACGCTGTAGGTGATGGTGAAGGGTATGCGGGGAACGAAGCTTGTCCAGACGAAGTGGGGTGCCCCATCCCCGATGCTCGGGGCCGTCTCCGGAAAGGGCCCCGACACCAGGCCATGGTAGGTCCAGCCGGAAGGCAGAGTCTCCAAGCAGGACAGCGAGGTGACAGGCTGATCGCCGATGCGGTCCACGTGCAGTGTCACCTCCAGATTTTGCCCCGGGGTATAGCTGTCCCCGCCGGAGGTGGTGTGCTTTACCGTCAACAGCGTGGCGGAGGCGGCCAAGGGAGGGGTGTAGGCCGAGAAGGTGGCCTTGAAGGCCGTGTAATAGAGGCTCGTTGCCCCCTCAAAGCCCGAGTCGGTGCCGAAGAAGAGCCATAGACCGCCCCCGGCATCGGTGGTTGCGGTGAAGCTCTCGCTGCTCTCTTTGACAAGCATCGCGTAATTGTCGGTGCCGTCGTCGGGCTTGCCGATGGTGCCGAGCACCACGGCGTTGGCGCCGGCCACCGCCTGGTTGCCCTTGTCGATGTTCATGGCCAGCCAGTCCTCACCCTGCACGACCGTGAGAGGCTCCACCGTGGAGGCGCCCGCCTTCAGGTAGACCGAATCGGCCGGACTGCCGCCAATGCCCACGCTGCCCTGACGATAGGGGCTGAAGAAGCTGGGCTGGAATTCCACGCGGTACTCGGTGTTCGGTTCCAGACCGCTGACATGGCGTTTGCAGTACATGAAAAGGTCGTCGCTGTGGTTGTTGCCCGCAATATAGAGCGCGCTGGCGGCGGCAAAGGTGTACACCGGCACGGCCCGCAGGCCCGATTCCAATTGCCAGTAGGACGGATTATAATCGGCGGGCAGGTCGGCAAAGCCCGCCTCCCATCCCTGGGTTCCGGTGGAAAAGTCGGCGTTGTAAACACCGTCCACCACCTGGGCCTCGCCTTCGCCCTCCCCTTCACCCTCGCCTTCAACGGTTGGCTGGGCGTCGATGGAGGATAGGACCACGCCGGTCTCCAACTGGGGGCCGTCGGTGCGGTACAACAGCTTGCCGATGAAGGTCTGGAGTCCCGATGCCGCGGCGGGCGCGAGCAGACGATAGGTCAGCCCGAAGGGGAACTGGGGCACGGTGACGTACAGCAACTCCAGCGCGCCGGTGGCGGGGTCAATGTGGGCCAGGCTGGGCGCCGTGCCGCCCACCACGCCCTGGAAGGTCCAATCGGCGGGTATCTGCTCTGTGATGCCCAGCGCGGTGATATCTGCGGCCGGATAGTCCAGCGTCAGGGTCACGTCCACTGTTGCACCGGGAACGTACTGCGCGACACTGAATGTGCGCGCCAGCGTGGGCGTCTGCACCGTGCCGGGATTCACCAGAACGAAGCCAGCCTTGGTGGCAGTGCTGCTGGAGGCTCCGGCGGTGACAGTCAGTTTCACCGTGTATCCGCCCGCCGCAGTGTACCGGTGTTTCGGGTTCTGCTCGGTCGATGTCGCCTGATCGCCGAAGTCCCAGAGCCATCCCGTGATGGCATCGGTGCCGGCGACGCTGGCATCGGTGAACTGCACTTCGACCGGCGCCGTGCCGGTGCGGGGTGTGGCGTCAAAGGCGGCCGTCGGCCTGACGGCCGACACCACCACGGCCGCCGCTTTGGTCAGCTCGGCCTTGCCCAGCCAGGTGTCCATCCGCAGCGTCACGCTGTAGGAACCCGGCGCGGCATAGGCGTGACTCGGCGACTGCTCATTTGAGAGGCTGCTGCCGTCGCCGAAGTCCCACTCCCAGGTGATGGCAAAGGGTCCGCCGCCTGTCGAGAGATTGGTGAACGTCACGGACAGCGGCACGGTGCCGGTTGCGGGGTCAACACTGAAATCCGCCACCGGTTTGCCCGACGGGCTGCAGCCGCTCAAACAGGCCAGGATGACCCCGACCGCAAACGAACACGCCGCACGCTTCTTCATGTGTATCCATTCCTTGTGAATATGCGGCCAAGGGCCGACTGAACTGGTACGGCTAGTATACCAGTTGTGAAAGCGAACATTTCACGAAGGATGGAAAATAAAACCGGGCGGTCCACTCTCTATTGAGCGCCCGAATGGCAGACCTCAACAGCCATGACTGGCATGCCGGACCGGGAGCCTTCAGCCATAATTCCGGTTCTTCCCTGGTGCCGGGTGCATTGTTTCATTTTTACGAGATCTTGTCAGCACAGAGGGTGTCTATCCCGCTCCGAGAGGGATAGAGAACACCGAAAGAGAAGACCAATCCGCGCGAGGTTCTGGCTGGAAATTGGAGTGGGAATAAATGAAGGCCTTTGGGTGTTTATGTTTGGTTATGGGTTGGTCTGCAGGAAAAGCTGTTGCGCGGCAACAAAGGATAGGTGCAACCAATAATAGTATAGACACAGGCTTAATCTTAGCTCCCTATCAAATCCTATTGACAGGGTTAGTTCTTTGGTGTAATCTACTCTTTAGTGGGTTGAAAGAATATCGGATTGGCGGGCAATTCCAGTTCGATATTCAATATTGGGCGTACGTGTTTTTCGGGCATGGCATCGGCACATTTGCCGATGCCGACAGATTCGGGCGTGGGTGACTTGCAACTTTGCACAACTAGGAGGATCAACTACATGTTTGGGAGAATCGCAACTGGAATTGGCGTGCCTGTTCTGGCATGCATCATCTGCGGAACCGCCTTCGCCGTGGCGGATGTGCCGCACTCACCGCTGACAAGCCCCTGTCCAAACGGGACAGGTGTGCTGACCACCCCCTACGGGGCCCCCGCCACCTGCAAAGAGGCGGGGTCCATGCCGGTCTTCGCGCTGCTTCCCCACCTGGACAATCCGGTGACAAGCTGGCCCGCCGACGGGAACTGGGATTTCTGTGCCGCGTTCGACACGGCAAGCTGTTCGCTGAACGGACTCTGGAGTTTGTCGGAGCATTACGCCCCCTATGCACCGTTTTTTCAGTGCACCACCGACATGAATGGTCCAATCAATCCCAGCCCCCTGCCCGGAGAGCTTTCGGTGACGCCCAACGGCATCCCCGACGGTGAATTTGAACTGGGACTGCTGGCCGCCGTGCTGAACAACACCTATGCACTGGACCCCGCGAAGACCGGGGGCGTGACCAATGCGGATGTGCTGGCGGCATACAAGGCCAACTTCAACTTCTTCAAAGTGCTGCTGACCACGGCCCTTTCCCAGGTTCCAGTTCTGGGCATTCCGACCGACCAGCGCGTGTCCGTCATCCTGCTGGCCCCCTATCTGCCGACCAGCATGGCGACGGTCCTCGCCGGTTACGCCACCGAGGGCAATGCGAACACCCTGGCCGGACTGAACAAGCTTCTGGAACAGTTGGCCGATATCGGCGTGGCTATTCCGGAAGGCGGCGTGGCCTCGGTCACCACAGGGTTCCCGTCCATTCTCGGCCCGGGCGGTGATGCCGACGGAGACCATTACACGAACCTGGAGGAATACAATTATTTCAACGCTCAGGGTGCGGCCGTGACCATCGCCGCGGAACTGAACCCGGCCGTGTTCCCCCCGGCGATTCCCATCACGGGCTCCATCGTCATCAATGACAATCTATCCGGCACCAACAATCCCCAAGTCACGCTGAAAATCACCTGGGGGGGAGGTTCGGGAACAGGGGTCACGCGCATGCGCTTCAGCGATGACGGTGCCCATTGGGGTGCCTGGGAAACGCCTGTGGCAACCCGCGCCTACACGCTGCCGTCGCCGCCGGACGGCTACAAGACGGTGCGGGTGCAGTTCCTGGACCAGAAGGGCTATCGCTCCGCAGCCTTCAGAGATTATGTCCGGCTCGACACGGCGGTGCCCACCGGCAGCATCCTTATCAACAACGGTGCGTCAACCACCACCTCACGGAATGTGTCGCTCAAACTGAAATGGTCCGATGGAACGGGGTCCGGCGTGACACGCATGCGCTTCAGCGATGACGGTGCCCACTGGAGCGCCTGGGAACCGCCCGTGTCGCCCAAGGCCTACACGCTGCCGCTGGCGACACCGGGACATCAGACGGTGCGCGCGCAGTTCCGCGACGCCGTGGGAAATGTTTCCGTGGTGTACAACGATTACATCAATCTGGTAGTCAAATAGGCTGGAACGCACCGCGCGAATTGGCGCGCTGACGAGGCCGAGACGCAGTATGACAAGACCGTGGCCATGGGAAACCGTGGTCACGGTTTTCCTCTTTTGCCAAAACCCCTCGGATGTTAGAAAAGCGTTGGGTCATGCAATAATATAGGCATGCTGTTATCGAGTATCTCTGTGGGCAGGCTGTTGCCGCAACGATATTCTACCTATGGCGGTCCGTTTTGAAAGACCCCAAGGATGACATGGTCTTGGAGACCGCCGTGGCTGCCGGTTGCAGCCGCATTGTTACTTTCAACCGTCGGGATTTTGACGGCGCGGAACGGTTTGGCGTCAGGATAATGACACCGCAGGCCTTTCTCGCCGAGATTGGAGTAAAACCATGAGCACGATCAGCCTGCGCCTGCCGGACTCACTGCATGAGGAAATCCGAAAACTGGCGGAACGCGAAAGCATTTCCATCAACCAACTGGTCACCCTGGCCATTGCGGAGAAAGTCGCCGCCCTGGAAACGGAAGTTTATCTTACACCGAGGGGCTCACGTGCCGACAAGAAGAAGTTCCTTCGCGCCATGGCCAAAGTTTCCGACATCGTGCCCGGCAAGAAAGACATTCTGTAGTCCAGGGGCGCATGCTCCTGAACAGAAGCAAACCGTCAAGCTCCAGACGGCAAATTCATGTTGAATGCGCACGTGCATGAAGACTACAGTTTGTGTGAGACTGCGGCCATGGTGGCTGACAATGACGCATTGCGGTAGGGAAATCGTCGCAAAGCCAACCAAGGGAGGAGATGCGGCATGTCGCGGAAACGGTCTTGGGGCAGGATGTTCGGAATCACAGTGCTTGCGTTGTTGCTTTCTGTCGCGACCATGGCAGCAAACCCGAAAGACACCGGGTCCGCTGGCGGCATGGACAAGCTCATCGAGAAGGACACTGTTTCCACTCCGCTCAAGGAGTATGCCTACGGCCCCCTCACCTCGAATGCAGCCTTGTCTCCCGATGGCACGAAGTTCGTCGCCGGCTCGGGCAGTTCCCTTGACGCCAGATTGCGGATTTGGGATATTGCTACGGGCACAGTTGTCCGCATCTCCGCCGCACAGCGCTTTCAAATAAATTGCGTGGCATATTCGCCGGACGGGACCAAGTTATTCAGCGCGGCGAATGACAGGTCCGTGAAATTATGGGATGCTGCGACAGGCACGGAACTGTGGACATCGACCGGGCACACGGACGGAGTGAACAGCGCGATATTCTCGCCGGACGGAACAAGGGTGATCACCGGTTCAGATGACAAAACGGCAATACTGTGGGATGCGGCAACAGGCGCACAACTGCGCATCTTCACCGGGCATACCGATAAGGTGTACGCTGCGGCCTTCTCGCAGGACGGGACACAGGTGCTCACTGCTTCGGCCGATAAAACGGCCAAATTGTGGAATGCCGCAACAGGGGAGGTGTTGCGCAACTTTACCGGCCACACGGGCGCGGTCCGCTGCGTGGCCGTCTCGCCGGACGGAACGCAAGTGCTGACCGCTTCCGACGACACCACGGCCAAACTATGGGATGCGGCATCAGGCGCTGAAGCGCGGTCCCTCACGGGACACACAGGCGCCGTATGGGCAGTGGCATTTTCGTCAGACGGGAAACAAGCGGTCACCGGTTCGGCTGACCATACGGCCCTATTATGGGACGTGGCAACGGGTGTGCAGCTTCGCAGCTTCACCGGACATCCGGGCACTGTGCGCGCAGTTGCCTTCCTACCGGGCAATGGAAGCATCCTTGCCGAATGTGCCCAGTGCCTGAAATTATGGGACACGGTAACGGGCACGGAATTGAAGACTTTTGCGGGCTACTCCCCCGGGGTAACCTCGGTGGCGTTTTCGCCGGATGGAGCCAAGGTGCTGGTCGGGTCTATTAGCGGCAAGGCAATCCTGTGCAATGCGGAACCCGCCACCGTCATCCGGACCCTTTCGGGAGATTTGAACACTGCATACTCCGTTGGGTTCTCCTCTGATGGAACCAAGGTTTTTACCGCAGGATATGGTGTGGCCAAAATATGGGATCCCGTGACGGGCAACGTGATCCGTACTCTCACCGATTCATTGACTCCCATAGACTCGGCCGTCCTTTCGCCGGACGGAACCCGTCTGCTCACAGGCGGAGGCGTCGCAGCCAACCTTTGGGACACGGCAACGGGTGCCGTCATTCAAACCTATTCCGGACATTCACAGACCGTAAATGCAGTGGCATTCTCGCCGGACGGGTCAAAAGTACTGACCGGATCGGAGGACGGCAGCGCAAAACTGTGGAACGCGGCAACGGGCGAAATCATCAACACATTTGTGCCCTATTCCGTTTACTACGGCGTCAGAGCCGTAGCCTTTTCACCCGATGGAACAAAAGTGTTTGCCGGAACGTGCGGCTACCTGGAATTCACTGAGTTGGGCTGGTATGACCGTTACTATGCGACCATCTGGGACGTGATTTCGGGTAAACAAAGCGGTTTCAATTCGCGGATCTACGGTGACGCAAATCCGGCGGCGTTGTCACCGGCTGGCACAAAATCCTATGTCGGCGTTGGTGTAACTTCTGCGGCGTTTTCACCGAACAGCACAAAGCTGGTCATCGGCATGTCGGATGGGAGTGCATCTCTAAGGGATCTCGATAATTCCCTGCTGAATCAGCGGCTTGCAGGACATGTTAGCGCGGCAACTTCAGTGGCATTCTCGCCTGACGGCACGAAAGTGCTGACAGGATCGGAGGACGGGACCGCGAAGCTTTGGGACGCCATCGATACCACACCGCCGACGATAACCATCAACCGGGCGGCTTCGCAGGCCAATCCGGCCAGCGTTTCTCCCGTCAACTTCACGATAATATTCAGCGAAAGAATAGACTTTTCGACTTTCACGGGCACTGACGTGGTGATTGGCGGCACGGCAGGAGGCGCGAAGACTGTTTCGCTGACCAGGTCCGACGACATCACATATAATGCGGCAGTTGTCGGAATGACATCGTCCGGCACCGTGACTGCGGAAATTCCAATCGGCGCGGTGAAGGATTTGTGGGGCAACGCGAACACCGTCGCCTCAACCAGTACAGACAACACCGTGGACTTCATATTCGTCCCTGTGCCGCTCCTCAGCGGCTTTGGGTTCGCGGCGCTGGTTGTGGTTCTGGGGTTGGGCGGCGCGGCCAAACAACGGCGACGCCGATAGGTTGCGCAGACCGCAGTTCACGCGTTGCCTATCGCCGCCGCCACCGCTTCCAGCGTCGGGGGGATGCGCACGGGCTCTGGGACCAGTTTCCGGTAGTAGTCCATTTCCTTCATCCCGTTGCCGGTGACCACGCAGCAGACGCGGGTGTTCCTGTCCGCACCGGGCAAGAGGGCCAGTGCGGGGATGACGCCAGCGCAGGTCAGTTCACAAAGCAGGCCCTCGTCACGGGCGAGGATATGCGCGCCTTCCTCGATGGCGGAATCCTCCACGGCAATGGCGGCGCCGTTGGTGGTCCGCACGGCCGGCAGCACGGTGTGGCCGTCGAAGATGATGTCGTCGGCGATGCCGCCTGCAATCGTCTTTGGATTGGGCCAGGGGTGCTTGAGCGTTTCGAGGAAGGGGGTGCCATCATCGATGGCCTTCACGAAGGGCGCACAGCCTGCGGCCTGCATGCCCGCGAGGCGCGGCGGCTTCTCGATCAGCCCCAAGCGCACCAGGTCCAGGAAGCCGCGCCAGATGCCGCCGAGCAGCCCGCCGCCCCCGACGGGCGCCACGACCCACTCGGGCAGTTCGCACTGGTACTGCTGCCAGATTTCGTAGGCGATGGTCTTGGCCCCCTCCACGTTCCAGGGTTCGTACATGCCCGCCGTGGACAGGTGCGCCCAGCCCCATTGCTCGCAGGCTTCGAGACACAGCCGGAACGCCTCGCTCGGCGCGGGCGTGTCGATGCGGAGCACGGTGGCGCCGTGCGCGGCGGCCTGGGCAATCTTGCCCGCGCCCGCCTGGCCGTGCATGAAAAGCACGGCCCGCAACCCGGCACGGGCGGCATAGGCGGCAGTGGCCACGCCCACATTGCCCGAGGAGACCACCGCAACGGTGTCCCGGCCGGTTTCAACGGCGTGGCTGATGCCCACCGACACCTGCCGGTCTTTGAAGGAGCCGGTGGGGTTGGCCATTTCATTCTTGATGCGCACCTCGCCCAAACCGTAGCGCTGGGCCAGACGCGGCGCGTCCGCGAGCGGCGTGGCGCCCTCGCCCAGCGTCACCACATGGTCGCGCCGCTCAACGGGCAGCAGCCGGAAATAGTCCCACATGGACCGCGGTGTCTGGCGCATCTCAATATCGCTATAGGGCGCATGGGCGCGCAGGCTCATCGGCTCGCCGCAGGCCGGGCAAATGAACGGACTGCTCACTGGCGCGGTGTGGCCGCAGCCGTTGCAGAGATAGTCGAAGTCATGTTCGAGTCGCATGGGATAGACCTCGACAGCCGGGGGTGGCTGTCCTGCATTTTGCTTCAGTTCCTTGCCCGCATGAGATTGGCCAGCGCGTTGAGGAACGCCGTGTTGTGGGGCAGCCAGCATTCGTTGGATTCAAAGGCGGGGATGTCGGTGCCGTTGGTGTCCACAAAGGGCCGGTCATCGCCCACGGCCCGCCAGGTCACGCCGTTGACCACGCTGCCGGGCACGGCGCCGCGCTTGATCCCCGCAAAGGCGATGCGGTTGTGGTAGCTGGGCAGAAAGGCGCTGCCGACGCCCTCCATCAGGCTCAGGTTGAAGGGGTTCATGCCCAGGGTCCAGTTGAACTGGTCATAGACGAAACGTCGGTAACGCGGGTCGGGCGAGTATTGGTTGGCCAACGCGACAAGTGTGGCCGATTCGAAAAGATAACTGCTGGTGCCGATGTGCCAGCCGCCCTTGTCGTCGGGGGCGTTGAAGAAATTGGGCTTTTCGGCGGTGCCGAAGCTGCACACGCCGAAGGGATTGTCCGCCAGTTTGAGCAGTGACTCTGCCCGCGCGACCAGCATCTCCTTCAGCACTTCCGAATGGTCTTCCTTGAAGGTCTCATCATAACGGCGCACCGCATCCACCAGCGCCAGAGACAGCCCCTGGTCAGGCTTGGGCGCGAGTGCGCCAAACAGGTCCTTTGCGAGTGCCGCGTACTTGGGGTCGTTTGTGGCGCGGAACAGGTCGGTAGCCGTGGTCAGTTGCGCCAGGCCGCGGTGGCCCTGCGCGAGGGCATAGTCGAGACTGCGCGCGGCGGGTTCGGTCCACTCCGAGACATCGGCCCGGCCCTTGTCATGCAGCAGGGACGCGATACGGGCCAACGCGGCCTGATGGTCGTCCGGATTGTCGCCGCGCACGCAGGCGGCGGGGCGCTCGTCGCCCGTGCCGGGGATGTTGTCCGTTTCGAGTTCGGGCGGCCCCCAGAAACCGTAGCCGCTGGTGATGGAGCCGAATGCGGAGCCGTCCTCGGTGATCATGCGCCGCACGTGCGCGCCGCCCCAAAGCAGTTCGTCGAGAAACCCTTCCTCGCCCGCGGGCTTGAGGGCGTCAAACGCCGCCGCCTGCGCGCCGTAGGCGCGGGCCAGGCCAATCACGTAGGGCGCGTTCTGGTAGGTGTTGTAGTCGCCCGCATCGTGCCAGCCGCCAAAAACGGACCGCGCGGATTTGCCGTCGGGGCCGACCGCGTCGTCGAGGTGGCAGGCGCCGTGGAAACCGGGTATCTCCATGCCGCAGCGCTGGTACCAGAAGAAACGGTAGGCGGGCCGCGCGGCGGCGCGCCACAACCGGTTGTCGCCAATCTCAAAGGGCCAGGATTCGGCGCTGACCCCGTCCAGCGTCGCGCGCAGGCGGTAATGTCCAGCAGTGTCGAAAGCGGTCAGGTCGCCGTCGTAATAGGCATAGCCCCAGTCCTGGCCGTACTTGCCCTTGATGCGGACGGCAGGCATCAGCTTGCCCTCCAAGGCAACTGAGCCGCCCTCATGCAGCAGCGCAAAGACGGGTTCCTTGGCCGCAACATTGGACTGCACCACGAAGTGCTTCGGTGCGCCAAGGTCGTAACCGGCCTGATTGATGAGCACCGTGGTCGAGGCGGACTCCAGCACCTTCCCTGTGATGCGGGCGTTGTCCCAACGGCAGTCCTGCCCTTCGCAATGCAGCACCATCGCGGCCCTGCGGGCACCCCGCGGCGGTGCCGTGTCGGCAAGGAAATAGGCATGCCAGCCAACGGCCTCGCTTTGGTACTCCAGCGGCGTCGTGCCTACGATGCCCGCATCGCCGAGCCAACGGATTTCCGCGCGAACCGCGCCCGCCCCGCCGTCCACCGAAGCGGAAATCGTGCGCAATCCTGCGGGCAGGGGCACATAGTCTGAAACGATTTCACTCGGCGTGTGGACCAGCAGACATTTTCCATGACCGTCCAGGTTGCCGGCCATGCCCCATTCCACTTCCGGCGTGGAGCATCTCCAGCCGCGCGGACGATTCATCACCTGAGCACGGAGGGGATTGGCGGGGTCAAACTGCTCCAGTCCGTCGCGTACCTTGCCCTGCTCGAAATCGCCGTATTCAAGGAGCGACTGTGCTATCTCCACCTTGGGCTGTACCGGGCCGCGCTTGCCAAAGGATGCACCGCTTTGGGCGCTGTCGAAGCGGCGCGACGGCCAGGGGACGAATGCGGCGTCATAACGTGCGCCGGTCTGGAGACAGCGCAGCAGGTGGTCGCAGCCGCACACGAGCAGGTCTGTCCGTCCATCGAGGTCGATGTCGACTATGGTGGCTGGATGCACCAGGCGCAGCCCTGTCTCCACGCGCCACCGTTCATGACCGGAACCGTCGAGGCAATAGAGATTGTGGTCGCCGCTCGCGGCGAGCACTTCCACGCTGCCGTCGCCGTCCACATCACCCAGCGAAACCGCCGCATGCACGGGCTTGCGCGTGGTGAACATCCAGCGGACTATGCCGTCTGCGCCCAGCGCGTACACGTGCCCGGTGTTGTCCGCCGCCACCACTTCCTCCAGGCCGTCACCGTCAATGTCGCCCAGCGCCAGCGCCGAGCCGTTGTAGGCGTCAGCACTCCCGGCCAGCGGCGTCTTCCAGGCGACCGCACCGGTACGCGCGTCGAGCCGCCACAGGTACGCGTCATCACAGGACATCGTGTAGAGTTCGGGCACACCGTCACCGTCGGCATCACCGACAATGACCGTCGCCTTGAAGTCATCACCGGTGACCTTTTCCCAGCGCGGCGCGCCGTCACCGTTGATGCAGATCACGCCCCAGGGCGTGGCAAAGAAGATTTCGCTTTTCCCGTCGCCGTCAATATCGCAGGCCGCGGGCACGGAGGCCGCCGTAACTTTGGGACCGCCCGCGGCCCCGGTGTGGCGCCAGCGTTCTTTGCCCTGTGCGTCGAAGGCGGCCACGCCTTCCTTGAGCGTCGCATGCACATATTCCTGCGCGCCGTCGCCGTCGATGTCCGCCCAGAGGCCTCCCCCCCACTCCACCGCACCGGCCTGCACCTGCCAGCGCACTTTGCCGGTGGCGGCGTCGATCGCCGTCAGCGAGCCGTCGGCATTGCCCACGGCCAGCAACCGTGTGCCGTCGGCCAGGGGGGCGCTGAGCGCTGCCGCGGAAATGAGACGTTTCTTCCAGCCCCCGTCACATTCCCAAAGCTGTTGGCCCGTTGCCGAAACACAGCGCAGGCGCCGCGCTTCGCTGTCGCCGACAATGATTTCCCTTCCCGGAGAAGGATGCACATCGGCCACCAACGGCGACGAATATAGATTGGATTTCGCCTCAAAAGTCCACGCCTGCGCGGGTGTCTGCGCATGAACATGTCCGCACAGCGCCAGCAACAGCCATGCAACAGTCAACATACTACGCCCGCAGTGTGGCATGGCATAAACCCTCCAAATAATTCCTAATTCGCAATTCCCAATTTCTAATTACTTTGCCTGCTTGTCCTGGGGCTGCACGGTGCGGATGCGTTTCAACTGCGCCATGGCCCCAATGAAGCGCACATTGTTGCGCAGGGCAAAACCATTGGTGGCCTCGGCGGCCGCATCGGTGTCGCGCATGGCGATCCACGGGCGGTCATCGCCCAGACCCACCGGGCCAATACCGTTAAGGATGATCCCGGAAAGCGCATCGCGGTGCTCCGTTCCCGGTCCCGCAAGTTTTGCCACGTGGGCAACACCGACCCCCTCCATGAGGCAGACGCCCTCGGGATTGCAGCCGAATATCCAGTTGAGCTGGTCATAGATGAAATTGAGGTATTCGGGCTTGGCCGCAAAGCGGTACGCCTTTGCCATGAGTTCGGCGGCCATGAGCACCCGGTGCGTGTTGCCCATGCCCTCGGGGGTGCCGACGGGTTCCGACGGGGAGGGAAGGAAGTAGAAAAGCGTTCCCTTGTCCTCGGTGGCATAGACGCCGAAGGGGTTCTTGGCGCGCCTGAGCAGGGTATCTGCCACCTGCTCCACCGACCGGGCCACATCCATGCTGAGCATGCCGCCCTCCTCGGCCTCGTATTCGAGCAGGGGCTCGATGGAGTCAATGTTCACGCCCGGAAACCAGGCCTTCGCCTGACCTTTCCAGACGGGGTCATCCCCCGCAACGTACAGGTCCCAGGCGGCGGAAAAGGCCAGTGGCCCCTTCCCGCCCACGTCCTTCAGCGCGGTGACGGCCGCCTTTGCCGCCTCGGCGGAGGCCGTGTCGGTCTTTTCCTGCCGCGTGCGCCGGGCCAGCGCGGCCGCCCAATTGGGCAGTGCGACAGTTTCGGCGCCTGTGGCCCGTTTTGCCGCCAGTGGAGCGGCCCAGTTCACCTCGTCGGCCAGGGGCGACGCGCCGCCGAGCAGGTCCAGTTTCCAGCGCAGCGCCGACCATCCGTTTACAAGCGTCCAATAGGCCTCGGCGTCCGACAGGGCCGGTTTGCCGGGGTCGGTCCACAGGGGGCCGGAGGTTTCACTGCGGTAGGCGGTCAGCGCGTGAATCGCCCGGTTGAACGCCGCATTCCACACCTGGTCAAAGGCCAGTGCAAATTCGGGGGACACCGCTTCAATGCCACCCAGACTTGCGTGGATCGTATAGCTGCCGTCCGCATTCAGCGGGGTGAAATCACCGCGGTAATAATAGCGGCCCCAATCGGCGCCGCCGGTGCCGATGATGCGCGACGAATCTTCAAGCAGGCCTTTGAACAGAACGCGCCCCCCGCGGGCCTCCACGGTGAAGGTTGCGCCAGACACTTGCAGGTTGGCCGCAACGACAAAGCGCTTGGGCGCGAAGGACTCGTACCCGGCCTGGTTGACCAGAACCGCCACGCTGGGTGCGCGCTCAAAACTTCCTGTCACCTCGACGCCGTCCCACCAGAACGATTCGCCCGCAGGGGTATTGGCCTCCAGCACGCAGACCACCCGTTCCGCCTTTTCCGGACGGACCGTTTCTTTCAGCGTGTGGCGGGTCCAACCGCTGGCCTCGGGCGCTTTCAGGGGCTGGAGCGCGTCTTCACGAATCACAGTGCCGTCCTGCGCGAGCCAGCGCAGTTTGGCGGTCCCCCCGGTGCCGCGCCCCATGGCCACCGCGCTCAGCCCGGTGAATTCCTTCTCCAGCGGCATCGGGTCGGACACCACAGACACCGCCACGCCGCCAGCCAGGCACAACGACCCCGCGCCCTGCAGGAAGGTCTGATGGTCGATGCGCCATGCTTCCGCCGGGGCTTCTGAATGCCATCCGGCAGGCTGGTCGGGCGCATTGGCGGCGGCTTTTTCAAACACGCCGCAGGGCAGCATGGGCACCGATTCAAACACTGTTTGGGGGGCGGTTCCGGGGCTGTCCTCCGCAATCGCAACGGCGGAAAGAAACAGCATCAACGTCAGCATCACGCAGGTCCATCGCATCACGAAAACAACCTCCTGGCAAGGCGGTTCGGGCCTTCATGCCCGCCGCAAAGCGTTAGAATATACGCAACAGGGCACGGATACAAACCGGGGGGAGGTCTTCCAAAACAGGAACGGCGGCGGCGCTTGGGGTATATTCTTCTCCGTCCGGCAAATGCCGGAACATCCAACAGGGAGACACAGCGCATGCGCCAGAACCGAAGACAGTTCCTGCAGAACACCCTTGCCGCAATGGCGGCCGTCGGTGCCGCCAGCCCGGCCCCGGCGGCGGACAATACAGCCGCAGCACCGCCACTTGAGGGAAACCGCTTTCTGACCTTCAACAGCGTCATCCGCGTCAACCAGATTGAAGCGGGACGGGACCAGTTGATTGGCAATGACGAGGGGGACATACACTCGCCGGAAACGGCCCGCCAGTTCCGCGACGCATTCGAGCGGGGCTGGCCCGGCGGACGCATGACCTGGGCCTTCAGTTGGTGGGCACTTCAGGACAAGCGGGACAACTACAAGGCTCTCCGCGAATTCGCCGTAGAATGCCACGGCAAATATGGCGACGAAATCACCTTCATCCCCGGCGGCTATTTCGCGAACATGTATAACACACGGGAGCAGGTCAATGCCGACCTGCACGACGCGCTGCAAATGGTTTCGGGCATGGTGGGCGGCGGATACCGACCGCAGAGCATTGTCGCCGGTTACCTTGCGGCGGACAATCTGCGCCACCTGGCGGAGAAGGAGGGCGTTCACGTCTGCCAGGGCAATATCTGGAGCCAGTACGCCGTGGACAACGGCGACGGCGACGGTTCCATCTCCTACCCCTACTATCCGTCGCGGGAGCACTTCTGCAAGCCCGCGCAGGGCGCGGACGACTTCATCGACTGTGTCAATCTGGACGGCTGGACTTGCGACTTCATCGCGGCGCGCTATTCCGGCTGCACCGACAAATACAACAGCCGCATGGGCATGGGGCCGATTGAAACCTTTATGCGGCTGGGCGCCGACACGGGCATGCGGGAGGTCATGGCGACCACGGCCGCCCATTTTGACAAGGGCTTTGAACTCAACAAGTTTGCCGGAGTCACCACCTGCTGGGAACTCTCGCTGTTCGACCTTGACGGCGGAAAGGACAGGAAGAAGCTGCTCGAATGTCTGCCCAAGTGGTTTGAAGAGACCCGAAAGCGCTGGCCCGAAAGCCGCTGCGTCACCCAGGGGGAGTACGGCAATGCCTGGCGCACCGCGCACAGGGACAACGCCGCAATGGACTACCGTTTCGTGCAGCGGGGCACGGGCATTTTCGGCTCCGACGAGAATCTGGAAATACGCTGGTTCATGAACCGCGATTTCCGGCTCGCGCTGCTGCGCGACTGGAAGGAAAACGGCCCCGAGAAGGCCATTGACTTCACCCGCTACGACCTGAAGGCCGAGGAACCGAAAGACAAGGGCCGCAACTGGAGTCTCATGAACCGGCTCAACCAGAAGGGCATTCGCCCGCAGGACAAGCCCGTGGCACTCAAAGAGCTTAAAGGTGAGGAACAGGACCTGATTAAGAAGCACTATCCAGAACTGCTGTAAACCCGTTTGCCCGTTTCCAATGCATAACCGCCCGGGCCATCCTTCGACAGCCCGGGCGCATTGCATGTCCGCAGTGTCTATGGCGGTCAGGGAGCCACGAGCTTGATGTAATCGCTGTACACCGGGGAGTAGTTGCCCGCAGCGTCCAGATACTGCGCACGCACCGTGTGGTAGCCCAGTCCTGCCGGAAGGGTGTAGGCGCGGGTGGCTTTGGGAAGCTCCCATCCGGTCCATGTGGAACCGTTGTCACTGAAGCGCACCCGCGACACCCCCGACCCGGTGCCGTCATTCCACGCCAACCCCAGCGTCACCGCCTGTGTCTTGGTGGTTGCCGCGCCTGCATTGATGATAATGCTGCCTGTGGGCGCCTGGGTATCCAGCCGGATATAGTCGCTGTAAATGGCGGAATAGTTGTTTTGCTGGTCCAGGAACTGCACACGAACAGTCTTGTAGCCGTCACCGGGCAGCAGTGTGTGTGGAAGGGACGCCGCAAGCGTTTGCCATGCCGTCCAGGTGGAACCGTCATCACTGAGGCGCATGCGGGTAACGCCAGTGCCCCAACCGCCCGACCAGGTCAATGAAAGCGTGGCAGACGCGCTGTTGGTGGCGCTGCTGTTGCCGTTGATTACAATGGCGCCCCTGGGCACGGGAATTGCCTGCAATATCGCCGTGTGGTCGCCGGATCCGGTAAGCACCTGTGTGCCGTCCTTCGAAAACGCCACGGAATTCACCTGGTCCGTGTGCCCGGTCAGTGTCTGGACAAGCGTGCCGTTGGACACATTCCACAAGTCCGCCGTATGGTCGCCCAGACTGGACAGAGCCCTGTAACCGTCGGAGGAAAAGGCGACCCCATACACCTGGAACGCGGCTCCCGCGAATGTGCGGATGAGCATGCCCGAGGAGGCGGTCCAGAGCTTGGCGGTGCCATCGGCCGCCCCGGTAAGGACTTTCGTTCCATCCGGGGAAAACGCCACGGACCTCACATAACTGTCGTGTCCGTTAAATGTGGCCAAGACTGCGCCGGTGGAGGCATTCCAAAGTCTCGCCGTCTTGTCCGCCGAACCGGTGAGCACCTTGGTGCCGTCGGGAGAAAATGCCACGCCATTTACAGAATCCGTGTGTCCGCTGAAGGTCTTGAGGACCATGCCGGTGGATGCGTCCCAAAGCTTTGCGGTCTTGTCATCCGACCCGGTGAGCACCTTGGTGCCGTCGGGGGAAAAAACCGCTGATTTCACATTGTACGCATGGCCGCTGAAGGTATGATCAAGGCCACCCGTGTTTGCATTCCAGAGTTTGGCGGTGCCGTCGTCCGAGCCCGTAAGCACCTTGGTGCCGTCGGCATTGAAATCCACCGCCGAGACCCAGTAAGTGTGGCCGGTGAAGGTGCGGATCAGCGCGCCGGTGGATGCGTTCCACAGTTTCGCCGTGTTGTCCGCGGACCCGGTGAGCACCTTGGTGCCGTCGGGAGATACTTTTGCGGCCAGCACCGCATCCGTATGGCCGGTAAAGGTCACGGCCGCTCCGGCGGTGGATGCAACCAGCAGTATTGCCGCCATTAACATTCCCAAAACCCCGACTGTAAATCGCCTGCTCATGGCCTGTTTCCCTTTCTGCCCGGAAGTATCGGACTCCATTTTGCCCACACCGCACTAGCCCAGGCGTTTCCCAGTGGCCCGGACTCACTGCATTTGGAGAGACTCTTTCTGTTCACGGCATCGCCAGTTTGATATAATCGTTGTACGCGGCCGAGACGTTGCCCGCGCCATCACGGAACTGCACCCGCACGGTGTGATACCCATTGGGCAGCGGCAGCGTGTAGGCACGGGTGGCCTTAAGCGTTTCCCAGGGCGTCCAGGTGGCGCCATTGTCGCTGAAGCGCATACGTGCGGCACCCGACCCTGCACCGTCCGCCCAGTTCAACCCCAGCGAGACCAACTGGACCGGCGTGCTCAGCGCGCCGCCGTTGATGATGATGCCGCCGGTGGGGAGCGTCGTATCCAGCATTATGTAATCGCTGAACACGGCCGAATTGTTTCCATCGGAATCCCGGAATTGGACCCGGACCGTCTTGTAGCCGTCACCGGTGGGCAGCGTGTAGGGGCGGGTGGACAGCAGGGGTTCCCATGCCGTCCAGGTGGAACCGTTGTCGCTGAAACGCATGCGGACCACGCCGGTGCCCCAACCGCCCGACCAGGTCAGCGCCAGCGTGACCTGCGGGCTGGGCGTCGCCGAAAGGTTGTTGTTGATCACAATGGTGCCCGTTGCGGACGGCGGTATGGTTTGCAGCATTGCCTTCTTGTCGCCCCCCCCCGAGAGAACTTGGGTGCCGTCGGGTGAAAAGACCGCGGACCACACTCCCGTGGAGTGCCCGGTCAGCGTTCCAATAAGCGCGCCCGTGGACACAGTCCAAAGTTTCACCGAGTCGTCGAAATAGCCGCCCGAGGTGAGCATCCTTGCCCCATCCGCGGAAAATGCGACCGAAGGCACCTCGTTGGCGTGTCCGGTCAGGGTGCGGATGAGGGCACCCGTGGACCTGTTCCAAAGTTTAGCGGTATGGTCCGTCGAACCGGTCAGCACCTTCGTCCCGTCCGGGGAAAAGGCGACCGCCAGCACATAGTCCGTGTGCCCCGTAAAGGTCCGCACCACAAGACCCGTGGCAACGTCCCAAAGTTTGGCGGTCTTGTCATGGGAAGCGGTGAGCACCTGGGTTCCGTCGGGCGAATAGGCCACGCCGTGAATTTCGTCCGTGTGCCCTGTGAAGGTTTTGAGGTTGTCGCCCGTGGCGGCGTCCCAAAGTTTCGCGGTGCCGTCGCCCGCCCCGGTGAGCACTTTGGTGCCGTCGGGCGAAAAGGCCACGGAGTAAACGCCGTAGATGTGCCCGCTAAAGGTCTTGGTCGCCGCTCCGCCGTAAACGGGCCACAGTTTCGCCGTGCTGTCGCCCGACCCAGTCAGAACCTGGGTGCCGTCGGGGGAAAACGCCACGGAGTTCACCCAGTCCGAATGTCCGGTGAAGGTGAGCGCCTCCGCCCCGGTTTCGGGGTTCCAGAGTTTCGCCAGCTTGTCCTTGGAACCGGTCAGCACCTTCAATCCGTCGGGCGAAAAAGCCACGGCGACCACGTTGTCGGTGTGCCCGGTGAAGGTGACGTCCGCACCGGCAGTTGCAACCGCACACAGTGCCGCGGCCATTCCGATGACCAAACTCCCCAAAGGTGTCTTCAGCATCTCACATCTCCCGTTTATAGTGGTTAAGCATCAGGCTGTCCACGACCTGGTGCTTTGGCTCACTTCACCCTGTCAATTCACTTCCTGTGCAGCCTCCGGTCTCCGGGGTGCACGCACGCGTCTCAGGAAAAGAAATTCGGCGTTCATGGCATCGCGAGTTTGATGTAATCGCTGTAGGTCGCAGAATAATTGCCGGCCGCATCGAGATACTGCACGCGCACCGTGTGATAGCCGTTCGGCAGGGGCAGTTTGTAGCTCTTGCTGGCCTTGGGATATTCCCAGGCGGTCCAGTGCGCGCCGTCGTCGCTGAAGCGCATGCGTGCGACACCCGTTCCCGCCCCGTCGGTGTAGGTCAGCCCGAGGGTGACCGTCTGGCTGGCCGTGCTCAGCGCACCGGCGTTGATAATGATCGAACCCGTGGGTGCAACGGTGTCCAGGCGGATGTAGTCGCTGAAGACCGCGGAAGTGTTGTTCAGTTGGTCAAGAAACTGGACCCGTACCGTCTTGTACCCGTCGCCGGCCGGCAGCGTGTAGGCGCGGGTGGCCAGCAGCGGCTCCCACGCGGTCCAGTGCGCGCCGTCGTCGCTGAAGCGCATCCGGGCCACCCCGGTGCCCCACCCCCCGGACCAAGTCAGTCCCAGTGTCGCCGCGGTGTTGTTGGTGGCCGTGTGGTTGTTATCGATCAGGATGGTGCCTTTGGGTACGGGGAGGGTTTCCAGCCGTGCCGTGTTGTCCCAAGAACCGGTGAGCACCGCCGCCCCGTCCGGGGAAAAGGCGGCGGACCGGACATAGTACGTGTGGCCGGCGAGGGTTTGCAGGAGCGCGCCCGTGGCGCTGTTCCACAGTTTCGCCGTGTAGTCCAGCGATCCGGTGAACACCTTGCTCCCGTCCGGGGAAAACACCGCGGAGTTCACCGCTCCAGTATGCCCCGTGAAAGTGCGGATGAGCGCGCCTGTGGAGGCGTTCCACAGTATCGCCGTGTTGTCACTCAATCCGGTGAGCACCTTGGTCCCGTCCGGGGAAAAGGCAACGGAGTTCACCGCAGCCCCGTGCTTTCCAAAGGCCATGCCCTTCACACCCGTGGACGCGTTCCAAATTTGCGCCGTTTGATCCCCCGACCCGGTGAGCACCTGCGTCCCGTCGGGGGAAAAGGCAACGGCGTACACGCCGCTGAGGTGGCCGGTAAAGGTGTGAACGAGGGCGCCCGTGGACATGTTCCACAGCTTGGCGCTGAGGTCGTTTGACCCGGTGAGCACCTGAGTCCCGTCCGGGGAGAAGGCCACGGAGCGCACGGTGTCCGTGTGTCCCGAGTAGGTGCGGACAAAGGCACCCGATGCCGCATTCCAGAGTTTGGCGCTGTAGTCGGTCGATCCGGTGAGCACCCGGGTGCCGTCCGGGGAAAAGGCAACCGAGTTCACCTCGGATGAGTGCCCGGTAAAGGTGCGAATTTCGGCACCTGTGAACGCGTCCCACAGTTTGGCCGTCTTGTCACCCGACCCCGTGAGCACCTGGGTCCCGTCCGGGGAAAACGCCGCGGCGTTCACCCGGGACAGGTGTCCGGTAAATACGGTGACGGCCGCGTCGGCGGTCATGGCCGCAAGCAGCAGCGCCACCGCCATCATTGTGATGGACCTGATTCCAAGACCTGTCTGCAACATGTCGCATCTCCAGCTTTTGTGGCGGGGCACCGGGTTGCTTTTCAACCCCGCGCCCCGGATGACGTCACCATGCCGCCTCGCTGCCCGCCCACCACCGGTGACCGGGCCCGCTCCGGTATGTTATTTGGAACTGAAATTGCGGGCCTTTATAGGGGCAACTGCAGCTTGATGTAGTCGCTGTACACTGGGGAGTAATTGCCCGCCGCATCGAGGTACTGCACGCGCACCGTGTGGTAGCCGTTCCCCAACGGCAGCTTGTAGGAGCGACTGGCCTTGGGATATTCCCAGGCGGTCCAATGGGCACCGTCATCGCTGAAGCGCATACGCACAACACCGGTTCCTGCCCCGTCGGAGTAGGTCAGTCCAAGGGTGACCGTCTGGCTGGCCGTGCTCAGCGCGCCGGCGTTGATAATTATCGAACCTGTGGGTGCCACGGTGTCGAGCCGGATGAAATCGCTGTACACGGCAGACTTGTTGTTCAGCTTGTCCAGGAACTGGACCCGCACCGTCTTATAGCCGTCCCCCGCAGGCAGGGTGTAGGGGCGGATGGCCGCCACCGGTTCCCAGGCAGTCCAGTGCGAGCCGTCATCACTGAAACGCATCTGGACCACCCCGGTTCCCTCGCCTCCCAGCCAGGACAATGCCAGCGCTGCATTGGTATTGTTCGTTGTGGACAAGTTGTTGTTGATGGCGATGGTGCCGGACATGGGAAAGGTTTCCAGTCTCGCCGTGCCGTCGCTGGATCCGGTGAGCAGCCTGTTGCCCGACGGCGAAAAGGCCACGGAGTTCACCCAGTCCGTGTGGGCCGTGTATGTTTGATCAACGTTGCCCGTCGCCAAGTCCCACAGTATTGCCACCCCCTGCAAGCCGCCGGTAAGCAGTTTGGTGCCGTTGGGGGAGATTAAGGCGGAAAAGAGTCCGCCTGTGTCCGCAAAAAAGGCTCCAAGATTCGCCCCCGTCGCTGCGTTCCACAGATTTGCATCGCCGTGATAGTCCGCAGTGACCACCTTGGTCCCGTCCGGCGAAAACACCGCAGACATTATGGCGCCCGCGGACACGGTGAAGGTGTTGTTGAGCGCACCCGTGGAGGTGTTCCACAGTTTCGCCGTACTGTCCCCATCACCGGTGAGTATCTGGGTTCCGTCCGGCGAAAACGCCACCGAACGAACTTGGTAACCCGTGTGGGGGGTCAGGGTGCGGAGGAGCGCGTAAGTGGAGGCGTTCCACTGTTTCACCGTCGCGTCGAAGGAACCGGTGACCAATTGGGTTCCATCGGGAGAGAACGCCACGGATGTCACCGAGTTTGTGTGCCCGGTGAAGGTGTGAAGGGCGACGCCCGTGTTTGCGTTCCAGAGCTTCGCCGTATGGTCTGCCGATCCCGTGAGCACTTTCGTGCCGTCCGGGGAAAACACCGCCGAGTACACGCCGTCCGTGTGTCCGGTGAAGGTGCGGATGTGTGCTCCCGTGGAAGTGTCCCACAGTTTTGCCGTGTAGTCAAAGGAACCGGTGAGCGCTTTCGTGCCGTCCGGACTAAACGTCACGGAGTGCACCGCCCCTGCGTGCCCCGTGAGCACAGTGGATGTTGCCCCTGCGGTCACAGCAGCCAGCAAAAGCGCTGTCATCGCCATTCCAAATACAATTCTCCCAGTACAAGTGTGTTTCATTGCCCGTCTCCTTTCAAGAGTAATTCTTAAGAGTACCAGCTAAATGTGACTTTCGCATCAGGGAAAGAAGACCCTGTCATGAGAGGATATCGGGGAAAAGTACGCTACTGTTCTGGCCAATGGCGGGTTTTCCTCAGCCATATGAACGTGCCCCGCGCATTCGGAAATTCCCTTCCGCGCAATGAACAAAGCAGCAGTTCAGAAAATTGCCGGTCCGATCCTGCGATGGTGGCGGTTAAATGCCGTTGTGCGGCGGCAAGGAGGGCCTTTATGCCCAAACTTGAGAAGGCATGTGTCGGCGCGAGAATGGGCAAGTGGGCACGAAAAACGACCGCCACCGGGGCTCGGAGCTATTGCTCACTATACTGGGAAAACTGCCCAGGGAATTGGGTGAATCGTTGCGCCTATTTGACCACGGGCCGCAGCACCATGTTTCGGTATTGGACCGCCGTGTGGTCGCCCTGCAGGTAGATGGGACCGGGCCGCATCTGGTCGGACCAGAGCGCGCCGCCGGTGCATCCGGCGATGGGCTGGTTGTCGATGATGGTTTGACCGTTGAGTTTCACTGTCGCATGGCGGTCCACCAGGGTGATATCCAAAGTCTGCCATTCACCGGCGGGCTTCTCCGCGGAGAGCGTCGGCGTGACGCGCCCGTATACGGCGCCCATGTTGTGGCAGTCGAGCGGCTTGCCGTAACTGTCTATCACCTGTATCTCGTAGATTCCCCGCAGATAAATGCCGCTGTTACCGTTGGGCGGCACGTTCACCTCTGTGGTGAGGTTGAAGTCCTCGAAATTGGCCATGGTTTGCAGGTTGCCGTAGCGTTGCCAGGCCTGGCCCTCCTTTTGCGCGGGGTCGTTGGCCAACACGCCGTCATGCACCGTCCAGCCGTTGGCCACGCTTTCATCCATGGGCACCCAGCCCTGCGCGGCGCCGCCTTCAGGCGTTTTCAGCCCCAGCGTGGACCAGTGCGCGCCGCCAATCACGGCCCAGCCCACCAGATCCTTCCCGTTGATGAGTGCAACAGGGTCGCCGAAATGCAGTTTCGACAGGTCCGGGGGGGACGGCAGGGGCGGCGTCCGCGTGCCGATAAACTCGTCCTTCCAAACGCCGGTGCCCTCATTGGAGGGTTGGGAAAGGAAACCATGCAGGGTGTCGCCCGCAAGCGTGGCAGTCAGCGACACCGGATGGGCCACGCTGCGCACCACTTTGCCCGAGGCGTCCCGGAGTTCTTCATTCCACACGCGCAGCGCGCAAATGGTGTCCCCGTCCACCCAGACCCGTGTCTGCGATTCCGGGCTGCCGCCCATCCACAACAGCGTGCCGTCCAAATAGCCCTCGGCCTGCCGGACTTCCAGCCACCCAGCCCCGCCCGTGGTGGGGGTTAGTGCCCAAGAGCCGATGAAGGGGTTGTCGGCGGCAAATGCCGTCGCGGAAAACGACAGTAACACCAGGATGCACACTACTGTCAGACGACCATTGAACATGGCAGGCAATCCTTATTCGATAAGCAATGTGTTGGAACGGCGCTGTCGCCAGTCCGGCGCGAGCGTGGATTATAGCGGCCCGGCACGCCTGCAACACACACGGCAAGAACCGAAGCTCCCCTTGGACATGCTCCTTGGGTATAATGGACGGGCTGGGAGTTCTTAAGAAAACAACACGGAATGCCTCTTGACCCGCAGGAATACGCATCGCGATGAGCATGAAAAAACTGGTCTTCTTTGTCTTCAAATTCGGCATGGTGGGCGCACTGTTCACCCTCATATTCCGGCCCGACTGGCTGGGTTTTGATGAGGGGCTCTTCGGCGGCGTGCGCGTGGTGGATGTGCTCCGCGAGATGCGCAAGGTCAGCGGCACGGGCTGGGGCGTGTTCATCTTCTGGATGGCCTGCGCCACGGCGGTGAAATGCGTGGGCATCCTGTGCGGCATCACCCGGTGGAAACTGCTGCTGCGCGGCCAGGGGCTGCGCATGCCCTTTGGGCTGATGACCTACCAGTGGTTTCTGGGGCGCGCCTTCGGCCTGATCATGCCCGGCACCACCGGGCTCGACGGCGTGCGTCTCATTGAGTCGTCGCGCTACACCCGCGACCCCATCAAGTGCGCCACCGTGATTGCCATCGAAAAGCTCACCGCGATCATCTCCCTGTCGTTGCTGGTCTTCGTGACCTTCCCGCTGGGATTTCGCTATCTCAAGATCAACGTGCCCATGCTGGGGGCCATCATGGCCGTGCTGGCCTGCGGTGTCATCGGCAGCCTGCTGCTGCTGCTCAACCCGCGCATCATCCAGGTCTGCGTGGCCGTGGTGCCCGTGCCGGGCAAACTGCGCCGCATTGTGAACCGGCTCGGCGACGCGGTCACGGCCTACGCCGGGTCGCGCATGTCGCTGCTGTTGGCGGTGCTCTTTGGCGTGGGCGTGCATCTGGGCACCTGCGCCACCTTCCAGTGCACCTTCATGGCGATCCGGGCGCAGAATGCGTCCGTCGCCGACATACTCTTCGTCAGTCCGCTCATGATCACGGCATCGATCCTTGCGTTCACCGTTTCCGGGCTGGGTGTGCGCGAGGTTGCCTTTGGACTCGTGCTCGGACCCACGGCGGGCACGGCCACGGCCATCCTGGGCGGGCATTTGGAACTGTGGGCAGGCGAGATTATCCCGTTTGTGCTGAGCATTCCGCTGCTGCTGCTGGGCGGCGGTTTCCGTGAAAAGGCGCGGGCGGGCGCGGCCGAACTGGCCGCAATCGCCTCTCCCCCACCCTCCGCGGCCCTTCCACCGGAGAAGGTAGCCGAATACCGGCGCAAAATCTCCGCAACACTGGCGGCGGCCGGATTCGGCGGCCTGCTGGCCGGGATGACCGTGGCCCTGGCCGAAGCGCTGTGGCTGCGCCACCTTTTGGGGAACGGCATTGAAGACACGAGACTCTTTGTGTGGGGGCCGGTGGCCTACAGTCTCTGTTTCGCCGGGGTGGGCCTTGGGATTGGTGCGGGGTTGGTCTTCCTGTTCCTGCTGCTCGACCGCTTCGCGGGCTGGGTGTTCAGTTTCGCCGCGTCCGCGGCGGTGGTGGTGGGTCTGGGCGCGGCAGTGATTGGCCTTTTCCGCTACCAGCGCGATGTGCTGGCCGGACATCCCCTCACCCAGCGCGACCTGGCCATGGTGGTCTGCTTCGCCGGCGGGGTGACGCTGCTCTGCTTTGTCTCGGCCTACATCAAGGCCGCCATTGCCGGAGGGCTCACGCGGCAGCGCGCATTGCCCCTGCTCGTGCTGGGCGTGGCCAGTTGGGGACTGATGCTGGGCATCGGTGCGGGGCTGGGCAAAGTGCTCAAGCCGGAGGCCGTGGCAAAAACCTTCACGCCCAAGGCCAAGGCCACGGGACCGAACATCATTCTGTTCGCCTCCGACGCGCTGCGCGCCGACTATCTGCATGTGTATTCGCCGGACGCCAAAGCGGTGACCCCGGCGATTGACGCTTTTGCCAAAGATGCCGTGGTCTTCCGCCAGGCCTTCGCCCAGGCCTCCTGGACCAAGCCGTCTTTCGGCACCATCTTCACCGGCCGCTATCCCGAGGCGCACCGCGCCACGACGAAGACCGGCATGCTTTCCGCCGAAGTGCCCACCCTGGCCGGGACGCTGGCCGATGGGGGCTACTATGCCAAGGGGTTTGCCAACAATCCGAACATTATGACCGTCTTCGGCTTCGACCGGGGCTTCAGCGACTACGTTGACCTCAAGCCCGAGCCGCTTTTCCGCGCCAGCGACGCCTCCATGCGCCTGGCCATGTACCAGGTGATGCGCAAGGTCTTTCTGACCGTGGAAGGCAAGGTGCGGCGCGGCAAACTGCGCATCACCGACTTCTACCAGCCGGCCGAGACCGTCACCGACGAGGCGCTGCGCTGGTTGGACAGCGGTCCTACTTCGCCTTCGGCTTCGTCGCGACAAGCCAGGCCCAAGGACACGCCCTTCTATCTTTTCCTGCATTACATGGACACGCACGATCCCTTTGTGGACTACAAGAACCCGGGGGTGGGCTATGCCCGTGCGCGGATGGAACATCCCGACCCGGACAAGTTTCTCGACAAGATGCGCAACGCCTACGTCAGCGACATTGAACACCTCGACATACATCTCGCCCGGCTCTTCGACGGGCTCAAGCAACGCGGCCTGTACGACAACACGCTCATCATCTTCATTGCCGACCACGGCGAGGAATTCTTCGACCACAAGGGTTTCTGGCACGGCCAGACGCTCTACAACGAACTGGTGCATGTGCCGCTCATCGTCAAGCTGCCGGGCAACGTCAAGGCGGGCGAATCCAACAACGACCTGGCGCGGCTGATTGACCTGGCACCCACCATGCTCCAGTTTGCCGGACAGCCGCCCGCGCAGGGCATGTCGGGACAGTCGCTCCTTGACACCCAGGGCAATTTCACCAACGCGAACATTGTGTGGTCCTACGCCGAAAACGATTTCGAGGACAACATCCTGCAGGCGGTGCGCAGCCAGGGCAACACGCTTATCCACGCCAATGAAGACAACCCGCGCGGCACCAAACCCGTCGAACTCTACGATCGAAAGGCCGACCCGACGGAACAGAATACCCTCGCCGGGAAGCCGGAGACCGCCGACACGCAGCAGCAATTGGACAAGGTCCTGACGGACTACCAGCACGCCAGTGCGGAAAACGCCCCCGAACCCAGCGCCCCCGCACAGGTGGACGCGGCCACGGAAGAGCAGCTCAAGGCCATCGGATACGTCAAGTAGGGTGCGCGAAGTTTTCCGAAGGAAAACGAAACGCACCGTCCCCTACTGGGAGCGCTGGCGTCCCGCCGGCTTGTTCTGACCAGATAAACCAAAGACCGCGCGGAGTCTCGATGGTGGAGACATCACGCGCGGTCTTGGCACGGAAGAAGCCGGCGGGACGCCGGCGCTCCCAGTATCAGATTCCGTTCTTGTTCAAATACACCATCTCTTCCAACGACCGGTCGACAACGGGCGTGTAGCCCGCCAGTGGCTTGATCTGCTGGTGATAGGCGTCGAGGAAGCTGAAGGGCTGCGGGAAGTACTCCTCCTCCATCTCTGCGGGCGGCACGATCCAGTTTTGCGCGCCGACGACGCAGACCGGCGCGTCGAGTTCGTCGAAGGCCATCTGCGTCAACTGGCCCGCGATGGTGTGGGCGTAGCTGCCGCGCTCGCAGGCGTCGCTGGCCACGATGATCTTGCCGGTCTTCTTCACCGAGTCGAGCACCGGGCCGTAGTTGAACGGCACGAGCGTGCGACCGTCGATGATCTCGACGGAAATGCCAAACTCGGACTCGAAACGCTTCGCGGCGTCCACCGCGCGGTAGAGCGTCGCGCCGAAGGTGAGGATTGTGAGGTCTTTGCCCTCCTTGATGACGGCGGGCTCGCCGATGGGCAGCGTGTAGTATTCGGCCGGCACGCCGCCGGGCTGGAAGATTTCGGGCTGGTTGTACAGGCGCTGGCTCTCGAAGAACACCACCGGGTCGCTGCCGCGCAGGGCGGAGGCCAGCAGGCCTTTCGCGCTGTAGGGCGTGGCCGGGAAGACGACCTTGAGGCCGGGCACATGCGCGCAGAGGGCGGTCCAATCCTGCGAATGCTGCGCGCCATATTTGGCGCCGACGGACACGCGCAGCACGATGGGCAGCTTGATCTGGCCGGCCGACATGGCCTGCCATTTGGGCATCTGGTTGAACACCTCGTCGCCGGCGCGGCCCATGAAGTCGCAATACATCAGCTCGACGATGGGGCGCGCGCCCTCCATCGCCGCGCCGACCGCCGTGCCCACGATGGCCGCCTCGGAGATGGGCGAATTGAACAGGCGGTTGTAGGGAAGCGAATCGGAGAGCGTCTGGTAGACGGCGAAAGCGCCGCCCCATTCGCGGCATTCCTCGCCGTAGGCCACCACGCGGTGGTCGTTGTAGAAGTGGTGGATCAGGGTCTCAAACAGCGCCTCGCCCAGCGTCACGGCCTTGTTGCCCTTGAGCACCGTGCCGTCCTCGGCGATGCCGCTGCGCGATTTCTTCGCGATGGCCTTGAGCCGCGGATTGTCCTCCAGCGGCATGCTCACGTCGTCGGCGCGGCGCAGGCCGGGAAGTTCTTTCTCCTCCACGTTGGAGAACATCAACTGCGACACGCCGCCATGCGGCGTGAGTTTCATGCGCGTGGAAACGGTGTCATTCGCGGCAAGACGGCAGGCCTTGGTGACCTTGCGGGTGGCATAGGCGCGCACGGCATCCAACTGGTCCTGCGCAACAATGCCCTCTTTCACCAGCTTGCCGCCGAACTCGACGAGCGGGTCCACGGCGCGCCACAGATCGATCTCGTCGCGCTCGCGGTAGGCCGACTGGTCGCTCGGGGAGTGGCCCGACTGGCGGTAGCAGAGCACGTCCAGGAAGACCGGGCCGTCGCCCTTCTTGACGATGTCCAGCTTGCGGCGGTAGCCTTCGGCCAGCGCCAGCGGATTGTTGCCGTCGATCACCTCTGCGTGCATGTTTTCCGGGTTCATCGCCGCGCCGCAGCGCGCGAGCCGGTCAAAGCCGGCCGTCTCGCCGATGGGCTGGCCGCCCATGCCGTAGAAGTTGTCCATGAAATTGAAAATGAGCGGCAGTCCGCCGCGCATGTGTTCAGGCCAAAGCTGCTTGAACTGCGCCATGGTGGAGAAGCCGAGCGCCTCCCACACGGGGCCGCAGCCGATGGACGCGTCGCCGATATTGCACACGGCCACGCCGTCTTTGCCCAGCACCTTCTTGCCCAGCGCCGCGCCCGTTGTGATGTCGGCGCTGCCGCCGACGATCGCGTTGGCCGGGAAAATGCCGAAGGGCAGGAAGAATGCGTGCATCGAGCCGCCCATGCCCTTGGTGAAGCCCGTCTCACGGCCGAAGACTTCCGCCAGCAGTCCGTAGAGCAGGAAGTCGATGCCCAGTTCCTCCTCGTCGCCCGTGACGAGCGCGGGCTTCTTCTTGCCCTTGGGCGTCAGCGACAGGCCCGTCCAGTCCGGCTCGTGCTTCTCGATGATGCCCAGGATGGTGCCGTCGAAGTAGTTCTTCATCAGCTCGACCAGGCCTTTGCCGGTCAGGTCCTGCACGGCGCGCAGGCTCTTGGCGATGATTTCGCCGTGGCTGCGGTGGCTGCCAAAAATGTGGTCGTGCACCGACAGGTGCAGGCTCTGGCCGACCGCCGCGCCCTCCTGGCCGATGGACAAGTGCGCCGGGCCGGGGTGGCTGTATTCGATGCCCTGGTAGGCGCCAAGCTTCTTGATGTTGTCCAGCATCGTCTCGAACTCGCGGATGACCGCCATGTCGCGGTATACCCGCAGACAGGTCTCCACCGTCACGCCGGAGCCGGAGGCCAGTTCGTCGGTAATGGAGCGGCTGTACGTGTTGACCGGGATTTTCCCCAGGTTCAATGAGCCATTCTTGCGTACCTTGTCCGGAATGACCATGAGTTTCTTGGGCATGTTCTCAAACCTTATGTGATGAGAAAGAGAGTCAGAGGAAACGCCCCCGGGAGGAGGCCGGCCCAGCCGGCGCGGCCGGGACCGCGAAACAAGGGCAATTATAGCACGCGGTGCCTCAGAGTGCGAAAATGGGGTCTCGGAACAACAATATGCGGCTAGGGACCGGCGGCATAAATTGCGTTGCCACGGAATTGCACCGAACTGGGGCAAAGCCTTCTCACCCGATGAGGATAGGCTTTCTGGATTGCCGGGAATGCCTTCAGTCTCGCGGAGAATCCACTGGAGCAGCCCCTCTGACCATGTTGCACTGCCGTTGTCCCAACGGGACAGTCGATAATAGCCCAGTACACCCGCAGCCAGAAGGGGAAGGGCGCTCTTGGGGTTGATCCAAGAGATTGGGATGCCCCTTCAGGGCAGACTGAGGTGGACACAGGTTACCCCGGGGCGCACTTGCCCTTCGTGCGGCGTGCGGCCCGGGGCTAATACTTGGTGACGCCTTCGGCGTCGCGAACCATTAACGACGGGCGCCATATGGGAAGAACTGTCGCCTGCATAAACACATACGCCTTCGACGTAGCCGACACCAAAGGTAATGTGTGCTTTCTAACCTTCTGTGAGGCCTTCAGTCTCGCAGGGTAACTGCGAGAACATTACGATTGCTCTTGTTTCGATTGCCGCTGTCCCAACGGGACAACCCATAACAGCCCAGGGCCACCCGCCGCCCGAAGGGCAAGGGTGCCCCTGGGATTGTGAATGCCTTTTGCATTACCCTGTAAGGGTATCCCAACCATAGGAGGAAAACTATGCCCCAGTCTCTTGCCCATCTTGGGCTTCATGTCGTGTTTTCCACAAAAGGCCGCCGATGCTGGCTGGACACCACTGTTCTTCGCAGCAACCTGCACGCATACGTTGCGGGGGTACTGCGCGGCCACGACTGCCCTGCCTCAATTGTTGGCGGCACGGACGACCACATGCACTTTCTCTGCCAGCTCTCACGCACGCTTGCCGTGGCGGACCTGGTCAAGGCAACCAAGCGGGCCGCAACAGCCTGGATTCAGGAACAGGGGGCTGAATACAGGGGCTTTCACTGGCAGGGAGGATATGGTGCATTCAGTGTGAGCGCATCCAACATGGACCGCGTTTACGCATACATCGCCAATCAGGAGGCGCACCACCGCAAGATGGACTTTCAGGACGAATTCCGACGCCTGTTGAAGAAACACAAGGTCGAATATGACGAACAATACGTCTGGGATTGAGTCCGGGATTGAGCCGGGCAGGAATTGGGGTGCCCCTTCAGGGCATGCTGGGATGGACGCATGTTACCCCGGGGCGCACTTGCCCTTCGGGCTGCGTGCGGCCCGGGGCTAATATTGGGTGACGCCTTTGGCGTCGCGTACACATAAGGCAATCCGAATTTCCGTGCTCAGTAAGTGCCCTCCTCTTTCTGATAGACCTCGCGGTAAAACTCACCGGCTCTCGTGCCAGGTCTGAGGAACAACAATCTCGAGCACTTTGGGCAGACTCTAATAGAACCCACATGCGCTGATGCGCGAGCGACTGCATGCGCGTGCGCGTCGGGATCTTGACCATTTCCTGTTGCCACCACCTCCAACTCACGTTTCAGGAAACGCTGATATGCCTTGTCATTAATGACTGCAAATGAATCGAATTCCCGTTTGGTCTTTGCAAGCATTTCCGGCGTAAAACAGAACCCGCATTTGCATAGCATTCCAGAACCTCCAATTGCGGAACCAAGCCACCCAATGTGGCTTTTCTGCACTTCTGGATTTGGGTGTTTATCCTTGCGTGAATTACGCCTCCTTCAGCGTCCAAGGGGCGCGCATGGTCCTTGAATGCCGCGCATTCGCCTCGTCCGACCCTGCGCCGATGAACTTTTCCTTCACCGGGTCCCAGCGCAGTTTCTGCTTTAGCCGGATGGCCGCATCGCAATTCATGCAGAAGAGGTCGGCCTCGACGGCATCGTCGATGGGGGCGACGGTGGGTTTGTGGTCACGGACGCAGTCCACGAAGTTGCGGAGATGGTGTTTGCTCTCGTAGAGGCGCACCTTGTCCGTGTCGGGAAACTTCAGTTTGGCAAGTTCTTTCTGCGAGGTGACGATTTCACCGCGCCGGACGTAGACCCAGCCCTGGTCACCGATAAACGCCGTGCCATGACTCGAATCCTCGGCGCCGTATTTCTTGAGCCAATCGGGCGGTGCGGGCGCGGCGCGGAAGTCCACCAGCACGCCGCTGTCGTAGGCGAGTTTGATGTTCCAGTCGGTGGCGCAGTTGCATACGCCTTCTTTCGGAAACACGCCCGTGCCCTCGATGGTGCAGGGCGTCCGCAGCAGGTCGCCCGCGCCCCAGAGGGCGATGTCCACCGGGTGGATGCCCCAGCCCGCGATGAAGCCGGTGGCGTAGTCGGAAATGTGCCACCACCACTTGTTCGAGTCTCGCTCCAGCGTGTAGGGCGTGAAGGGCGCCTGGCCCAGCCAGCGATCATAGTCAAGCGTTGCGGGCACGGGCGCCGCTTCGGTCGGCCCGCCGGCCACACTGGGCGGTGCCCAGACCTGAATCTCTTTGAGCTTGCCGATGTACCCGTTGCGCACCAGATTGCAGGCCTGCCAGAACTCGCGGGCCGAGCGCTGCTGCGTGCCGAACTGGAAAATGCCGTCGTGCTTGTGGACGGTCTTCTTCAGCGCCTGATCCTCCTCGATGGTGAGGCCTAGCGGCTTCTCCACATAGACGCCCTTGCCCGAGCGAATCCCGGCCAGGGAGTGCAGGACGTGCCAGTGGTCGCAGGATCCGACCACGATCGCGTCGATGTCCTTGCGCGCGATCAGTTCCTCCGAGTTGTTGTACATCGCGCAGCTGGTCGAACTGTAGGTGTCATCGACCACCTTGACCGCCTTCTCGCGCCGGTCCTTCTTCACGTCGCACACGGCCACCACCTGGGCGTTCTTGATCTGGATGGTTTCGCTCAGCAGGTAGGAGCCGCGGTCGCCAACGCCGATGTGGCCGAGGACGATGCGCTCGCTCGCCGCGGGACGCCCCGCCCGGCCCAGCGCGCAGGCCGGAACAATGACGGGAATGGCGAAGGCCGTACTGGCCGCCAGACTGCGGCGCAAAAAACTCCGCCGTGACAGGGACGATTGTTCTTTCATGACCTATGACTCCCGCCGTTGATTGACCTGAACTGCGCGGCGGACACGCCGCAACCGCATCCAGTATACGCGGTCGGGGCGGAAGTTCAAAAGGGGCACGCAGGGTGCGTGAAGTGCCGTGAAACGGCACGGAACGCACCGTCCGTAGCATGGCTCATGCTGAAGAGCGGTGCGTTCCATTTTGTTTCACAAAATTCCACGCACCCTACAATTCGTTCATTTGCCTCTCCCCCTCTCCGGCCTTACAATCTTCATGTCGGCTCAACGCGCCGACCCTTGGAGGTTCCCATGCCGCACGACGCCCTGCGCGAACACATTTTCTCGCTCCAGATCATTGACACGCACGAGCACATCCCCGATGAGGAGGTGGCCTGCGCCGACACGCTGGGCTTCTTCAATTTCTTTGAGCACTATGTCTCGTCCGACCTGGTGTCGGCGGGCATGCCGCGCGCCTCGCTGGAGGCGATGCGCAACCCGCACAACGGCCTCCTACCCGGGGAGCGCTGGAAGCTGATGGAGCCCTGGTGGCCCTTTGCGTGCACTACGGCCTACGGCCGGGCCATGATTGAATACATGGGCGAACTCTTTGGCGCGGGGGAAATCAACGGTGAAACCATCGCCCATCTGTGCCTGCGCATCGTGTCCGCGCGCCAGCCGGGCTGGTATCACACGGTCCTGCGCGAAAAGGCGGGCATCGACAAGGCGCTGGTCATCCGGTGGCCGGGCCAGTCGGTGGACGTGGACCGCGAACTGTTCCGCGCCGTGCCCATCCTGGACCACTATGCCACCCCCTCCACCCGTGCGGACCTGGAGACGCTGGAAAAGGAGGCGGGCCACGCCATTCAAACGCTCGATCAGTTGATGGCGGCGCAGGAGGCACTCTTGGACCGCTTTGCCGCGAAAGGCATTGTGGCGGTGAAGATTTTCCTGGCCTACCAGCGCACGCTGCAATTTGACCGATGCGCGCAGGCCGAGGCGGCCCGCGCCTTCGACCGCATCTGGCTCTCCCAGAAGCTCGACCTCGGCTTCGCCGACCTCAAACGCCTGCAGGATTTCATGACGCGGCGGCTGGTGGGGCTGGCTGCGGAACGGGGCCTGCCCGTCCAGATTCACACGGGCCTGCAGGAGGGCAACGGCAACCGCCTGGAGAATTCAAAACCCACACTGCTGACGGACCTCATCCTCGACCATCCCAAAGCGCAATTCGTGCTGTTCCACGCCGGCTATCCCTGGGCGGGGGAGGTGTCGGCGATGGCGAAGAACTTTCCCAATGTGTATGCCGACCTGTGCTGGATGCCGGCCGTGTCGCCCGCGTTTGCCGCGCGGACGCTCGATGAATGGATCGAGACCATTCCGGCCAACAAGATTTTCGCCGTGGGCGGAGATTCAAACTATGTGGAGGGGGCCTATGGCCACTGCAACCGCGCCCGCCGCATCGTCAGCGACGTGCTTGGCGCCAAGGTGGCGCAGGGCTACTTCACCGAAGGGGAGGCGGAGTGGGTGGCGGGCCGCATCCTGCGCGAAAACGCCCGCGAACTGTTCAAGATCGATTAAATGCAAAGCAGGACAGCCGAGGGGGCTGTCCTGCTTTTTTGAGCCAACTTGCTGCGGCGAATATTCGCCGCAGATTATTTTGCCGCCGGGACCGGGACAACGGGTGCGGGCGCAGGGGCTTTCTTGGCGTCTGCCCCGTGGACGAGCTGGTTGAGGTAGTCGCCGAGCGCGGTGATTTCCTCGGGCAGTCCGGTGAGCGGCGGCATGAACTTCTTGTACGGCGAATCGTCCTTGTACTCATGGAGCACTGTGAGGATATTGCCGATAGCCTGCCGGTCGCGCGTTTCCAAGAACCTCCTCATGGACCTGTAGCCGTCCACGGTATGGCAGGACATGCACTGTCCGCGGAACATCAGTTCACCGCGCGCCATATGGGCGGCCTGCACCTTGGGATCGGCACTGTCGCCACTCTGCCAGAGGGCCCGCTCCTCCGGCCGCACCCATGGGGAACGGGTCAGATAGCCATCGCGGTTGAAGGCGTCCACCTGGCTCTTGCGGGTGCCGTTGGAGAACATGTGCTGGTTGATCACATAGGGCTTGCGCAGCATCTCCCGCGTGTATTCCGTGGAGGCGGTGGCCGCCATGGCGAGCAGCAGCAGCGCGCAGGCATGACCAAACTTGAAGTCAAGCGCACTGCGCCATGCAAGGAGATAGACGATCACACAAATGGTGGCCGAGGTAATGACCGTGACCAGCGCCGCGCGTGTCACCTGGGTGAACACACCCTGTCCCATGGTCTTGACGCCGAGTTCCAGAAGGCCGCGGCTCGCCTCGGGAATGCTGTACAGGTACCAGGCGAAGCACAGCGGCAGCAGGACGAATGAGGGAATGAGCCATTTCGCGGTCCACCGCATGACATCCGTCTTGAGTTGCGGCTGCCTGGCTCCGTCTATCCGGCTCATCGTAATGAAGGCCCAGATTCCCGCCAGCGTAATGCAGATACAGGTCCGAAGCAGCAGGCTGGGGAAATAGGTCGGGTTGAAGAAGGCCTGCCAGAAACGCGAAGCTTCTTCACCGGTGCCGGCGACGGCCAGCCATGCCGAACCCGGGGTGAGCATGAAGGTCAGAATGCCGTTGATAATGACCAGGCTCAGCCACGCGGAACCCGCATAGATCCAGCCAATGGTGAGGTGCATGCGGTCGCTGACCCGGCCCCAGGTGTAGTAGTACACCATGGCAGACGTCACTTCGATCAGGAAGAAGGTATACTCAATGGCCCAGCCAAACACGAAGTTGTGGATGAGCGTGCTGGTCCCCTCCGAACTCCCCAGCCCTATGGCAAACCAGATGCCCACGCCCGTGACGGTTCCAAAGGCGGCCGTAAGCACCATGAAGAACCGGGAGTGGCTTTTGATTACTTCGAGCCAGTCCGCGCGGCCCTCGCGCAGCGCCTTGCGTTCCGCCATCGGCAGGTAGAAGCCGCCGCCAATGGCAAAGTGGGACACCAGCACGTGAAAGCTGGCTATGGCGCCAATCACCCAGGCGCTTCCCAAGATAGGCACATCCCAAACGGGGTAATTCATTCCGCGTTCTCCTGGTGGACTCGTTCTTTATTAGGATTTTGTGACGACCACTTCGTAATAGCCGAGCACGGTTAAGGCAATCAGGCTCGCGATGACCATGAAGCCAAACCAGGTGGCGATGCGCGCGCGCGACCCGAATTTGCTGCTGGTGTCAAACAGCGGGACCAGGCCCCAGAGCACGCCGCCCAGGGTGAACATGAGCACGCCGCCAATCTCGCCGGCCATGCCGGGCAGAATCCGCCCCAGAATCTTGAGCAGCTCAAACTGGTTCATGAAGTACCACTCGGGGTGGATGCCTTCCGGGGCAGACGCCAGCGGGTCCGCCTGCACCCCCAAAGGCCAGGGATACATCGCCGCAAGAATGGCCAGCACGTTCAGCGCGATTAGCCACATTGCCAGGTCTTTGATGAAGAAGTTCGGGAAGAACGGCACGGTCCTTCGCTGCGATGCAGGTTTTAGCTCCTCGCTTTGCGGCACCGCGTTGCCGTGCTTCATGACCATCCAGAGATGGAAGGTGAGCAGCGGCAGGAACATCAGCGGCAATATCACCACGTGCAGCGCGAAGAAGCGCTGGATGGTCACACTGGAAACATCCGGACCGCCCTGCACTATGTTTTCGATAAGCGGCCGCATGCCGGGCATGTTCTTGGGTATTTCAAGGCCCACCTTGGTGGCGAAGAAAGCCAGCTCGTCCATCGGAAGCAGATAGCCGCTGAAGCCGAACAGCGTCACCATTCCCAGCAACCCGAGTCCGCTCCACCAGCCAAACTCGCGCGGCCCCCGGTAGGCCTTCATAAAGAAGGTGGAGAACATGTGCACGAAAACGGAGAAGACCATCAGGTTGGCCGCCCAAGAGTGCACCGAGCGAATCAGCCAGCCGAAATCAATCTCGTAGACCAACTGCCGCACCGAATCATAGGCGCCTTCGCCGGGCCGGTAATACACGAGCAACAGTATGCCGCTGACCAACTGTACGGTGAAAAAGAAGATCGACATGCCGCCCCAGTAATACCAGAAAGACTGGGAGTGCTCAGGCACCACTTTCTTCTTGGCAAACTCCACGACTTCCTTTACGCCGACCCGTTCATCGAGCCAGTCGTAGAGGCGTCCAAAGGGTATGGCATCAAACCCGGGTAATGAGGACTTCGCCATTGGCTCTCTCCACGTTGAAGCGTTGCAGCGGTTTCGGGGGCGGACCGGAGATGTTTGCGCCCGTGTGAGCGTCGTAGGTGCCGCCGTGGCATGCGCAATGAATGTGATCCTGTTCCGGCTGGTACTGAACGGTGCATCCCAAGTGCGTGCAGACGGCCGTCAGGCAGACCATCGTCCCATCCTTGTGATGGATGAGCATGGTGGGCCGCGAACCAAAACGGAACATCAGCGCCGTGCCGGGCGCGGGCATCTTGTCTTCGGGTATTTTGACCTCTTTTACCGCCGCGAGTTCGGCGGCCTGCTGTGCGGGGGCCGCAAGATAGCGGTAAACCGGGTAGGCAACCGCTCCGGCGTAGCACACCCCCGCCGCGCCCAGGGCAGCCTGCACGATAAACCCGCGCCTGCTTACTCCCTCCGGCGGATGCGCGGCGTCGGGTGTCGCCGCGGTATTTTCGTCCAATGTGATGTCAGGCATGTTGCTCGTCCGCTCCTTTTGCTTGAACCGCCACCAGTCCCATCCAGCCGCTCAGTCCGACCGCCGCCACAAACAGGATCAGGAACAGAATCACGTTGAGCCAGTTGGTGTATACGGCCCGCGCCCACACGTCATAGCCGTGCAGCCCCAGGGTCACATCGCGGATTCCGTCCCGGAACAGCACCCAAAGCGCTATGTTGACAAAACCCACCGCGGCGGCCAGCGCCACGGGCAGCCACGCGCGGCGCGCGGCGGAAAGTGCTCCAAACACGCCCAACGCAACCAGGGCATGCGCGCTCAGGAACCACGCCCCGAACACGCTTTTGTAATACAGACTTGCAAAAATACCGGCCCGGACCGCTTCCGGCTGCGTCCGATACACAATCACAGCGAGGACTATCTGAACCAGGGTGAAAACCGAAAGCAGAATGCCCCCGCGGCCGCGCAGGAAAGCGGCGGTGCTTTTCTCAAGACCGGGTTTCATGCCTAGCAGCATCAGGCCGATGCCCGCCATGCCCACCGAGCCGAGCATCATGTAGAGCCAGCGCGGTAGGATCGTCGGGTCGCCGTGGGCCAGGTGCGCCCCCGTGGGATTGCTTCGATACATCTCCACCCAGGCATCCGGGCGCAGCATGAGCGTCATGTTGTTGGTGTAAACAAATCCGATTTTCAATATGAGCGCCAGCGCGATGAGCCCCATCCAGCCATAGGCCAGCCCTGTGTCCGCGCGCTTCGCCATTTTGTACATGATGAAATAGGCCGCAACCAGCATGAAAATCACCATAATCCAAAACACGCCGAGGAGAATGCTGGACGTGTAGAGTGCGCGTCCGTACAGCACCTGCGCAAACAGAAGCGGCGGAATGCCGAGATTGATGACATAGGCCACAACGACGGGCAGGAGGTGCGCAATCGTGCCGCTTGCCGACAGCAAGCGCTCATCCCCGCTCCGGCGTCCGCGAATCGCCCACCATGTGGCGAGCAACAAGCCCCCAACCATGAAATGCACCGCCGTGAAGTGCAGCGTCAAGGTCACGCATTGAAGCACCTTGAACAGCCACACCGGGGCGGGCAGCGGAATCGGGTCAACCTGTGGAAATGAATCCATGCACAATTTCTCCCTGAAGCGTCCCGTGAATTGGAAATCCGTCAACCTAACGCAAACCTTGATCTCACCCAACCGCTGAGGGCACCCGATAATAATATCGGTAAATGCCTTTCTTGTCGCTGTGCTTCCACCTCGACAGTGTGCAGAACACAGCTTATTATAAGTTCATTCCTGAAAACATTGTAGCCAAAAGTGAAAAACGGAGTCAAGCTTTATTAGGAATTCTTTTTAGTAAGGAATTCACCTGTTATAAGATGCCCAAATCAATCTTGCCGGTAGGGTGTGGCCAACACGCGTACAATAGACCCATGACCAATACTTGAACCGGACCCCCATGCGCACTTTATTCAGCCGCGTGGCTACGGTACAGAATACGGTTCAACCGGCCTGAATGCAATCTATTCAGGTACTTATTACGTATGGGTCATGCCGGATATCCGGGCTGTCTCCCTCCTCTTCCGGGGGACGGAAGGAGGCCCCCTCCTTCCGTCGTGTATCCTGGAAACGGCACCCTTGGGAGAAGGATTCACTTACAGGCAAATTTACACCGCCCGGCGTGAAGTGCGATAATGACATCACGTTAACTGGAAAGGAAAATACCATGAACAAGTGGTTGTGCATTGTTTGCCTGTTTGCCTGCCTGTGTTTTGCCGGATGCAAGTCCGAGGGCGGCGGTGTGGGACAGAAAGTGCTCGCCGATTTCGGTTTGGCCGAGCATCCGGAGGGATATGTGTCCGGCTCGGACAAGGTCTACCAGCAGTTGGACACGGTGGGCATGACCGAGATGAAACGGATGAACTCCGAGATCCGGGAGGGCCAGATTAAGTTTGAGCAGGACGGACTGAAGGGCCGTTACTTCAAGGAAGTCAAAGTCTACGAAGTCGCCCGCCCGGTCGATGTGAAAGGCTCCACCGCCTCCAGCGACCACGGCTTTGTCGGGTACATTGAGTATGAATTCCGCCTGTACCACGGCGAGGCCAAACCCACCCGCGCTGAAGCCTCCGCGCAGTCGGCCGACATCAGCACCGACACCACGGGCAAGGAAACCATGCGCTACAACTTCAACATATCGGGCACCTGGGACGGCGGCAAAGGGGACCGTTCTGCCAAGTAAAGCGGTCGGCAGTGACAACCCCGACGTGAACGGCACATCAGAGGCGTCTCATTTCTTGAAAACGAGATGTCTGCTTGCCAGGTAGTTGAACGTGAGTCCGGCCATGATGCCCAGCACGGCGGCAAACTGGGGATGTTCATTGAACAGGGGCCACATCCACGCCGCCGACAGCACCACGGTGTAGTTCACCGCGGCACCCACCGAACAGGCGGCGATAAAGGCCGTCAATTGCCTCCACAAACGTCCGGGTTGGGCGTCGCTGAACGTCACGTATCGGTTCAGAAAGAAATTGAACACCATGGCGATGAAGATGGCGGCTGCGGCGCTTATCTTCAGGGGCAGGCCCATCCCGTCAAACAGGGTGATCACGGCAAGATTGACGAAGGTGCCGAGCAGACCCACGAGGGCAAACTGGGAGAAATGGACCCAGTGGCCGTATTTGAACATGGCCAGACGGCGCAGATGGCGCAGGTAGAGCAACTGCTCGCGCAGCGACAGCTTGCTCTCGCCGTGGTGGCGCTGGTCGAAGTGGATGGGCACTTCGGCACAGCGGCGGCACCCGCCCTTGACAATCACTTCCAGTCCAATCTTGTAGCCCACGGCGTTAAACGGGGCCGCCGTGTCTAGCAGGGACCGGCGAAATGCGAAGAATCCGCTCATGGGATCGCTGACACGGGTAAAGGGCCGCGCGAGCAGCGTGGCGATCTTGCTGTTGACCCAGCGGAAGAGCCCCCAATTTTCGGCGGTTGAAGCGCCGGGCACATAGCGGGAACCAATGACAAAATCCGCGCCGCCGTCGAGCGCGGCGAGCATTTCGGGAATCTTCTCGGGCGGATGGCTCAGGTCGGCGTCCATGACTAGAACGGTGTTGCCCGCCGCAAGATTGAACCCGTCGATCACGGCGGGGCTGAGGCCGCGATTCTCGGTGCGCACCACCAGGCGCACCCAGTCCAAGCCCAGCGCAGCCACCGTCTCCTCGGACCCGTCGCGGCTGTTGTCGTCCATGATGAGGACTTCAAGGTCCAACTGCTTTTCGGCGCGGAGCTTTCCCAGACGGTCGAGCAACTCGGGCAGGTTCTCCGCTTCGCGGTAGGTGGGCACAACGATGGAGAGCACCTGCGCTTTGCCTGCGGCTTGGGACTGCTCTGCATTTCTGTCCGTTGGTGTCATCGGTTTCTTTTCAGCCGTTCTTTCTTGCCGTATTTTCCGCGCATTATTCTTTGCTAATCATTGCACGGGGGAAAGGGATATGCAAATCCCTCTACAGTCACTCGCGCAGCAGCACATCGCAGGCCAGCCGCGCCTTTTCGAGCACGCGCCTGAGGGGACCGCCGCCGCGCGCCGCCGAACGCAGCCGCACGATGAGCTTGCGCTCAAGGCGGTAACGGTCCAGTTTGGGCGCCTTGGGCGCGGGCACGCCGTCCCCCGCCTCCAGCAGCGGTTTCCAAATCTTCGCGGGCGGATAGCCAATCGTTTCGAGGTCGGCCGGGTCCACGGCCGCCAGTGCCCGCTCGACAAGCTTGCGCTTGTCGGGGTCGTTGGCCAGTTCAGCCACCCATTTCTTCACCGACGCGGTGGTGGGCCGGGTGTGCTGGGCCACGCCAATGGGATCGCCCAGTCCCTTTGCCCGACCGCCCTCCTCGCCCGCCTTGCCGTAGTCGATAGCTTCGGGCTCGTAGGGGATGCCAATGTATTCGCAGATGCGCTGGAACCATGTTTCAGGATCCTTGACCAAATCCTCATAGCGCACATGCACATAGGGGATGTCGGTCTGGCGCAGGAAAGCCGCCAGCGCGGGCACGTAGCGGTTGATGATGGGGTTGTGCTCATTCGCCGCGCGGTAGTCGCCGTCGAAAAAGGAATTGGCGAAGGACGAGAACATGGCGATGGGATGCCGCGTGAGCACCACGTACTTCGCATCGGGAAACACCTTCTGCATGAACGGAAGGATGAGCGCATAGGCCGGGGTCTTGTCGAGGCAGATCTCCCGTCCCCCGCCGCAGGCCTCCATGTAACGCCCGTACAGGGTGTCGCAGTAGGCCCGGCAGGCGTCCCAGTAGTCCGCCTCCCCCCGGGGCAACTGCGCCACAAACCCCTTCTGGGCCTGGGCCGCGAGAATGTGGTCATAGGGCGCCTTGTCCACCTTTGCCCACAGGCCCAGATGGGCCAGCGGCGTGAGCAGGTGCGGTTCGGGACCGCCCTGAATCATCGAGTGGGCCGAAAGCATCCGTTCCAGCATGGTGGTCCCCGAACGCGGGGCGCCAATCACGAACAGCATCTTGGGCTTCATCTGCGTGTCTCCTGGGAATTTCGCCGGCACAGCGGATCGAATTCCCCTGCCTTGTCGATACTGTACACATCCCGGTTTACAGGCTCAAGCATTGGTGCTATAATCATCATGAGTGAGAATAATGGAATCTTGTGCGTTATTCTCCCGAACGGCCGGTCGAGGGTGTGACACGATTACGAGGAGCGGTGCCATGGCCTATTCGCAGCATGCGAGCCTGATTATGGAGGGGGTTGAGGCGTGGAACAAATGGCGCGCTGAAACCAAGGGGGCGAAGCCGGACCTGAGCGGCATCAATCTGTGCGGACGCGACCTGAGCGAGGCCAATCTGCGCCACACCAATTTCGCAAATGCCGCGCTGTTGAACGTCAATTTCGCGGGGGTGGACTTGGAACACACCAATTTCTTCAACGCGAAACTGGCCGGCTCGGACATGCGCCGCTGCAACCTGCGCGGGGCCGACCTGAGCCGCGCCGACCTGAAAGGGGTGCTGCTGGAGGATGCGTGCCTGCAGGAGGCCACGCTCAACCACGTCAACCTGCGGCAGATAGACCTGCATTCGGTCAACCTGCGCTACGCCAACCTGTACGAGGCCGACCTCACCGAGGCCGACCTGTCCGGTGCGGATCTCACGGGCGCATCGCTGGTGGAAACCTCGCTGGACATGGCGAACTTTTTCGGTGCCTCGCTCGAAGGCGCCAACCTGACCGGCGCCACGGTAAACCTGACGGTGTTCCGCAACGCCCACCTCAAGGGGGCCATCCTGAACGAAGTGGACCTGCGCAAGGCGGCCATGACCATGGGCCAGCGCGTGGCCTACATGCTCAAGGGCAGCGCAGGACTATAGGGCGGGCCGCGACGCGGACTGTAGAGCGGGGTTCCATGAAACGCATAAATCGGCAGGGGTTCCGAAGGGACCAATTTGAATGCGCAAGGTTGGTGCCCAGCACCAATCGGCACGGGTCCCGAAGGGACCGTCACTTGTCCAAGCCGTTGCCTATGCCTGGGTCTTCTTCTCCAGCCCCTTTTCCGAGAAGAACACCAGGAAGATGACGAACACGATGAACGCGAGGGCGGCCGGGGTCATCCAGATGCCGAACCAATCCATCACCTTGGCCGCATCGGGCGTGGCGCCGGGCTTGCTGAAGTAATCGGCCACCCGGCCCGAGGCCGTGGTGCCAATCGTCATGCCAATGCCCCAGGTCGCCAGCGCAAACAGGCCCTGCGCGCTCGCCTGCAACTCCTTGGGCGCGCGCATGTCGGTGTAGATCTGGCCGGTGACAAAGAAGAAGTCGTAGCACACGCCGTGCAGCAGCACGCCGACATACCACAGCGCAATCAAGCCCTGGCCGTTGCCCATGCCAAAGCACATGTAGCGGATGACCCAGGCGCCCATGCCCACCAGGAGCATCTTTTTCACGCCGAGCCGCGCAAAGAAGAAGGGGATGACGAGCATGAAGCAGAATTCGGAGGCCTGGCCCAGCGACATGACGGCCGTGATGTTCTTCACGCCGCCGCCCGCCAGATAGGATGCGGCAAAGCCGTAGTAGAACGACAGGGGGATGCAGACCAGCAGTGAACTGACGATGAACACCAGGAAGGAGCGGTCCTTCATCAGGGCCAGCGCATCCAAGCCAAGCACATCGCGCACCAGCACCTTCTTTCCCGCAAGTTTGGGGGGCGTGTTGGGCAGCGTCAACGCGTACAACCCCATGACCAGCGCGCAGGCGGCGCCAATTTTGAAGGTCCATGCCGTCTCCACAATGGACTGCATGCCCGCCCTGCCGGCCTCGCCGAACACGAGGCGCAGCCCGCCCGTTTTGCCATCCAGATAGACCCAGCTGACAACGACTCCGGCCGCGATCCAAGCCACGGTGCCCATGACGCGGATGGCGGGGAACTGCTTCTGCGGACTGTCCATCTGGTTAAAGGCGATGGCGCTGGTCAGCGAGAGGGTCGGCATGAAGCACATCGTGTAGGCAAACAGATAGACCAGGAACAGGGTGGGCGTGGTGGTAACCGCGGCCAGCCAGAGCAGCGCGGCGCCCACCAGGTTGAGCACGGCAAGCACCCTCTGGGCGGGAAAGAAGCGGTCGGCAATCATGCCCATGAAAAACGGCGTGACGATGGCCGCCCAGCCCGTGCTGCTGTAGGCCAGCCCAATCTGCGAGTTGGAGAACCCGATCTTGGGCAGATACACGCCCATCGCCACATACCAGGTTCCCCAAACGAAGAACTGGATGAACATCATGACCATCAATTGCACGCGCACGGACATCTTCATAATTGCCTGCCTTCCTTGACCTGATTTCCTTGCCAGCACGGCCCTCGGGCCGATGCGGGCCAGTGTAGCGGGTTCGCCGCCCATTTTCAAAACCGCCGCCGGAACTTGTCCGGCGGCGGCACAAAATCAGGGTGTCTTCAATGCCTATCTGCGGCGGCGCAACATGCGCCCGCCCGCGGCGGCCACCGCCATTGCGAGTCCGGCCAGTCCGGCCACACCGGCCAGGGGCACGCCCGGCTCAACGTTGATGTACTGCTTCTTCGTCTCCATGGCCATCTGGTCGGCGGTGCTCACCGACAGGGTCACGGTGTAGACACCGGAGTCGCGATAGAGATGCTCGGGGTTGCGTTCGGTGCTGGTCTTGCCGTCGCCGAAGTACCAGGTCCACTGCTGAATCGGCTTGGTGGTCGAGTTGGACAGGTCGGTGAACAGCACATCAAGAGGGACCATGCCCGTGGTGGGCGTGGCCGTGAAGTCCGCCGTAAGCACGGCCTTGATGTATGTGCCTGTCAGCGTCAGTGTGGCACCCTCTTCCACCGTGTAGTTGCCGGGGTTCGGCGAGGGCGTCGCGTAGCCCGTCAACCCGCCCCACACCACCGTCAGCGGCCCCGTCGGCATGTTCGCCAGCGTGGCGTCGCCCGCGCCGTTGTGCGTATCGCCGTCCGCGTCGGTGATCACCCAGGCCGCGTTGTTCGGGGTCACATCCACCACGACGGTTCCCGTAAGCCGCACATAGTTCGCGGAAACGTCATTGATCACATCGCGCACGATGGATTTGGTCACGTCGGCGGGGGTGACCCAGCCGACAAGATCCATGAACTTGATGGTGTGGTCGTCGTCGGACAGGGCCAACATGGCGCCGCTGCTGTGCCATTCGCCGCCCACCAAACGCCACTGGGCACCGGCGTTCACGGCTTTGTCGGGAAGGATGGTCACCCGCAGAATGCCCTGGCCTTCGCCGATGATCGGCCGGTAGGCGCCGGTCACATGCTGCGTGGCGCCATTTTCCAGCGCAAACACGTAGGGGTTGGGATCGGGCACGTTATAACTCGCCACCGGTCCCCAGGTAATCGTCACCGTGCCGGTGGGAAGATTCGTCAGTGTGCTGTCACCGGCGCCCGCGCGCTCCACCCCGTCACCGTCCACCAGCGTCCATGAAGCGCTGTTCGGCTCCACATTGATGATGACAACACCCTTCTGGCGCGCATAATCGCCCGCCAGCGTGGTGGTGATGTCGCGGGTCATGAATTGCGTGATGGCCGCGGGCGTGGTCCAACCGGGCAGGTCCAGGAAGGTGACGGTGGCATCGCCATCGGGAATGGTCACCGACGCGCCGCCATCCTGCCAGTCACCGCCGTTGACCCGCCACTTCGCCCCGGCAAGCCGCGCGGCTTCAGGGGTGATGTTTACCAGCAGCGTGGCCTGTCCCTGCCCGATAATCGGCGCGTAGTTGCCCGTGAACACGGCCTCTGCGTCCGGGTAGAGGAACAGTTCCTGGGTCGCAGGCGAGGGCTTCGTCCATGTGGGCAGGTCCAGCCAGGTGATACTGCATGTGCCGCTGGGCATGTTGGTCAGGTCAAGACTGCCGGTTCCGGTGTGCACTACCCCGTCACCGTCCACAAGGGACCAGGGAGCGGACTGCGGCGTGGCGTTCACCTTGATCGTTCCCCGCAGGCGAACCCAGTCCACCGTATAGGTCGAGGTTGTGTCCACCTGCGAAAGAAGCACCGGCATGGGCGCAGGCGTGGCCCACAGGTTTGGAATGTAGTTGAAGGTGAGGGTGTGCCCGCCAAGCGTTCCTGAAGTCAGTCCGCCGCTCGGGAGCCAGTCGCCGTTGTCGAGCCGCCAGCGCGGATTGCCTGCCAGCACCGAGGGGGGCGTGAAGTTTATGCGGATTCCGGCCTCGTCCGCGATGGGACTCAGGCAGGCGCCATAGCGGGACAGGTCGCTCTCGGCGAATTTTGACGGTGTGCCGCCGCCGCGGGACAGGCCCGCCACCGGGTAATATTGGTCCAGGTGCATCCAGGTGATCACGATGCGCCCGTCGAAGAACATCTCCACCTGCATGTTGACCGTCTGCGTGGTGATGGTTCCGTTGATGCACACCTTGTCCCAGGTGACCACGGCCCGGTTGGGCATCTGCTGGAAATAGATCTTTCCGCCGCTGGCGGGCTTGAGCGCGGAAAGCAGTGCGGATATGCGGGGCTGGTTGAAATGGTGCGCAAGGCTCGCATCATTGGATGTGTCGCCGCCTTCAAAGGTGATGTACCCGTTGCTGCCCACATAGATGGAGCTGTAGTGGGTTCCGTACAGTTGCACCTGCTTTCCGTCGGAAAGGTCAACCTTCACAAACTGGTCGTTGCCAAGCGGCAGCGCAACGGCCCCGGCAATCGGCGTGCGGTAGGCGCTGATCGGGTCCTCGTCGCAGGCGATGTAGAAGTTGTTCGAGAGGTTCGGCGTGAAGCGGATGCGCTTGAGGCTCAGATCGTTGAGTTCGCCCAGGCTGATGTCCTCGGTGAACCAGTCTGTCGGCTCGCCGGTGCTCGGCAGTCCGGTAAAATTCAATTCGGCGGTGGTGAAGGGGAAATCGGTCAGGATGATGGGCAGCCATTGGAGCTGGGTGAGGATGTTGTTGTCCACCCCGTCCACCGGCCAGTCCCACCGGAAGCCCAGCCACGAGAAATAAACACCGGGAAAGAATTTCACGCCCACATTGAGCGCCGTCATGTCATCGTAGGTCGCGGTCGACTTGAAGCCCGTCATCGGCACGAAGATCCTTCGGGGCTCGCCTTCATAGGTGAACTTTGTGCCGTCGCTCAGCGAAATGTCACGGCAGGTCATGGTGCCGTCGGCAATGGCACCCACATCGAGCTTGACGCCCACCGCCGGAAGCGGAACCCATGAGGGCAGCGAGGGAAGCACACCCTGCGTCAGGAGCAGCGAAACGATGTTGAGGTCAACCACATTCTGGCGCACCGCATCGTTGTGCAGTGTTGAGGTGACGCCGCCCAGCAGCCAACTGGTGAAATTATCCCGGTCTGAGGCGACAAAGTTGTATTCGGGAACATAGGGAATGTTCACCGTGAACGGCGCAAGGTCCCACCCGAGAATGGGCGGAATGTCAAAGGCTGCCTTCATCACGAAATGGGCGCCAAAGTAGAAACCCCAGTTGCCCGACCCCGGGCCAATCGTGAGCATGTTGCCGTCGGACAGGGTGAAGCGCCCGTTCACGGCTGCGTCATAGTTGAAGCCGGCCGTCGCGGCGAGATGCACCTGGATGATGAATCCGCCCGGGTCGGGGCCGGTGCCGCCGGGCAGCCAGCCTGAATCAAAACCGTAGTTCTTCATGCCCTGTGTGGGCACGATGAACTGCACATCCCGGTCGATGGCGTTCGCCTTTGGCACGGGCAGGGTTACGGGCTCCATGCCTTCAGGAATCGGGGCCGGTCCTTCTTTCCTCAGATACACCGGGGGCAGGGCTGCCGGCGGCGTTTCGGTATAGTTGAACACCTGCGCGATCGAGCCCTTGGCAAAGTCAACGCGTATGAGGAGCGGGCGGGTCACGCCGTTCACTGTTTCCTCCCAGCGCTGCTCGGTCCAAATCACCTCGCCGTTGACAATCAGACGCGCGTCAAAGCTTGGCCCGGTCATGCGCTTGGGCTGGGAGAAGACGATGGACGCACCCTGCCCGAGGTCGGCCACCACCAGGGCGCTTCCGTCCTTCTCGATGGTCTTTCGCGCGCCCGAGGCCGCCTGGCGCTCCATCTCCTCGCGCTGCAGCGAGGTGAAGCCTGGATTGCCCACGCCCGGCTCGCCCACCCGGGACAGTTCGCGCTTGACCTTGCCGTCTTCTGTGCGGGTCCAGATTTCCACGGAGCCTTTTTCGATGGCCAGGGCGCGCAATCCGTCGTCGCTCAGGCTGCCGCTCTTGGTCTGGGCGGAGTACACCACCGTGACCTCGGCCCCGGCGGGAATCGCCGCCAGCAGCCCCAGCGACAGCAGGGCCAGCAACGCCACGCCGCGCTTTCCGGCGCGGCCGAGCACGGCCGCGGCCGCCAGCGCCAGGAGGACCATCAGGACAAGCAGCCCCGGGCCGCCGGCGGCGGGCACCATCTTTTCCACTTCCAGCAGGAAGGGCGCGGACTCCTTGCTCTCCACCTCGTCCACCACCACGCAGGTGTAGCGGCCCGCATCTTCCGGGGTCAGTTTGTCCAGCGCCAGCGCGGGACCGTCGCTGATGCCGGTGCCCGTGGACAGGGGCACACCATTTCTGCGCCATTCGTAGCTGACCACGTGGCCGAACACGTTGCGCGCGCTGATTTCCAGCACGGTCGCGGCGCCGGCGTTGACGGTTACCTGGGCGGGGGATTCCTGGTCCACGGCGAGCGGATAGGGCTTGAGCGCAATGGTGTCCGATGCCGGCTGCGCGCTTTCATTGCCCGCACGGTCACGGAACCGTGCATAGACCGTCCGCCAGCCGATGCCGGGCGCAATCTGCACGGATTTGGTCGCGTTGTACGTTTCCCAAGACTGCCAATTCTCGCCGTCTTCGCTCACGCACATGTCCGTCACCCCCGACCCCAGCGCGCCGTCATCGGCGTGCAACGCCAGAATCACCGTCGAAACGCGGGTGATCTGGTTTCCGCCGTTAAGCACCAGGGTACCTTCGGGCGGAACAGTGTCAATGAACAGCAGCCCCGTGCTTTGGCTCGTGCCCACATGGCCGGTAGTGTCGGTGGCGCTGATTTCGACCGTGGCGGGGCCCTCCGTGTCGATGGCATGGTGGACGGTGTAAATGTACTCGTAGTGGCCGGACTCCTGGAGGGAATAGGAGGCTGGTCGTCCATTAACCGTAACCTGAGGCGGTGTCTGCAGCCCGTTGGCCTCGTTCACCATGAAGCCGATCCGCACCTGCGCATTGTCCGGGGCGTAGGGGGGATAGGCCGTGATTTCGCCCACAGTCGGAACGCTGTTGTCCACCACCAATGCGGTTGAGGCGGCGGTGCCCACGTTGCCCACCACATCGCGGGCCGAAATGCTGATGGAGGCGGCTCCGTCAGGTTCGGCCGGGCGCAGGGTGATGCGGTACTCAAACTGGTCGCCCGTCCGGGACTGGTAGGCCGCCGTCATGCCGTTTACCGTAACAGTCGGCAAGCCCGAGAGTCCGGCGCCGTCCTCGGTCACTTTGAACATAATACGCACCACATCGCCTCCCTTGGCAAGATTGGGACTGATCTGAATGTCGGTGATCTGCGGGGCCACCCGGTCTATGAAAAGGGCGTCGGTGACCGTGAGGGAACTCTTGTTGCCCCAGGTGTCGGTGGCACTGAAGACCAGTGTGGCCCATCCCTCGGGGCCGGTCGTCGGTATCCAATGTTTCCACGCGTACTGCGTGCCCGTGACCCCGGTGTACACGGCCAGTTTTCCATTGATGTAGAGCGTGGGATCGCCCGAAAGGCCGGTCAGGTCCGTGATATTGGCCTTGATGATTTCCAGCGTGACCGCCTTCGCGGGGCTGGGCGTTACCGTCGCGCCTGAAATCACCGGTCCGTTCGGGTCTATCACCAGGCCCGAGAAGGAAAGATTGTTGGTGTTGCCGGCCAGGTCACCGACCGTTATCCGCATGGTCGCAGTGCCCTCGGGCTGCCCGGCGGGCACCTTGAAGGTCCAGGTAAAGGTGCCTGATGACTCGGAAGGGGCGCCCAAGGCGACGCCGTTGAGCGTGAGCTGGGGCGCCGCGGCAAGACTGAAGTTATCCAACACGCGGGAAGTCACCGTAACGGTGGTGCCGATGGTCGCGCTTAACGGATTGACCGTCGGCGTCCCAATGGTGGGCGCGGCGTGGTCCACGGTCAAAATGGTCGCAGGCGGTGAGGCCGTGGCGGTGTTGCCCGCCTTGTCTGTGGCGTCCACATAGACCCGCGCCGGACCCGAGGGCTCATAAGCGGAAACGGAGAAGGTCCAGGTGTACTGGCTGCCCATCGCCTGCGGTGTGGCCATGCTGCCATTGTTAAGCCTCAGCACGGGCAGTACCGAAAGACCGTTGTCGTCCGTTACGGTTGCGGTAACCGTCACCTGCGTGCCGGTGCGCGCCCATGCGACAGAGGACAGAATGTTCGAGATGGACGGCGGGGTGGCGTCCACCGTGACCATGTCGGAGGCCACGCCCAACCGCTCGTTGCCCGGCGTGTCCAGTGCCGTCACCGCCAGCGTCAGCGGCCCTTCGGGCGTGTCGCCGGGCAGCACGTAGGTCCAGGTGTAACGGTCACCCTCCGCCAGCGGCGCGCCTGCATCCAGACTGTTCACCATGAGCGCCGGATAGGCCACCACCCCGTGAATGTCCGTCGCCGTCACCGACACGGTAAGCGGGTCTCCCGGTTTCACGAATGGGGTGGACACGGTAAAGTTGGACAGGGTCGGCGGGGTGTTGTCTATGGTGAGCACCGTGGAGGAGGTCGCCGACCCGGTGTTTCCGGCGACATCCTTGGCCGAAACGCTTATCGTCGCCAGTCCCTCCGCAGAGCCCGCCGGTGCCTGCCATTGGGCGGTGTACTGGTTTCCGGAAGCCGTGGACTCACCCGCGGCAGTGCCGTTTACGGTGAAGACCGGAAGCCCGGCCACGCCCACGTTGTCCGTGGCGGTGGCGGTGATCGCCGCAGTAGAGCCGTCACGCACCACCAGCGGCGCGGCGCTGATGGCGCTGACCACCGGCAGGGTGGTGTCGGTCACCTGCACGGTCAAATCTGAATCGTAGGGCGTGTGGTACACGGACGAATCCTGCACACGAACGTGAATGACATGGCTGGCCGCCAGGCCCTGGTCAATGAGAGCTTCATTCGCCACGAGAACATTTACGGAAACGCCGGTGGTCGCACTAAGCGCAAAACGGCCGCCCGCATTGTTGGTGAGCGTCCAGGTGTAGGGGGCCACCCCGTCCGAATCCGTCACGGTCAGCGTGCCCGCTGAAGTGCCGTTGGGCGCGGCGTCGCCCACGGTGAGTGTCGGCACGGAAAGCACCAGCGCGCCCTGGTTGGCTGTGGGAATCACCGTCGCGACGGTGCCCCAGTAGTCGGGCGTATTCCAGGATAACGTCGTACCGGAAGGGCTTCCCGGGGCCGTGCTGCCCCCGTGGGTTCCATAAATCGGGACAAACACCACCGTGTTCTTCGTCTGAATGTTCCATTGTTCGGTCTGTGTGACGCCGGTCACGGCCTGCATGGCCAGGGTCTGTCCCTTGTCCATCACGACGGACAACGCAAGCGTGCCCACAGGGGCCTCGGCGGCCGTAAAGGTGCTCGTGGCCGAGCCCCCCTGGCCCGTGGCCTTCTTGACCAGGGGCACCAGCGGCGTGGCGGCGCCGGGGTCGGAAAAAGCTTCCAGTTTCACGCCGTTCAGAAAGAGAATCCCCGCCGCCTTGTGCAGCGACTGGCCCGAATTCACAACATTGATGGTCTGGGCGCCTGTCGGCGGGTTCTTGAAGTAAAGCAATGCGGCGCGCTCATGCGCGCTGCCGCTGGGGTCGGAGTCAATCATCGGGGTAAACGCGCGGGTGTCGCCGGCAAACTTGACACTGGTGACCGCCCGGTTGTCCCGGTTGCTCAGGCCAATGACGGCCACCTGCGTACCCGCAGGCACGGTCACTGCAAATGAATAGGTCGGCACGTCATTGGTGTCGTCCTTGTAGCTGGCCTTGCCCAGAACGGACACGGCGGCATTGGCAGGCATTGAAGCCATGAGAACCGCAACGCCGAGAACAGCCAAAAGAAACCCCGTTCGCATGACAATAGGTCCTTCCCGAAAAGTTTGGCGCCGCCTGGTGCAACGGATAACAACGTCGGCGGGGAAGTGTACCGAACGGGCGATTCCATACGGTGCCCGAACATGCCCGCCCTGACTGTGAACCCATGATCTCACTACCCAATGACTCCCGGTCATTCCTTGAAAAGACGGCCTACCCATATTCATGGATTTTCTTGTTTTATACTACGCCTTAGTTGTTCCCCTGTCAATACAGAATAGTGTGGATCTGCCGGTCAAATTGGGGGAGTCCTCTTCCCGGTTGCACCGGTTTGTATTGCGCTGCCGCCCTGTACTACCTTCTTGTCGAAGTCCAGAGTGCAGGAATCCCCTACCGCAGGAGCATGCGACATGAAGAAGACTGGAAGGTTTCTGGCGTTTGACCTTGGTGCAGAGAGCGGCCGTGCCGTGCTGGGAACGCTGGCGGACGGTGTGATCCGGCTGGAGGTGGTGCACCGGTTCCGCACGGAGGGGCTGGTTATGCTGGGCACGCGCCAGTGGGATTTGGCGCGCATTTACGAGGAAATGGTGCAGGGCTTGGCGCTGTGCGCCCGGCAGTTTGGTCCCGAGCTGGACGGCATTGCCGTGGACACCTGGGGCGTCGACTTTGGGCTCCTGGCACGGGACGGGTCGCCCCTGGGCAATCCGGTCCATTATCGCGACAAGCGCAACGAGGGCATGCAGGACTATGCCTTTGGCATCGTGCCCCGGGCGGACATCTACGGCGCCACGGGCATCCAGTTTCTTCCTTTCAACACGCTGTACCAACTGCTGAGCCTGAAGAAGGCGGAATCGCCCCTGCTGGAGGCGGCCGACAAACTGCTGATGATGGGCGACCTGTTCGCCTATCTGTTGAGCGGCAAGCGCGCGCTGGAGTACACCAACGCCTCCACCACGCAGTTGCTCGACCCATGGAAACGCACCTGGAACGAGGAACTCATCGCCAAACTCGGCCTGCCCCGGGATCTCCTGTCCGACCCGGTGATGCCGGGCACTGTGCTGGGAGCTGTGCTGGATGATTTGGCCGCCGTGACCGGCATCGCCAAAGGCGTGCCCGTTATCGCCACGGCCTCCCATGACACGGGCTCGGCGGTGGCCGCCGTGCCCGTGGCGCCGGACAGCCCGAACTGGGCCTACCTGTCCAGCGGCACCTGGTCGCTGCTGGGCGCGGAACTGGACGAGCCGTTTGTCACGCCGGAGAGCCTTGCGCTGGACTTTACCAACGAGGGCGGCGTGGGCGGAAAGATCCGCTTCCTGAAGAACATCTTCGGGCTGTGGCTGGTGCAGGAATGCAGGCGCGTGTGGGAGCGGTCGGGCGAGAAAATCGACTACGGCTTCATCACCGCCGAAGCCGCCGCCAGCGCGCCCTTCGTGTCGGTCATGCCGAACATCGACGACCCGCGCCTAATCGCCCCGGAAAACATGGTCGAACTCATCCAGACCCTGTGCCGCGAGTCTGGCCAGCCCGTGCCGGAAACGCGCGGCGCCATCATCCGCTGCGCGCTCGAAAGCCTGGCGCTCAAGTACCGGCGCACGGTGCGCATGATCGACGGTCTGCTGGGTCGGAAGACGGAAGTGCTGCACATCATCGGCGGCGGCACGCAGAACAAGCTGCTGTGCCAGATGACGGCCGACGCCTGCGGCATTCCGGTGGTGGTCGGACCGGTGGAGGCGACGGCGCTGGGCAACATCGGCGTGCAGGCCATGGCCGTGGGCGCGATAGAATCGCTCGCTGAAATGCGCGCAATCATCGCCCGGTCCGTGGAACTGGAACACTACACACCCAACGACACCGCCTCCTGGGACGCCATCGACGCCCGGGGCTAAGCCTGCAACGGCACGCTGTGTTTCTCAGAGACTGGCCTGCGCATCGGCCGCAAGGTCGGAAAGCTGTGCCCAGGCCAGGGAGACGGGGAACGTTTCATCCTCCGTGCCCGCGGCGTCGGGAGATGCTCCGGGATGGGGCGACCACTTGGTGAAATCGACATGGCCGTCCATGTACAGCACATTGGAACCGCCCGGCACATGGTTGAACGTGTCGACGCGGGTGCTTATCTTGTCCCAGAGCACGGCGACCTGAGACTGCGATTTCTGCGATGCCCCGGCGTTGTTGATGTCGGTGATGAAAAAGCGCTCCACGCCCTCGCGCAGGCGGTACAGGGTCAGTTTGGTGTTGGGCGCGACACGGGCATTGCCGCCGTGGGTGTATTCAAAATCCTGGTCGTTTAGCTGCTCGACGGCGCTGAAGTTGGCGCTGGTCCATGGCTGCACCACGCGGTTGTAGTATTCGCCCAGAAAGAACCCCTCGCCATAGGCCACGGGGATGAGCCACGAATTGTCCGGCACCACCCAGCCCAGATAGGCGTAGGACCGGTCCGCCGGGAGTATCTTCATTGCGGGATTATAGTTGCCCCAGCGCGGGTCGCCGTCCATGCGGTCAATCAGCAGCTTGCCCGAGGCGTCGGCAAAATCGCCGCCCGGTTTCAACAACTGTTCGCCGGGCAGGGGCGAGGAGGGGCAAAAGATGAGCTTCGGGTCGGTCAGATACTCGGGATAGGTGGACCGCATGGAAAACAGCAGATTGATCACGCGCAGTGATTTGGGCGGGTATTTCTGGGCACCGCTTTCGCCGGAATACATCTTGAAGACGATGCCCATCTGCTTAAGGTTGTTCTGGCAACTGGAGCGGCGCGCGGCCTCGCGTGCCCGCGCCAGCGCGGGCAGGAGAACGGCCGCCAGTATGGCGATGATGGCAATGACCACCAGCAGTTCTATAAGGGTGAATCCACGTCGGGACGGCAATGTGTTCATGCAGAGTACTCCCTGTGCTTCCCGGTCATCCCGGGATCTTCTCCCCTGCCCGCCCTCGCTGGTTGATCAGACCACGGGCGCGGCGGTATGGTTTCCGTCTAAACAGCAAAGAAGGATTTCACCAGGACATGAGCGCCAACACCGCAACACTCACCCTGCACTGCGCCGACGTGAAGGGAATCGTCTTTCACGTGAGCCGGTTCATCTATGAACTGGGCGGCAACATCATCGACGCGCAGCAGCATTCTGAAACCATCGACGACCGCTTTTTCATGCGGGTCTTCTTCGACACCGGCGGCATCTCGCGCACCCGGCGCGAGATTCACGAGGGGCTGGCCGAACTGGCGGCGCGCTACGGCATGGAAACCCGGCTCAGCTTTTCCGACGAGCGAAAACGCATGGCGATCATGGTCTCAAAGTACGACCACTGCCTGTACGATCTGCTGCTGCGGCACCAGTACGGCGAGATCAACGCCGACACGGCGCTGATCGTGAGCAACCACAACGACCTGGAGCACGTGGCCGCCAACTTCCGCGTGCCCTTCGTGTGCGTGCCCGTGTCGGCAGACACCCGTGCCGAATCGGAAACCCGCGTGCTTGAACTCTTCCGCACGCACCACGTGGACTTTGTGGTGATGGCGCGCTACATGCAGATTCTCACCCCCCTGTTCATCGACGCATACACCCACCGCATCATCAACGTGCACCACGGCTTTCTCCCCGCCTTCAAGGGGGCCAAGCCCTACCACCAGGCCTATGAGCACGGCGTGAAACTGATCGGGGCCACCAGCCACTACGCCACCGCCGACCTCGACATGGGCCCCATCATCGAGCAGGAGACCATCCGGGTCAGCCACGCCCACAGCCCCAACGACCTGGTCGCGCTCGGCCGCGACGTTGAGCGCAAGGTGCTTTCCACCGCCGTGCAGGCCCATGCGGATGACCGGATCATGGTCTACCGCCGCCGCACCATCGTGTTCAGATAGCCCATAGGGGGACAGCGGTTAACTGTGGACAGGTATTGCAAAAATCGCAGTTGTTTGTTATAGTTTGGGCACATCGGAACGGTGTTGTTTGCGCGGTTCCGTTTAAGAAGTCGATCAGCCCCTCAGGTGTCTGTGCCCGCGGAAATGTCCCGACCTTGTGTCTGCGCTGAAACGACCCATATAGACACCCGGGCGTGAAGCCCAAGACATGCAGGAGTTGATCGCATGAACATCTTTGTGGGAAACCTGTCCTACAGCACCCAGGACGACAGTCTGCGCGCGGCCTTTGAAGCCTTTGGCGAGGTCTCCTCGGCCCGCGTCATCAGCGACCGGGAAACGGGCCGGTCGCGCGGCTTTGGCTTCGTCGAAATGCCGAACGCCGCCGAAGGCCAGGCCGCCATCACGGCGCTCGACGGCCATGAACTGGACGGCCGGGCCGTCAAGGTGAACGAGGCCCGCCCGAAGGAAGAGGGTGGCCGCGATTCCCGCGGTGGCGGTTCCCGTCGCTACTAGCCTGCAACTTGCTGTAAAATGCTCGTTTCCCGGCCGTGCATCCCGCGCGTGGGCTGTGCGGCCGGACCTTTTTGCCCAACCCGCCGCGGCATGACGCGGCCGTGAAAGGAATTCCCGATGGCCAAGGCCATATCCGGCGACCGTGTGCTGATCCATTACCGGGTGGCGCTCAACAGCGGCGACATCATCGACCTGTCGCCCGACAATGAGCCCCTAGAAGTCATACTCGGCGTGGGCCGCTACCTTGCAGGTATCGAAAACGCCGTGGTCGGCCTGGAGCCCGGCGAAAAACGCTCGGTGACCGTACCCTCCGCCGAAGCCTTCGGTGAGCGGCTGGACGACATGGTGCAGGAAATCGGACGCGAACTCTTCCCCGAGGACCTCACCCCGGAAGTCGGACAAACCTTTCACATGGGCAGCCCCGAACAGGGCGGCATGATGCTCACCGTGGTGGCCGTGGACGGCGAACGTGTGGTGGTGGACGCCAACCATCCGCTGGCCGGCGAGGACCTTCAGGTCGATGTGGCCCTGATCGAAATCCTGCCGCCCGATCCAGACGCGCTGCTGCGCTACATCCAGGACGCTGCAGAAAACGACCCCACGCTGGACCCCGAAGAAGGGGATGGCTGCGGGTGCGGATGCGGATGCGGCTGCAATCATGATGACGAATGCCACGACGACTGTGACTGTGATGAAGACTGCGACTGCGACTGCCGCGCAGCAACGGGAGAAGCGGAAGAGGCCGCCAAGAGCTAAGAAGCACGCGTCCACCGCCAAAGCCGCGCGACCGCCTTCTATTGATTGCGGTGGCCATGCCGCCGCTTTTCTTCCACGGGGCCATACCGCCGCAGACAGTCGCCCCGACCGGGGGCTATGGGCTACAATGCGCCGCATGGCAGCACAACCCGACCAGATTCTTACCATCGCCCAGTTGATTCGCCGCATCAAGGCGCACCTTGAACGCGGTGTGGGCGAGGTGTGGGTGTCGGGCGAAATCTCCAACTGGCGCGTGTCGGGCAACGGACACGCCTATTTTACGCTGAAGGACGAGAGCGGCCAGGTGAGCGCGGTCATGTTTCGCGGCGCGCTGAACAAATTGAAATTTGATCCCGGTGACGGCCTCGAAGTGCTGGCCCACGGGCTGGTGACGCTGTATGAGAAGCGGGGCGACCTGCAGCTCGTGCTGGACGACATGCAGCCGAAGGGCATGGGCGCGCTTCAGTTGGCCTTTGAGCGGCTTAAGGCCAAACTTCAGGCCGAGGGCCTCTTTGAAAGCGCGCACAAGAAGGCACTGCCACTGCTGCCGCGCCGGATCGGCGTGGTCACTTCGCCCACGGGCGCGGCCATCCGCGACATTCTGCATGTCATCCGCCGCCGTTTTGCCAATGTGCATGTGATTTTGTATCCCGCCCGGGTGCAGGGCGAGGGGGCGGCAAAGGAAATCGCCGCGGGCATCGAACACCTCGACCGCCGGGGTGTTGATGTGATGATCGTGGGACGCGGCGGCGGTTCGCTGGAGGATTTGTGGTCTTTTAACGAAGAAGTGGTGGTGCGCGCGATTTTCGCCGCCAAGACCCCGGTCATCTCGGCCGTGGGGCATGAGATCGATTTCACGCTGGCCGATTTTGTGGCCGACCTGCGGGCGCCCACACCCTCGGCGGCGGCGGAGATGGTGGTGAAGGAGCAGGCGGCGCTGCTGGACACGGTCGCACTGAAACAGCGGCGCCTGCACCGGGCCGCCTCGGAACTGCTGGCGCGGAACGCGCAGCGGCTCGACAGCGCAAAACGGCACTATCTGATGCAGCGGCCCGAAGAGTTGCTGCGCGGCGCGCGGCAGGCCTGCGACGATGCCCATGACCGCCTGAACCGGGCCACGCTGGACCGTACCGCCGCGCTGCGCGCGCGGATGGAACGGGCCTCGCGCGGACTGGCCCTGCTGTCCCCCGCACACCGGCTGCAGCGGGGCCGCGAGCGGATTGCCGCCCAGCAGGCGCGGCTGATAGCACTGTCGCGGACCATGGCGGAACGGCCGCGCGCCCAATTGGCCCCCTTGGCCGGGCGGCTGCATGCGCTCAGTCCGCTGGCCATTCTGGGCCGGGGCTACGCCCTGGCGCGGCACTTGCCCGACCGCAGGCTCATCCGCAGCGCGGAAGAACTCCGCGCGGACGATGTGATTGAGGTGCGTTTTGGCGCGGGAGCGGCGCGCGCCGTGGTGCGCGACATTCTGCCGCCTGAAAGTGTTGTATGAAACGCGCATTGACAGGCTGTCGCAGACCGCTGGCAAATTCGCGGGTCAGGTTCACGACACTGGTCGGACAGTTCCTTGCCCCGAAGGGGTCATACAATAGTAGCCACGGGCGGAGCGAAGCGGAACCCGTGGTAAACCGCCGCAAATAGGATAAGGTCCCCGAAGGGGGCCAACAAAGAAGATACGGAGCGCAGACATGGCCAAGAGTAAAACGCAGGACGGGGCCTCTTTTGAAAAGGACCTGGAGCGGCTGGAAGAGATCGTGGCGGGGCTCGAGGAAGGCGGCCTGCCTCTCGAAGAGTCACTGAAACAGTTTGAAGAGGGCGTGGCGCTGGTGCGTCAGTGCGAGAAAACGCTGAAGGCAGCAGAGCGCAAGATCGACATGCTGGTGCGCGGCGAGAGCGGCGAACTGGAAGCCGTGCCCTTTGATGAGGCCGATGAGGATGGGTCGGGGGAAACGGAAACGCCCCACCCCTCCCCCACCCCGGCGGCTCCGCCGCGGAAACGGTCGGCACCTGAAACCGCACAGGCTTCCGAGGAAGATTCCGGTGAAGACGGCGGGGACTTGCTGTTTTGAATGCCGAAGCCTTCCTGAGCGGCAAATCGGCAGGGACAGAAGCCGCGCTGCATGCGCTCGTCGCCGAATGGAGCGATGCGCCCACCCGCCTGGTGGAGGCGGTCTCGTACAGCCTCTTTGCGGGGGGCAAGCGGCTGCGGCCCGCGCTGGCGCTGGGCGCCTGTGAACTGGTATGCGGCAGCGATGCGCCCGCCCTTCCGGCGGCCTGCGCCCTGGAGATGGTGCACACCTACTCGCTCATCCACGATGATCTGCCCGCCATGGACGACGATGACCTGCGCCGCGGACGACCCACCTCGCACAAGGTGTTTGGCGAGGCCACAGCCATCCTTGCCGGTGACGCGCTGCTGACCATGGCCTTCGAGGTGGCGGCGCGGACCGGAAATATCGCCATCGTCACCGAACTTGCGCGGGCGGCGGGCATCGCGGGCATGGTCGGCGGGCAGCAGATGGACATGGAGGCCGAGGGGCGGGAGATCTCGCTGGCCGAACTGCGCGGTATCCATGCCTGCAAAACCGGCGCGCTCATTCGCTGCGCCGTGCGTTGCGGTGCAATGGCGGGCGACGCGAACAACGTCCAACTGGACGCACTTTCCGCCTATGGAGAACATCTGGGGCTCGCCTTTCAGATCGTGGACGACCTGCTCGACGTGACGGGCGACGCGGAAAAGCTCGGCAAGGCCACCGGCGCCGACGCGGCCCACGTCAAGGCCACCTATCCGGCCCTGCTCGGCCTGGAAGAGGCGCGGCGGCTTGCCGCGCAGACTATCGACGCGGCGCTGGAATCACTGGCGGCCTTCGGCCCCGAAGCGGACGCCTTCCGCGCCCTGGCACAGTTCGTCATTAACCGGGACCGGTAGATTCTGTTTCGACCTTCTGGAACAGGCATCGGCATCTGCCCTTTGGCTCAGCCAAACACCTGCCGCATGCGGTCGCAGTAGTAACGCACCAGGTCATACTCGGAGTCGGGCGCGAGACGGTGGTCGGGACAGGGAATGAACCCGCCCAAATCCACCAGCCTCTTCAACCGCTCCACCTCTTCGTCCACCGCCGCGCGGTCGCGGGTGACGACGACCTTGTTCATCCCCCCGACACCCCGCAAGTTTTTGCCGAACTGTTCGCGCCACGGCGCGACGCTGGCATCCCAAGTGCCGACTTCGATGGGAAACATGGTGTTGACACCGTTGTTGAACCAGGTGGGCACGAGCGCGTCGATGCAACCATCGCAGTCGAGCGACACAATACTCATGCCGTGCTGTCCGAGCAGTTCGGTGATGCGCCTGTAGTGCGGCCCGACGTAAGCCTCAAACAAAGAAGGAATGATTAGCGGCCCATTCTTGAAGCAGATGTCCTCCCAGAAGTGGCCGAAGTCGAACCTGGCCCCCTGCTCCAGGGTGAACTTGGCGTTCTGGTAGGAAAGCTCGCCGATAGTGTCGATAATCTCCAGCCAAAGGTCGGGGTCCTCGGCAAACATGGTGCTTTCCGCGCCGATAATGTCGCGCACATAGCCGTAGAGGCTACCGCAGAAGTAGCCGTAGGGATAATCGCGCTCACCAGTTTTCAGCCAGTCCAGACCGCCGTCCTCGAAGCTCTTCACTTCGCCATTGTCGAGCAGCACCTTTTCTTTGAGCACCCGGTCGGGGTTCCACTGAAAACGGTGCTTGTAGTGTTCCTCCCAGTCCGCGCGCGTCTTGAGTGTGTGCTCGAACTCCATGGGGATTGAACGGGTGCCGGGCTTTTCGAGAATGACAACGCCCTGGAAATTCAGCGCCTTGCGAGAACCGTCGGGCAGTTCCTCCAGAATTTTATAGTCGAAGCCGGGGCAGAGGTTGGAATTGGGCGAGAAATGGGAGGCCCAGTTGAAATCAAAACCCAGCACGCCGCAGAGACGACGGTCCACCGCGTTGCCATCCCAGATGCCGTCCACGTCGGACTGTTTCAGGTGACCTTCTGCCACCCATTTCTCCAGGGTCTCCTCCCAGAAGCCGAAGTGGACTACGGGAAGGCGGTCGTAGGACTGGTAGTTCAGGACGGCAAAGGCACGCTCGCGGTGGTTCATGTTCACTTCTTTCCTGGTTGGCGGATGGGGTCAACCGGCCTATGATGGCAGGAAAAGCGTCCCTGCCGCAAGCCGAATTCCTCGACGACACAACAATGGCCGCGTCCACGATGGCGGGCGCGGCCATGTTCAATTTTTGCCTGGTTGGGACGCTTACTTGGCCGTGTTCGCCCCCTGGCTGGCGAGGTCGCGCAGATACTGCATGTAATCGTTCAGGGGAATCCGGGTGGCCTTCGATTCGGCCTCAGCCGCCTTGGCGGCCGTCTCATCCTTGTCCTGCTTCGCGGCACTCTTCGCCGCTATGGCCTTCTTGTCGGCCGCGATGGTGACATCCCCAAAGGCCCCGGCACCACCAACGGATTTCGCGCCGGTTGCGGTGTCGGTGATGACAAGCTGTTTGCCGCGCACGCCGCCATAAAGGCTCAGCCCGCGACCGGGCACGGTATAAAGGTAAAGCACCACCTCTTCGCCCGTCTTGAAGCTCGGAATATCGGACGCCGACATGGCCAACCCGCCGACCACGCCGCCTATGACGGAAAAGGACAGGGTTGACGCTTTGTTCGCGGTGCCCTTGGCGGTGTCGGACACTTGAATGACCACATCGGTGTAGATACGTCCGCTTTCCCCCCAGCGTCCCTCGGCGGAGGTCACCTTGCCGGAAACGATATCGGTGGCGTTGCCAACGATGGAGGCCGTGGACATGTAAATCTCACCGGCATGGGCCATGGTGCCCGCCAAGGCCAGCACCGCGATGAGCACGACCGCGGCGGCAACCCGCGCACGGCGCCGGCGCGCCAGCCAAAGAACGCTCAGGAGAGCCGACACGGCGGCGAGACAGACGGACCAGTTGACCATAGCCCACTCCATGGCCGCGACCAGTACGCGGCCCGTCCTGAGGGCCGCCGTGTGCCGCAGCAGATAGCGCGCGACCACGGGCGAAACCTGATAGTACGCATCGACAAGGGCCTGACCGGGCACCGAGCGCAGCAGCACATCGTCGCGGAAACCGCGCAGCGCTTTGATGCTGACGGTGGTGGTGCCCGTGCCGATGTTGCTGGTGTTTACGCCGGTGGTGGTGCTGGTGCCCGAAGAACCATTGATTACGTTGAGCGGGCACACATCGTTCGGGTCGCCAAACATGGGCCGGTTAAGCGGCAGCATGGTGGGAATGGTCTTGTCGCTGGTCTTGCTGACCGTGGTGTTCTTGGTGAAATCCCACACCAGTGCCGTGCCAGCGGGATTGTTCTCAATCCCGTAAATGTTGCCGGACTCATTGAACACTTCCGAGGGATAGTTTGTGGCAAAGTCCGAGGCCGGACGGGTCTTGACGCTGTAGCTTGCCGGAAGGGCACCCTGCAGACTGTCAATCAAATCGGGCGTCACGTTGGGCGGCGCCTGTTTTTCCACGCCGCCGCCGTTGAGCGGGTTCATGCTGAGCACATAGGAGGTGTTAAACAGGGTGCCGGCGGTGCCCGGCACTTCCAACTGCTTCCACAAACCGAGTAGATCAAACCCGCCGACAAGATTCGTGTTTATGTAAGGCTCGAAGAGGCCCGACATGGTGCTGAACAGCGGCACGCGCCGATCGCCCTCGTTGTTGCTCACATTGGCCCAGGCCACGATATGGGCGCCCGAAATCGGGGCTGAAGGTATGCCCGTGCCGCGGCGGGTGTGGGTGCGCGCCTCCTGGCTCACGCTGAAGAAGCGGTCCTGCCCGTCCTGCCGCGGATAGAGCCAGGAAATACCCGAAATGTCGTCCGGAGCAAGATCGGCCCATCCGCCAACACTGGAGCCGTCCGCGTTCTGCGTCAGGAAATAGGCCGGAAACATGGTGGGCGTTGCGCCGATCATGCGGGCCACACCGTCCGAACCGGTCATCTGCAGCACTGTTGCCTCCTGGGGCAGGCTGGTAAGAGAATTGACCGTGAACTCCTGCAGGTTATTGAGCGGCGTGTAGCCCAGACCCAGCAGACTGCCGACGGACTGAACAATAACCGCCTTGAGGTCAATGGTGCCGACGGTCGTGTTGAGCAGACCGGCCCGCACCAAGTCGGCATTGACAACGATGTCGGAGTCCAGAATGTTGCCCGCGGGCACGGTGACACGGTCCCCGCCCGAAAGGATCTCCACATCGTTGACAGCAAAGAGTGTCAGCGTCACGGAGGTGATGTTGCTTGTCAGTTCAGACACCAGGAATGCGGACGCGTCCGGGGTGACATTGGTGTCGCCGGGGGCCGCCTGATTGACCTGCAGAAAGACGGTGGGCAGATAGTCGGGCGTGGTGATCCCGGGAAGGATGGGATCCTCAATGACACCGGAAAAACGGAAGCGCACATAGCTGGTGGGCACGTCGGCCCAGACCTGGAATCCTTCCTTGACCCGGCCGATTTCATCGACGTTGAACCCGCTCGTCCCCCCCTCAATGCGGAACTCGAGCCCTTCATTGCGCTCGATAACACCGTTATTGTTGGTGTCGAAATCCTTCATGGGCCAGACCGCGTACCGCAACAGGCCGAAGGTGTCAAATCCGCCCTTTGGGAAGAACGCGCCGGCCTGCTGTGCGAGGCCCGCCGCAAGTGCGACGCAGCACGCGGCCAAGGCGATCAATCGTATGCCCTTGCTCACCGTACCGAGTTCCTTTCTCAGTTCTGCACACTGCCCGACCGTCCCGCAGGGACGCCTGGGCATTTTATCCACAATTCCAAGCTCACCGTGCCGGGTGCCCGAACTTCAGGTCCGGGCACCCGCACAGCGCAATCTGTTTTCTCAGGCGCGAGCCTTGCCGCGCCGCCGCGCCGCAAATAGCGCACCGGCCACGGCCAGAAGCACGGCCAGGTCCGTCCATCCGGCGGCTGTGTCATCGCCGCCGCCCGAACAGGCCACCAGGCCGAAGAGTTTGTTCTTCACCGCCTGGTTTTGATACTCAAAGCCGGCCAGCAACACGTCCTGCAAACTCTTTGATGTGTCTGTTACGGTCACATCAAGTTTGCCCGGGTCGGGCAGGCCGCCGGTCGGGAAACCGACCGTGATGCTGGTTCCATCGGCGGAAACGGCAAGCACCGGCATGAAAGTCTGGCCGAACTTGACCTGTGTGTTTTCCGCCTTGCCGAAGTTCTCGCCCGACACGGTCACCGGGAAGACATCGCGCGTGCCCTTGGAGGGGCTCACGCCGGTGATCTTCGGCCGGTGCAGGGCCGTCCCGGCGACGATGGTGAACAGGTCGGAGCGGCTCACCTCTTCGCCGCTGGCGGGATTGCGGATCAGCAACACCACGGGTTCCTGCGGCACCACACCCGTCCGGGTGCTGATGCTGATGCTGATCGCCGTGTCGCTCACCGAGTTCACCGCCACATCATAGCCGCTCATGACCACGGAGGGGCTTGCCCCGAAGTGGCTGCCGTAGATGACGAGCGGGAAGCTCTGGCCCGGCAGCGTCTGCGACGGAAGCTGCCGCTCGGACGCATCATCTATGGTCAGGGAAGTCGGACCCACCGGCCGCACCCGCGCTGTAATGACTCCGGAACGCTGTTTCTTTGAACTGTGGCTGCGGATCCAGTTGAAGCCGCTGTTGTCGTCGCGTTCGCGCGCCACGGCGCCGTCCATAAAGTACCGCGGCTGCGGCTCCGCGAAGAGGGTGATGAACCCGACGCCGCGATCGGCCCAGGGGAACTCGCGGAACTTCCTGAAGTCGTTGCGGTCCTCGCCGGGCAGGTTGGCCCAGGTGTCCGGGTCAGGTTCTGTGGGCGTGTTTGGACCCCAGGAAACGATACCGGCGCGGAATTTGTCCCCCACCTGCATGCCCTGCGCGGCGCGCACCACCACAAAGAAGTCCGAACCATAATCGGCATCGGAAATGGCCGACCCAAAGCTGTCCTGCACCCACTGACGGTGCCGCGTCTGGGCTGCCTTCGGCAGCGGGAAGTCGTCGGTTCCGGGCGTGGAGAAGACGAACTTGACCTGGATGTCCTGCGCCGTCTGCCCGCTGAAGCGCGGCGCGGCATCAAGCGCAATGGGAATGTCGATGTCCGGATCGAAGATTCCGTTGCGGTTGTCCGGGTCGTTGTCATTGTCCCTGTACAGGGCGACACCGCTGATATGCTGGTCGATGTCCAGCGGCAGCAGATCTGTCAACGGGTTGAAGGATCCGCCGTCTTTCTCGACATACAGCTCGACCTGCATTTCCTCAAGGAAGCTCGGGTCGTGCACGATGCGCCACTTTCCGTTTCGTGGTGTGCCGCTGAGCAGCGCCAACTGATCGGCCGCATTGCCCGTGATCTCATAGGTCTCGTAGCCGGAGTCAACGAGCCAGTCACCCTTGTATTGGTCTGCGGTCCAGACAGCACCCGGCACGCGGAAGCCGCTGTCGAGTCCGATGCCGCCGTCGCCGGAAGCCAGCGTGGCGTTGGGCCGGTTGGTGGCCGCGTCGATGCCGAGCACCGGGATGGCGCCGCCGCCAATGTCGATGCTGGCGTTGGAGTTGGTCATGTCAATCAGGCGCAGCGGCACATTCGATTCAAGCATGTCCCAGCCGTAGAAGTCCTGAACCGGATCCTCCTCAGGGCTGCCCTTCACGTAGGCCGTGCTGCTGGTGTTAACCTGCGGGTAGAACTGAATGCCGGCTTTGCGCTGTTCCTCGGAACGCGTGGGCAGGGTGGCGGGAATGACCGCACGGAACTGCTGGAAGCGGTGAATCTTGTCGGAGGTGCTGACGGTGATGAACAGGTCATCGCCAGGCTGCACCACCTTTGGATCAAGCACCTTTTCTGCCGTTCCGGCACCGTTCATCGAACCGTTCACCTCGAGGAAATGGCCCTTGGCCGCATCTCTGCCCTCACTCTTCTCCGCCCGCTTGCCCACGGTCGAAACGTCGAATGCGGAACCGTCCTTCTGCGGGACCACCCAGTTGGCCTTCGGATAGAAGGTGAGCACCCAGGCGCGGTCGGCGTCGTCCACGACCCCGTCGCCGTTCATGTCGTCCGCCTTGCCGTCGCCGTCGATGTCTATCAGTTCCGGTGTGGACGACCAGGCCACGTTGGTCACGGGCACAATGGCGTCGAGCAAAGGAAGCACACCGGCGCCGCCCTGATAGGCGGCCAGTTCCTGCGTGTTGAGGAAGATGCCGTTCAGATCAGCGTCCTCCCACAACAGTACGCCCGAATTCAGGCTCTGGTTGTTGTTGTTGTCCGGGTCAAGCGGCTTGAGCACGTCCGGATTAAAGTCCGGCCCCCAGAAGGCCACGGAAATCTTGCTGACCGTCATGGGTCCGCCGGCGCTGTTGACCACTGGGTCGGCCGACCCGATGAGGTTGATGCCCAGCATGGCCATGTGGAAGCTGTTGGCCTCGGTTTTTTGGGTTAGCAGGCGCGCTTGCGTGTTGTCGGCCGTCCACTGGCTCGCCCGCGGATACTCGCCCACCTTCAGTTGCTTGGACCAGGTGGCGTATTCCGGCAATGTGGGCGGTGCTGGCGGCGTCGGATAGGCCGTGGAGCGCGGCCCCGACGGCGGCACATCGCCGTTGTCGGCGTCGCTGTTGAAGAACGGCACCGTCTCATAGGCAAACTGCCCCAGACTGTTCCGGTCGTTAAACAGCACCGTGCTGCTGAGGCTCCCGAAACCGATGGTGGCCTGACCAAAGAGGCGCCACGTGGTGACATCCACCGTGTGCCCGTTTTGGAACTTGGCCTGTTCCAGACCGAAGGGATCGAGCCACTGGTCAAATCCACTCAGCGGACCGCCGCCGATGGGCGAGTAGCCCCCGACGGTTATCGTGCTGGGGTCAATCTGGCCAATGTTGTTCAGGTCCAGAAGCAGTTTGTAGAACAGGTCCGTCTGGACCCGGTAGGTTGACTGCGACTCGTAGGTCATCACGAGGTCATGCACCTCCAAACCGACCTTGAGCGGTTTGGCGGAATTCTGGTTCATGGTGCGCTGCGGCCACCACGGTTCGTGGTCGAGCCAGTGGGTGTCGTTCTGCCAGGGCGTAAGCGAGGCCCCGGCCCCGGGCAGCCCCTGGGCGGGAATCATGCTGTCAACAAAAACACCGCCGGCACTGGTGCCCTTTATCGCGTCAACGCGGCGCGGCTCGATAAAGGCCCTGAAATCGGCGCCCATGGCAATACCGGAGCCGTCGCCCGCGCCGAGAGACACGTCCTTGTAGCCGCTGTCGGTCCGCACCACCACAAAGTAGTCCGGCGACCACTCTGAGTCGATGGTGTACCTGCCGGCATTGTTTGGAACTGCGTCCACGAAGCCTTCCTTGCCTGCGCCCAGGCTCAGAATGTTGGACGACTTTCTGTCACCGTCGTAGAAGCGCAGCGCGATCTTCCACCAGGGGTCGCCGCCACCCGGCGGAAGCGGGATGTACTCCCAGGAAGGCTTGGGCTCGCCCACCAACTCGACATCTGAAGGCAGCATCGGGAAATCGCCGTTGTAGGTGATTCCTCCGCTCGCGTTCATCGTGGGCGGGTCGAACACGCCGTTATGGTTGGCATCGTACCACACCCAGATGCCGTTGTAGGTGACATCGTTGGCAAACGCCTGCCCGTCTATGATCGGCACACCCCAGGTGTCCGTCGTCATCGGCTTGAGACCGTCACGGGGATTGAAGCCGCCGTTGCCCGGCGCGCCGTAGGGGTCGGCGCCGATGTCGGTCAGAACGACGTTCACCTCGCGCAACTGGGGTCCGCGCGCATCCCAGTCGCTGTGGTCGAAGTGGACGGAGCGTGTGCTGTGCACGTTGATGCCCAATACCTGCCGCCAGTCGTCGAGAGGCGTGAGAGACCGCAGTTGCAGCATCTCCCCGGTGACGACCTGAAGCACCTGGTCCACCGCGTTCCAACGCGGCCGCGTGAATTCGCCGAGAGGCATGTACAACTCGGCCGGGTAATTCCACGCATTTTCAGAATCCGTCACCCCGGCCCTGTTGCTCGCCGGAGAACCGGTGAAGTCGAACACGCCGAAGGAAGAACTGTAGTACTGCTTGTCCGTGAGCTGCTTGCCGCCGAAGAAGTCCGGCGTGTAGCTGTCGATGGGCTTGCCGTCCTTGTCCACGGGGTAGGTGCCCGTGCTCGGGTCAATCATCTGGGCATCCCAGATCTGGACGCCCATGGTCAACTGGCTGCGCCAGGTTGCCGAGGAACGCACCGCGACAATGTAGGAATTGCCGTCGGGGTAGACGTCCGTCACCGTGGGCGCCGCCTCGACCAGGAACTGCGGCCTGGCCGGCGTGCCGTTGCCGACGAAGTCCATGGTGTAGACGATGCCGGAGCGTTCCTGCACGGCCGTAATTTTGCCCGCAGGAGCACCCAGGTTGTCCCAGGTGAACTGAAGCGTGTCGTAATAGGGATCGAGCACGCCATCGGTGGGGCCCCAGGTGATGCCGGTACAGTCTTTGCAGATCGGCCCCTCCTTAAACACGGCAAAGTCCAGCAGGTCCGTCGGATAGGGCGCGCCCTCGTTCATGTATTTCAGTGCACCGGGGAGACGCGAGTCGGGGCACAGGTAGAACTGCAACGAACGCAGGATGCGCGGGGCGGGAGTCTTCGCGTCATAGCTCATGGTGAAACGGAACAACTGCACCCAATCGGACAGAGGCACGATGCCCTCTTTGTCCTTGACCAGGGTGGTAAATTTGATGGTCGCCTTGGGCGGTGTTGTCGTCTCACCCTCGGTCGGCTGTCCCTCACCGTCGGTGCTGGCGCAGCCCACGCAGGGCAGCACCGTGATGTAATTGTCACGTTTGCGCTGTTTCACGGTCGTGCCGTCGCTGCACTGGAAGGTCGTCTGAAGCGTGACCGTGTATATGCCGGGGGCCGTGTAGCGGTGCACCGGGTTCTGCAGCGTGGACGTCTCGCCGTCGCCAAAATTCCAGAACCACCCCGTCACGGTACAGGAGTCACCGCCCACGGAGGCATCCGTGAACGTCACCGAGAGGGCCGGACTCGGGTTGCCCGGGGTGATGCTTCCGCTGACCGGGTCGGCCGTAAACTCGGCAAAGGGCGTCGCCAGGATTTCAATGTAATCCACTTTACGCGCCGTGTTGGCGATGCCGAACTGGTTCACGACCGTCACGTTGACCGAGTACAGGCCCACGGCGGCGTACTGGTGAACCGGATTGATTTCCGTGGACGTGGTGTTGTCGCCGAAATTCCACTTGACCGAACCGATGTTTGACACGCCCAGCAGGGTGAACTGCACGTCGCCGCCGACCACCTGCCGGGTGGGCACGCCCACGAAGTCCAACTGGGGCGGTGCCAGGGAGGTGACGGGAAGGGTACGGGTGGCCAGAGAGGCCGGGTTCGTGCGCACCCAGTTGCGCACCGCGTAGGCGGACCCTTGGCCGTCCTGGCCCGGGTCCTGGCTGCGGTCCACGTCCTCGCGCGGCACTGGTCGGCCTTTTAGCTTGTCAAAGCCCCAGTAGTAAACCGGCTGCGGCTTCTGGAACATTGTGATGTAGCCGATGGCGCGGCTGCCCCACGGGAATTCGGAGAAGGTGTCGAATTCGTCCTGATGCTGGCCCGAAGGCTGGCCCGGCGTCAGCGACACCGAGAAATTGTCCGGGTCGGGCTCGCTGGGCGTGTTCGGACCCCAGGACACAATCGCGGCCTGGAATTGGTCTCCCAGCGCCATCTGGTTCGAGGGCCGCACCACGAGAAAGAAATCGGGGCCAAAGTTGGCGTCCGACATCGTCAGGCCGGTGGTCTGCGGCACCCACTGGCGGTGGCGCGTCTGTGTCTCATACGCCTTGGTGTCGCGGCCGACCAGGTTGTCGGTGCCCGGCGTGGAGAACACAAACTTCACTTGGTACTCGGGCTCCCCGCCGACGGTGCCCAGCAGTATGGGCGGCGCGTCCAGTGGCACGGGAAGGTCGATGTATTCCGTCACTTTGCCGTTGGCGTCACGGATCGGCGGGTCAAACACGCCGTTGCGGTTCAGCGGATGGGAATCGTTGTCACGGTAGAGCGCCACGCCGCTGTATTGCCCGTTGTACGGGTCCTCAAAGTTGAACGGCAGCAGGTCGCTCTGCAGGTCAAACCTCCCGGTGCGGTTGTAGTCGTAGAACTCGACGACCACCTGCTCGAGGAAGGTCGGATCCTTGACCACAAACCAAGGTTTGTCCGCACGCGGAACGCCCGCGCGCAACGTCAGTTGACGGCCTGACTGTCCAGTCGGCGTAACAATCTCATAGGCCTCAATTCTGGAGTCGTTGATGTCGGCGGTCGCGCTGTAGCCAATCAGATACAGCCCGACCGTTTCGGGAGTCCAGCCCTGTCCCTTGAGGTAGTAAATGCTGTCCGCCGGGGCGGTCACATCGGTGTCCGCCACAGTGAAGGTGTTCGCGCCCGCCTGCGCTCCGGTGCCCGCGCCCTTGGCCGCTATGTTCTCCGGACGGTTCACGGAGCTGTCTATACCGAGCACCGCCGCCTCCAGCCCGCCGGGCTGGATCACGGGGCCCGCCCCGGCCGTGGGAATCAAGGCCGGCGTCAGGTCGGTCACTTGGGTGTAAACGCTGGCCGGAAGCATGTCATGGCCATAGAAGTCCTGCACCGCGCCCTCTTCGGGACTCGGCTTGGTGACCGTGTCCACCACGTTGTAGGAGCGCGGTGACATCTGAATGCCGCCCACCGTGCGCGCCGCCGGGGTGCGCGTCGGCAGTTTCGCCGGAATCATGGCGCGGAATTCGGAGAACGCCTTGGCATCCTTCGAGGTGCGCACCACCACAAAGAGATCGTCGCCGGCGTTCCCGCCGGCGGGATCAAGGCCCTTGTCGGCACCGGACGTCAAGTCTGCAAGGTCAAGCAAGGTCGGCGTCTTGGTCCAGAAACTGGGCCAGTTCGTTCCGAAAAGCTTGCTTCCGGCGCTCTTCGAGCTCGCAACACCGTCCACGCGCGCGTCGCGGTACGGCACCAGCCACTTCGCTCGCGGGCGCAATTCCACCACCCAGGCGAGATCAGACAGCCCGTCCCACTTGGCCCGGTCGGCCGCGGTCAGCTTGGCCACATCCGCCGCATTCTTGGGGTCGCCCAAGAATACCACGCCGTCGCCGCTGAGATCATCGGCCTGGAAATCGCCGTCGAGATCAATGGGTTCCGGACTCTCCGCCCACTGAAGCGAAGCCTGTTCGAGCGGGACAATGCGGTCGCGGAACACCGGCACCGGGGACAGGTCGCTGAAGATGGGCCCGTCAAACACGCCGCTGAAGCCCGCGCTGTAGCTGTTCTCATAAAGCAGCACCCCGGAAGTGTACAACTCACCGTTCGCGTCAAGCCCGGCCAGTTGGGAGGGATCAAACTCCGGCCCCCAGAAAGCCACGGCGATGCTGTTTAGCCCGATCGGGCTGTAACTGTTTACCGCAGGGTCGTCGGTGCCGCAGACATTGATGCCGAGCATGGCTATCGGCTCGGAATCGGGCGAAATGTATTGCTTGAGCAGTCGCGCCGCCCAGGCGTTCTTTTGAACTTTGAGATTCTCCGGCGCCCAGTCCTCTATGCGCGGATAGGTGCCGCGCAGCAGCGTGTCCTCCACAATCTGCCACCGGCCGCGCTGCACGGCGCCGGCCGGGCCGACGGGAACCTGGAAGGGGTAGTCCGGCACATTCGCCCCTACATCCAAGTAGGCCCCGTGCCCATGCCGCAGATGCAGCGTGTTGCCGTTGTTCGAGACGATGTAATAGCGGCCGCCCATCTGGTCCACCAACCACTTGCCGCTCAGATCGCCCGGAAGGGACAGCGTCGCCGGGAAACGGATGTCGCCGACCACAAACGCATAGTCGTCGTCCTCATAGTTGGCCTCGGCGTTGCTGTCGCCCGGAATCATGTATTCGCCGTTGGGCTTGGCACCCTCACTGGCCAGGTAGCACTGGCTCGTTTCGCCCCAAGCGGTTACCGCCTGCCCAGACTGGTATCCCGCCCAGGTGCTGTAGCGCGGCAGCGTCGGCTGCCAGTGCGGGTTCGGGAAGTAGGTGGAGCGCGGATCCTTGAGCTGCGCGTCGATCGCATCACCCGCCAACTGGAACGGAACCGTTTCAAAAGCGTACTGGATGTCCGTCAGGCTGTCGGCGGAAGAGAGATAGGCGGACAGGTCGCTGCTGACGCCCGCGTTGTACCCGGCCGGCGAACGCAGTTCATTGATCCCAAAATAGTCCCAGAGTTCCTGCAGATAGAACGGCACCGAGCCGATCGCCGGCTGGGGATTGGCGGGATCGACGATCAGGTTGTAGTCAATAAACGCCGGGTCCGTCCAGATGCTCAACTCGCTTCGGTAGGCATTCTTGGGAAAGAACTCCATGTGGCCGTAGGTCGGACGATCCTCAAGGAGATACTGGCGTGTCGTCCCGGTGGAGGGATCGATCTCGTTGAAATAGAAGAATCGGACCAAGTTTTGGCCGACCATAATGGGCGTAATCTTGCCGTAACGGTTGTCCGAGCTGTAGGTCAGCACCAAGTCATGCACCTCGGCGCCGCAGCGCAGGGGCTTCACCGTGTCTTGGGTGTGGGTGCGCTCGGTCCACCACGGGAAGTGTGAATACTGGTTCGTCGGACAGGGCATCGCGCCGGCCGGACAGGAAGTCTGCCAGACATCGAAGTCCTGCCACACGTAAAAGAGGTCGGGCTGCTCGGTCTGGCCCGGAATGTATTTGGGCCCGTTGGGGAACTGCGCGCTCCCATCCGTGATTTCTTTGATGAGTTCGAACACCTGGCTGCGGAACAGCATGCCGCCGTCCCAATGCCCGGTATTGCGCGGGTTCCAGCGGCGCGGCTCCATGAACACCCTCGTGTCGGCACCCAGGTTGATGCCGACGCCGTCACCGGGAAGCCCGGACACGTCGGTAAACCCGCTGTCCGCACGCATGACCACGAAGTAGTCCGCCACAACGGGATCCTTGACCGGATGGGTCATATAGCCGAGGGGCTGGTCGTTGTTGTCCACGCGGCGGCGTCCGCTCGTGGCCGGGTTCAAATCCTTTCCGTTGAGGTACTCGCCCAAGTCGATCCGAATTTTCCACCACGGATCGCCGCCGCCAGGCGGGAAGGGCTCATACTCCCACTGGTAGTTGCCCGGGTTCACCAAATGGCTCTGCGACGGATCCGGCCGAATCATGGGCACCATGGGATGGTCGTTGAAGGTCACCCCCCTGGCACCGTTCGGCGTGGGTGGATCGAACACTCCGTTCGCGTTGTTGTCGTACCACACCCAGACGCCGTTGAACGCGTAATCCTCGCCAACGGCCGTGTGGGCGCCGCCCTGCTGTTTCAGTGTGAACGTTTCTAGTCCGGTTCTCGGATCAAAGCCGCCGTTGCCCGGCGGCGCGAACGGGTCACCGCCCACATCAGTGAACACCAAGTTAAGCTCCATGGGCTGGTCCCAGGCATATCCGTCCGCGTTGATGCCCAGCACGTTGACCCACGACTCAACGGAGAAAAGCTGGCGCATGTCCATCAATTCGCCGCCCACAAACTGCACCGTCTGGCTGGCCAGATCCCAGCGTGGACGGGCAAAGCCCGGCACCGGGGTGTACATGGTGATCGGATGGTTCCACAGATTGAGGTTGTTGTGCGCCTCCGCGCCCCCGCGCGGATCAAACACATCAAACACCGAGGTGTAGCCGCCCCCCGTCGAAACGCTGGTCGTCCCGCTGAAGAAGTCGGGGTTATAGGAGTCCACCATCTTCCCGTTGGCGTCCATGGGCGCCGCCTGAATCCGCCACTTCTTCGCCGTGCTGTCAAAGAAATATGGCTGCATCACGGCCTTGTGCACCGTGACGGCCACGCTCGTCTGGGAACGCAGGGACTGGGACATCCGTGCGCACACAATGTACGAGTTGCCCTTGTCGGCTGCGTTGACTATCCATTTCTTATCGTCGATCTTGGGGCCGATGTCGCTGAAACCGGTGTCCAGCAAACCCAGGGGCGTCCGGTACTTTCGCTCGTCCGGCAGCCGCTCATCAATCGGGAAGCCCAGGCCGACGGGGTCCACACAGGGGCTCAGGTCGTATTCAAGATCGTCCACGCTGTAGTTCCACGCGAAGGCGTTGGGCCCCGTCGGGGACTTGCTGATGGGCATCTCGAAAGGCCAGCCGTGGCTGTCCCATTTGGCAAAAATTAAGGCGTTGCTCGTTAGTGTCTGGGTGGCGTCATACAGGCCTAGGCGGGTCTGCACAGCGGCGTTGTCGCTGGGAAGATCCTCGTTCGCAAGCTTGAACAGGGCAAAATCACGGAACATGTCCGGCGTGAGGCCGCCCGCGAATTCAAAGATCAGCTTGGTCAGCACACGCGGGGCAACGTTTCCGCTGGGGTATTTCATGTTGAAGCCGAACAGCGGCGTCCAGTCGCCGGCGGGAATCACCGCCTGGCCGGCGACGGTGTAGTCCTTCACCTCAAAGCTCGCGGTGGGAGTGTCAAAGACCTGCAGATACTCAACGAACTGGAGGGGGCCGCAAACCACCGAAGCCCCGTTGCGCAAACAGGTCGCCTCGACGAATACGTCATAGAAGCCCGCCGTTTCCGACGTGTCTGAAACCAACGGCAGGGCAATCACGGCATCCAGCGGCTGGGCAAGATTTATGGACACATTGTCCGCGTTCGGCTTGGCGTAGGTGAGGCTGTCCTGCAGCCAAAGCTTGTATTTGGCCACGGTTGCCGCCTTGTAATAATAGGCGGCCCGATTCACGCGAAGCTCGGCGCTCGAAGCGGCGTCGAAAGCGCTCAACCCCAGCGAAAACTGCGTGGCGGGCTTCACCGGATTGGGAACCACGCTCAGTTCCCAGTTAACGTTGCCCTGCGGATTGTTGCAGCTTAGGGCGCCCGATGCCGCGCTGTGCGCCAGCAGGCCGGCAAGGGTGGCATTGTCCGCCGAGAAGGCCACGAGCGGCCCCCTCCCGGCATGGGGTGCCGCCGCGGTCAGCGCGCCGGGGGCATGCGCCTGCAGGAAGACCGCGCCTCCAAGGCCGATCACCACGAGACCCATCAGGGCCATCCCGACCATTCCGCCGAATCGCTTGCTCACAGTACCGTTCTCCCAAAAGCAAACCGGTCCGCGACGCCTGCATGGCGCTGCGGCAACCGGTATAGCCCCGTCATAAACAACCTTACCGCGCACCGCGCGGAACCGCGCGACGCACCGTGAAAAACGACAAGAGTTTTCCCGCGACCAGAACGGTCGCCGGACGCAACTCCAAGCCGCTGTGTTACTGCCGACTGCTCGGACTTCATAGAATTCCCCGACTATATGTCACGATTTATAGCATAGCCGGAGGAAAGTGTCAATAGAGAAGTGTTTTTCGGCATCCGACCCCGTCATTTCCACGCAGAAATTGCAAGGCCCTTCCGGACATATATTTCTCATTATTTGTCAAGTAATCACTATTTGCCAGCAGGCACTTCCGCGGTATGTTGAAAGCCCCGCAGGGCTTCCCGGACGTTTTGGACGACCTCCTGCTTGATGCGGAAGACACCATTCTTCCCATCCACCATGGCGTAACGCTCCTGCGAATTGTCGGGGGCCACCCCGCCGACACGCAGTTGTCCAAAGCGGGTATCCTGCCCTGTTTCGGAGACGTGAACGGTGGCATAGAAGCTGAAGACCGGTTTCATAAGTCCATACCGCTCCAAGTCTTGCGGGGTTGTTTCGTTTTCGACCCGCGTTGCCGTGAGCGGACAAACGGCAGTCAGGATAGCCTCAGCATCGGACTGGTTGGCGAGGTGAATTGTTGCGGGCGCGGTGACCACCCATTGTCCGTCCCGCTTCTCCACGACCAGCCCGAGATTCTCAAACTGGAACTCCATCCGGGTCGCATCGGCCTTGTTGAACCGGAGCAGTTCGCGGGATCGGAAGGCATCACTCTTGGCCAGAAGCGCCTCTGCCGCCAGGCCCTTGATCGTCATGATGGCTCCGGTGTCCTGGGTGGCGTAATAGAGCCCCTGCTCCTTCGTCGACGGAGAAATCTTTATCTGGGCCGCGCTTCCGTCCTCGTAGTGCAGGTCTATGGTTGTCTCGGGTTTGTCCAATCCGAATTCGGCGAGCGGTCCCACGGCGAAGGAGTCGCCACCCAGTTCCTTGAACATGGCCAAATATCCGGAAACGGCGAACTGGTTGACATCCTGAAGCGTGGGCGCCTCCAGTTTCCATTCACCCTTTTCGCCCTTGGAAAGCGTGAATGTTTCGCCCTTGCCGTTGAATTCGAGGCGGTTGACCTCGCTGACGCGGCGCGTCAGCAGGCGCCGTTCGCGCCACTGCAGCGGGTTCTTGGGCAGGAGCGTCCACAACTGTGCGTCTATCTGAAACACCGCGTCCTGTCCCACGTGCTGGACATACATTCCGCCTTTTTCGCCCTTGTCCTCCATCCGTCCCAGCAGGATCGTCTGTGCCTTGCCGCCGCGATCGTCCACGACGGTGATGCGGGCACGGGCCGGTTTCAGGCCGTAGTCGGACAGGTTCTCGGGCTTGTCCACAAAGCTGCGCCCCGTCGCAAACTGCACTTCCTTCACAAAGGCGTCAATGGCCTCCTGATTGGCTGCGGCCTCCATGGGGCCGACCATTTTCCAGGGCGATTTTGGATTGTCACGCACCACGCGGATGAGCGTGGACTCCTCCCCCACCTCCGGCGGATTCTGGGGCACGGGCCGGTCGCTGGGCTGGTCGCCCGTCCAAATCCACGCGAACTGCACCTCGTTGATGTTGGCATCCCGGTCATCCACGAGAAAACGGTGGCGCAAGTCTTCCAGGGTGCGGTTCAATTCGAAAAATGAGTCCGTGCCGATGAGAAAAAGGGGGCCGTTTCCCAGCCGCGCATAGCGGTACCGCTGGGTCGGTTCAACGTCGCCCACAAATATCTTCACCGGCTCCGTGCCGTCTGCCCGGGCCTCCACGGAGAGTTGGGGCACATCCAGGCCATACTGTGCGAGGTCACCCGGCGCTTCGGCCACGGTGCGTTCGTTGTTGAGCGCCGTGAACTTCTCCGCAACCCGGTTCCAGAGAAGCTGCAGGGGAAGGATGGTGGGGTTGGGCGCGGTGATGCGCCAGGCACCCCCGGCGTCGCGCTCGGCAGTCACGGGCACGCCGTTCACCTGGTGGATGGTCAGTGCCCGCACCGCATCGGGCGTGAACTGAAAGAGTTTCTTGCTCTGCTGCGCAAGGGTGGCACGGTGCGTGTCCATATGCTGCATGCCCCAGTAGGCGGCGCAGAGCAGGGCCAGCAGCAGCACCAGCGCGATGGTTGAACGCGGCCTCATTGATATTTTCTCCGAAGCAGGAAGACTACCGCGCCGCAGGCGACCACGATTTGCAGCATCAACATCACCCCGACCCATGCGGCCGTGCGGCGTTGCTCGTCGGAGAGCACCAGGGGCCGCGCCTCGTGCCCCGTGGGGCGGATGGCGATAAGGTCCTCGCTCTCGTTCATCCAGGCAAAGACGTTCATCACAAAATTGAGGTTGCCCGGCACCACCACCTGCGTGTTGGAGGTGAAGTCAGAATCGCCCACCACCACCACCCGGGTGTCGGTGCGGCCCTTGGGGCTTCCGATAACGGGCACTTTCTGGGTGACGGCAACGGCAACGGGAATGGGGCCCTTGCGCTCGCCCTCGTTGAGCCGGGCCTTGCCGGTGGTCAGCAGTTTTTCCGTGTCCGTTTCCGCCCAGAAATCGGGTGTGCTGCGCAGCAGGTTGGCGCCGGCGACCCCCTCGGGGGGCTTTTCCGAAAGGTCAACGCTGCGCACCGCCTTGAGCAGCACGGTCTGGTCGAAATTGCGGGTGATGGGATGTTGGGCGTTGAAACAGCCGTGGAACTGCATGAAGCCTTCTTCAGTCTTGTCGAAAGCCTTTGCGTCGTTGGAAAGTTCAAGCTGCCAAATGTTGTCCGACTTGTCGGTGATTACTATGTCGCTGCCCACCTTGACGCCGAAACGTTTCTCCAGCCAGGGCCGGAGTTGTTCGCCGCCGCCGTAGCCGGGCGTGACGCTGCGCCATGGGTCCAGCAGCACCAGCAGGCGACCGCCCGCGGAGACAAACTTGTCCACCGCCTCCATTTCGAGCGGGTGCAGGTCCGATTTCAGATTGTCGATGACCAGCACGTCGCAGTCGGCCGGCACCTGGGGGTCGGAGAGCTTCACCACCAGCCGGTCCACCTGGTAGGACTCGCCGGCCAGCAGCTTGGCGAACATCGCGGCGCCCTCTTCGCCTTTCTCGTCCTGAACGTCGCGCTCCTTGTGCCCGGTCAGGAAATAGACCTTGGGCTGCGCGTCGCGCAGCACGTTGATGAGCGCGTTGGTGAACTCGCGCTCCTCGAGGCGGGGGCTTCCCCCGCTGAGCAGAATAACCCGCTGCTTGCCGTTGGATTTGACGACCACCGTGCCCTGCACCGAGGCGTGGGTGATGTTCATGGCCTCCAGCCGCGCCCGGTCAACGGTCGGATCCAGCTCTTCGACCTTGATCTGGTCGGTGTACTGCCGGCACTGATCGAGGAAACGGCGCGTCTTTTCGCGGGCGATCACCACCAGTTCGTCGTCCACGCGCAGGAAGAAGCAGGTCACCTCCACCGGTGAATTGATATTGCGCAGCACCTGCTGCGTCAACGGCGACAATTCGCGCCGCCCCTCCTGCGTCAGGTCCCAGGACACTTTCGAAGACTGCAGAAACATGTAGAGCACCACGCAGATGCCCAGAAACACGACAGAAGAGACCACCGCATTGAGTCCGCCGACGGTGCGCCCCTCCAGCGCGCCCGGCCGGGCCACCGCCACGAGCACCCCCGCCAGCCATCCGACGCCCAGCACCAGTCCGCCCGCAAGCGGAATCAGCACCGACGAAACAAACATGTTCTCGGTCCAGAAAAGGACATTGAAGGCCGCCGCCAGCAGCAGCAGCGCGCCCAGTCCGGTCCAGCGCCGCCACGTGTTCATGACTTGCCCCTCCAATGGCGGCTCTCGAGCGCGCGGAACGTCAGGAACAGAAAAAATGCGGTGAACAGCAGGTAATAGCCCACATCCTTGGGCGCAACCACGCCCAGGGCCATGTCCTTGGCATGTTTGTCCAGGGGCAACTCCATCACCAGCCCGCGAAATAGCGCGTAGGTTCCGCCCAGCGCATTGCGGACGGTCTCGGGCCACGCCTCAGGCGTGGGGTTCTTGGAGGGCAGTTTCTCGCCGATGTTGCCCACCACGTACATTACCAAGTTGACGCCGAAGGTGAGTGTGCCCGATGTGATCTGGCTGCGCGTCACGGAAGACACAAACAGGCCCATGGCCAGGAAGGCCATGCCCATGAGCACCACGGTGAGCACGCCGAACACCAGCACCGCGGGCTCCAGCGGGGCAAAACGCCCCACCACCGTCAGGTGAACGGCAATGACGCACATCATCACCAGCAGCATCCCCACCGCCGCCAGGTATTTGCCGAAAATGATCTCGCGGTCGCGCAACGGATAGGTCAGCAGGAGTTCGATGGTGCCCCGGTGCCGCTCTTCGGCGAGCAGCCGCATCGTCATCAAGGGCGACAGGAACATGATGAGGATGCCATTGAACACCAGATAGGGGCTCAGGAACGTCTCGCCAAAACTGGGCACCGAGGTGTACCCGTAGGCGGCGGGTTCAATCGACATTTTCGAATAGGTCATGAGGGAAAGCACGAAGGCCAACCCCGAAATGAGGGCAAACACTCCCACCACCACGTAGCCGATGGGGGTGGTAAAGAAGCTCAGAAATTCACGCTTGCAGATGGCCCAAGTGTTCTTCATGCGGCCGGCTCCCCAAGCGCGGCGGCGTCCACGAGCACCTGATCCTTGGCAACCACCTCCATGAAGACCTCCTCCAGCGTCCGGCTTCCGGCCCGCGTAAGGTTTTCCATGGTGTCCTCGGCGGCAATGCGGCCCTGGTTGATGATGATCACCCGGTCGCACACCATGCTCACCTCGGGCAGGATATGGGTGCTCAGCAGCACGGTGTGTTCCCGGCCCAATTCGCGAATCATGTTTCGGATTTCAATGATTTGGCGGGGATCCAGCCCGACCGTCGGCTCGTCGAGCACCAGCACGGGAGGATTGCCCACCAGCGCCTGCGCCAGGCCGACCCGCTGCCGATACCCCTTGGACAAATGACCGATAATGCGGTTCCCCATGGCCGTCAGGCCGCAGTGTTCCATCACCCGGTCCACCTCGGCGCGGCGTTTGGACCGGCCAATACCCTTCACCTCCGCCACATAGGACAGGAACGCGCGCACGACCATTTCTTCATAAAGTGGCACATTTTCGGGCAGATAGCCCACGCGCCGCTTCACCTCAATGGGCTGCTCATGCACTTCGTAGCCGTCCACTTTGGCGCTGCCCTTCGATGCTGGGGCAAAGCCCGTAAGCACACGCATGGTCGTGCTTTTCCCGGCACCGTTGGGTCCAAGAAACCCCATGATCTCGCCCTTACCGACGTGAAAACTCACGCCGTCAATGGCGGCAATGGAGCCATAGTACTTTGTAAGGCCGTCCACGTCAATCATCAAACATGCTCCGGCACAACCCGGGCCCGCCGGTGGCGGCAGACCATCCTATAACACTGCATCAGCCCGAAAAGGCAACCCCCAATACCCGCCGGAAGTCAGACTTCCGCCTTCAGCCGACCTGGTTCCCGTGTTTGGTGATTCCAAGACACGACCACAGTATATAGTGTAAGAAGATCGCGCAGACAAATCAAAAAAACCATATGTCGCGGATTAGGACTCAATCAAGAATAGCTTCAAGCGCCGAAAACGCGACAGATTAAAGGGCTCCCGGACTCAGGAGAACACGCCCCCACAGGCGAAGATAATGCCCGCCACACAGGTGACGACAGAAAAGACCCAAAAGGACTTCCGGTTCAACAGGGCACTCATGGCGGACAAGGCGATGGCTATTTGGAGAAGTGTAACGCCCATCGCCAGCCGGTGATGTTTCTCGAAGAGTTCGCTGGAAAGGTCGTTCGCCTCTTTCACCTGGTGCTCCAGTTCTTCCGCTTTGGTCTTGATCTCTTCCTGCTCGCCCGCGTAGCGCTCGGCCACCTTCTTGAGCTTTTCATCGTTTTGCAGACCGGCAAAGCCCTCCGCCACGTTCTTCTTCACCCCCTTGGCCTGGTAGTAGCTCCACTGGTCCGAGGCCTTGCTTTGCAAAAGCACGGCATTGTTCTTTTCCAGCAGCGACCGGTCGGCGTAGTAGCCTGACACCAGCGATATCACGGCGGCCACGACAGCGATAAGTGCGGTCGTTAGTGCCAGCCAGGTGCGCCATTCCTTCGCTGCCTCTTCAAACTGTTCAATCTGCTCCCTTATCTCGTGGGGATTGGTGTCTTCTTCCATGGCTCGTATTCCTTTCTCCTGCCGCTGACGGCCCTAATACAGGGCCGGGTGAACAAAGAACGCCTGAAACCCCGTTCAGGGTGACTGTCCAGTTTGGGAACACCCGGACGAGGACACTATAATCCACTCGAGAGGGTTTTAACAGGCGAATCACAAACCGGAGGGCTTATGCCTACCAAATCAGGTCCGCGCCTGCCGCTTTGGGCATGGCGCGTATTGATGGCTTTGCTGTTGATTGCGGGCACGCTGGTGTCCATTTTCGGGCATATTCCGCCGGTGGCGCTGGACGCCAAAGCGCCGGCCACCGTGTTTTCCGCGGAACGGGCGATGGCGCATGTGCGCGCCATCGCCCAAGAACCGCACCCGGCGGGCACGCCCGCGGCGGAACGGGTGCTTCAATACATCGCCGAGCAGATCCGCGCGATGGGCCAGGAACCGGTCATCCGCGAGCTGGTGTCGCACCGGGGTCCCGGCGAGATGTCTTCGGTGCGCAATGTCATGGCACGGTTGCGCGGCACGGTCGGCCCCGAAGCGGGCGCGGCGGTCTTTTTGGCGCATTATGACAGCGTGTCGTTCGGTCCGGGTGCCTCCGACGACGGCGCGGGCGTGGCGGCGCTGTTGGAAACGATGCGGGCGCTGCTGGCAGGACCACCGCTGAAGAACGACCTCATCTTTCTGTTTACCGACGGCGAGGAGGGCCGCATTCACGACCATGCCGGACTGCGCGGCGCCTGGGCTTTTGTGAACGAGGACCCCTGGGCCAAGGATGTGCGGGTGGCGGCCAATTTCGACTGCCGCGGCACGCGCGGCCCCTCCTACCTGTACGAGACGAGTCTGCCCAACCAGTGGCTGGTCCGCCAGTTCAACCTGTCCGGCGCGCACCGCCCCGTGGCCACCTCGGTCACGGCTGACATCTACCGGAGCATGCCGCTGGGTAGTGACCTGACCGTGTTCCTCGACAAGGGCATTCCGAGCGTGAATTTCGCCTTCGCGAACGGGTTGGCCCGTTACCACACGGCGCTGGACTCGCCTGAATATCTCTCGCCGCGCAGCCTTCAGCATCACGGCGAGAACGCCCTGGGCATGGCCCGGCGACTCGGCAACGAGGCGCTGGAACAGGCCAAGACGGGCGGCACGAGTGTGTACTTCAATCTTCCACTCGTCCGCATGGTGCAGTATTCCACCGGCTGGCTGCCCGTGATGTGCGCCATTGGCATTGGCCTCTTCCTGTTGGGCGTTGTCGCCGGTCTGCTCCGTGGACGCCTGCAATGGGCCGGCATGCTCGCGGGAATGTGGCTGTGGTTGGCCAGCACGGCCGCCTGCATGGCTCTGGGCGCGCTGGCATTCTGGGTGGCCTACCGCGCACGTGATTTCTATTTTGTGTACAACGCCGGTCCGTGGACCCTGTCCGTGATATTTGCAACCACCGCAGTGTTCTGCCGGGTCATGGGCAATTCCTGGCGGCGGCACGGCCTGCTGAGCCTGTGGGTGGGTACGCTGCTGTGGTGGGCTGTGGGATTGGTGGTCACGACAGTATGGATGCCTGGCGCCAGCTACGCCTTTTTCGGACCGCTGGTCACCTCGTCGCTGGGACTGCTGTGGATGGCGGCGCGACCCGTGCCGGCCGAAACGCACGGCAAGCGCGACATGGTGCTGATGGCGGTGCTGGCCCTGCCCGCCATGTATATTCTCACAGGGCTCATGATGGGCCTCTACGCCGCCGTGCTGCTGCTCGGCGCGCCGGGGCAGACACTGCTGCTGATGCTGGTGCTGGGCGCTATTCTGCCGCACCTGGCCTGGGTGTTCGGCGGGCACCTGCGCTTCGCCGCCCGCGTGCTGTGCCTGGCCGCGCTGGTGGCCGCCATCTGGGGCGTCACCTGGAATCCCTTCACCAAAGAACGACCCAAACTGACCTCGCTGGCCTATGCCATGGATGCCGACTATCACAAGTCCTGGTGGATCAGCGCAGACAAAGCGCCCGACGTCTGGAATCGTCCCTTTCTCACGGACACACCGGAAATAGGGCCGGTGTCCGACCTGCTGCCGGCCACCACCCGGGGCGACTACCTGCGCGCCCCCGCGCAGGCGATGCCGCTGACGCCGCCCAGCGTTGAACTGGTCTCGGACAGCACCGTCCACGACGCGCGCACGGTCCGGCTGAAGATTGACTCGCCGCGGGGGGCGCCCATCATCGAAATGCACGCCGACCACGGGCTCGAAGTGCGGCGCGCGCGGCTCAACGGACGGGAACTGCTGCCCGTGGCGGGACGGTGGTACCTGGACTACAGCATTTACCGGGGCGGCGGCATCGACCTGGAACTGGAAGTGCCCGCGGAATCGCCCGTGCGCCTGCAAGTGACCGATCGCAGCTTTGGCCTGCCGAAGGAACTGGGCGTGCCCAAGCGCCCTTCCAACCGCATACCGCGGCCCAACACGGTGGATTATAATAAGGATCCCATGAAGACCGACGAGGTCAGCGTGACGCGGCGGGTCGCCTATTAGCGGCACCGGCCGACCAACAATCCGAATCAGGGAGAATCTTTTCATGAAACACATGGCGGCGTTCATGATCGCAGTGGCGGCGGCGGCACTTCCGGGCTGGTGCGGCGAACCGGCCAACGGTCCGGCGGCGCTGGAAAAGAAGCTGGTGGAGTATGGCTGGGACGTGCCCACGCCGGAGTACATCCGCGCGAACATCCGCGAAATGGAAAAACGGCCCTTCGACGGGCTGGTGTTCCGGCTCAAGGGCGGCGGCAACGTGCTCGACCCGAAGCCGCTCGACGCGGCCCATTACGCCGAGGACTACGACAATGTGTCCAACATCGCCTGGGAAAAGTTCACCGACAATTTCGTCATCATGTGGGCCGCCTCCGATCAGGACTGGTTTAACGACGACCAGTGGAAGGTGATCGAGAGCAACACCTGCCTGGTGGCCCGCGCCGCGCGGTTGGCGCACTGCGTGGGCATCTGCTTCGACCCCGAGCCCTACGGCAAGAACCCCTGGAACTACGCCGAGGTGGCCCACAAGGACACCAAGTCCTTTGACGAGTACCGGGTGCAGGTGCGTGCACGGAGCGCCCAGTTCATGCGCGCGCTCCAGCGCGAATTCCCCAACCCGCAAATCCTGTCGCTCTACCAGTACGCGCTCTTCGGCGGAATGTGCGGGCCCATGGACCCGGCGGAGCGCGCCAAGAAACTGGAGGCACACCCCTATGCCCTCTATCCCGCCTTCCTCAACGGCATGCTGGAGGCGGCCGACCCCAGGGCGACCCTGACCGACGGCAATGAAAACGCCTATTACTACGAATCCTCCGCGCCCTATTACGAAGCTTACCACCGCATGGCGCAGGACGCGCTTTACCTGGTGGACCAGCAGCTCTGGCCCGCCTACCGCGAACACGTCCTGCCCGGTTCGGCGCTCTATGTGGACCAGTATTTCGGCCTGCGCGCCGACCCCGTGCTGGGTAACAAGATGACGCCCGAAGAACGGCCCAAATGGTTTGAGCACAACGTTTATCACGCGCTTCAATCCACCGGAAAATACGTGTGGTGTTACAGCGAAAAGATGAACTGGTGGAGCGGTAAGGACGTCCCCCCCGGCGCGACCGAGGCGGTGCAGTCGGCGCGGGAGAAGGTCAGCAGGGGCGAGGAACTGGGATTCGATCTCGGACCCATCGTCGCCGAAGCCAAGAAGCGTCCGTAGGCAGGGAGGAGACGAATACGCTGGAATGGGCAGCCCCTTGTTGATTGCGCGCGGCCACGCAGCCGCTTTTCTTTGACGGGGCAACGCCTACAGCATTTTCCTCATGGCCATAAACATGCCTATCAACGCAACGGAGGCAATTGCCGCCAGTCCGCCGGGCAGCATCCACGGCACGACGGAAATGGCCACGCCGAAGCCCAACGACACCGGTTCCTTCTGGCGAATACCGTAGATGACCAGGCCCGAGCCCACCGCACCGGCTATCAGCATCACGAACATCGAAAGACCGTCGTCCATCGTAATCCCTTTCCTGATGACCGCGTGTGCGGGTGAATCTGGGCTCAAGAAGCCGGCAGGGATGCCGACGCTCCCAGTGTCGCACAACCGACACTCAGGCGCATAGAAAACATACGCGAAACTGACAGAAAGCGCAACTGGGAGCGCCGGCATCCCTGCCGGCTTCTTCTTAAGTGAGTAAGGACAGCTTGCGCAAAGCTCCCTATTCCCTGTACTTTCATGTTCACCGCCATATCATGCGGTTTCCGTTGACACATGCCGGGGCGCCTGCGCTTGCGCCCATATTCACAAGGAAAGACATCATGCAATACAGGGCTTTGGGCAATTCGGGGATTGAGGCGTCGGTGGTGGGGCTGGGCACCTGGGTCACCGGCGGCGGCGCGATGTGGAACGGCGTGGATGACGCCGAATCGGTGCGGGCCATCAGCGCGGCGCTGGATCATGGCATCAACCTGATCGACACCGCCCCGGCCTACGGCTGGGGCCACAGCGAGAGCGTCATCGGCGAAGTCATCAAGGGGCGTCGCGACAAGGTGGTGCTGGCCACGAAATGCGGCATGTGGTGGGATGACGCCCGGGGCTCGTTCCATTTCACGTTCGACGGGCATGACACCTACATCAGCCTGCGTCCGGACACCCTGGCCATCGAGATTGAAAACAGCCTGCGGCGCTTGGGCACGGACTGCATCGACCTGTACCAGTGCCACTGGCCTGCAAAGGAGCCGGAAAACACGCCCATCGCCGACACAATGGCCATGCTCATGAAGTTCAAGGAGCAGGGCAAGATCCGCGCGATCGGCGTGTCGAACGTCAGCATCGAACAACTGGAGGAATACAGCGCCCACGGCGATCTGGCCAGCGACCAGTTCCGCTACAGCCTGCTCTTCCGCGCGCCCGAAGCCGACGTGTTGCCCTGGTGCGCGGCGCACAACACGGCCACGCTCACCTACATGTCGCTGGAGCAGGGGCTGCTCACGGGCAAGGTGGGCATGGACCGTGTCTTCGACCCGAACGAATTCCGCAGCAATGAGGACTGGAACGCCTGGTTCAAACTGGCCAACCGGCCGAAGGTGCTGGTCCTGCTGGAAGGCTGGAAGGCGCTGACAGAGAAATACAACTGCTCGCTCGCGCAATTGGTCATCGCCTGGACCGCCGCGCAGGCGGGCGTCACGCATGTGCTCTGCGGCGCGCGCACCGCGGCGCAAGCCGAACAGAACGCTGCGGCGGGCGCACTCGCGCTGGACGCCGCAGATGTGGCGCAGATGCGCAATGATGCCCTCAGCCTCGGGGAACCCCAATGAATACCTGCCCCCTTCGCCAACCTTCCCTCACCCTCTTTGCGGTCCTGCTTGGCCTGTTGCTGGCAGGCGCGGGAAGCGGCTGCGCCACGACCCCATCGCCGCTGGAGATGCAGGTGAAATCCACCGACTTCGAGGCGGTGTGTCTCGCGGTGGAGGATCTGCGCCAGACCCATGGCGAGGCCTATGCGGTCACCGCAGAGGAGCAGGCCGAACTGCAGCGGGCCAGGACGGAGGCGCCCGCGCTGCTCGAAGCGGCGCTCAATGGCGACACCAAGGCGGAAGCGCAGTTGACGGGCTGGGTCGCGCTGGCGCGCAGGGCGTTGCTGGCGAACCCGCTGCTGAACTTCGATTCCATGCTGCTCATCAAGCGGTCCGAAAAGCTGCTGGGCCTGCCGCAGAACTGGGAGAGCAACTCCACGCTGCCCCTGTCCGGGTTCGACAACGAACTGGACCTCCTCTCCCCCATCGCGGACGGAACCATGACCACGCTCTACCGTCCGGCCAAGGATGTCTTTCTCGGCGATGTGGACCTGCATTTCGACGCGGACAAACTGCTCTTTTCCATGCCCGGCGACAACGGCCGCTGGCAGTTGCACGAGTTGACACTTGCGGACAAGGCCGTGCGGCAACTGCCGCTCATCACCGAGCCCGATGTGGACAATTACGACGCCTGTTATCTGCCCGACGGCAACCTTCTGTTCACCTCGACTGCGCCCTTCACGGGGGTGCCCTGTGTGACCGGGTCGTCGCACGTGTCCAACCTATACCGCTACGACACGGCCTCCGGCGCCATTCGGCAGTTAACCTTCGAGCAGGACCATGACTGGTGTCCCACGGTGCTCAACAACGGCCGCATCCTCTATCTGCGCTGGGAATACTCCGACATCCCGCATTTCGTGTCGCGCATCCTGTTCCACATGAACCCCGACGGCACGAGCCAGATGGAGTATTACGGCAGCAATTCGTACTGGCCCAATGCTATGTTCTACGCGCGGCCCGTCCCGAACCACCCAACCATGTTCTGCGCCATTGTCGGCGGCCACCACGATGTGCCGCGCATGGGCGAACTGGTGCTGTTTGACCCCGCCCGCGGGCGCACCGAGGCGGACGGCGTTATCCAGCGCATCCCGGGGCGCGGCAAGAAGGTGGAGCCGATTATCCGCGACGGACTGGTAGGACCCTCCTGGCCCAAGTTCCTCCATCCTTACCCGCTGAGCGACAAGTACATCATCGTATCGGCCAAGCCCACGCCCGAGTCGCGCTGGGGCGTCTATCTCGTGGACGTGTTCGACAACATGACACTGCTCAAGGAAGTGGACGGCTACGCGCTCTTCGAGCCCATTCCCCTTCGCGCCGTGCCCAAGCCGCCGGTGGTCCCTGACAAGGTGGACCCTGCGCGCAGCGATGCCACGGTCTACATGAGCGACGTGTATACCGGGGCGGGGCTGGCGGGCGTGCCGCGCGGAACGGTCAAGCAACTGCGCCTGTTCACCTACAACTTCGCCTATCACGGCGTGGGCGGACAGATTAACCGCGTGGGTCTGGACGGCCCCTGGGACATCAAGCGCATCATGGGCACCGTGCCGGTGGAGCCGGACGGCTCGGCCTATTTCCGCGTGCCCGCCAACACCCCCATTTCCGTGCAACCGCTCGACGACAAGGGGCAGGCGCTGCAGCTCATGCGCAGTTGGATGACCGCCATGCCCGGCGAGACCCTGTCCTGCGCGGGCTGCCATGAAAAGCAGAACACACCACCGCCCGCAAAGGCCGCGCTGGCGTCGCGCCGCGAAGCCTCGGAGATCACGCCGTGGTACGGGCCGGAACGGGGCTTCTCCTTCCGGCGCGAGGTCCAGCCCGTGCTCGACCGGCACTGCATCGGCTGCCACAATGGCACCAAAACGGAACTCCCCGATTTTCGCGATCTGCCGGACGTGCACACCACAGCCAACGACGCGGGATACAACGACGGGTCCCATTTCCCCCCGTCCTACCTGGCGCTGCGGCGCTACATTCATGGGGAAACCATGGAAAGCGACATCCATATGCTCTCGCCGATGGATTTCCACGCGAGCACCATGGAACTGGTGCAGCGGCTGCGGGCCGGACACCACGGCGTGACACTGGAACCCGAGGCATGGGACCGGCTCCTCACCTGGATTGACCTGAACACACCGGCGCACGGCACCTGGCATGAGATCGTCGGCATGGAAAAGATTGCGAACCAGCGCGACCGGCGCAGGGCCATGGCGGAGAAATACGCCCCCAACCGGGCCATCGATCCGGAGGCGATTCTGGACCTCACGCCTTTCGCAGGGCTCCCGCCCGCGACCGAACCGGGCCTGTCCCCGCCGAATCAGGCGGCGGCCAACAATGCTTCCAAGTCCCCCTTCGAAGGGGGATTTAGTGGGATGTCTCCCCCCAAGCCAGACGGCGCACACCGCACGCTTGACCTTGGCGGCGGCGAGGGCATGGACCTTGTCTCTATTCCGGCCGGAACCTTCCGCATGGGTCAGGAGGATGGCACCCCCGATGAGGCACCCACTGCGGAGGTGTCGGTTGCCTATCCGTTCTGGATGGGCACCACCGAGGTGACAAATGAACAGTACGCGCAATTTGACCCGACCCATGACAGCCGCATCGAAAACGGCGACTTCCTACAGTTCAGCGTCGAGGAGCGCGGCTATCCGCTGAACGGACCCAAACAGCCCGTGGCACGCGTGTCGTGGAATGAGGCCATGGCCTTTTGCGCATGGCTGAGTGAAAAGACCGGCGGGCGATTCACCCTGCCCGACGAGGCGCAGTGGGAATATGCCTGCCGCGCGGGCACAGCGACACCCCTTTGGTATGGCGCCGGCGATGCGGACTTTTCGGGGACGGCCAACCTGGCCGACCATTCCCTGTTCAAAGTTGACACCTTTGACCCGTGGAAACTGCCTTCCGGTGCGATACATCCCTGGCGGCCCGCCATCGATTCGGTGAATGACGGGCACCGGGTCAGCGCGCCCGTGGGCGGCTATGCGGCCAACCCGTGGAGACTCTTCGACATGCACGGCAATGTGGCCGAGTGGACGCGCAGCGCCTACCGTCCCTATCCCTGGAATGCAGACGACGGCCGCAATGACACGGCCGGGACGGAGGATCGTGCCGTGCGCGGCGGGTCCTGGTATGACCGGCCTGTGCGCGCGCGCAGCGCGTTTCGCCAGCACTACGTGCCCTGGCAGCGCGTCTTCGACGTAGGGTTCCGGGTGATTTGCACGGACGCGCCGGCAAAGGCGCACTGAAACAAGAAACCGGCCGGACCCTTTGCAGGTGTCCGGCCGGTTGAAGTGCCTATTCAGGCTGGGGCTTAGTAACGGCCACCACCGCCGCCGCCGTAGCCGCCGCCGCTGCGTCCGCCGCCGCCGCCGCCGTAGCCGCCGCCGCTGCTGCGTCCGCCGCCGCCGCCGCCGTAGCCGCCGCCGCCGCCACGCGAGCCGCCGCGACCACCCTCTTCTTTCGGACGCGCTTCATTGACTTTCAGCGCGCGGCCGTCCATGTCACGGCCGTCCAGCGCCGCGATCGCGGCCTGGGCTTCGGCATCATTCGCCATCTCGACGAAGGCGAAGCCGCGCGAACGGCCCGTCTCACGATCGGTGACGACGCGGGCCGAAGCGACCTGTCCGTACGCCTCAAAGGCGGCGCGAAGGCCGTCTTCCTTCGTGCTGAAAGAGAGGTTACCAACGAAAATGTTCATACCGGATCAACTCCTTGTTCTGTTTGGGCCTTACGCCCAGTGTCTTGTCAGTCGGTTCAGCGCTAACGGGGCCGGGACTTTACTCAATCGCGTACACCTCAGGAGCTGATCGACATACCTTTTTGGACCAGCCTACAGCGGCCGCCCAAGAAACGGGTTACATTATAGCAGAAATCCCACAAAGCGCAAGTAAAATTTACAAGGGGTCTTATCCCCCTGCCCGCAAGGGCCGAAATGGCTCATCCGCCTCCTCCCTCCAGCAGCGGCTTGAGCCGGGCGGAATAGGTCCCGTATCCCTGCGCATTGAGGTGCAGCCCGTCCTTTTGGAACAGTTCGGGCCGCGGATTTCCATCGGCATCGAGCATCTCCGCGGTCATGTCCAGGAGGAGCATTTTCTCCTGTTTCCGGGTGTATTCCCCCACCATCGCGTTCATCTGCTTCATTTTGTCCCAAAGTTTCCATCGCGCCGGACAGGGCTTTATGGAAAGGACAATCACCCGCGTTTCGGGCAGGCTGAAGCGGATACGGCGCATGAGCGCCTCGAAATCGGCGAACACCCACTCGGGTGATCTGCCGCCGGCGATGTCGTTGTCGCCGTCATAAATGACCACGGTTGCGGGATGGTAGGGCACAATAACCTGCTGAAAATGGGATACCGCATCGGAATAGCGCGACCCGCCAAAGCCCCGATTCAGCGCGTTCAACCCGGGAAAGTTCTCTTCGAGCTTCCAAATGCGAATGGTAGAACTGCCGACGAAAAGGATGCCCCCCTGTTTTGGCGGCTGTTGCCGATCCTGCCCGGCAAAGGCCTGCATGTCCTTGTCATAGCGCTCGTCTTTCCATGCCACGGCAATGGTGCAGCCCTCTGCGGGCAGGGGTGCAGGCGGATCGAAGGTGGCGGTGCCTGCGTCGTATTGGAAAGGCAGTGGCGTGCCCGCAGCGCTTTCCGTGACAGACGCGGGCTTCTCCACAAAGTGCAGTTCCACCGGCCCTTTGTGCGACGGAGGCACGTGCAATGCCCAGGCGTCCCCCTCAATGGTGACGGGCACATTGGCCCGATGCTCGCCCGGCGACGGCCCTGCGCCCAGAAAGCCGCACAGTAACAACGTTACGAGGGGAAACGCTGTCATGAACACCTCCTGTGGAGTAGTCTCCATCCGCATATTCCCGCCTGCGGCGCGATGAATGCCGTTGTTCCCGGCTCGTGACTTGCCATTGCTTATAATCCGAGCGCCGCAGCCACATCGCCGAAATGCGGAATTTCGGCGGTAGTGCGGGCAAAACAGGCCCGCCGCATCGCCTGGGTGACGATGTGGACGGCGGGATGGTCGAGTGTGTCGAGTTCCGCGAAGAGGGCCGAGTTTTCAGGGTTCTTGAAATCCGATTCCTGAAAGAGCACGTTGCGCTGAATGTCGTAGCGCGCCCACAGCTCCGGGTAGGCGGCCAGTATGACCAGTCCGGAGAGAATGGTCAGGGCCGAGAACTCGTCGAGCCGCTCGTCGTACTGCTGCACACGGCGCGGGTGCTGGTAATTGGGATGCCCCCCCTCGAGCACGAAACGCCCTATGAGCAGGGGCACGCACATGCCGTCGTAATCGATCAGCTTGATGATGCCTTCGGGCGTGACCAGGATATTTCCGTGCTGCAGATCGCCATGCACCAGCCGGTCGGCGCGGAGCGCCCGCACCACCTCGGTCCAGGTGCGCGCCAGTGCCATCAACTGCGGTTGGGGGTCATTTTGGGCGCACACCGCACCCAGGTGCCGGTTGAAGAGGTCGCCCTCCACCCATTCCATCACCAGCACGGGATACCAGTGGCGGCCCACCTGAATGCCCTGCCGGGCATAATAGCTTTCCGCCAGGAAACGCACCGAAGGGTTGTTGCGGCTGAACAGGGTGTCGAAATAGTCGCTCACCGCCTCGTAGCGTTCCGCCCGGATGGGATAGGCGGAGGTGAAACATTTCACGGCGCGGGCCTCGCCCTGGCTGTTTTCCATGCGGAACACAATGCCAAACGCGCCGGGCCACGCCATGGGTGAGTTCGTCTTGGGTTCGCAGACCAGGCGCAGGCGCCTGAGCAGCGGAAGCCCAAAATTATCTGGATTCAAGACCGCTTCCGCATAGGCCTGCCGGCCTGGCATCAACACCGTTGCAAGCCCTCCTGAGCGCCCGGTCACAAGGAAAGAAAATAGTCCGCAGGCGAACCGGCGTAGCCCTGGCACCGCACATACATGTGCAGCGCAAGGGTACTGGGCGTGATATCGGCCACAAGCCTGTTCTCGACCGAATCCATGCCGTAGGGGAACAGGCCCAGCATGCGCATGTGGTCCAGTTCACGGTCGAGACTGAACAGGTCGCCGATGCCGGCTATGCGGCCCAGCATGTTCAGGTCGCAGTGAAGCACATCGGCAATGATCAGCCCCTCGGGCGACACGAGCTTGTTGGCCACGTTGCATGCGTGGTTGAACATGGCAATCTCGTTGATCGTCATCCCGCCGAGCAGGTTGATGAAGATGAGGTTGCTCTCGTCACGGACGTTGCCTATGCTGGAGGACGCCAGCAACCCGGCCCACATGTCCTGAATGGAATCGTGGTCATGCCAAGAACCCTGATCCAGCAGGATGTACATCAGACGCGGGTGAGCCCGCTCCAGATCGATGTCCATCCCGTGGTCGGCTTTCCGCCGTGCCTTGTCGAGAATGCGTCTGGCATTCTGGGCACGCCACGCTTCAATCCGTTCGTACATGAAGCCACCTTCTTGCCGTCCAGGCGGCAAATGTCACACCCCGCCGGGGATTGCGCGGACTGCCCACGGCCCCGCCACTGAACGACAGCACAAAGACCCGCCCCCGGTCGTGGCAGGAACTAATCAGGCCGCTGAGCCGAAAAATATCTTCATGATGAGCGTGTAGAACGCATCGACCAGACTTACGATCACGCTGATAATGTTCAACACCGACTCAATCGCGGCTTTCGCCGGAACGCGGCGCACTTCTGCAAGTTTCTGCATTGCCATATACTCCCTGATTTTGAAACAGGCTGAATGAAACTCTTTGGAACACTGCGGGGGCAGTATATCAGTCTTTGGCCTTCAACACACCACCAAACGAACCACGCAAACAGCCAAGATTCGGTCCGGCCGACCCTGCGGGAAAGCCAGGAAGGGACCGCGTGGCTTTGCGGCAAATCACTAGAGAAACAACTGCAACACCCAAGCGGCGATGGAGGCAAAAAAACCCGATGCCGTGACGGTTGCCCGAACACGGACCGTCACATCGGCCGCCACAGGTGATTCGGGAACGGCCCCATGCACTTCAGCCGAAACGAGCGGGCAGTCACCGCCTGTGTTGGCCGTCGAATCCTGCATAATCGGAACCAGATCCACCGGCACCGGTGGTGTGAGCACGATATCCGTCCCGAGTCCCTGGTCAGATGAGGCTGTTCCCAGGTCGAAAGGTTCCTGCGCCACTCCGTTGACGGCCACAGGCTTGAATCCAAGCTTCACAAAAGTAAGCGATGCAAAGGTTCCGACTGTGGCGGTCATCCGGGATTCAAGCAGTTCCAGCTTGTCAATGGTGTAATGGTCGGCCACGAAGCCGCCCAGCAGTCCGCCCAGTTTCTGCTTGACAATATCCCACATCGCCGTCTCATTAGGGATGTTGCAGACGGGCACGTCCATTTTGGTGTACTTGTCCGGAATGGGCGTTCCCGGCTTGAAAACATCAGGGATTCGCACCCCGTAATCCTTGTACATCGGCACGGAAACTTCCATGCTGTACTGGTTGTTGTTGCAGCCGGCCAGGCAGGTGAGCACCAGCAGGGGCAACCCCAGGTGCACAAACATCGACACAGAACCCCGGCCACCAAACGCACGAATCATGCCCGGCACCGAAAGACACTGCATTTTCCGTTCCATTCCGTTCATATCGCCACGATATGCCGTTGCCAGGGGCCGGCTGCGCCGGGTCAGCAACCCGTGAAGCAGGTGAAATACGTGAAGATTGCCACGCCTGCGGCAACTATGGCGGCCACCAGGGCACCTGTGCCACCTCCGCTGCTGCAGGTGCAACCCGGCGTCAACCCGAGGAAGGCGGCAAGTTCGGCCCGGCTCACCAAGCCATCATGGTTGGTGTCAAGTTGTGCAAAATCTGCCGCCGTCAGAAGGGGCTGTCCGACCTGCGCTTCCGCAATACTCAGGCTGCCGTCATGGTTGGTGTCCAACTCGTCAAAGTGGTCATAGAGATGCTGGGCCATCTCCTCCAGAGAAGGCGCCTCACCTTCACCTTCACCCTCAGCCGCCGGAACGAACATAGGAACAAGCAACGCGGACTGGTCCGTCTGCAGGGGAATGGTGACGGTTTTCACAACCTCAGTGAACCCGGAGGCGCTTATGGTAAATGTATAGGTGCCGCGCGGAATTGGACCCAGCGAGTACACACCCAACTTATTGCCGGTGACCTTGGTGGAATAGCCGCTTACTGCCACCGTTGCATTGAGAATGCGCTCCTGAGTGGCGGCGCTGAACGCTATAACGTTTGCACTCCTGGCCAACTCGGCAATATTCGCCGGCAAAATGGGTTCGGGAGAACCCACATTGCCCGAAAGGGAGGCCTGAATCTTCGCCAAGTCCTGCGTGCCCCATTCATTGTTCTGGACTTCAATGGTTTGCGGGCTCTGATTGTTGACCGCCTTGCCGGAAATGCTGGCCAAGAAGAACTTGTTGACACCCGTGTTTGGATTGTTTGCGTTGCCAAGCCCCTTGGCAGGAGCCGCAACCGCTGTGGCCAGCACCGAAACCGCATCGCCTGAGAGGCGTGCGAAGACGCAACCGACGATGTTCGGGATGGCCCCTTCCACACGGATTCCCGTGGCCTGGTCCAAGAATTTGCTGCGGCTAACGACGGTTTGCGCCGTCGAGCTGATGTCCAGGCAGGTCCAACTGCCGGCAGGCGTGCCGGGAGCAGCCTGAAGTCTTACGTTGTCAATGGTGGAGGACGCCGACGAAGAACCGCCCGAGGACGCTATCGTCAAAAGCGCATCGGCGCCCGAAGCGGGCGGCGTGGCATCGGGGCTGACTATCACGTTGACAATCTTGGCCGGGTGGACGGCTAAAATCCGTCCAATCACATTCACCCATCCGCGGTTCGTGTCGTATCCCTGTTCTGTGGAGGGAATGGGGCCCACCAACGCGACATTGGCCGGAAGGCTGACAAGTCCTTCGTTGTAGATGCCGGGCTGTGCCACGATGGTTGCGGCAGCGGGATTGAGCGCCGCAACGGCAGCAATAGCATGATTGATGGTCTGCCACGGGGCGCTTACCGAACCGGTACCGGTGGTGTCGTCGCCGAGAGCGGAAACATGCCAAACATTGGCCGGGTCATTGGCATTGTTGGGGTCGGTCTGCGCCAGGAATTCATTCAGGTTGCTGGTCCCGTCACCATCGGCATCCCAGTTGTCATCAAGTTGGCTCACCGGATTAAGGCCATTCTTCACTTCCCATCCATCCGGCATGCCGTCATTGTCGGTGTCGGGATTGGTGGGGTCACAATAGTGCATCACCTCGTCGTAATCGCTGAGCCCGTCACCGTCCCGGTCGGTGGTCCTGTCCGGTGCCGGCTGGCAGGCGTCCAAATCATCAACAATCACGCCGCGGTGGCGCAGCGTGGCAATACTGGTGCAGTCCACGGGAGGCCCGATGGCCGTACCGAGGAAAACATAGTCGCCGTCGGCAATGCCGGCATTGTTGACCAGCGGACTGTAGTCGGTGGCAACATTGCCGCCCGCGGCCAGTATGTGAAGATTGGCAAGACTCTGGAGGGGGGCCAGCGAACTGATTTGGGTGAAGTTGACAGCCAACCGGGTAAGACTCAGCAATCCGGACAGATTGGCAAGGCCTGCGTTTCCGATGGCATTGTTGTCAAGAGCCAGCCCGGTCAGTCCGGTAAGGGCGGCAAGCGGAGCCGTGTCCACGATTTGATTCTCGCGCAGGTCGAGCCATACCAGATTTGCAAGACCCGAAAGCGGGGCAAGGTTAACAACCTTGTTTTTCCAGAGGTCCAATTTGGTCAATTGGGTCAGACCCGAAAGCGGGGCAAGATTAACCACTTTATTGTTGGCCAGACTGATTCCCTTCAGCGTGGCAACGCCCGACAAGGGGGCCAAATCGGCAACCTGGTTGTTTGTGAGAAACACATAGGCCAAATTCGGCAGGGCCGAAAGCGGGGCGAGATCGGTAATGCTGTTTCCACTCAGGTCCACCAGTTGCAGTTTAGTGCACTTTTCCAAGCCTGTAAGGTCCGTTATGCCGCCGCCGGGCAATCCGCCAACCGTGATCAATGTTCCGCTGGGCACAGCCGGAATGGCGGCGGCAAGCCCGGGAGTAATGGTAAGTGTGGTGGCCGTGTGGGAAACAAGAACATAGTCCGTGCTGTCGCCCGTAATGGCGACATGGGCGCCATCGACCAGGGTGGAGAATCCACTAACCTGCAGAGTGGTGGCGCCTGCCTGGTGATAGCCATTCAGACGTCCATTCTTGGCCGGGTTGCTGGCGATGAGTTCCACCACTCCAGCCAGGTCGGTGTCCAAGATGGCGCCGGAATTGATGTTGAGTGCTTTTCTCAGCACCGATTCCAATGCGGCATCCGGAATCGTCACAGCCACGCCCTTCGGCTGGGACACGCTCTGATCTGCCGGTGCAGCCTGCACGACCTGTGCAAACACGCTCGAGCATGCTCCCAAAATAAATGCTGAAAACATGACGACGTAAGAAATTTTGCTCATGGGTGAACCCCCTAGGCTTCAGTTGCAATGGCGATTTTCAGATATTCCCACACTACATATAATTATAACTTAGCTTGCCTATTCTGTCAAGGGAAGATTATCAGTAATCTCTTTCAATAAGACCAAAGCTTAAGCGGTTTTCGGAATTTCCCAATCCATCCTGTTGCGATTAGACCGTGTTTTGCAAAGCCCAGCGGCCGTAGATACCGTAAAAGTCTCGGCTGTTGTCATTACGGACCAGATTCTCCCTTGATCCAGCGGCACAGCATCGCCGCGCCGTGGATATGGCATTGCTAAGACTCCGGGGGCGGGGCAACCATCGTCAGATCGGGGTACTTCGGCGTGATCGTGGCGTAGAATGCCTGTATCTCCACGATGTCTGAGGCATAGTCCCCCGTGGGATAAAAGAGCCGGGCCACTCCGCCCCGTTTCCGGCCGTAGTCGAGATAACCGAGAGCGATGGGGACCTTAGCACCGACTGCGATATGATAAAAACCCGTTTTCCAGGAGCGTACTTTCTTGCGGGTGCCCTCCGGCGGCACGGCAAGGATAAGGCGGTCATGCCTGTCAAACATCTCAATGCACTGGCCAACCACACCGTTGGCCTTGCTGCGGTCAATGGGAATGCCACCCAGCCATTTGAAGAATCCGCCGAAAGGCCAGCGAAACACGGAGTCTTTGGTCATCCAGAACAGCTTGGCGCGCATGAGAAAACCCACGGCGAGCATGATGGGCATGTCCCAGTTGGTGGTGTGTGGCGCGGCAATCATCACAAACTTCGGGGCGTCCGGCAATTCCCCTTCGGTGCGCCAGCCGAGAATTCCGAGGAAAACCCAAGCCCAAATGCGCCCGACAACGGTAATGAACGGTGTGTCAAAAATGGTGCGCTGCACTGCTACTCCTCGCGCGGCCCTCGGTGCACAGCCAACAGAACCGCTTTCATCCGGCTGAGCCGGGGAATTTGCCGGGACGACACCGTCGCCCAAGTTCATTTAGGGGAAAGGGAAGCATGGACCGCGATTTTGGGTCCATCACTGTGGACCCATCACTGTCTGCCCGGGAAGAATACCACAAATGAAATCGAGACATCCGCATTCACATAATTAAGGTGAACCGGGGACCTGCGGGGCAGTGGTTCCGCCCGCGGGCGGATTCACGGGAGCATCAGCGGCCCCATGCCCCGATTTCTCCATGACAAACTCCAACATGGCCATTGCATCGTCATAGTTTGTCGCATGCCCGCCGTCTTCGCGGCGTATTATCAGCACCGGCTGACCCATTGCCTTTAACTTCTCCGCGAGCCGTTCCACGCTGGCCGGGGGAACGAGTTCGTCCTTTCCTCCGACCGTGATGCCCACGGGCATGGTCAGGCGTTCGGGGAAGAATTCGGCGCTGCGGCTGTGATACTCGTCGGGCACTTGGCCCTTCGTCCCGCCATAAGACTCGCTAATGGCGTCCAAAAAGTTGCCGTACTCCACCAGATTGGCGGTCCCATTCATCGAGGCCACGCCGTCAAGCAGTTCGGGGTGCCGCACGGCGAAGGTCAGACAGCCGGTGCCGCCCATGGAGCCGCCGCACAGAATCACCTTTCCGATATGGTATCGCGCCTTCAAATCGCCAATGATTTGCACCATGTCGGACTCGGCCTGCGGCCCCATCCAGGAGGTTTTGGCGCGATAATCGGGTGAGACGAAGATCATCCCGTGTTTCGCGGCGGCATCGCGCGCAGCACGGCACTCGTCGCGCCCGTCTTTGACGAACTGCCAACGGTCAGAACCGTGCCCGTGCAGGGCGATGAGCAGGTCGTGAGAGTCGGAGTCTTTGAATCCGGCCGGCAGCACCACGACATAGTTCTGTTGCGTGGCGTCGCATTTCGCGGTGAAGACCACGTCCTCCGGCGCGGAGTCGTCGGTCAGGACAGGGCTGATCGGCAGAAAGGCGAGAAGAAGAAAAAGAAAGCCCGTGCAGTAAGTCCGCATTCCAACTCCATGGTTAACTTGTCGTTTGTGGACCGTGTGGACACTAGCATAAAGACGAATCGTCCACAAAGCCCACTCCGTCCACAACAAAGCTACACACTCCGGCGACCGTAGTTGAGTTTCCAGGGTTCGCGGTACTGCGGCGCGACCAGCGCGTCGGCGGCGGGATTGCCGATGGCGACCTCTTTATCCACATCCCAATGGATTTCGCTGTTGGTGCGGAAGGCCAGGTTGCCCAGATGCGCGATGTTGGAGACGTAGTGCCCAATTTCCACGTTCTCGACCGGATTCTCGCGGGACTTGACGCAGTCGAGGAAATTGCGGACGTGCGCGGGGCGGGCGTCCTTGCCGGACGGCTTCTTGATCGCCTCGAGGCTCTTCTTCTTCGGCTCGGGCGTGACCGTCCAGCCACTCTCGCCGACCCAGAGCGTGCCTTCGGTGCCGCTGAAGAGCATGCCGTGGGGTTCGCCGCCCACGCCGACGCCGCCTTGGATCTGGTATTCGTAGATGAGCACGTAGCTCGGGAAGTCGAAAACGGTGACCTGGGTGTCGGGCGTCTCGCTGTCATCGTCCAACGCGCGCTTGCCGCCCATCGAACTGACGCGCAGCGGCGGCTCGGGGCCCATGCCCCAGAGGCACACGTTGAGCAGGTGTACGCCCCAGTCGGTCATCAGACCGCCCGCATAGTCCCAGAACCAGCGGAAATTGAAGTGGAAGCGGTTCGGGTTGAAGGGCCGCAGGGGAGCCGGGCCGAGCCACATGTCGTAGTCCACGCCTTCCGGCACGGGGCCGTCGGGCACTTTGCCGATGCCGCCGAGCCAGTCGAGATAGGCCCAGGCGCGGACCATGCGGACCTTGCCGAGTTTGCCGGAACGCACAAAATCGATGGCGTCGCGGTAGTGTTCGCCGCTGCGCCAGTGGGTGCCCATCTGCACGACCCGGTTGTGCTTCTTCGCCGCCTCGAGCATCGCGCGGCCCTCGTCGATGGTCTTGCCGAGCGGCTTTTCGCAGTAGACGTCCTTGCCCGCCTCGCAGGCATAAATGGTCGGCAGCGCGTGCCAGTGGTCCGGTGTGCATACCAGCACCACATCCACATCCTTGCGGTCGATGACGCGGCGAAAGTCCTTCACCGTGTCGGGCAGTTTGCCGCGCTTGGCCTCGACGAGTTTGGCCCGGTTGGCGATGTGGGAATCGTCGATGTCGCAGATGATGGGGATGTCCACTTCGGGATTGAGCAGGAAGCACTGCATGTCGGCCTCGGAGATGCCGCCGCAGCCGACAACGCCGACCCGCACCTTTTCACTGGCCGGCACTGGCTTGTCCTGGGCCCCTGCGGCACGCATCGCCAAGGGCGCGGCGGCCATTCCCAACGCGGACGCACTCAAGAAACTCCGGCGGCTCAGTTCGCTCATGATCCATCGCTCCCATGGTTGTTTTCCAACCCAGCTAACGCCGTCATTGCGAGGAGGACGCGGTCCGACGAAGCAATCTCCTGTAACGTCGGCCAAGGTTCGGGACCTTGGCGGGCAAGAGATTGCTTCACTTCGTTCGCAATGACGCGGTCGGTTTAGATCTTAAACGCTACAGCGCGACACCCTCTTCGATGGCGGCGATGTCCTTCAGCGCCTGGCAGAGGAATTCGGAGTGTTCCTCCAGACCCTGCGTGTGTTTGGTGTCGAGCCAGGCATTGACGGACTCGATGGCCGAAAAGGGCGTCATCAGCAGTCCGCCCAGCGTGAGCACGTTGGCCTTGTTGATGGCGCTGCACAGCCGCGCCGCCTGCGGCGACTCGACCACGCTGGCATAGACCCCCTTGAACTTGTTGGCCACGATGGCCATGCCCATGCCCGTGCCGCAGCAGAGCACGGCGCGCTCGGCCTCGCCTGCCTGCAACTTCTTCGCCGCAACCGCGGCGACGTTGTAGTAGCTCTCCGGCGCATCCTCCGTGCAGCCGAGGTCGGTCACCTCGTGTCCCAGGCCGGTCAGATGCTCTTTCACCGCCTCTTTCAATGCAAGACCCCATGGGTCGGCAGCAACCACGATACGCATAACAGTCTCCCTTTGCCGATTGCTAGATTTCGGCTTCCGTTGCGGCGTCGAGTTCAATTTCAAAAAGCAGATCGTCCCGGCAAATATCGGTATTTGCGCAGAGCGTCGGCATGGGAGGAATCCCCCGTTCCTCGCAGCAGCGCTGGAACGAGGAAAGATCGGTGCCGCACTTGAAATAGGCGATGGCCCGGAAGACATCCTCCCACGTCATGTTCCGCGAATCAAGAATGGCCTGCACCACGTCCAGCGTCAGCCTCACCTGGGCGTCCATGTCGCCAATGTGTACGCTCAGGCCGCCCGGTTCGATGCTCGCCGAGCCCGACACATAGAGGCGCCGAAAACCACCGGCCTCAAATTCCGCGGCGCGGCTGAAGGAACTTCCGTAGGCGGGCGCGGGACACTGCAGCGGCGAGGGCACGGCAAAGGGGGCAACGGTCGCGCCCGGACGTGCCTTGACGGCGAGCAACCCCGCCGTAAGCGCCGCGCCTGCGGCGTTGCCGCCGCCGATGCCCGTGCTCGCGGGCACCAAGCCGTCGAAAACGCCGTGCTCGCGGAAGAATGCCGTGCGCACCACATTGAATTCGTCGTACCACTCAAGCAGTTTGTAATTGTAGAACCAGGTGCGCACCACATCGGAAAAGGCCATGCCCGCAGCGCCAAGGCCCTGAACCATCAGGTCAAAGACGGCACGGGTCTGTTCGGCACGCGTCTTGGAGAGGTCCGGAGCAACAAGGCCGCCCAGACGGCAATACTGGATCCCGTCGGCGTCAAACACGGTGCCGACAACGCGGTCATCAACCAGGATGGGGGCTACCGTCGTCCCCGCGACCGCCCATACCTGAATGCCGCTCAGTGCGTCCGGCTGGACGCACCCCTCCTCCACCCAGGTCACCGGACAGACCGCCCCGCCAAATGCCCCGCCAATTTCGGAAGCACAGTTCCCGGAAACGCCAAAGATTTCCATGGAAACCATGTCCACACCCAGTTCGCGCACCACGCCGGCGAGCCTGCGGCAGAGCGCGGAAAAACTTTCATCGGGCTGGGGCAAGGCGGTGAGGTAATACTCGGTGCAACCCTCCCGCCGCAATGCGGCGATCTGCACACCCTGTTCAGTGCGGCGCTCAAACCCGCGCCTGGCCGTCTCATTACTGCAGCTCATGGCAATTCCTGTTGCGGTTGGGATCCTGAATGCGCGAATACGGCGCACTCACAGTGAGAGTACGTAATCCACCAGGTCGGAGAACTCGTCGGCGGAGAGTCCGGCCGTGTTCCCGTGCTGGCCGTCCGGATTGAATTTCTTAAAGATATCCGCGATGGTCGCGGCGCTTCCGTCATGCAGATAGGGCGCCGTGCGCCACACCTCCACCAGCGTCGGCGTGTCCACGGGCTTGCCCTTGTCCAGGCCCTTCGTCGTGCCGATGTCATACTGTTTAAGGTCGGTGAACAAGGGCTTGACATGGCATTCCACACAGCCCGCCTTTTCAAAAACCGCCTCGCCGCGCTTTGCGCCGGGGCTGAGTTCACCCTTGACGAGTTTGGGGCTCGGCACAGGCTTGAGCCCTTTCAGGTAGGTGTCGATTGCCACGGCGTCCGCCTCGGGACGCACGGCAAACTGGATGAATTTAATGCCCGCGCGCACGGCCGTCTCGGCCGAATCGCGGATGCCCAGGCTCATGGAAGGTGGCGTCTGATGGACCAGCAGCATGCTCTTGGTGTTCTTCGGATTGCCGATGCCGTCGTTCAGCAGGTCCCAATTCAGCCCGTCTACCCGCGCGTCGGGATGGCAACTTGAGCAGCTCTGCCAGTGCTGGAAGCACAGGGCTGCGTCATGGAAGAATTTCTCGCCGGTCCGCTCGGGCGTCTCGGCCACCGGCTTGCCCAGCGCGATGCTGCGAATCTTGACCGCGCCGTCGGCGGCGATGTCGAAACTGTCAATGCTGTCGCTGAAGTAGTTGGCGGCATGGGCGGTGTTTCCGGTGAGCACGAGCGCGCGCGGTCCATTGCCGGCCAGTTTGACGCGGCGGCGCATGCCGACGAGGAAGGAAAGATCGTTGGGCACATCCTCCGCTGCGGCGGACACTTCGGAAACCCGTTCCCCGGCGGCCACTTTGTCCAGTTTGGCATGCAGGGCGGCCCGGTCGATGACGCTGATTTCATGGGTGCCCGCGTGGGTCACGCACAGGCTTTTTCCGTCGGCCGTGCAGGCCACCGCCCAGGGATTGGCCGCGCCCAGATCAACATCGTCCAGCAGGACGGTGTTGACGAGCTTCTTTTGCGCCGTGTCGATGACACTGACCGCGTTGGTGTTCATCCAGCCGCGTTCCAACTGGGTGGTCGGCAACTGGTAGCGCGACAGGATGTGGGTGACATAGGCGAATTTTCCGTCGGGCGACACGCACACGCCGCGCAGGCTCGAACTGCCGTTCGGCAGCGTGACCGTGGCGGCGATGTTTTTCGCGGCGGTGTCAATGAGCGACACGGACGCGGCGGTGTAATCGCCGTCGGACGCGCCGACCGGCACCAGATTGGCCACCACGAGGGTTTTTCCGTCGGGGGTCACGGCGGCGGCCACGGGTTCGCGCGCAACGGAAATGCGCGCCGACTCGCTGCGGCCCGCAACGTCAATCACGGACACATTGTCATTGAAACGATTGCAGACAAACAGCGTGGCGCCGTCCGGACTGATTACCGGGGCAACAGGCGTGTGCCCCAGGGCCACCGTGCCCTGCACCTCGCCCGTGGCGGCATTCAGGATGCGGACGCACCCTTCCGGCGCGGCCCCGGTCACGAAGAGTGTTTTGCCGTCCGGCGAAATTGCCAGACCGCCCGGAGCATCGGGCAGCGCAATGCTGCGCGCCACGGTTCCGTCGGCCGCATTGATCACGGCCACGGCGTTTCCGGTGAATTCAGCCGCGTACAGGGTCTGGCCGTCCGGACTGGCGACCAGCGCACCGGGCGAATGATACGCCTCGGCTGCCGACGCCATGCCGCACACGGAGGCGGCAAGGAGGGTTCCCGCCATAACCAACCGGGCAAATGCGGACCGTTTCGATGTTGGGCGCTGCTTGACCATTTCATGTCCTTCCATGGCTGTACTCAATTGTTGTCGTAGACCTTGGTTCCCAATCGGACTGCTTCGCGGTTTCGCGCTTCCACTGACTGCCGTTCGGCATATTTCTGCTGCCGCCGCTGATCGACCGGACAGGCCGCAAAGCCTTCCAGTTCATCGCCGCGCGACTGCTGCTTCAAGTTTTCGGCGCCTTTGCTGATGAGTGCCAGCGCCTCCCAATAACCGTCCTGCTCCTTTTCCTTCAAACCGGCCAGACAGGGACTCAGCCTGGGCCGGTCAAAGCACACCTGCGGTCCCTGGTCCTTGCCGAATCCCATCCGGTCGGCGAAATGGACGCCGGACAGCACGGTCAGGCGGCCCATTTCGGCCCCGTCCAGCGGGCTGCGCCCGGCGAGGTTGTCCGGATAGGACGACGCATAGTCTGGATAGTAGGGGGCATTGATGTCAATCCAGGTGACAATGCGGTCAAAGTCCTCGGGGGAAAGGGTCACGCCGTTGTGGGTCTGCTGGATGATTTCGGCCAGTCTGCTGGCGTGCGACCCCCAGGAAAAAGCCTGCTGAATCTGGGCGGGACCGGCGCCGACGTCCGTGATTATCTTCTTGCGCCACAACTCGTTATACGAGGTATTGAACACAAGGTCCCGGTCGCCGGCAAGGTTGAGTTTCTGGCCCGCTTTCTTGCCGTAGTCGTGGCATCCAACGCAGTTGCGGTCAAAGACGGGCTGCACATCGCGGAGGTAGCTGAAGGGTCGGGCCGGACCGTACCAGCCCGACAGCGTGTCGGGCGGGTGCCGCAGGGCCGCGGGCAGGGCCGCACCGGCCAGCGGCGCGGCGTTGCGGCGCTCCTCGTGGCAACCCACACAGCCCTGCGTTTCGCCGGACTGCACGATGGTGCCGCTGCGCATGGACTGGATCATCATGCCCTTCTCGTCGAGCAGTTGAAAGTAGACAAAGGTGTCGGAAGGCACCGCAAAATAGGCGGACCCATCCTCGGCGACGGGCACGGAGCCCAGTATGCGCTTGCTGCTGAAATCGTGCCAGTTCATGGCGGGCGCTTCCTGGCCCTGGCCCTCCCAGGGGGCCGTGTTCCAGAAGCGCTTTTCGGGCGACTCCACCACGCGCAGCGATTTCACCGCGCCGCGCGCGACGCCCTGCATGTGCGTGCCCCGGTAAACGTCGGCGATGTAGAAGTATCCCACGCCGTTGTTGAAATCCCGGCGAACCGGAATCACCGGCGGACGCGGGGTTGGGGCGAGGGGCATGGGATCGAAACAGCCCATCGAGGTTTCAGACGCGCCTTCCGCATGCAGCAGAATCTCATTGCCGAAGACATCCAGCAGGTAGATGCCCATGACTTCGCCAACGCCAATCATGCGCGAGCACAAGAAATACTTGTCGCTGAGCGGGAAGGGATCCTCGTACTTGGGCATCACTTCTTTGAAGTCGTCAAAGAGATAAGTATTCTGATCCGCTTCGCGGACTTTGTTAATCGCATAAGCCGGCCAGGTGCGCAGCACGGAGGCGCTGCGCTTGCCGCCCGCGGTGCCGTCCAGGCCCAAGCGCCGGTCGATAATCGCCAATGCGCCCCAGGGCCGGTCGTGGCAGGAGCCGAACACGCAAATAACCTGCTCGGTGCCGGGAATGGCGCGCGCGTTGATCACCGCGCCGGGCGACTGTGTGTTGTTGCCCCAGTAGACCGCGTGGCCCGTGCCGTCGGGAAAGACACTCCACAGGCCCTGCGCATCGCCGAAATTACGGTCCACGTATTCCCAGCGGTAATAGAGCAGGCGGCCGTCCGGCAGCAGCGACGCCTGCCCCTCGAAGAGGGTGCTCTTGCCGATCTGGTTGATGTTGGCGCCGTCGCCGTCCATCCGAAACAGGTTGCACATGATGTGCCGGTTGCACATGCAGTACTTGGGCTCCCGGGTCGAGGAGAACACGATGCTGTTGTCGGGCAGGTAAAGCGGGTCGATGTCGGTGACGCCCTTCGCAGAGGTAAGCGGCCGCAGACCGCTTGCATCCGCGTTGATTTCGCAGATGTGATAATCGTCGTCAATGCTGTTGCGCATTGAGAACACGATTTTTCCACCGTCGAAATGCACCTCCGGATCGCGCAGGCTGCCCGCCTGTGTTTCCAGCAGCGTCCTGACTTCCCCGCCGCGGGCAAAGTCGATGTCCTTCAATGCCGCCCCACCCTCAAAGCTGGCGGTGTTGATTTCGCCTGTCTGGAACATCGTTTCGGTGTTGTGATGGTCGGGCTTGTACTGATGGCGGGACACAAAGAGCATGGGGTGGCCGCTCACCAGCGGATTGGCCGTAAGCGCCACACGGCGAAGTTCCGTGAACGCGTCGATATCGGCCTGTGCCGGTGCGGCCGCCGTCAAACGCGCCTCCAGTGCGGAGAGGGCTTCCAAGAACTCTCCGCCGCGCGGATATTGCTCCGGATAGGAGGCGCTCAGGTCCGTGATGGCGGCCCGCAACGCGGCGCATTCGGCATGAACAGGAGCGTCGGCAACGGCCACGGCGCCGCCCAGCAGCACCGCGCCCAGCGCAGCCAGCACCCCGCATGTCCGAATCCGTCTATGCACGCATAATCTCCGCCACGATGTTTGAGAATCCGTCACCGCTGCCGACGGGCGACTTTGGCAACATCCTGGGCCTTGATGACAACACGGAATCCAACGTTGTACACCGTCTGCCAGGGGTCGTAGGCCAGACGGTAGGAGGAGGTGGCCCGGTAGGGACGGTCAAACCAGGAACCACCGCGCACGACCCTCTTCTCCGCGCCGTCCACCGCGTTGCGCCCGTCGTTGTCGGCGTAGGGGTAGGGCCGGTAGGAGGACAGGGTCCACTCGTCCACATTGCCGTGCATGTCGAAGAGGCCCCAGGGATTGGACTGATACTTCGCCACCTCGGTCACAATCTTCGCCCCGTCATTGAACCGGTCATCCTTGGGCAGGAAATCTTGGAAGGGGGTCGGATTCGCGATCGGCTGGGGATTGACCCCCTGCACCGCGAGCAGTTGGATGGAATGGTCGGCCAGATTGGCGTATTTGGAAAAGTCGGTGTCAACGGTGCCATACCAGAACGGCGTGTCCGAACCGGCGCGGCAGGCCCATTCCCACTGCGCCTCGGTGGGAAGTGAAACGGCCTGCCCGGTTTTTTCTGACAGCCAGCGGCAGAAGGCCATGGCCTCGGTCCAGGAAATGCGTATGACCGGGTTGTTCGGCGCCTGGGCAGAATAGCCCGGCGTGGTGTGGTCCTTGTTGGCCTGATCGATATAGCCGCTGTCATGCTTCGGGTCGAACTGCTGGTACTGGGCGTTGGTCACCTCCACGGTCCCCATCCAGAAGGGCTCGCCAACCTGCACCTTGGTCGGTGGCTGTTCATCGGCAGGTCCGTCGGCAGAACCCATGGTGTAGTCGCCCGCCGGGACAAGGGCCAGGTCCAGGGCAACGCCATTGCCCAGGTCCACCGTGCGCTTCACCTCGGGGGCAAGGGCCTTTTGGCGGGCCGCCGCCGTCTGCGCGTCAAAGGCCCAGCCGCTGCCCTTGAAGTTTTGCTTCACGGGCTTGGCTTCGGGCTCGGGCGCAACGAAGGCGATGGGGGTCTGGTCCAGCACCGGAATGAGTTCGGGGTCCTCCGGGCGGTTCGCATAGCGGGTGCGCATCTCCAGACGGCGTTCGTGGAAATTGCCGGGGATGGGGGCATTCTCCCCCCAAATGCCGTGGTCGGGCACATTGAGGTCGATCCATGTGCACAGGCGATCCCATGCGTCCGCGTCGAGCTTCACATTGTGGTGGCCCTTTTCGAGCATCTGGATGAGTTCGCTCGTGTTGGCCCCGAACTCGCGCGGCTTGAGCACGTGATAGTCGCTCTCCGGCCCGGGCCGGCGGACGTAGGGATGCAGCGCCAGGTAGGAGGGCGTAAAGTTGTTCGAGCCGTTCTTGTCCTGGCGGGTGAAGTCCGGCAGTTTGTGGCCGTCCTGCTCGCGCTGCCCGTCGTGGCAGCCCACGCAATACTTGTCCAACGCGGGTTGCACGTCGCGCTTGAAGCTGAAACCGCGCGCCGGTCCCTTCCAGGGCGTGATGTCCACCGCTTCCTGCCGCGAGGCAATGGTGGCCGTTGCGGGCGGGGTGGTGTTCTGGCGCTCATGGCAGCCCACGCAGGAAACGCTTTCACCGGGCATGCCCACAAACCAACTGCGCATGAGCTGCACGGCGCGGCCCTGCTCATCCAGCGGCTGCAACGCCACCGGAATATTGGCCGGTATCTTGAAGTAGACCGACCCGTCCTCATTGACGGGAACCGTGCCCAGGATGCGGTGCACGTCCCAGGGCCCCTCGACGCCGATGTTCATGTGGCCGCCCATCTGGGGATAGGTGTAGTACACCTCATAGACCCGCAGATTCTTCACGACGCCGCGCGGCACACCCTTCATCCCCTGGCCGCGGTAGATATCGGCAACGTACACGGAGGCCTCTTTGTCGCCCGGCTTCACCTTGTCGGGGACAACGGGCGGGCGCGTGGTCTTGCGGAAGGGCACCGGCTCGAACAGGGCGTAACCGGGCGTTTCCTTGAGTAGCAGCATGTTGTCGAACACATCGACCATATAGAGCCCCCAAGGCGACTCGGAGTTCATCTTGCAGGACACGAGGAAGTACTTGCCGCTGAGCGGATAGGGATGCAGGAATTTCGGCCATACTCCATCGACCAACTGGTCCGTGATAATCGGCTCGACCTTCTTGCCGTAACCGGGGATGCGCTGCACCACGCCGTCGCCCTCGTGGCGCCCCTCGGCCGGATCGAAGACTATCAGTTCGCCCATGCGCGGCACACCGTGATGTCCCGAAACGATGGCAACCACCCTGCTCGGATCGCCGGGGATGGGCCGGGCGTAGAAGGTGGAATTGGGCCAGTAGGAATTGCTTCCATAATACTCGGCCTGGTTCGTGCCGTCGGGGTTCATGTTGAACAGGAGACGGCTGAAATAGTGGGGCGTGTCCGAATACTCCCAGCGCGAATACATGAGGCGCCCGTTGTTCAGCACGGTCGGGCACCAGTCGTGATCCTGGTCGAAGCAAAGCTGGCGGGCATTCTGGCCGTCGGGGTCCATGCGGCAGAGATTCGCCACGGTGTTGGACCCACCCACGCAGGGCACTCCCTGGAACGCGCGGGTCGAGTCAAAGGCAATGCGCCCGTCGGGCAGATAACAGGCGTCGTAATTGTCCACGTCGGGCTCTTCCCCCGGCGTGACCTGGCGCAGTCCGGTGCCGTCGGCCAGAATTTCCCAGATCTGCCAGCGGTCATGGCTGCCAAGCATGGAAAAGAGCATCTTGTCGGCGTCGAAATTGAGGTCCACATCGCCCACAAAGGCGCCGCTCTCGGGTTTGTAGAAAGTCTTTATTTCGCCGTCGGGCCGCACCGGCGACAGAACGGCGATTTCGTTGTCATAGCCCCTGGAGGGAATGGCGCAGTTGCCCTGCCAGTTTTGCGGCAGGCCAATGTTGCCCTCGCCCCGCTTCACCAGCAGGAGCCGGTCGAAATTGAGCAGCGGATTGGGCAGGAGCGCATCGCGCTGGAGCACAAGCGCCTCCTCGATGGCCGGACGCGCCTCGTCCGGATTGCGGGCGAGTGTCTGGCGCAGTTCCGGCAGGCGCTTTTCAAAAGTGTCGATGCGGTCGAGCAGGCCTTGCGCGTTCGTGTACTTGTCGGGATAGCTCTTGGCCAGGTCCTCCACGGCGAGACGCAGCGCCGTGCAGTTCACCCGCTGCAGGCCCGCAAGGTTTTCGCGGAACTTGTAGGCTTTCACGTACAGGTCAAGCCAGGCCGGGTCGTCGCCGCCCGCCGATTCCAGCGCGGCCATTTCCTGGCGAAGGGGCTCTCCGGCATCACCGGTGGAGCCCAGCACACGCCCGATGACCCCCTTTTCAACGTCCTTCACGTCCTGGTTGATGAACCACGAAAGCAGTGCCTCGTGGGAGGCGTCGCGCATCAGCCAGGCCGTCTCCACGGGAAAGTCGCCCACCATCTGCGTCCAAAGGGATGCGAGCGGGTCGCCCATCAAACTGAAATAGAATCCGCAGCCGCCGCTCTGGTTGAACACCTTGAACAGCAGTTTGTTTTCGCCGGCCACCAGCGGAAGCTCGACCGTGTCGGAGTCGGCCGCCACAAGACGGGCAACATCGCGCGTAATCACCTGCGCGCCATTGAGCCAGACAGCCAGCCCGTCGTCGCTGCCCAGTCCGACCTTGATTGTCACGGGCACCGAGGCATTAATCACCCGGTAGAGGTAGGTGGCGTCGGGGGCATCGCCGCCCGGCAGTGCATTGGTGAATCCGTCCACGAATTCCGGGTGCCGCGTCCACAGTTTCTTGCCGTCAAGGCCCTTGCCCTCCAGGTCAACCCCGAATTCGGGAAACACCGGGTCCGCGAAGGAGAGCGTCTTGATCGGCTCAACGGTCCACCAGGTGCCGAAGCCCAGGACGGCGGCGCCCGTCTGCGCCGTGCGCCACGCCTGGTAATGCGCCCGGGTATCGTGCATGGTCTGCTGCCATGTGGCGCCTTTGGCGTACACGGCCGAGGCATCCTGGCCGCAGGCAGCGGGGCACGCGCCCAGCGCAAGGAGCGCCGTGAAGAGGAACGTACCGCAAAGCGCCAGGGAAGCAACACGTGAATTCATGATCGACTCCATTCGTCCAGCCAGGCAAAGACGGAAAGACACGGCATATCAACAAAACGCCGGGCGGGGATGACCCCGCCCGGCAACCTGCATGCTTTAGAGTTTGGCCTTCGGGTGGGTGAAGCGCAGCGCCGTGCCGTCGTGATAGGTGGCGTACTCGGTGACGATCGCGCCTTCCGGGGCCTGCATCCAGTGCCACTGCTCGGCACCGGCCAGTGTGCCCACCTCGCCGGGCAGCAGTTTCTTCTCGGTGCGGGCCACACAGCACTCTTTGTGCGATGCGGGAATGCGCGCCTCAACGCCGGGCGTCGGCGTGCCTTCGCCGTAGATGTAAACCCAGCCGTAGCGCGGCATCCAGCCTTCCATCTTCGGACCGGCATTGGCCGTCTTCACATGCTTGTGCTCGGGGATCATCTGGCCCGGAAGGAGGTAAATCTCGTGGCCGAAATAGTTGCCTTCCTTCTCGTTGAGCCAGAAGATGCCCGCCATGCCCACTTCGGTGAACTTGCCCAGGCCGAACTCGGCCACCCAGAATTCGGCCGTTTTAAGGCGCGGATAGATGGGGTAGCCGAAGGCTTCGAACATCTCGTAATAGGCCTCTTTGGCCTTTTCCTGATCGAACTTGCCGTCAGCCGAGTAGAAGTCTTCGTTGCGGTATTTCTTCATTGCTGGAGCCTTTGTTTCCGCCGCTTCGGCGGTGCCTGCAAGAATTGAACCCGCCGCCGCAGTGGCGAGACCGGTCAACACCGTGCGTCTGCTGATGTCCATGAAATGTCTCCTTGTTTCAACGCCCGCCGGGCGCGTCCTGAATTTAAGTCCCCCTTTGAAGGGGGTGCCGCGAAGCGGCGGGGGATGTTGCCCCGCGCTATTTCTTCTTCAAATCATTGTACAGTTCGAAGGCCTGCTCAGGGGTGTACAACTGGTGCACCACCGCGCCCACGGCCTGCGCCATCGCCGCTGGGTCTTCGGCGGCAAAGATGTTGCGGCCCATGTCCACACCCATGGCGCCCTGGTCAATCGCCTTGTAGGCCATCTTCAGCGCGTCCAGTTCGGGCAGTTTCTTGCCACCCGCGATGACAACCGGCACGGGCGTGCCCGCGACCACCTCTTCAAAACCCGGCTCGCAGTAGTAAGTCTTGACGAAATGAACGCCCAGTTCAGCGATGACCCGGCAGGCCAGGCCGAGATAGCGCGCATCGCGCACCATTTCCTTGCCCACGGCCGTGACGCCGAGCACCGGCATCCCGTATTGGGCGCCCTCGTTGATCAGGTAGGACAGGTTTTCCAGCGTCTCGCGCTCGTAATCCGCGCCGATGCAGGCCTGGGCCGTGACAGCGGAGGCGTTCAGCGCAAGCGCCTCTTCGATGGTGACACCGATGGTCTCGTTGCTCAGGTCCTTGAGCACGGTGGCGCCGGTGCTGCAGCGCATCACGACGGGCTTGCGCACTTCCGGGCCGATGCTGGAGCGCAGCGCGCCGCGGGTGCACATGAGGCAGTCCACATAAGGGATGAGCGGAGGCACGACCAGGTCGATCCGCTCCAGACCCGTTGTCGGCCCCATGATGTAGCCGTGGTCAAAGGCGAGCATCACCGTGCGGCCCGACTTGGGGTTGAATATCTGCGAAAGCCGGTTCTTCATGCCCCAGTTGAGGTGGGCCGAGCCTTTCAGGAAGAAACCGGGCGTTTCCATGGGAATGCCGATTCCGTAGTTCTTCTCTTCATTGTCGCCCTGGGGTTTGTCTGCATCAGCCATTTGCTTCCACTCCTTTCAGGAAACCCGCGAAAATGAGCGACACCGACGTCGCGCCCGCGTCCGGGGTTCCAATGCTAAGTTCCTTGATGTTGCGGGCACGGCCAAACCGGGCCTGCATGTCTTTCGTCGCCGCGGCGCCCGCCGCCGCCGCGTTCGCCGCATCGCGCAGCACGGACAGGAGGTCGCCTCCGTCTTCGGCGGCGCAACCCGCGGCCATCACGGCGGGCACCAGCGCATCCACCATGGTTTTGTCGCCCGGCTGGGCCTTGGTCTGAGCGCGCACCCCGGCGAGCCCCGCCTCAAAGGCGTCCGTAAGGCCAAGCGCGTCAAGCGTTTCGATGTCTTCCGCCGCCTCTGACATGCCCATGAAGAACATGCCCAGCAGCGGCCCGGTCGCGCCGCCGTCCACGCCGAGAATACCCCAGCCCACATCGTGCAGCAGGGATTTGAGGTCTTTCCCGGAAGCGGCGTCCACCGCCTTTTCCAGGTGCGACATCGCGCGAACCATGGTAATTCCGTGGTCGCCGTCGCCGCCCACAGAGTCGAGTTTGCCCAGCAGTTCATGGTTGTCGCGGATCTGCGCGGCGGCGCCGCGCAGCATGGCGGACATTTCTGTGCAGCCAATGGCGTCCAGCACGGCGCGGCCCCTACTTCACGGTCAGCGCGGGGGAATTGCACGGGGCATCCCACAGCGCCTTCAGTTCGTCGTCGAGACGGCCGATGCACATCTGAAAACCGCCCATTTCCTGCACGGTGAGGAATTCGCCGACCAGCGTCCGGGCCATCTTGATCCCCTTGGATTCGAGGATCTGGCCGGCCCGCCGCAGCACGAGGTACAATTCCATCAGCGTGGTCGAACCCACACCGTTGAGCACCACAAAGAGTTCGTCGCCCGCCTTGACCTGGAGGTCTTCCAGCAGCGCGGCCAGCATGATATCGGTGGTCTCATCGGCCGATTTCAGCGACTGTGTGCCGCCGCCAGCCTCGCCGTGCTGGCCCATGCCCACGACCATTTCGCCGTCGGCGATGGTGGCGATCACGTCGCCCGTGCTCGGATGCGTGGCGCCCGACACGGCCAGCGCCAGCGTGGCCATGTTGGCCTCCATGCGCTCCGCAATCGCAAGGCACTCGTCCAGCGAACGCCCCTGCTCGGCCGCCGCGCCCGCCACCTTGATCACCGGCAGGCAGCCGACCAGACCGCGGCGCTCGTCGGGGTTGGAGCGCGGACCACCCGAAATATCCTCGTGCGTCAGGACCTGCTTTACATTCAGGCCCTCTTTCTTCGCCATGCCCATCGCGAGATTGGCCGACATGACATCACCCGCATGATTTAGCACAATAAGGAGCACACCCGCATCGCGGTTGGCGGCGCGCAGCGCCTCCACCACGCGGGGCGGTCCCGGGGCGGCAAAAATCTCGCCCGGCACGCTGATATCCAGCATGCCCTCGCCGACGAAACCGCTCATCGCCGGCTCGTGCCCCGCGCCGCCCAGCGTCACCAGCGCCACCTTGTCCTTCAACTTCGGCGTGGTGCGCACCACCAGATTGCTGCCCTCCAGCGCCACCTTGCCCGGATTGGCAAGGGCAAAGCCCTCAAGCAGTTCCTGCACGAGGTTTTCAGGCTTGTTCACCAGTTTTTTCATGGCCATGACCTTAATTCTCCCTCCATTGGACCGGCAAAACGCCGGTCCGGTGTCTTATTTGCGCTTTTCCATCACCTCAATGAGCGCCGGGCCAAACATGATAAAGGCGCAGCGCAGCTCATCCGTCGCGTCAAAGGGCTCAATCAGCACCTTCTGGCCGACCAGCGCCTCGTCCAGATTCTCCACCAGAAACGCCGCATGGGGGCCGTTGCAAAGCTCGGGCGGCATGGGGGTGCCCTCTTCAAAGCGCAGGAATTCCACCCGGTACGGGTGGGCCTCGGGATCGGTGATAAACACCTTCGCCCCTTCAAGATAGGTTTCGTTGGGCTGTTGCTCGTTTGTGGGGACCCCGAAATGATGGAACTGTGCCGTAGCCATAGCGCTGCCTCTCCTGTTGCGTTCACAATGGTATAAAACGTCGGAAGACATGACCCACCCCGGCCCAAGCCAGGACATAGTTCATTATAGCCAAGCTTCCATGGGGAGTCTACCGGCTTCAGAATCCGTTGGGGCGGCGCTGTGGGGCACTTCACTCGCCTCCGCTCAGCACGACAGGTCTGCCTGCACGCCAAGCAGCCCGGTATTACAGGCACAAACGGGGCCACAATGACCTCCGCATTAACTGCAGAGAACAAGTCCCAGCAAGAATATTCCGGAATGGTCAAGCCTTGGGCAGATTCGGCACCTCTTATCGGGCGATTAGGGATGGCGCGATGCGGTTGCCTGCGGGGAAATGGTATGCTTTGTCCCGATTCCGCTGTGGTGCGCCCGTTTGGGGCGCCTGGTCACGGCGGTCAAAGAGGAGGAACGGTATGAACGTGGCAATTATCGGTTGCGGAGGCATGGGCGCGCTGCACGCGCAAATGGCCGCCAACTGCGGGCACAAGATTGTGCTGTGCGCCGATTCAGTGCGCAAGGCGGCGGCGGCGCTTGCTGAAAAGTTCGGTGCAAAAGTCTCCGCCGACCCTCTGTCGGCGGTGGCGGCCAAGGGCGTGGATCTGGTGGCGATTGCCACGCCAACACCCACCCATCTCCCGCTTATTGAAGCGGCGGCCCAGGCGGGGAAGGACATCTTTTGCGAGAAACCCTTCTGCCTGAACACCGCGGACTGCAAAAAGGCCATTGCGGCGGCGGAAAAGGCGAAGGTGAAGCTTTTCGTCGGCCACGTGGTGCGCTATTTCCACGAGTTTGAGGCGATGCGCGCCAAGGCGCAGTCGGGCGAAATCGGCGCGGCGGGTTGGCTCAAAATCTCGCGCGGCGGCATCTTTCCCGGCGCGCCGGGGAGCTGGTTCCGCGACTACGCCCAGAGCGGTGGTGTCACGCTGGATTGCATGATCCACGATTTGGACTGGGTGCGTTATGCGTTCGGCGAACCCGAGCGCATTTTCTGCCAGACCCTGATGCGGACCGAGCCGGTGCAGTTGGACTATTCGCAGGTCACCATGCGCATGAAGAACGGGCTTATCGCCACGGTCATCGGCACCTGGGCGCAGCCGTCGGGCTTCCGGGTCAAGGCGGAGATTTGCTGCAGCGGCGGCATGATCCAGTACGACAGCGCCGACGCACCCCTTGCGGTGCAGCCGCGCACGGTGGCGGCGGGGCCGAACATGATTGTGCCCATGAGCCCCGTGGAGAAGAGCCCCTACCAGATGGAATGGGAGGAATTCACCACGTGGCTCGAAGGAACCGGCACGCCCCGCGTGACGGCGAGGGATGCGATGGCCGCAGTGGCCATGGCGGAAGCGGCGTTGAAATCGGCCAAGACCGGACAGCCGGTGGCGCTGTGAGGGAGAAGAACATCATGTCAACCATCAAAATAGGCATCATGAGTTTTGCGCACATGCACGCCTTTGGCTACGCCATGGCGCTCAAGGCGCTCCCGGACGTCGAACTTACGGCCATTCATGACGACGACGCCAAGCGCGGCAGGGCGATGGCCAAACAATTCGGCACGCGATTCGTCGCCGACCAGGCGGCCTTCCTTGCGCTCGACACGCAGGCGGTGATCATCACCTCCGAAAATGCCAGGCACCGCGGCATGGTCGAAGCGGCCGCAGCGGCGGGCAAGTGGATTCTGTGCGAGAAACCCATCGCCCCGACTGTCGAAGACGCAAAAGCCATCGTGGCTGCCTGCAAGAAGGCCAGGGTTGGGCTCGGCACGGCCTTCCCATGCCGTTATGCCCAGCCGCTCATCGCCGCCAAGGCACAGATTGACGCGGGCGCGCTCGGCAAAGTCTACGCGGTTACCTGCACCAACCACGGCCAGAGTCCCGGCGGCTGGTTTGCCGACGAAGCGCTCAGCGGCGGCGGCGCCACGATGGACCACACGGTGCACGTGGCCGACCTGCTCCGCTGGATGCTCGGCAAGGAAATCACGAAGGTATACTGCGAACTGGGCAACCAGCTTCACCAAGACACGCTCAAGACCGACGACCTCGGCAGTGTGCACATGGAACTGGAAGGCGGCGTGCAGGTCAGCCACATTGCCAGTTGGAGCCGTCCCAAGAGTTTCCACACCTGGGGCGACGTGACGATGGACTTCATCGGCGAAAAGGGTGTGTTGTCCGTCGACGCATTCAACCAGAAGATCACCGTGTTCGACGACAAACTCGGCCGCGCCGTATGGGCGGGCTGGGGCGACAGTCTTGACGACGGACTGGTGGCCGACTTTGTTGCTTCCGTCCGCGAGCGCCGCGACCCGGCGATTACCGGGGTTGACGGGCTGCGCGCGACAGAAGTGACCACGGCTGCCTACAAGGCGTTCCGCACGGGGCGCATGGTCAAAGTCTGAAAACGGCACCCCATGCAGCGGGGACAACGGGCCGCCATATTGCGGCCGTTTGTGCCGAAAGTGTTTCTGGTCGGTGCCATATGCCATTGTTGAAAGGCGGATTGGGACGAGCGTGAGCTTCAAGGCAAGCAGCGAATGATCTGTCTGGGTATAAACGAAGATCTCTTCGATTCCGGCGTGGCATTGTGCGACGGGGGGCGGGTGCTGTTCGCCGCGAACGAGGAGCGTTACTCGCGGCGCAAGAACGAAGGCGGTTTCCCCCACAAATCCCTCGATGCCCTGATACGGGCAACGAAACTCGAAGCGTCCGAGATCGACTGCATTTGCGTGTCCGGACTCGCCACCCCTCCCCTTCCTGTGCGAATCTTCCCCCGTGCGCATTTTTGGATTTTCGACGCGCTTCGGTCCCGCGAACATACGCTGTTCAAGCGCGTGATGGACGTGGCGGTGTACAGGAGACCGGCGTCCCAGGCTTCGGGCACCTCGCTGCTGGGTCGCATGTCACGCCCCTTCCTGGCTCCGGTCATGCGGCGAACGCTTCCAAAATCACTGCGCGGCATAGAACTCAGGTTTGTTGACCATCACAAAGCGCACGCGGCGGGCGGGTGGCACTGTTCCGGTTATGAGGAGGCCTTGGCGGTTACCGCGGACGGCATGGGCGACGGCGTTTCCCTGACGGTGTCCCGCTGCAAGAACGGGGACGGCATCGAGCGCCTTTGGTCGGCACCGGCCCGAAGTTCGCTGGGCATGTTCTTTGAAGTGCTGGCCGAGGCGTTTGGGTTTGTCTCCCTGAGGGATGAGGGAAAGATAACAGGCTTGGCTGCCTGTGGCGACGCGTCAAAAGTGAAGGAGCCTTCTCCTTTTGTCTTTGTTGACGGACGTCTGGAATACACCGGGTTGTACGGGCTTAGAGGTCTCGACTGGGCGAAACGAAAGTTAATGTCGCAGTATGCGCGCGAGGACGTGGCCGCCTGGGCACAGATGGTTCTTGAGGACACGCTCGCCGCAGTCGCAGTCCATTGGCTGCGGAAGACGGGATTGAAAAAACTGGTTGTCGCGGGCGGCGTCTTTGCAAATGTCCGGCTCAACCAGCGCCTGCACGAACTGGGCGAAGTGGAATCGCTGTTTGTCTATCCCAACATGGGTGACGGCGGACTCAGTCTCGGTGTCATCCGCGAGACACAGTCGTTGCCTCCGGAAAAGATCGCACATGCCTTCCTCGGCGATTCTTTCTCAAGCGCTGAAGTTGAGCGGGCCCTGGCGGGTGCGTCTCTGGATTTTGAGCGTTGCCCGTCAATAGAGGAAAGGGTCGCCGGCCTGCTCGCCGGGGGCCACATCGTGGCCCGCTTTGCGGGCGCGATGGAGTGGGGGCCAAGGGCGCTGGGCAACCGTTCCATACTGGTTCGGACCAGCGACAGAAGGGTCGTGGACCGGCTGAACACCCTGCTGCGGCGGAGCGATTTCATGCCATTCGCGCCTGCCATGCTCGCCGAAGACAGTGACCAGTATGTTCTTGGTGCCGGCAAGGCCCGCCATGCGGCGGAGTTTATGACGGTGTGTTTTGCCTGCACGCAGCGGATGAAGGAGGAGCATCCCGCCATTGTTCACGTGGATGGCACGGCGAGGGCGCAGTTGGTGGTGAAAGAGAACAATCCCGGTTTTCACGAAATCCTGCGGCGTTTCAAAGAGCAAAGCGGAACGGGCGTGGTTTTGAACACAAGTTTCAACATCCACGAGGAGCCCATCGTCCGCACCCCTGAAGAGGCGATCGCCGCCTTTCTCAGTGCCCGCCTCGACTACCTCGCAATAAACGAATTCCTGGTGAAGAGTCCGTTCTAGCACGGGTCTTCGGCGGCAGGCGTCTATTATCCCCGGACGGTTCCCGTCAGAATGCTTTGTTCAGGGCACGCGCCACGCGCGCTATTTGGCTTTCTGAAATCCTGTCGAAAATGGGCAGGGCGATGGCACAGGGAAAGACTGCATCCACATTGGGGCAGTCCGTCCAGCCGAGCGTTTGGGCGCAGTTGTCGGCGATTTCAGCCCCGACGCCCGCATCAATCCCCCTCATCAGCAGCCGTTTTCGCACAGGCGCTGCCGCCACGGGAAGAACGGCCACCAGAAAGTACCATGTGGAGGTGGCGCCGCCTTCCAGGCGCTGAATCCGGATTTCCGGCCTGAGCAGCGATTGCAGTTGCATCACGCGTTGGTGCCGTGCTTCGATTCGGTCTGGCAGGTCTTGAATCTTTTTCAGCCCAAGCCTGGCTTGAACAGTCGAATACTGCACCGCGCCGGGAAACGCATGCTGTGCGCTTCGGTAGAGCCGGTTCATGACGGTTCTGGTTTGCGGCGTGGCAAGCAGGAACAGGGGGGGGAAGGCCAGGCCGGAGGCAAACATGAACTGTTCCATCCGGGCCACGCGTATCTTCTTTTTTAGGGGCGACAGGTCCGCACGGTCGACCCGGATTCTGCTCTTGATGAAGTCTGTCAGACCAGGGTCATGGGTGGCCACCATTCCCCCGCCGAAAGTGTTGACCGGTTTTGTCGTTTCAAAGCTAAAAAAGGATGCGAAGCCAAATGATCCTGTCATCGCCCCGCCGACTCCGGCACCCAGCGAATGGGCGCAGTCCTCAATGACGGCAATGCCCGATTGCGAGACCAGCGAGACGATGGACCCGATCGGACAGGGCGCGCCAAAGGCATGCAGCACCAGGATGGCCTTGGTTCTCGGCGTAATGCGCCGCCCAATCGTCTCCGCGGTGACGTTCAGCGTCGTTTCATCAATGTCGGCGGGAACGACATCGGCCCCGAATCCCTGTATCAGAGGGATCAATTCGCCCAGGGTGTAGGCCGGAATGATTACCTCGTCGCCGCTCCCAAGCCGCAGGTACTCGAATATGGCGGCCATTCCGCGGCGACCGGAGCTTATCGCGACCGTGTGGGGCACGCCCACAAGTTCCCCCACACTTCTCTGCCAGGCGTCAATAGCCCCATCGTCGTTGACGGACGCCTGAGACAGCCACCGCCCGAGATCATTCCATTCCCCGCGGTAGGTATGCACCCGCCGCCGCGGGATCACCGGTCATCTTCCTTAAAGTAGAATGCGATATCTTTCCAGGTTTGCCCAATATCGGCCACGATGGAGCGGGGTCGGAGGCGGAGGCTCATTTCGGCGTTGAGCGTGTCCCAGCACGCGCTTTGGCAGTGGCGCACCTTGGCCCGCAGCGCCTGGAACTCTTTGCTGCGCCATATCTCCTCGAGCGGCATGTCTCGAATCGACTGAACACCGTCGAGGTCGGAACAGGGGGCCACTTTGCCTTTCGGGTTGACGACGCAGACGGCGTAGCCCGCGTAACAGGGAAAGGACGGCGGGTTTCTGTACAAACGAGTAATCTTGGAGAGAAACATCGGTGAACTGGTTCGCAGTTTGCTTTGCGCGGTGGCCTCAGCGAGTTTCTTTACCTCGCTATCCAGTTCTTCCAGGTCCTCCGTCCCGAAAATGAGTTCGCCGTAGCTGTCGAAATGCTTTCTGCGGTGCAGCAGGTTGGTGTGGATGGGCGCAAATTTCACCTGGTGCACGCCCAGAGATTCTGCAAACGCCACCATGCCGGACATTCCGCGAAAGTTCTTGGCCGTAATGACGGAACTGATGCCGACCTGGACCGAGGGCGCGAGGGCGCGCAAGAGCTTGACACCCTCCACCGCGCTGTCAAATGAGCCCACCCCGCGCAGTGCGTCATGGATCTCCCTGATCGGGCTTTCGATGGAGATGGAAACTGTGTTTACGCCGGAAGCGGCAAGGCGGTGGACATTGTCGGCATCGAGGAACACGCCATTGGTGCACAGATGCACCGCAATGGCACTGTCGCCGGCATAGCGGATTGTTTCAAACAACACGTCCGGCCGAAGAAGCGCCTCACCGCCTGAAATCACCAGAAGTGTGGCGCCCAGTTTTACCGCCGAGCGCACAACGGCCTTGCATTCCTCCAGCGACAACTCCGGCGAATCATCGACAGGCGCGTTGAGTTCGCACACGCCGCACATCTTGCATCGCAGATTGCACCGATAGGTTATGAAGAGAACAACGGCGGGAAGATATCTCGGCGGTCTTCGCAAAAGCCTGCAGGCAATTACATCCGACAACCGGTAGCCGTTTCGAGCAATTTGCCGCAACCGACTGGAGACATCACGATAATCAAGCTTAAGCAAACAGCTTAACTCCTTATGGTTCAATTACATACGGCATGTTGCGTGTGAAGAGAACCATTATGCAGGCACTCTAACATGTCATCGTCGTGAAGGTCAATGTTCCCGGAAGACCATTCTGATTCCGTCACGTAAAACTTCGGGCGGCGGGGACGGCGCAATTGGCAGAGGCGCCACTCACTTGGCCCCCAAATAGCCGAGGGCCTTGATCGTTTCTTTCTGCGCGGCACCGAACGTGTTTCGCTTGTCGGCATCGGTTGTGCCCAACTGCATGCTTAATTCGGCCTGCTGACGGAGGTATTCGTCTATCTCTCCGCTCATCGTTTGGACCACTTCCGGATTCTGCTCCGCCACATCCGTGGACTCCTTGGGATCCAGCGCAAGATTATAGAGGTGCGTCGGGCCACTCGTGCAGTTGCGCCACAGAGCCCAGGGAGACTTGACAGCGCTATACACGTATTCAAAATTAACGTCATACATGAACCGCGCCAGCCTGGGGCTGACATCCACCAGAGAAAAGAAGGCGAATTGTGCCAGCTGGTTTATTGCCAATGGCCAGGGAGAATTAAGTCCGCAGGAAAACACGGTCCTTTCCTGGAACGGGCGCACTCCCGTGCCTTCGACAAGGCCGCGCAGGCTCATACCCTGAAACTGCGGGGGGATTGGGATTCCGGCGTAGTCCAAAATCGTCGGCGCCACATCCAGAAGAGAGACTGTTTGGCCAAAACTCATACCCGCGGGAAGCATACCCGGCCAGGAAATAACGAGTGGAACGTGAATCTCCTCCATGTATGGCGAATTGCCATGCCTATCCTCACTGTCATGCTCCAAAAAGGCCTCCCCGTGATCCGCGGAGAAGATGACGAGTGTATTGTCTGTCAGGCCCAGCGTCGCAAGCTTCTTGAGAACATCGTCGAAGTTCTTGCTGGCATAAGCAATACCGTCGTCGTAATTGTCCAGTTCTGGTGGCGCGCTTCCAGAGGAGAACGAACCCCGGAAGGGCGGTGGTGCCACATAGCAGTCCAGGTCGGAATTGACAATGATGTGGGCTTCCATCGTGTGAACATAAAGCAGGAATGGACGGTCACGATTGGCATCAAGAAAACGATTCACATTTTCCGTCGCTGTCGGGCCGTTTGGGAAGGCCCGCTTGCCCATGACCGTGCCGTAGGAGCTCCGCGGCATGGTCTCAGGAGGGACGCATCCATTGTCGGACACGGCACCCGTCGTGTATCCCGCTTCGCGCAGCAGTTCCGGAAAGGTGACCAGAGATGAGGGCACGCTTTCTCCAAACAGAAGGTTGATCTTATGCGCCAGCGGCCCTACACTGGTGTGAAAACTGGGCACCGAAGTGGGCGTCCAGGTCGATTGAGACAGGCACCAGTCAAAGCGGACTCCGCCTTGGGCCCAGGCGGCCACAGCCGGTGCCGTTTTGCGCAAGTAACCGTAGGCGTCCAAATGGTCCGCGCGCAACGCATCCACGACGTAATAGACAATGTTGGGCGGCGTGTGGGCACCCGGCACGCGCCTTTCAAGGACGGCCGGATTTCCCCAAAGCGCCACCTGTCCCGGCGCGTCGCACGCTGCGTTCAGAGTTATTGTCACTTCCTGTCCCGCGAAGGAGGCAAGATCGGCTTCGACGTCCACCCATTCATTGACCGTTTCCACCCTGCGCGCCAGCACCCTGCTGGCAACACCGCCACTGCTGACGTCCACCGAGAATTCAACGGGCTGGGCCTCCTTGACGACACCCAAACCCGCTGCAATGAAGCCTTGCCGGGGCACGCGCAAGGTGTATTCGAGCGCCATCGGGCACTGTGCAAACAGTGTCTGCCTGACCGAATTTCCGAACCATTGCAGGCGCGTGCCCAGCGCCGCCACAACCAGTGACGGAACGACCCGGACGGAGCGAACTTCCAGGCGTGCCTCGCCCTTGACCCCAATCATGATTTGGTCGATTCGCGGAAACATCCAGCCGTTCTGCTCCCGGGGATCAATTCGCGCCGTGAAGTATTCTCCCTGCTGTGGCACGGCAATCTCACAGGGTTGTCGGTCCCACGAGAAACCTGGAAGAACTTGTACAGTATCCTGCCCTGTAACACGTAACTCCAGTTCCAGGTAGCCGACCTCGGACGGCTCGATATCCAAACCCTTCGGGCTATATAGCCAGTCAGGCTCCTTGGCTTCAAGAACCACGTGGTCACCTTCAATCTGGGCCTTGGACGATGGGACTGACGCTGAGACTCGCCACGTGACGGGGGGGGGCAACAGGTATCCACGAACTCCCTCGGCAACCGGGGTCACCGTTAGCTGTCTGGCGTCGGCAAGATGACCGTCAAACCGGTAGCTTTGTGCCGCGACAGTCAATGGAAAACTTGCGATGACCAGAAGCAACAGGGCATGCATATTCTTACATGTCATTATGTTTCCCATGATGGTCCGTCAACTTGGCGCAGGACCGTTCACTTCTCACAAACTCTTGGGCGCTTTCATATGCAGGGTGGGGTTCACGTCGGACACAATTCTTTATCTTTGCGCAGCGTCGCCAGAGGCCATATTCCGTACTCATAGACACAGTATATATGGGGCCTCTTACGTTTTCAAAGATTGCCGCGCCGTGTGGTGATTGGTGCAGTTCGCATTCCTTTAAGCATCCAAATGCCGAAATATTCGAATTATGTGTGAGGCGCCATACTGGTGGATGGGAACGGCTTGACGCCATGCGCTTAAGCGTCATGTTAGGATGGGTGCCAGAGGAGTTAGGGTGTCTTGGGACGGTCAACAACGAGTAAAGTTGGACATGGCGGCGGAAGATAGCGTGGGGATTGCCTCCCGGGCAGACAAGTGTCCGCATTCGCGACCAAAGGCGGGATGATGTTCTCTGGACTTGCGGAGGTTGGCACAGCGGCCAGCAGGTCTTGTACCGCGGTATTAGGAACCATGCCTTGCTGTCCGCCCAAAAATGCCACGATTGGGATTTTGGGGTCTTCGCCGTTGCCTATGTAACGCTCCACCTTCCAGCGGAAGGCCCAGTCCTTTTCACACATTTCCCGCCAAATCCGAGTGTATGTGTGCTTTGGCGATTTGCACAAGAAAATGCCCGGGGTTCGTTCACCTTCGAAACGGCCCACATATTCCACGCTCCTGAACCAGTCTTCGAGTTCTTTACGATTGAACCATGCCGCTAATACCGAGCCCGTGCTCTCACCGGGTGACCCCCAGAAGGCGAAATTCCGATGGGGACTGAAAATGTGGGGCAAGTGATACTTGTCACTGTAGAATTCAATCCCGGCGGCCATTTCGGCCCATCCAATGATGATGCAACAGCCTTTCTTGTCGTTCTCAGGCAATCCTGCATGGATTTCGCTGAACTTTCTGGCTGCAACCTCGTATTTGTCCGTGCTCTGAAGGACCTCGACCATTCCGCTCAGGGGGGTGAGGACGCCGCGGCAAATGCAAGGGGAATAGCGGTCCAGAGAGCCCCGCGACAGAACCGGCACGCATAAGGGAGCCACCAACAGGCCCTGCGCCAGCAGACCAACCACCAGCACGTGTCGTATCCAGCGCAGATGCTTTCCCGCCGTAAGCCGTGCCACGGCAATGCACCCGAAAGGCAGGAGAATGGAATAGGTCGGAAAGGGATAATAGATTCGCCCGGATGTGACAATAAAGGCGAAATCGGCGGCGAGGACTGCCCACAACAGGGTTCGTTGCGCCGTTTCTTTCACAAACACAATGCCGCAAGAAACGCCAATGGCCACCAGGACAACGTTCAGCGGCCCAAGAAGGGCTGGTTGAGCCAGGAGCATTTTAGTTCGGGAAAAATATGCAAGCCAAAACCCCGAATCGGCCCATTCGTCACTATACAGGTCGTTCCCAAAATGAAGAACCGGCCATCCATGAACCGCCTGCCAAATCAGGGCCGGGGAGAAACAGACGGCGGCCACCAAGAGCGAGATCCAATACCCTTTGCGGAAGAGCTCGATACGGGCCTGTGTCAACAAGAGCCCAAGTCCAACCGACATCAGGAACAGGACCATGGTGGGCTTGTTCATCAAGCCCGCCCCCCATGCCATGCCCACCAACCACCACAAGCGCTGATTGCCTGTTCGCAGTATCCGCATTATGAGGAACGCCGAGAAACACCATGGCAGGCTTTCGAAAGAGAATGAATTGGCTGTGCTGGCTGTGAACAAAAGGAAGGGCGTGACTAGAACGCTGAGTCCTGTGAGAGAAATGGCGAAACGCTTTCCCCCCAACTCTCTCGCAAGCAGGCCCGCAACAAGTATGTTGATTGATCCCGCAATGGCAGGAGTAAGACGAAGGGCAAATCTGGTGCAACCCAAGAGCAGCATCGGAGGCCATTCCAGCCAAATCGACAATGGGAATGCCGAACCGTCCACATAGCCCATTGGCGTATGTCTGGGCAATACAATAGAGCTGCTCATTTCATCTATATAGAATTCGGACCTCGATGCGGTGGCCAGGTGCAACAGCAGATATACGATTGCCGATGCCCACAAGAAAGCCATATGGCGGAAAGACCCGGGGTCTTGGCCAAAGGGCTCATCGTGTGCCGCAACTCCAACCCGACCGGCGGAGGTGCGGCCCTTAATTCGGGTGAGGCATCCCAACGAAGTCATCGCACGGTTTCCTTTTTCAATGCCGCAATTTCCAAACACTGAACTGGCAGCATGCCGTCGTCTGCGGCGTTCGGGACGTGGACAAAGGACGACCCGAAGTTCATATCATTCCACTTGCCCTATTTCATCCAGCGGAAGCTTGCATCCAGCCCGCACATCTCTTCCCACATCTGCCGGTAGGTGCACTTCGAATCTCTGCAAATGTAAATATCGCCGAAATTGTTGGCATTTTCGACGCGCCCAAACCACCTCTCAAGCTCTTCGCGGGAGAAAAACACTGCCAATACGGTGCGAGCGCCCTCGTCGGGCGGCCCCCAAAACGCATAATTGAGATGGGGGCTGAAAATCTTGGGCAAATCATATTCGACGGCATGAAACTCAACTCCCTCGGCCACAGGAGCATGTCCCACGATAATGCAACAGCTCTTCCTTTCTTCGACAGGCAACGCCCGGTGGGCTCTGTACAACTTCATCGCCCATGCCCGGTACACAAAGGAATTCACTTTGCACATGGATTCTTCTGAATCTTGGAGAATGGATGCTGTCGAACTCAAAGGAAGCAGAATGCCGCGGCAGGAAAAACGCGCATAGGCATTAAGGAGCTCGTTCGGCAGAATGGGCACACAGAGCGGGGTAATCACCAGCCCTTGGGCCACCAACCCGGCCATAAGCACAGGACGCCCCCAGCGAAATCTTCTTCCGGTCGTGATCCGCTCGAGCACCACGCAGCCAAAGGCCGACGACATGGCGTATACGGGATTCAGATAGCTCGGATGGCCCGATGTGACAACAAAAGCGAAAGCCGCGGCCATCCATGCCCAGGTGAAGACCCTAGCTGCGGTTTCCCTGCAAAAGAGAAACCCATAGAGCGCCCCGCCAACGGCCAGGATGAAATTAAGCGGCCCCAGAAAAGCCGGCTGGGCGAGAAGCATTTTGCTTCTGGAAAAATACGCCAGCCAAAATCCGGAATCCGCAAACTCATCACTGCTCATGGCCCCGATCACCCCGAAAATGGGCCATCCGTGTCCGGCCTGCCAGACCCATACCGGGGAGGATAGAATGAAGGCCGCCAGCAGGGCGATCCAATAACCTCTCCGGAAGAGCTCCACCCGTGCCCGTGTTGCCAGCAACCCAAATCCAACCCCCATCATGAATAAAAGCATGGTGGGCTTGTTAAGAAGTCCCAATCCCCATACTATGCCCACCGGGAGCCACCATTGGCCGTTTCCCGCTCGCAATGCCCGCACAACAAGCAAAGCCGAAAGCGACCACAGGACCCCTTCATAAGACCAAGCGTAGGTGGAGCCGGCGGCAAACATAAGTATAGGCGAGACAAACACGCCCAAGCCTGCCAAAGCAACGGAAAAGCGTTTGCCCCCCAGTTCCCTGGCGAACAGGCCTGCCACGACTATGTTGGCCGACCCGGCAATGGCGGGCAGGAAGCGAACAGCAAAGCGGGAAGTGCCCAGCGCGGTTGTCGAAAGCCATGTTAGCCACAATTGCAGTGGAAATATCTCAGCACTGCATGCCGGTGAATGCCTTGATGAGAGGACGCCATAAATCTCATCTATGTACAACTCACAGCGCCCGGCAGTGGCGAGATGCAGCATCAGGCTGCTGGCCGCAAGGAGCCAAAGGAGGGCCATTTCATTAAAGATGCGCGGTTTTGAATCAGGCACAGCCAAGCTCATGACCGCCGCCGCTTCTTGGGCTTCGGCTGTCCGGCCCTTATCCCCGACTGCTTGCCCGAGGACCTTTCCCAGATTACCGGTCATCAGAAGGAATTCTCTCCTGGTGTATCCGGTTTGAACGTCCTGGCATTCTCATTTTCCTCACAGCACCCTTTCGCGTTCGGTCCGGTTCTGATGTTGTTTCCGCTCAGTGTTTCAGTGTGTTTGACCGGGTCTCTTGTCGGTGGGTGAAGGCAGCAGATCTTTGGTGGCGCGGAAGAACAGTATTGGAATGTAGCCGGGCAAAATCCATGGCTGTGGGTGAGCGCGAAGCAACCGGAATATCCTGCGCGGATTCATGTAGAATCGGCGCAGCGCCAGACGCTGATAATAGAACAGGGTCTCGTCGGGAAGGTCCGTCAGGTTCACCCTCATGGCGGTTATGTCGGTGTCATCATAACGAATCTTTGCGAGTTTCTCCGGTTGTTCGCGCCGGACTGTTTCGTACAGGGTTGAGCCCGGAAAGGGCGTCACTGTGAAAAAGTTAGCCGTATGGCATGCGGAGGAGGCGGCAACGTCGATGGTCGCTCTGAGCTCTTCTTCGGTTTCCGTTGGGAATCCCATCATACAGAGCAGGTTTACGAAGACCCGTTTCGAGGTGATATATTCGGCCCATCCCAGAAGTTTTGGGATGTCCATGTGCTTCAATATGAATCTTTGCAGGCGGGGTGATCCGGTTTCCAGCGCCATGCAGCATTGATACATTCCCGCACTGACCAGCGCGTCAACGACTTCATTGCTTAAGAGGTCAGAACGGAGTCCATTTGGAAAGGCAAACCGGGTCTGTATGTCACGCTGCTTCAGAATTTCGCAGATCTGGATAACACGTCCGGGTTTGAAATTAAAATTGTCATCGTGAAATTCGAAGTCCGAAATGCCATAGGACTTCTGAAGGTGCGCCAATTCTTCGGCCACACGTTCCGCGGAGAACATTCTTATCGTCTTGCCGAATGTGTTGTGGCAATAGACACAGTGGTAGGGGCAGCCCCTGCTTGTTACAAGCGACGCATAGCGGCGATTGTGGAGCGGCACGGCGGACTGGGAAGCCCAATATCTGGGAAACTCAATCAGATCATATGCCGGTATCGGAATCTGGTCCATGTCCTCTATGAGTGGAGTTACACCCGGATTATGCACCAATTCCCCGGCACTGTCTCGCCAGATGATTCCAGGTATGCCTCCAAAATCGCGCCCCCCCTCGGCCCACGCCCGAAGAATCATTTCCGTGGCCGCTTCGCCCTCGCCCTTAACCACGATATCGGCGCAGGTTTCCTCAAGAATCGCGCCGCAAACCGCCGAGGCGTGCGGCCCCCCCACAAGAATCAGGGCGTTGGGAAGGGCGACCCGGGTCTTTTGCGCAAGCACAGGAAGCCCGTGGACAGAGCTTGTAACCGGGGAGAAACCCACCACATCGGCACCGAAATCCACTGCCTGCCTAATCACCTCGTCGGGTGTCAGGTTGTCCAAACGCTGATCTACGACCATCACATCGACCGGCATCTTGGGCCGGACATAGGCCGCTATGGAAAGCAGTCCCATTGGCGCGGTGACAATGGGAAAGGAACGCGTGTGTACTCCCATGTTGACCAGGAAGAGGCGAATGCGTTTCATATGGACGGTACTTCCAGCCCTTTGAATTGCATTTTGGGTTCAATGTGTGCCGAAAAAAAGGCCATATATAACTATTCGCTGCTTCTCGCGCTAGTGGCGCCCGATATCATCATCCAAAGGTAAATATAGGCATTCCATCCATTTAAGCATCTAGAATTTCACATTGTGCATCGCATAAGGGCCCTTTGTCAAACGTTCGCATCGTGCCCGACGAGTTCCGGCACCTGAGCGGAAAATGACGGAAGACAGAGCCGTTACCTCTGTGCGGAAACTGCATTACACAACGCCCACACCTGCAATTTCCGCCCGTGATTGAACTGTCAATCCGCAGGAACGCCCAGTTATTGCGCTATCCCTGACGCCCCTAACGGTCGGGAAAGAGACGATGATTTATGCCTGCCTTGGTCATTGCCCCAACCCTTTACATATACGCGCCAAATACATCGGGAAATAACGTGGCAAATGGGCACGATCAGGATAATCCCGCAGAATTCTCAACATCCGCGAAGGTTTCAGGTAGAAGCGCCGCCATGCCTCGCGTTGCAGTGAAAACAGGCGGTCATCCGGGACTTCGGAGATGTTAAACCTCAGGCAAGAGTAATCCACCGCATCGTACTTTAGACTCTTGACCTTTTCAGGGAAGTGCAGCAGGGCATACTCGTAAATCTCGGTATTGGGAAACGGCAAAACAGTGGAAAATGAAGCTGAATGCAGTTTCGAGTCGATCATTGCATTGATGGTGAGCTGCATTTCCTTCTCCGTTTCCGTCGGAAATCCAAGCATGGCGAATCCGTGTGTAAAGACTTTCCTGGCCGTCAAGAGATCGCAGGCGGAAAAGAAATCGTCGGCATCGAGCGACTTGTGAATTGTTGCCTGGATTCGGGGGGAGGCAGATTCGAGCGCAATTGCGGTGTAGTACATGCCGGCTTCCACCAAAGCCTCCACTGTGACCGAGTCCAGTTTGTCGGCGCGAATCCCGTTCGGAAATGCGAGTCCGACCTTGATTCCGCGACGCTTTAGGATTTCAGAGAGTTCGATTACGCGCTTTGGGTCACAATTGAAAATATCGTCCAGGATTTCCACATCCCTGACATGAAGACTTCGCACTGCGTATTCAATGTCTTCAGCCACCTTGGCGGCAGACTGGGCGCGGAACTTCTTTCCGAAAATATGGTGGCAGAAAGTGCAACGGTACGGGCAGCCCCTCGATGTGAACAAACTGATATAGCGACGCAACGGCAGGCGATTGTTGCGCGGCTGGACCGAATACACGTCAAGATCTATCAGGTCATATGCCGGAAAGGGAAGGGAGTCCAAGTCTTCCACCGACGGCTGCAACCCCTGGTTTTGCCTTATGTTGCCATCCCCGTCCCGCCAAAGTAGCCCCGGAATGCCTGCGAGGTCATTCCGGCAATTGCGCGCCCGAACGATCTGCGCAAATACGACTTCCCCCTCGCCCATCACTGCGGCATCAGCTCTGCATTCCTCCAAAGCGCTTTGTCCGAAAGAGGATACATGGGGGCCGCCCACAACAACAAGTGCTTCTGGAAGCGCCCTATTAAGTTCTTCAATTAAAGAAGGCAGAAGATATGCGGACGGGGTCAGGACAGACAGACCCACCACATCGGGCTTGAACGCCGCAGCCTGACGGACAATTTCATCCTCAGTCACACGCGTGGCGCGTTGATCAATCACCGCCAACCGGACACCGGGCGTTTCGCGGCGCAAATAGCTCGCCAAACACAACAGTCCAAGTGGGGGACTTACATCGGGCACTCTGATAGTCGGATAACCGACCGCGATAAGGAGCACCGAGTTCATGGCACCTCCGGTTTCATTGCCTACGACACTGCCTTGCCGAACCATCATGCCCGTGTGCAAGTATAACACGTTTGGCCGGAATCTGGATGGGACTTGACTGGCACCGGACGGCCCACAATACCCACCTGGACAACGGCAGACTGGGCTGGCAACCCGTCCACCATCCTGCGCCGTCAGGCGTTTCTGCTTAACGGTCATCCCAACGTGGGCTTTGCCCACGACCCAGAGTATAGCGATTTATGTTGACAGATAAAAGATGGGGGCGGCACCGTCTACAAATCGCAAGAAGGGTCCGAGCCTGCTGCGCTACCAGGCCAATTGCAGGCAATATTGCGACCCACTGCGCGTAATGCCCCTTTTATACCGTCACAAAACCAATTTGCCCTGCTCAACATAGGCGAGAGCGAAACGGGTTCCCCGGCACATCGTTGCAATGGCACAGCATATCCGTTAACATACTTCAAAGTCATGAAGGTACTGCTCATAAATCCACCGGACGAGAACGTGGTCCCTGAATTTCCGGACGCGAAGGGCGAGGGATTTCTTGAGGCGTCTGATTTTGGCAAGTTTCCGCCATTGGGACCGTTATACGTGCTTTCCTACGCCCGAAACTCCTTGCCGCAGCATCAGTATTTCTTCCTGGACTGCGTGGGTGAAGGCATTTCCCATGCTGCGCTTGGGAAGAGGATTCTGGATATTTCCCCCGATTTAATCGGTCTTACCAGCTTTACTATTTCGCTGATTGATGTCCTGAAGGCTGCCGATTCGGCGCGCCGAGCAGCTCCAAGCGCGCACTTGTGCCTGGGCGGCCACCATCCCACGGCTTTTCCCATTGAAAGCGCGGCCCTTTCCCACTTCGACTCAATCATAGTGGGTGAGGGGGAGCATGCGTTTTCGGCGTTGATTGAATGTCTGGAGCACAAGAGAGACCATACATCAATTCGAGGGCTGTACACCGCAGACACAATCGGCCAACACGTCGACCAGCATGGCAAAGATGCACGATTTCACAGTTACTTGCGCGTTCCCGCCGCCTATGTTGAAAATATTGATTCGCTTCCCCCGCCGGATCGCGCATATATAAAACATATTGACTATAACAGCATTCTTGGGCTGAGCAACAAACTTGCAACGATTCTGTCAAGCCGGGGATGCCCGTGCAAATGCACCTTCTGTGATGTTCCCTACAAGAAGTACCGTCCCAGAAATCTTGAATTGGTAATAGACGAAATTGAAGGCTGCATCGCCCTGGGATATGGCGAATTTCACTTCTATGACGACCTGTTCAACATTACCCCCAGCCGGGTGGAAGCGTTCTGCTCCGCACTGGAACGCCGCAATATGAATATTGTCTGGGATTTTCGTGGACGCGTAAATGGTGTAACTCGCGAATCCCTGGCACGCGCAAAGTCCGCCGGACTTCGCCTCATATCTTTTGGTGTGGAGACCGGCTCTGATGAAGGACTGCTCCGCCTGAGGAAAGGCGCCACAGTCGCGCAGGCAGAACAGGCGTTTCGCTGGTGCCGCGAATTGGGCATCAAGACAGTTGCGGACTATATGATCGGACTGCCCAATGAGAAGACTGTCTCGGACGTTCAGAACAATATTGATTTTCTAATGCGCCTTGACCCGGACTATGCACAAATCGCAATCCTGAGCCTGTACCCGAACACGCAACTGTATGATGAGGCCATATCGCGCGGAGTCATCACACCGGGACGCTGGGAGGCTTGGGCGCGCAACCCCGGCCCTGGTTTCAGGGTGGACCACTGGAACGAGTTTCTGTCCGACGGTGAACTGGTGGACCTGCACCGGGATTCCTACCGCCGCTTCTATTTCCGTTGGCGCTATATTTTGAAGAGGCTGTTTGCGTTGCGCTCACTTCACGAGATGAATTCAAATGTGCTCGGGGCGTTGAAGTTGCTTTCCAGAAGATAGTCCCCCTGCCCGCAAGCGAAGAAAGCCGCAATGCCCTCCGCACGTCTGACGGGTTGTTTCATCTTGAATACTGGTACGGATGGGAAAGCACTGAATGCGCATAGGCTGATGGCTCCAAGCACCTTTTCAGTACATCTTGCCCTTGGCTGTCCCGTTTTTCTTGTGGCGTGGCATGTGTTTCATATTATATACAATATTGAATTAAAACACACCAGTTATTCCAGCCGCCACAAACGCACGCTCTTGGAAAAGATGATCGCCCTTTTGGACTCTCTGGGGCTCGACGCTCCCTGCCACTTTGTGGATGACGCCCACCATGCATCCTGCACAATTGTCCTTCCCCTGTTGCGCCTGGGTTACCATCTGTTCACCCGTGTCCGGAACAACGCCGCCGCTTACCTGCCCGCACTGCCCCCTGAACGCCCCCGGGCGCGGACGCCCAAGACTGTAAGGGGACAAGATTCCGTTCAAGACCCTGTTTGACGACCCCGCAGCCATGCAGCGCGGCGAAAGCCCCGTCTAAGGCGAGTCCTGCGTGCAGCTGGCCGTGCGCGCCGCCGACCTCGTCTGGAGGCCCGTTGGCGCCTTCCTGCACCACTACTGGATGGCATGAATGATGCCCGTCAACAGAAAGAGAAAGAAACAGCACCTGCACCGAAAACCCGCCTGGCACCGCGATGCCATCGGCAGGAAAATGGACACCCACCACCGCTTCATCCAGACCAACCTCATCGCCCAGGGCGACATGGTTGCCCTGGCAACAACCGAACCAGCCCTCCTCTGGAGGCTCTATGGCTCTGGGCTGCGCACCATGCGATCCGGCATCGCACATCCAGTTTCCTGCGCCCTGCAACGCACCCTGCATCATTTTCTCGCCGGTACGTCCCCGGCGCACACCCTCGCCAAATTCATCCAAGAAAGGCTTGACTTGAAGCAGACTCAGGCAAGAAAGGTTCGCCATATGATAATATGTCCATGAAACACAAAGACGAACCCGGCACCCATGATTTCTATAGGTGCGGATACTCAAAAGCAGTGACCCTCGGCGGTTGAACCCTCGGCAATTCGCCCTTTGAAACAAGATAGACCTGATGTTATCATCCCATTGACAGGTCCGGCGCCCAAATTGTTTCTTGTTGCAGCGCGGGTCCCATATGGTCGCTGTGCCGCTGGTTTGCGAATGAGTGTAGAGTGCATTGAATTTGACCTCTAATCATTGATGGTTCCTGTCCAATGGGCAACCCCATGCACGAATTCGGGCTGTCGGGGCAACTGGGTGCCAGGCGGAAGCACGCAAAAAGACATGCACTAGTGCCTGATTTACAGTCTGGTTAACTTGGGCCATCCACGGTCTGACACAACCGGGTGCATAACACCCGGATTCAGCGGAGGCACCCCGAAATGAACGGGACGGAAACCGGCGATGGTCCGATGGAAATGCTCCCGCGTGGAGAGGAGATGCGTTTCCGCCTAGTTCACGGGATCGCATTGGCGGCGGTCATGCTTCTTGCGCTTGCATTGCGGCTGTACCGGCTGAGTGACCAGTCGCTCTGGTGGGACGAATTCGTGGCATTTGGTTATCTTGACTCACCGGATCTGGCGTCCCACCTGAGGTTCCTGCGGGCATTATTCCCCGAGCATGGCGCGGCCCCGCTCTATTATATAATCCAGTATTTTGCTGCGAGGTGGACGGGAATGAGTGCCGAAACGTTGCGCCTGCTCCCCGTGGCTCTGGCGGTGTCGGCTGTGCCGTTGCTGTATGGTTTTGTGCGACATCTGTGCGGCGAAAAGGCGGGGTTGTTGGCGGCGCTCTGTCTGGCACTGTCACCCCAGCATATATGGTATGCCCAAGAGTTGCGGCCCTATGAACTTGTCACACCCCTGGCGGTTATTTCGGTTTGGAGCTTCATGCGCGCCTATCGCGGGGGAAGCCCGGTCTGGTGGGTCGTCAATCTTATCAGCAACACGCTGCTGGGCTGGACGCATCTGTTGACGGTCTTCTTGATCCTGACAGAGGGACTGTTCCTGCTGCTCTTTTCCCTTCGCCGATTTCGGCGCGTGGTGGTGTGGAGTGCAGTCCAGTTGTTGCTTCTGATCCCCTCGGCTGTTTCGGTGCGCCATATGGTGTCGGGAAACAACTATATTGGTTTTAGACTTCCGTTCCTCCGCTTTCTCCTCTTTATTCTGGGTGGTGACGTGCTGCCCTTCCACGCGGAAATAAATCCGGCCTGGAAAGAGCATGGCGCCGCATTCGCCGTGTTTCCGCGCTTGGTCCCCCTTTCCTACTGGATGGGTTGGGGGCTCTTGGCAGTGTTCATCGGGGTTTCCTTTTGGGCTTTCGCGCGCCTGGTCCTAAGTTGGTGGCAATGGCCGCGCACAGCCGAAGGCGGCCATGCTGAGTGGTGCAGGGTTGAGAATCTGACCCTTCTTCTTCTGATGCTGTTTGTCCCCGGAATGGCAGTCGTATTACTGTGCCTGTCATGCAATTCGGTCATCTTCACAACCTATTTCATGTACAGCCAAATGGCCCTGTACGCCCTTGTCGGCACAGCCTTGATGGCTGTTCCCGGCGCGCTGCCAAGGCGCGGCGCCATTGTGGCCGTCGTCGGGCTCTACATGTTCCAGTTGCTTGTATTCTTGCCCGAGGTCACGCGGGCAAACTGGAAAGGAGCCGCCGCTTACATCCGGAACAACGCATCAACCCAGGATGAGGTCATCGATATTGAATACTTCTACACGGACAGGGAGCTGAAGTTCTATCTGTCGCCGCAGTGGCCAGTTCGCCTGGTGGAGACCCTCCAGGCTGCGTGTGATGACAGTGCGCGGATACTGCAGTCCATTCCCGCCCATGCTCCAGATGGTGTGAGCAAGCGAGTGTGGATTGTTGTCCAGCCTTTCTATCTGAACCTGGCAACAGAGAATCATTTCGATTGCGTGACGGCATTGTTGCAGGCCTTCCAAGACCGCGGCCTCCGACCCTCCATCAAGGAGTTTCCTGGGCAAAATGGGATCATAGTATGCTCGGTAGAGCGATGCGGGATCGACGTGCGCGGCATTGGAATGCCGGTCATGCAGATCGAACCGGGCGTAAACGGTTTTTCCGGAATCCTGCCGCCTCCGATCGACTACGGCGCGGTGCTTGATGAACTGGGATTTCAATCTGATGTTCAGGGGGACCGGCACAAAATGTTGGCGGCTTTGCGCGAATCTGTGGACCACTGGCCACTGGATGAAAAGTTTCCGGGATGCGCCCGGTTTAACTGCATCGCACCCATTCTTGATCTGGTGTGCCGCGGGCACGCCGACCTTGCGGGGGCGACGGCCCGGCACCTGATAGCCCAGCATCCGGACTATGGCCTGCTCCACATGGCCCTGGGCATAGCCTTGCTGAAAGAACAGCAAAACCCGGCCGCCCGAGAGGCCTTTGCGGCGGCGGGAAAACTTAACGGGGATTTGGGTCTCATTCTTGCGCCTTTTCTGGATGCGCTGTCCCGCAATGACAATTTCGCCGCCGCATGCGACGAGGCTCGAAAGTTGGAGAGGAGCGGTTTTTGGTATGCCCCCGCACTTCGTGCCGCATGCGGTTCCGACGGGGCTTCAACGAGTCCGGTTTGCATTCCCCCGTCCACGCTCCTCCGCGATGGACCGACCAATATCAGCGGGAACGCATGCTGGTAGACCAGATTCCGCTCGGGCTCCATGGAGAGAGGGTGGGTCCCTGGGTCATATGGACGCGTTCAGACTCCGTGCAACCCTCTCGGCCTCTTTTTCTGAAAGGCGGTCATGCATTGGAAGCGCGAGCAGACGCGGGAAAATGTCGCTGATGACAGGACAATCATCATAACCAAGCGCGGCGGCGCAGTCATCCATGATCTCGCCCTCAACCGCCGCGTCAATCCCCCTCAGCAGAAGCTGCTTTCGCACAGGGGCGGCAGGACATGGAAGCAGCACAACGAACGCATAGCCGCACACTTCGCACCCCTCCGGCACGCGCTGCACATGGATGCTTGGATGCAGCAGGGAACGCATGACATCGGCACAGCGCAACCGCATCTCGATGCGCTGTTCGAGGGTTGTGAGTTTGTGCAGCCCGAGCTGTGCCTGGGGCGCATCATATCTCACGGCACTGCGAAGCGTGGATTGGGCGCGGCGGTACAGACGGTTCATGCCCTCCTTCAGCGCCGGCGTTGCCAGTAAATAGAGAAGCGGGTACATGAGCCCGGCGCTGAACAGCAACTGTTCGATCCGGGCTGCCCGGGCCTTTCGGTACACCGGGGTGAAACCTTCAGGGTCCGTCTGATTGCAGGAGCGGACGCGCGCCGCAAGGGCGGCATCGTCCATGAGCACCATACCGCCGCCAAAGGTGTTTATGAGCTTTATTAGGTCAAAACTGTAGAATGCGGCACTGCCAAAACACCCCGTGCTGGTGCCGGACACCGATGAACCCAGCGAGTGCGCGCAGTCCTCCACAACCGGAATGCCGTGCCGGTTTGCCAGGTTCATGATCCCGTGGATGTCGCAGGGCACGCCAAAGATATGGAGCGCCAGAATGGCCCGGGTGCGGTCTGAGATTCTTCCCTCCACGGATGCGGGCGTCATGTTAAAGGTTTCGGGATCAATGTCCGCGGGAACGGCCTTTGCCCCGAGCGTGTCAAACACGGGGAGGATTTCCTTGAAAGTGTACGCGGGAACGATTACCTCATCCCCCTGACCCACGCCGAGATGTTCAAAGATCAGCCCCATGGCCTTTCTGCCGGAATTGATGGCCGCGGCATGAGGCCGCCCCACCTGTTTCGCGAAGGCGGATTCCCACCGCGACAGGAGCTGCTGTTCGTGTGCGGGTTCTTCCCCGAAAGAATCCCTGCGATTCCACTGCGCCAGGTCGCGCCATTCGCCGGGATAGGTGTGCGCCCATCGACGCGGAATCATTGACCGCCGCTTCCGAAATAGAAGAGGAATTCCCTCCAAGTCTGCCGCGCGTTTCTCAACAATGACCGCAGGTTAAATCGCAGGCTAATCTCGGCGTAGAGCGCGTCCCAGCAGTGGCAAGTGCAGCCAACCACGCGCTGGCGCTGGATGTGGTACTCAGGGCTGCGCCAGATTTCATCCATGGGCGCCTTCCGCACAGACAGGGATCCGTCCATGTCCGAGCACGGCGTCAGTGTGCCGTTGGGGTTGACCGTGCAGGCGGCAAAACCGGCATAGCAGCGGAATCGCGGCGCTCCCTGCGCAAGCGAAGTGATCTTGGAGAGAAACCACGGGGACGTGGTTATCAGGGTGGTTCGGCGGACCGCTGTGCACAGTTTCGCGATTTCCGCATTCAGCCCCGAAATCTGATCCTCCGAAAAGAAGACATCGTCGAAGCTGTTGTAGTCCTTCTTGCGGTGCAGCAGGTTCGTGTGGACCGGCGCAAACTTCAACTGATGCACCTTCAGGCTTTCCGCAAATGGAACCATGGCGTCGAGATTGAGGAAGTTCTTTGCCGTGATGGTGCAGTTGATTCCGACCCGTATCTCCGGCGCCGTGGACCGCAGCAGGCGTATGGCGTTTACCGCCGCGTCATAGGAGCCTTTACCCCGCAGCGCATCGTGAATCTCCCGGTCGGGACTCTCCACCGAAACGGATATCGTCTCGGCGCCCGCCACCCTCAGTTGCGCCAACACTTGTGGTGTCAGGAGGAGGCCGTTCGTGCAAAGGTGCGTCGTAATCCCGTGTTCCCGCGCGAGACGGATGGTTTCAAGGACAACCTCCTGCCGAAGCAGGGCTTCGCCCCCTGATATGAGCATGAGGGAAGTTTTGAGCCGGGCCGCCGCGCGGATAATGTCCCGGCACTCGTCAAGCGTCAGTTCAGCCGCCACTTCTTTCGGCTGTTCCTGGTCGCACACGCCGCACATTCTGCACCGGAGATTGCAGCGGTACGTCACAAACAGGAGCAGAATGGGCGCATAGTGGGGGGCGCGGTTGAAATGCCGCGCGATGAGAACGTCGGACATGACAAGGGCATTTCTGGCGATGAGCCGAAGCCGCCACGCGGTTCTCTTGAGAACGCCTGTTTTGTCGTTTGTTGCCATGCCCAAACTTGTTTTACCTGCCCACGACGCAGTTTATGCGTATGCTGAAGGCGAATATACCATTCGCGCGAAGGTGCCCGCAAATGTCGCCGGTGCATTCCCTGCCCCCGTCAAGTGCGGGGCGAATTCATTGCGCCCGGCTCACGGGGAATGGCATAATTCCGCAGCAGCACGGCGCGCCCACGCTTTATCACCCCGCCGCATGGAAAACAAGCAGCATGCCCCACCAGCCCTTGAATGTGGTATTTGTAAACCTCCCACACAAGCAGGCTATCGTGCGCCGCTACATGTGTTCGTACTATTCGCCCCTGTTTCATTTCCCCCCCTATGACCTGTTGCAGTTGGCAACCTGCGCCCGGGAATGGAACGGGGCGGACGTGTGCCTATTGGACGCCATAGCGGACACCTGTGACGAGGCGGGGATGCACGCTTTCCTTGCACAGAAGCGCCCCGATATTCTGGTGGCACTCACCGGCATCGAGTCGGTCTCGGTCGATCTGGCGTGCATGGATCGAGTCAAGCAGGCGTTTCCAAACATTACAACCATAGTGTTTGGCCACTATCCGACGGTGTTTTCCGAACTTGTCCTGGAGAAGAGCTCCGTGGACCTGATCCTGCGCAATGAGCCTGAGGAATCTTTGTCGGCCTATCTTTCCGCAAGGGAAGCAAATGGCAACATTTCCGCCGTTCCAGGGATTGCAGGCCGCGATGCGGAGGGGCGCATTTTCGTCAATCCTGATAGCCGCATCGCCGACCTCGACCGTCTCCCTTTCGCCGACTACTCATTGATTGACGTGAGAAAGTACGAAGAACCCTGGCTTGGAGGTCCCTGGGGGGCCCTCTTTACCGCACGGGGTTGCCCGTTCAACTGCGAATTCTGCATACGGACCTTCGGCAGGAATGTGGTTGCCAAGAAATCCGAGACCGTTGTCGCGGAAATGAAGGCCATGGTGCAGGCGGGCATCCGCGTGATTCGGTTTGTTGACGACACTTTCACCCTCAGCAAGACCCGTGTCATCGCGATCTGCCAGGGCATCATCCGTGAAAAGATTTCCGTGCCATGGGCCTGCCTCGCCAATGTAAACACGCTGGACAGCGAGATGCTCCATTGGATGAAGAAGGCGGGATGCGTGCGCGTGCTGGTGGGCATTGAAAGTTATTCCACTAAGATTCTGAAGCGTCTCGACAAGAAAATTGATCCTGAAAAGACCAATGCAGCGCTTCAACTGATTCACGACGCCGGGATGGAAACGGTTGGTTTTGTCATCGTCGGGGCTCCCGAGGAAACGGAAACCGATTTCCAGGAGACACTCAAGGGGGTAATGCGCGCCCCGATGGACCTGATGATCGTAAGCATATTCGTCCCCTATGCGGGCACACCCTCTTTTGAGCGGCTGAAAGACGAAGTTGTTTTCAATCTCATACCCTATGAATTCCGCTTCAAAGACGAAAGCATTGGCAAAAGAGCCCTGGACCGGGAACGCCGTATCTACCGCCGGTTTTACCTGCGGCCCACCGTGGTGCTCCGTCATCTCCCGAGGATAATCCGCTTCCCCTATCATTTCCTAAGTTATCTGGGTATGATGCTTTGGTTCGCCGTGGCAAAACGCAAGGATGACGACCGCGCGGACCTCTTTTAATTGACCAGACGGTCGATGCGGTCAGTCCGTAGATTTGGGAAGGCCGTTTTAGTCGCGCGTTTGCTTCAGGCCGAATTTGCGCTGTAGGCGACTGTAAGGACACCTGTCCTTCCGTGATTCTGCGCCTTGGGCCTGAGTTACACTATGTTTGTACAGCATCCCTTCACTCACTTCTTGAATAGGACACTGAAAACGATTCCTATACTGAGACAAAATGTGAAAACGCGCCCCCCTGCTTTCCACGGTATGCGGCCCAAACGCACTTCTTTCCAGAGAACGGTGTATTTGCATTCCCAATTGGCTTGGACTAAGATTCTTTGAAGCGCAAACCATGCAAGCACCTCCCCGCCAGCGCCGTAGAGAATCCACAGTGGGTCGGCGGTTTGGAATAAGCTGCATGGGTGAAAAATCGCGATCTGGAATAGGACTCTCGCCTTGGCATTACTTTTTCGGGATTTGCCTAATGCAATGCTTCATGCCGCACGGCCTGCCAATTGCTTTCACAGAAGGAACTTTCAGCGGTGGTGCAGACCATTGTCAGCGGCAGCCCGGCCACCTTTGTGCAGCCAGTCCCGAGAGAGAGGGGGGATCATTGAGGATGCGCATGGCGGAGGCAGCCCGTGATGCTTGGCATTGAAACCGGCCAGGGCCCGAAAGAAACGCTTCCGGACGAACGGAAGGGGTATTCTTGCCATGCCGGCGGGGTGATGCTCGTGGCAGTGGTGCTCTTGGCGCTTGCGTTGCGCCTGTACAGGTTGAGTGATCAGTCCCTCTGGCACGACGACTGCTTCACATTTGCGTTTCTGCAGGCGGCCGACCTGCAAACGGGTCTAAGAATAATGCGTGCACTGGCTCCCGAACATGAAGTGGCGCCGCTCTATTACGTGTTGCAGTATTTCTATTCCAAATGGGCAGGGATGAATATTGAAACCCTGCGTCTTCTTCCTCTGGCTTGTGCGGTATCAGCAGTGCCTTTGTTGTATGGTTTTGTCCGTTTTCTTTTTGGCGGAAGAACCGCGATGGTGGCCGCATTGTGCCTGGCGCTGTCGCCCCAGCATATTTGGTATTCTCAGGCGATCCGTCCATACGAAATGATCATGCCATTTGCGGTCATTTCGGCATGGACCTTTATGCTCGGCTATCGCAAACGCAGTCCGGTCTGGTGGGCTGTCAATCTCATCACCAACACCCTATTGATTTGGACAAGCCTGCTGATGGTCACCCTTCTCCTGACGGAGGGATTGTTTCTGCTGTTCTTTTCGCTCCGCCGTTTCCGGCGCGTGGCCATTTGGAGCGCCGTGCAGTTGCTCCTTCTTGTTCCAACGGCAGTCTTGGTGCTGGGCATGCCGTTCGTGCGTGACTACGTTGCGTTGCTCGAAATGCCGCCGTGGCGTGTGCTCAACTTTGTGCTGGGAGGGGACGTCGTCTGCTTTCATGAGGACCTTATGCCGAGTTGGAAAATCCACGGTGCCTCCTTCGCCAGATTTCCGCTGCTGATTCCCCTGTGGCCGTGGATTAGCCTGGGCTTGTTGGAACTGTTCGCTGGGGCAGCGACATGGGGGATGATCTGCGTTAACCGAAGCCTGCAAACGCGACGCAACGCTGTCGATCCACCACAATCGGGGTGTTGCCAGCTTGAGAACAGGTCCTTCCTTCTTCTGCTGCTGTTTGTGCCCGGCCTCACCCTGGCACTAATCGGCACCAGGGTCGTTGTTTTTTCGAGCTACGCCATGTACAGCCAAATAGCTTTGTATGCGCTTGTGGGAGCGGCCCTGATGGCTATTCCGGGCGCTTTGTTGCGGCGCGGTGCCGTTGTTGCACTGGTGTTGCTTTACTCCTATCAACTGCTTGTGTTTCTGCCCGAAGTGACCCGAACGGACTGGAAAGGGGCAGCGGCCTATATTCTGAACAATGCTTCACCCGGAGACGAAATAATTCACGTGCAACACTGGCTTCCGGACAGGGAACTGGGATTCTATATGCCGGCAGACAGACGGCCCCGACTGGTGGGGACTTTTCAGGCCGCCTGTGACGACAGTGCGCGTTTCCTGAAGTCAATCGAGGGGACAGCCTCTGGAACGGGAGGAGGGCACGCTTGGATAATTGTGCAGACAGCCAACCTGGGATGGATAACTGCTGACAGCTTCGACTGCATGAATGCCTTGAGACTGGCACTCAAAGAGCGCGGTCTAAGGCCCTCTTTCAAGGAGTTTCCAGGACAGTTCGAACTGCTCGTCTGCAAGGTGGAGCCAGACGGAAGTGGTGTGCATGGCATTGGCACCCCGGTCTGGCAGATAAGACCTTACCCGGAAATATTCCTCGGCGCGCGGATGCTTCCAGTTGATTATGAGGCGGTGCTGGACCTTCTGGGATTCCAGGGTTGTGAGCAACGCCAACGGTCCCGATTGTTGGCGGCACTTCGCGAGTCAGTGGATCATTGGCCTGTTGATGAACGATTCCCCTGGAACTCCAAACTGTTTTCGCTGTGGCCGGTGTTTGACCTGGCAGCCCGGGGGCATGGCGACCTCGCGGAGGCGCTGGCCGGTTATCTTGTGGGCCAACACCAAAACTATGCGTTGCTGCACATGGCGCTTGGCGTGGCCCTCTTGAAAGAAGAAAAGACAGTTTCCGCCCTGGGGGCATTTGGCACTGCGAGAAGACTGGACCCAAACTTGGGCGTTGTGCTTGCCCCCTTCATAGACGCGGCAGGTCGCGCAGATGAACCCGGTGCCGTGTGCAGGGAAGCGGAAAAGCTGCAACGGGATGGATTCTTATTTGGTCCCGCATTCACAGACCTGTTCTGTTCCGACAAATCTTGGGTCAGCGTCTCCGCCCCCACATCCCCACCATTCTTTGAAAACAGGGTTAGCAAGACCGCGACGGTGTTAAGCAGTTACACGCCGGGAACGGAGCGCAGCGAACGCCCCGCCTTGTGACCGAATGCCACCCAAAAGCCGATCCGGCGTTAAGCTTACAGATAGAACACCGTCTTAGGCCGATTCACAATCCGGGTAGGGCCTCCAGCGGTAACTCCAGTCCTTGTCGCACATCTCGCGCCAGACCTTTTCGTAGCCGCACTTCGGAAATCTGCACACGTAGATGCATACGTCTTCAATTCTGTCCGCGTATTCCACACGCCCAAACCAGCCCTCAAGCTCTTTGCGGCCAAAGTAGGCAGCTATCACCGTACCGGTGGATTCGTCGGGCGGTCCCCAAAAGGCATAATTCAGATGGGGGCTGTAGACCTTGGGCAAAGGATAATGGGCGCCGCCGAGTTCCGCGACGGCGGCGGTGGGCGCGTAGCCCAGGATAATGCGACAGTTATCCCTTTCCTGCGGCGGGAGTGCCCCGCAGATCCTGTGGAGTTTGGCTGCCCAGGCCTTGCTCTCACCGCCCCCCCCCAGGATCGTGACCGTGGAGCTTAGCGGAGCGAGAATGCCGCGGCAAACGAGACGGGAGTAGTTCTCCAGGATATGCTGCGGCAGGACGGGCACACACAGGGGAATAATCACCATTCCCTGCAGCATCAAGCCGGACACGAGCACCGGGCGCAACCAGCGCGTTCCTGTGCCTGTTGTGAGCCGGGCTGCGGCCAGACATCCGAAAGCGATCAGCATGGAATACACCGGATTCATATAGGTCGGATGCCCCGAAGTGACGACAAAGGCCAAGCCTGCGAAGATGCATGCCCACAGAACTGGCCAGTGCTTGGTTTTCCTGCCGCACCCAAGGCCGAAGAACACGCCAAGACCCGCCAGAGCAAAGTTCAAAGGCCCAATAAAGGCAGGCTGGGCCAGCACCATTTTACTTCTGGAATAGTAGGCCATCCAGAATCCCGCCTCGGCGTACTCGTCCACACGCGTGGCCAGGGCAAGAATAGGCCAGCCATGAAGCGCCTGCCATGCAAGTATGGGGTAGGACAGCAACAGGGCCACCGCAAGCGCCGACCAATAGCCTTTTCGGAGAAGCTCCCCCCGGTTGGGCGACAATAGAAGCCCAAGCCCCAGCGCAAGCATGAACAGCACTGCCGGGGGTTTGGCCAGAAAGGCAACTCCCCATGCCAGGCCCACCAGCCACCACAAGCGGCCGTTGCCGGTGCGCAACGTCCGCACGACCAGCAATCCCGAGCACGTCCACAGTAGGCACTCATAGGAGAAGGTGCCGGCCATGGCGGCGGCAAACAGGAGCAAGGGAGCGGTGAACACGCCAAGTCCCGTGAGGCAGACCGCGAAACGCCTGCCCCCCAACTCCCGCGCAAACAGTCCCGCGACTATAATGTTGGCCGACCCGGCAACGGCGGGCAGAAAACGAACGGCAAGTCTGCTGGTGCCGAGCACGGCCGCCGAAAGCCACGTGATCCACAATTGGAGCGTAAAAATCTCGGCACAGCACGTCAGGGAATGTTTGGCCGATGCCAGCACATAGAGCTCATCCTCAAAGAAATCGTAACCTGACGCGGTGGCGAGGTGCAGAAGCAGGCTGAATAATGCCAGCACCCACAGGAACGAAGTGTCGCGCCAGAATTCGTATTTAGGGCCTGTGGCCCCGCCGACCGCGGCGCTCCGGGCCTTGCAAAATGGAGGGGACGGCGGGCATGCATCATCTTTGGCTCCGTGGCTGACGGGGAGGCTTGACTGTGGACTGGCGGTCATGACTCTTTCGTCCATGGGCCCCGTTCCACTTTCCAGCGGAAAGCTGGATCCTTATCGCACATTTCCTGCCAAATCCGTTGGTAACTAAACTTTGGAAATCTGCATATGTAGATACCTTCATCCGTATCACCGACCTGCTCCACTCTCTCAAACCAGATCTTGAGTTCTCTTCGGTCAAAGAACAGGGTTATCACCCGTTCGGTGTTCTCGTCGGGCGGACCCCAAAGGGCATAGTTCAAGTGGGGACTGAAGACCTTGGGCAGACCATAGTGATGCTGCCCGTCGTAATACTCGGCGGCGACCGCAAAAGGTGCATATCCGATGATGATACAGCAAGAGCGACTTTCGCCGACTGGCAGTGTCTGGTAAGCTCGGTGAAGCTTTCCTGCCCATATTTCATAATCGGGGGCATCAACACCCATCAGGATAGATGCTGTCGAAGTCAGTGGCGCAAGCATGCCCCGGCAAACAAAACGGGAATAGTTTTCCAACACGCCCTTGGGCAGGATTGACACACAAAGGGGGGCAAGAACCAATCCCTGCAGCGCCAGCCCGCCGGCCAGAACCGGGCGCAACCAGCGAAATCTTCTCTTCTCGGTGATCTTGGAGGCGGCCACACAACCACAGGTCAATATCATCCCATGCAGCGGGAGCATGTAGCTTGGGTGGCCCGAAATGGCCACAAACGCCGAAGCGGCGGCCACGCACGCCCAGAGAATGACCTGGACTGAGGTTTCCCTGCGGAACACGAGGCCATAGAACAACCCTACAATCACCAGACTGAAATTCAAAGGACCAAGCAAAGCCGGTTGGGCCAGCAGCATGGCGCTTCTGGAATAGTATGCCAGCCAAGACCCCGACCCCGCGTACTCATCGCTGGTCATTGTGGCTATGGCACCAAAGATAGGCCATCCGTGAACCGCCTGCCAGACCCAAACCGGGGAGGAAGACATAAACGCCAACGCGAGCGCTGCCCAATATCCTTTTCGGCACAGCTCAGCCCGGGCACTTGTCACCAACAACCCAAATCCAACTCCCAGTATCAGCAGAAGAGCTGTGGGCTTGTTCAGAAGGGCGACTCCCCATGCCATGCCTGCAAGACACCAGAGGCGCCGGTTTGCTGTTCTCAGCAGTCGTGCAACAAGCAATGCCGGAAGTGTCCATAACAGACCTTCGTAAGACCAAGCATAGGCCGAACCGGCGACAAATGACAGCATAGGCGCGACGAACACGCCAAGGCCTGCAAGAGAAATGGCATAACGCCCGCCTCCCAATTCTCTGGCGAACAAACCTGTGACAAGTATGTTGGCCGAACCGGCGACAGCGGGAAGAAAACGAACGGCAAGGAGGCTGCTTCCCAGTGTCAAGGTTGAAACCCGAGTCAACCAGAGCTGCAATGGAAATATTTCAACACAACATGCCAGTGAGTGCTGCGACGACACTATCCCGTATAACTCATCTATGTAAAACTCGTAGCGCGACGCAACGGCAAGGTGCAGGATTAGATTGAGAAGGGCCAGCACCCAAACAGGGCCGGTATCATCGAACAATCTGGAAGGGAGACCGACTGGAACCCCGTATGCCTTCACCCCCACCCCATGTGATTCGGTGCTGCTCGTACGGGCTGTCGCCCGAATTGTATTCATGCTAAACCACCGTGCCCACAACATAAGATGAAGTCCAGTCCAAAGACAACCCGCCCAATGATAGCGCCACTCCCGGAAAGGATTGTACCCTCCCCCCCGACGCACGTGCAAGCGGCTAGGCGCGCTCACCGCACTTCTAAGAATAAGAATTGTTATGGTAGTATTGCGGGGTTGAACAGGAACACCCCCTTTGTGGATATAATCAACAACGCCAAATCGCAATGCCCAAAGTACACGACACAATCAATTGAGGTTGTTTCGGAGGAAGCAACAGGTCTACTTGGCCGTTTCCACGGGGTGGCACTGGCGGCAGTTGTATTCTTGGCGTTTATGCTGCGTCTTTATAGGCTAAACGATCAGTCGCTCTGGTGGGACGATTTTGTGGCGTTCGGATATCTCAACGCACCCAGCCTCCAGTCTCACCTTAGCTTTTTGCGTGCGGTTTTTCCTGAGCATGGGGCAGCGCCGCTGTACTATGCCTTCCAGTACTGTGCTGCAAGGGTAGTAGGAATGAACGCCGAAGCGCTGCGCCTTCTCCCCGTGGCTTTTGCGGTCTCGGCAGTGCCCCTGTTGTATGGTTTTGTCCGTTATCTCAGCGGAAGAAAAGCCGCATTGCTGGCAGCTCTTTGTCTTGCATTGTCTCCTCAGCATATCTGGTACGCCCAAGAACTCCGCCCCTACGAACTCATCACGCCGCTGGTTGTCATCTCGATCTCGACCTTTCTTCGGGGTTACCGCGAGGGTCGGGTGCTGTGGTGGGCCATAAATCTCGTCACCAATGCCCTTCTGGTATGGACACACCTCCTGACAGTTTTCTTGATCCTCACGGAGGGATTGTTTCTCCTGGTGTTTTGCCTGCGCAGGTTCCGCCGCGTGGCGGCGTGGACCACAGTTCAATTGGTGCTCATGGTCCCGTCGGTCGTGTCGGTGCTCCGCATGGCATCCGGCAACAATTACATCGCGTTCAAACTTCCGCCCTTGCAGTACTTTATCTTTATACTTGGCGGAGACATAGTTCCATTCCACATGGAAATACATCCGGCTTGGAAACCGCATGCCCCAACCGCCGCCATGTTTCCATCCTTGGTTCCACTTTCAACTGTGCTTGGCTGGGTGCTTCTGGCGGTTTTCACCGGGGCGTCCGCATGGGCCTTCGCGAGAATAATCCGGAATTGCCGGCAACAGCTCAAGGCAATTGTTTCTGCTCAACCCGGGCAACGCGATATAGAGGATATGACGCTGCTTTTAATGGTGCTTTTCATTCCCGGGCTTGTAACGATACTTTTCGGCCTGTCACTGAACACCGTTATTTTTAGCTCATATTTCATGTATAACCAGACGGCGTTGTACGCCATCGTCGGCATAGCGCTGATGTCATTCTCCGGTGCATTCTTTCGGCGCATCGCCGTTCTTGGAATAATTGGATTGTATGCGGTTCAGTTGCTCGTCTTTCTTCCCGAGGTGACTCGGGCAAATTGGAAAGGTGCCGCCTCATACATCCGGGAAAATGCCTCAAGAAATGACGAGATCATCGACATTGAACCTTTGTATCCCGACAGGGAACTGGCGTTTTACCTGGCGCCGGACTGGCCTGTCCGATTGGTGGAGACATTTCAGGCAGCATGCGACGACAGTGCCCGGATTCTGCAGGCCGCTCCCGGAACGGACAAGGAAGGTGTGCAGAAGCGAGTGTGGATTGTTGTTCAGCCATTCTATTTGAAGGTCATTACAGAGATGCGTTTTGATTGTGCAACCCAGCTTTCGCAGGCGCTGCTGGAGCGTGGTTGCAAGCCCTCTTTGAAGGTGTTCCCCGGTCAGAATGGAGTAATTGTCTGCATGGTCGAAAAAAATGGGGGCGATGTGCACGGCATTGGGTTGCCGGTGCAGCAGATTGAACCCCGTGTACATACATTTGGCGGCGAACTGCCGCCGTCGATAGATTATGAATCCGTACTAAATGAATTGGGGTTTAGGGGGTGTGGCAAAGCAGAACGGCAGCGCTTGTCCCAGGCGTTACGCGAATCGGTGGACCACTGGCCGTTAGATGAGCGGTTTCCCGGCAGTGCCCGATTCTGTTGTATCGCACCAATTCTGGATTTGGTCTGCCGCGGCCACGGCCATCTTGCCGCGGCGGTGGCGCAAGAACTCATAGACCAGCACCCCAACTACGGGCTGTTGCACATGGCCCTGGGCATAGCATTGCTTAAAGATGGGAAGCCAGCGGCTGCGCAAGAGGCCTTCCTTTCCGCTGCAAATGCCAACAGAAACTTGGGCGTAGTACTCGCTCCCTTTCTTGACGCTTTGGTGTCTGCCAATGGTCTCCGCGCCGCAGGTGACGAGGCAAAAAAGTTGGAGCAGAGTGGCTTGTGGTTTGCTCCCGCGCTTCGGGCCGCCAGCCAAATTGACGGTTCCCCGACCGCTGTCAAGAGCACCTTTCCGTCAACATTCCTTCTTGACGGTCCGGTCAACATGAACAGAAACATGACCTTGAAACGATAGGGTTTGCCCAGCGGGTCCCGATGGCAACCAGGGTGACAGGCATACGCAGGCAACGCTAGAGCACTTTAATGTTGAGATGCGGCATGATCGCACGACGAAATCCAGCCTTCGGCGTCTTGTTGTGTGACCGTTTCCAAAGCCGCAGCAATGGCATCGTAGAGTTCACCTTGAGTGCGCGCCTTGGCGTCGCTTTCCTTCGGAAAGACCGGGCGCCTTCCTTCGGAACAAGAGGGCGGAATCGTCGGAATACGCAGCGTCGCGCAGGAACGCCTTCACCTTGCTCCACATCTTCACGATGGGGTTGAGGTCGGGGCTGTACGGGGGCAGGGGCAGTAACCGTGCCGGGACCGATTCGACAAGCTGTCTTGTTTCCTCGTCGTCATGCGCGGCGAGCCGTAGAACGACTCACTCATGTACTGCTCGTCGATGAGGCGCATCAGCGCCGGGTTCCCGGCGGATTCGGTGGTATTCGGCGTGTAATACGCGCTTGACCGGGGCACTTGAAGCAACGCGCACTG
>CAITNO010000034.1 GCA_903893795.1 Candidatus Hydrogenedentota bacterium | reverse complement strand
CCGCGGCGAGGTGAAGAAGCCGGAAACGATCAATTACCGCACGTTCAAGCCGGAAAAAGACGGCCTGTTCTGCGAGCGCATCTTCGGCCCGGTCAAGGACTGGGAGTGCGGGTGCGGCAAGTACAAAAAAGTGAAGCACCGGGGCATCACCTGCGACCGTTGCGGTGTGGAAATCACCGAGAGCAAGGTGCGCCGCGAGCGCATGGGCCACATCAAACTGGCCGTGCCGGTGACGCACATCTGGTTCTTCAAGACGACGCCGAGCTGCATCGGCAACCTGCTGAATCTGTCCATCCGTTCCCTGGAACGGGTGATCTACTTCGAGCAGTACATCGTCGTTGACCCGGGCAGCACGCCGCTTTCGCGGATGCAGTTGCTCACCGAGGACGAGTACCAGGAGGCCCGCAGCCTGCATGGTTCCGAGGCGTTTGCGGCGCACATGGGCGCCGAGGCCGTGAAGAACCTGCTGGGCGAGCTGGATCTCGAAACCCTCAGTGCGGAGCTGCACGCCGAATTTGCGGCGACGACCTCGGTGCAGTCCAAGGCCAAGGTGGTCAAGCGGCTGAAGATCGTGGAGTCGCTCCGCAAGTCGGGCAACAACCCCTCGTGGATGGTGCTGGACGCGGTGCCGGTGATTCCGCCCGATCTTCGTCCGCTGGTTCCGCTCGAGGGCGGACGCTACGCGACCTCCGATCTGAACGATCTGTACCGGCGCGTGATCAACCGGAACAACCGTCTCAAACGCCTGCTTGATCTGCGCGCGCCGGAAGTGATTCTGCGCAACGAAAAGCGCATGCTGCAGGAGGCGGTGGACGCCCTGTTCGACAACGGCCGTCACGGCCGCACCGTGCTCGGAACGGGCAACCGCCCGCTCAAGTCCCTGAGCGACATGCTCAAGGGTAAGCAGGGCCGTTTCCGCCAGAACCTGCTCGGCAAGCGCGTGGACTATTCGGGCCGTTCCGTTATCGTGGTCGGTCCCGAACTCAAGCTGCACCAGTGCGGCCTGCCCAAGCGCATGGTCTTGGAACTGTACGAGCCGTTCATTATCAACCAGCTCAAAGAGCGCGGTATCGCCGCGACCATCAAGGCGGCCAAGCGCATCATTTCGCAGGGCCGCAACGAAGTGTGGGACATCCTCGAGGATGTGATCACCGATCATCCGGTGATGCTCAACCGCGCCCCGACACTCCACCGCCTGGGCATCCAGGCGTTCCAGCCGGTGCTGATTGAGGGCAAGGCCATCCGTCTTCACCCGCTCGTGTGCCGCGCGTTCAACGCCGACTTCGACGGCGACCAGATGGCCGTCCATCTGCCGCTGTTTCCGGCCGCCCAGCTTGAGGCACATCTGCTGATGATGGCCTCGTCGAACATCTTCTCGCCGTCCGACGGCTCGCCCATCGTGACGCCCAGTCAGGACATCGTTCTGGGCATCTCCTGGATGTCCAAGGCGCGCAAGGGCTCCAAGGGCGAATGGAAGGCCGAATGGTCAGAATACCGCGAGGGTGTTGAAGTGCTGCTTCAGCCCGGGCGCGTCTATCCGGAAACAGCCTCCGTGGTGCTCGCCTACGAGCGCGGCAAAGTGGGCATACACGCGGCGATCAAGCTGCAGTACAACGGCGCGATCATGGATACCACGGTCGGGCGTGTGCTGCTTGCCGAGCATCTTCCCAAGGAGATCACCGTCGATGATGTGAACCGCCGCCACGATCAGACGACCATCGGTCAGGTGATCGCGAAGTGCTACTCGCTGCACGGCCACCATAAGACCGTTGAGCTGCTCGACGCGCTCAAGACGGTCGGGTTCAAGTTTGCCACGCTCTCCGGCATTTCTATTGCCATCGAGGACATGGTGGTGCCGCCAGAGAAGAAAGAGCTTGTGGCGCGGGCCGAGTCCAACGTCGCGAAGATCGAGGACATGTACCAGAACGGGCTTCTGACGCCCGGCGAGCGGTACAACAAGATCATCGACGAGTGGACGACGACCTCGGAAAATGTGGCGGCGGCCATGCTGCGCCGCATGGAGGAGAACGAGCAGGGCTTCACCGGCATCTACCTGATGTACGAGTCCAAGGCCCGCGGCAGCAAGTCGCAGATTCGCCAGTTGGCTGCCATGCGCGGCCTTATGGCCAAGCCCTCTGGCGACATCATCGAGTCGCCGATCATCTCCAATTTCCGCGAGGGACTGACCGTTATCGAGTACTTCATCTCGTCCCACGGCGCCCGCAAGGGTCTGGCCGACACCGCGCTGAAGACGGCCGACGCCGGCTATCTGACGCGGCGTCTGGTGGACGTGGCGCAGGACGTGGTCATCGAGGAGAACGACTGCGGCACGCTCAACGGCATCTGGGTGGAACCCCTGATGGACGGTTCGGACATCGTCGCCCCGCTCAATGAGCGAATCGTTGGCCGTTACGTGCTGGACGACGTCATGCTTCCGGGCGAGCCCGATCCAGTGGTGCGCTTCGACGAGGAAATCGACGAGGAAAAGGCGCGCCGCATCGTCGAGGCCGGTCTGCCCGGCGTGACGATTCGCTCCGCCCTGACCTGCCAGAGCAAGCGAGGCATCTGCGCGCGCTGCTACGGCCGCAATCTTGCCACGGGCAAGCTGGTGGAACTCGGCGAGGCGGTGGGCATCATCGCGGCGCAGTCCATCGGCGAGCCGGGCACGCAGCTCACGATGCGCACCTTCCATATCGGTGGTGCGGCCAGCCGCCAGGTTGAAAGCACGGACATCAAGTCCGCCGAAACCGGACTGCTCACCTTCCGCAACATCAAGACCGCGGTGAACCGCGACGGCAACACCGTGGTGGTGAACCGCGGCGGTGAAATCGTTATCCTGAACGCGGAACGCAAGGAAGTGCAGCGCATGCTGGTGCCCACGGGCTGCCGCCTGCACTGCACCGACAAGCAGAAGATCAAAAAGGGCCAGCTCATCTTCCAGTGGGACCCCTACAACGTGTACATCGTCGCCGAAGTGGACGGCAAAGTTCGTCTGGACGGCATGATTCGCGGCGTCACCGTGCGCCAGGAAATCAACGCCGACACCGGTCTCGAGGAAATCATCGTCACCGAGCACAAGCATGACATCCACCCGCAGATTACCCTGCTGGGCGCGAACAATGAAGTGCTCTCGTTCGCGACGATTCCGGCGCAGACCCACGTGATGGTTTCGGACAACATGGAGATCCGCGCAGGCGACTTGCTGGCCAAGACGCCGCGCCAGTTTAGCAAGAACAAGGACATCACGGGCGGTCTGCCGCGCGTGGCCGAGTTGTTCGAGGCGCGCCAGCCCAAGCTGCCCGCCATCATCAGCCACATCGACGGCATGGTCGAGCTTAGCACCGCGTCCAAGGGCATGCGCCGGGTGAAGGTGGTTCCGCAGGTCGGCAAAGAGCGCGAGTACATGATTCCGCCGGGCAAGCACCTCAACGTGCAGACCGGCGACCGTGTGTACGCGGGCCAGCGCCTGACCGACGGACCGATCATTCCGCAGGACATTCTCGAAGTGCAGGGCGAGGACGCGCTTCGCCGCTACCTCCTCGACGAGGTGCAGCAGGTGTACCGTCTGCAGGGCGTGCGCACCAACGACAAGCACATCGAGATCATCATCCGCCAGATGCTGCGCAAAGTGCGCATCAAGGACGATCCGGGCGACACCCCCTTCCTTGCGCACGAGGAGGTTGACCGCATCCGCTTCGCCGATGTGAACGAGGAAACGCGCCTGCGCGACGGCCGTCCGGCCGAGGCCGCGCCGATTCTCCAGGGCATCACGAAGGCGGCGCTGAGCACGAGCAGCTTCGTTGCTGCTGCGTCATTCCAGCAGACGACCCGCGTGCTTACAGAGGCCGCGATCAGCGGCCGCCGCGACTATCTGACCGGGCTCAAAGAAAACGTGATTATCGGCCATCTGATCCCGGCCGGCACGGGCAGCCCGCACTACCAGAATTCGCGTCCCGTCAGTGCGGTGAAAGAAGACTTCTCAGAAGACCTTGAAATCGGCGGCGTGGGCGATGAGTCCGCCGGCGAGGACGAGGAAAACGTCGGATAAGAAATCAAGCGCTGCGGCCGCGCAACCCGCGCGGCCGCAGCGTGAAAAGAAAGTTGGCAGGGCGCGGAAAGGGGCCGAATGGACCCTTTTCGCGCCGCGCCCTATGGTGCGGGCGGAGGCAGGGCCACGTCGGCACGGGAGAGCGTTTATGACGCGTTTGTCGCTTGCGCTGTTTGCGGGAATTATGCTTCTCGGGACTTCAGCGGCCGTTGCTGCCGTGCTGGTCGACGGCGTGGTTGCCAGCGTCGGAACCGAGCCCATCCTGCAGTCCGAACTGGTGCAGGACGCCGGGCCGGCGATTCAGGAACTGCGCAAGTCGGCCAAATCGCAGGAAGTGTTCGCGGTCGAGGTGGAAAAGGCCCTGCGGTCGGCGCTCGACCAGGCCATCGAATATCAGATTCTATACCAGGAGGCGAAGACCGCCGGTATAAAAGTGCCTGATGACGATGTCGAAAAGCGCATGGGCACGATCAAGAAGCAGTACGATTCCTCGGAGGCATTCCAGAAGGCGCTGGAAGAGGCGGGCCGAACGGTCAGCGAATTCCGCGAGCGCATCAAGCGCCAAATCATGGCGATGTCGATGAGCATCGGCAAACGCCGCGAATTTGAAAAGCAGGCGGTGGTCTCCGAGTCGGACATGGCCCAGTATTATCAGGATCACCCTGGGGACTTCGTCCATCCGTCGCGGGTGGAGGTGCGCCGCATCTTCATTGCCGCCGAGAAGGACAAGAAGTCACGCAAAGAGGCGAAGGCCAAACTGGAGGCCATCCGTGACGAAATGGCCCTGGGTTCCAACTTTGCCGAACTGGCCAAAGCGCGTTCGCAGGGTCCGGAAGCCGCCGAGGGAGGCCTGGTAGGCTGGGTAAAGAAGGGCGACCTCGTTCCCGAACTGGAAAAGGCGCTCGACGGGGTCGATGCGGGCAAACTCAGCCCGGTTGTGGAAACAGAGTACGGATTCACGCTGATGAAGGTGGAGGCCCGCGAGGCCGAGGGCACCACTTCCTATGAGCAGGCCCGCAAGGAAATCGAGCCGATCCTGCGCAAGAAGGTGGGCGAGGAGCACTACCAGAAGTGGATGGGCGGCCTGCGCAAGCGCAGCAACGTGCGCATTTTTATGTAAGCCGCTGTCCCACCGAAGGCCGTCTATGCTTTCCCGTGTGCTGAAAATGGCTTTTTGGGTAGCCTACGACCACTTGGGAAAGCTCATGCTGGCCAATCTGGCCTCCTCAATGCTGTGTGCCATTCCCTTTGTCGGGGCGGCAATGGCAGCGCGTCATACGCCCCAAAGTGCATTTACGGCCGTTTTTCTTGCAGCGTCACTTCTTTCATCTTTGCTTTGTTTTTCCTGCGCCCTTGCCCTCGCGTGGATGGTGCGCGGACTCATAGAAACGAGGGACGGCTCTGTGGGCGCCTTTTTCACGGGATTGCGCCGATTTGGCCTGCGCGGCGCTGCGCTCGGGTTGTGCTATATGTTCGCTGGCGCATGCCTGCTGAGCAGTATCTGGTTTTATGCCTCACACCTGGGCGCGACCCATCCGGTCGCGGGTTACGGCCTGAGCGCGGTTGCCCTCTGGGCGTTGGTGTTTCTCGGCCTGACCGCGACGGCCGCCGCGCCTGCAATGGTCCACAAGAACCTGGGGCCCCTTGGCGCGGTCAAACTGGCGGCGTTGCTGGTGGTTGACAACCCGCTCTTTTTTGCGGGACTTGCCCTGCATTCGGCGTTAATCGCCGCCGTTTCTGTGCTTGTGCCATTGGTGCTGGTCTGCTTTGCTCTGGCGGCGCTTGTGGTGCTGCACTGCGCCGCTTATGAGCTGCTTTCCCGCAAATATGCCGCGACGGAATCGGCAAGGGTCACGGACACACCGGCGCGGGTTGATTTTGACGATGCAAATGATGATTATCTTAACCGAGGATTTCGAGATTTGCTCTTTCCTTGGAAAGGCTGAAGGCTTAGGGTATTATTACGGACGCGCCGTTGGGCGGCGCATTCGTGGCTGGTTTGGCGGGTCGTTTCTTGACGCGCTGATTTGGAAAAACACTGTAGGAAGGACTTGATTGACATGACGAGAATCACTGGTATTGAAGCGCGCGAGATTCTGGATTCGCGCGGAAATCCCACCATCGAAGTGGATGTGCACCTTGGCTCTGGATTCATGGGCCGCGCCGCCGTCCCCTCCGGCGCGTCGACGGGCGAAAACGAGGCGGTCGAACTGCGCGACGGCGACAAGAAGCGCTATCTCGGCAAGGGCGTGACCAAGGCGGTCGCCAACGTCAACGACGTGCTCGCCCAGGAACTGCTCGGTATGGACGCGCTAGACCAGCGCGGCATTGACGAGACCATGATCCGCCTCGACGGCACGAAGAACAAGGGCAAGCTCGGCGCCAACGCGCTGCTTGGCGTTTCTCTTGCCGTTGCCAAGGCTGCGGCGGAGACGCTTGAACTGCCGCTGTACCGCTACGTCGGCGGCGTCAACGCGCACACCCTGCCCGTGCCCATGATGAACATCCTCAACGGCGGCAAGCACGCCGACGGCACCGTGGACTTCCAGGAGTTCATGGTCATGCCGACCGGCGCGCCCACCTTCCGCGAGGCCCTGCGCATGGGCACCGAGGTGTTCCACGCGCTGAAGAAGGTGCTCAAGGACAACGGCTACAACACCGGCGTCGGCGACGAGGGCGGCTATGCGCCCAGCCTCAAGAGCAACGACGAGGCCCCCGAACTCATCCTCAAGGCAATCAAGAACGCGGGCTACAAGGCCGGCAAGGACATCTTCATCGCCCTCGACCCCGCCGCCAGCGAACTGGTCAATGAGGCCGCCGCGAAGAACAAGAAGGGCTACAACTTCTTCAAGTCCGACCCCACCCGCTTTGCCACCAGCGACGAGATGATCGCGCTGTGGGAGTCCTGGTGCGCCAAGTACCCGATCATCAGCATCGAGGACGGTCTGGGCGAGAACGACTGGGCCGGCTGGAAGAAACTGACCGACTCGCTGGGCAAGAAGGTGCAGTTGGTCGGCGATGACCTATTCGTCACCAACACGCAGTACCTGGCCAAGGGCATTGCGGCGAACACGGCCAATTCGATCCTGGTCAAAGTCAACCAGATCGGCACCCTGACCGAAACGCTCGACGCCTGCCAGATGGCGCACCGTGCCGGCTACACCACGGTCATGTCGCACCGCAGCGGCGAGACCGAGGACGCCACCATCGCCGACATCGCCGTGGCGATCAACGCCGGCCAGATCAAGACCGGCTCCGCCTCGCGCAGTGACCGCATCGCCAAGTACAATCAACTGCTCCGGATTGAACAGGAACTCGGCGACCAGGCCTACTATCCCGGCAAGGCCGCCTTCTTCAACCTCAAGTAGACCGAACACAATGAAGGAAGGGGAGGCCGCAAGGCCTCCCCTTTTTCCGCCATGCTCAGCACAACGGGAATCATAAAACTGTTTGCCTCCTCACTGGCCGCGGTCGTGCTGTGCCTCTGTTACATGAAGTACAGGGACTATAATGACCGCAAAGAGCATCTCAAGAAGGACCAGTTGGTCATTGAGCAGGTCCGTAAAGAGGTCCGCAAACTTGAAACGCGGGTGGAACAGGCTCATGCGCGCGTTGACGCCCTCAAGAAAGATTCCGTGGAGGCCGAGGCCATCGCACGGGAGATTGGCGGCGCCGTCGGCAGCAAGGCGGAGACGGTCTTTCATGTAGACGAAAGGCTCCTGACGCCTCCCGCTGCCCCCGCCGCCCCGTCCGAGGCACCCAAGGCTGCACCCGCGCCCGAGGCCGCCCCACCCATTTCTGCCCCGGCGCCCAAGGCTGTCCCGGCGCCCAAGGCTGCGCCAGCGCCCGAGGCCGCCCCACCCATTTCAGTCCCGGCACCCCAGCAGGTGCTTCCACCGGCAAAGCACTGACAATTCCTCGCGCTGCGCCATTCAATCCAACAAGGAGAATGAGATGGACGCTGTGGAAGTTCTTCGCGGACGCAGGTCGGTTCGTGTCTATGACCCGCACCGTCCTGTAACCCGTGAACAGATTGAGACGATTGTTGACTGTGGCCGGCTCGCCGCCTCGGCGCGCAATGTGCAGCCGTGGGAGTTTGTCGTCGTGACCGACCCGGGTGTCCGTGCGGTCATTGCTTCCCTGGCTGCAAATGGTCCCTTCATCTCCGATGCCCCCGTGTGCATTGCCGTGGCCTGTGCGGAGGGACCCTATTACCTGGAGGACGGCTGCAACGCCACCGAGAACCTGCTTCTGGCCGCGCATGCGCTGGGGCTGGGCTCCTGCTGGGTCGCGGGGGACAAAAAGCCCTACGCCGGGGCCGTGGCGGAACTGCTCGGCATTCCCAACAGTCACCGGTTGGTGAGTCTCGTCTCGGTCGGCTATGCCGCAGTGGTGCCCAGTCCCAAGAAACGCCCGTTGTCCGAGGTAATGCACTGGGAAAAGTATTCGCGCTGAGGGCACCGGCGCATGCCCGTCGTTGCTCCTTACATATATGACGCGAACCGATCGGTTTGACTTTTCACCGCCTTCCTGACATGATAGGTTGGCTAGGCAACGGCATTGGCACGCACAGATGAAGGTTCAGGCGCGGGGGCATTTTGCGCCGGTTCAGATTCCAGAGTGTTGAAATACGGGCCGAGAATTCGGCATGGAGATGTGATGAGGGGGCCGCAGAAAGACACGTCTCAGGAAGTGAATGCGATGGCTGGCGCAGTGCGCCGGCTGGGCGCGTTGCTCTTTCATCCGGCCACGCTCATCGTCATTGGAGCCATTCTGGAAATTCGCGCCGGCATGCTTCTTCCCACCAAAATCGGGAAAGAGACATCCATCGACGAGATCTACAGCCTGTGCGCGACGGTTCTGATAGGCTTCGGCACCCTCCTTTATCTGCGTCGGCTTGGACGCACCCCCACCGAACTCCTGTTTGCCATGGCACTGGTCATAGGCGCAAAGGCGCTCGATCTCATTGGAAACATTCAAGTGTTCAACACCGTCGCATTCATCGGCCGCGATGACCTGCGAAGCAAAACACTGCAGGCGGCCTTCTTCGCCGCCGGAACGGTGCTCGTGCTGCTGGGGACCATGCGCCTGGCGCGGCGAATTTGGGGCAACACGCAGGAACTGCGGCAGCGCAATGCTGAATTGGTGCGCGAGCGCGAGGCGCTTGACCGCGCGCGCGGTGCGCTCGAGCGGTCGGAGCACATGCTGCAGAGCGTGATCGACAGCCTTCCCGAAGGGGTGTTCTGGAGGGACCGGAGTTTTCAATACTTGGGTTCCAACCAGCGGCATGCAGACAACGTGGGAGTGCCGTCTCCGGCGGCGTTGATTGGCAGGCGGGACCATGAATTCTCCTGGTTGGTCGAATTGGCGGATGTCCGGCAGGCCTGCGACCGGCAGATTCTGGCAACCGGCGAGCCCATATACGACATTCTTGAACAGTCCCGCCGTGATGACGGCTCCCTTCGCTGGCTGAGGACAAACAAAGTTCCGCTCCGCGACGCCTCGGGCGAAATCTTCGGTGTGCTGGGCACCAGCGCGGATATCACGGACGAGAAGCAGCGTGAGGACGAACGGGCGCGGCTGGTTACGGCGATGGAACAGACCGACGAGTCTGTTGTCATCACCGACCCGGATGGGGTTATTCAATATGTGAATCCGGCATTTGAAAGGGCCTCCGGATACAGTTCCGGCGAGGTGCTTGGCCACAAGCCGCGCATGCTGCGAAGCGGCGCCCACGATGCCTCTTTCTATGAGCAGCTTTGGACTACGATAAGCAGGGGGGAGATTTGGAACGGGCTGTTTATGAACCGGCGCAAGGACGGGGTGGTTTTCGAGCAGCAGACGGTCATTTCTCCGGTGCGCAATGAGCACGGGACGATCATCAACTACGTGGCGCTGCAGCGCGACGTCACCAACGAGCGCCGACTGGAGCGGCGGCTCCAGCAGTCGCAGCGGATGGAGGCCATCGGCCAGCTTGCAGGCGGGGTCGCCCACGATTTCAACAATCTGCTGCAGGTGATTGGCGGCTACACAGAGATGGCGCTGGCCGGTCTGTCGCCCGATGACCACGCGGCCCGGCAGCTCGAACTGGGCCGCAGCGCGATCCTCCGCGCGGCGCGGTTGGTGCGCCAACTGCTTCTCTTTGGCAGGAAGCAGGCGGGACAGCCCGAGACAATAGACCTCAACAATGTCGTCGGGGACATGCTCAAAATGTTGCGGAGGCTCATTGGTGCGCACATCGAGCTCATTCTCAGGCCCGGCCTGCAGCCGCCGGTGGTCTACGCCGATCCGGGACAGATGGAGCAGGTGATCATGAACCTGTGCGTCAACGCCCGCGATGCCATGCCCGACGGCGGGCGCATCACCATTGAGACTTTCGGCGTCATCCTTGATGCGGCCTTCTGCGCCACACAGCCGTGGGCGCAGCCGGGTGAATATGTGCTCATTTCCGTTTCGGACACCGGCGTCGGCATACCCATAGAATTCCAGGAGCGCATCTTCGAGCCCTTCTATTCGACGAAAGAGGCGGGCAAGGGCACGGGACTTGGCCTGGCCACCGTCTACTCCATCGTCCATCAGCATCATGGAGAAATCCAGGTGCACAGCGAACCGGGGCAGGGGACCACCTTCCACCTCTATCTGCCCGCGGTGTCGGGGCCCGCCGATGCGGTCGCACCGCCGTCCACCGAACGGGCGGAGGATGTGCCCGGCGGAAGGGAGACCATTCTTATCGCCGAAGACGAGGAACTGGTGCGCGAACTGGCGGTCGAGGTGTTGGAACAAAAGGGCTATCGGGTGCTGGCCGCATGCGACGGAGTGGAGGGGATGGGCCTTTTCGCCGAGCACCAGGATGAGATTGACCTGGTGTTGGCCGATGTGGTGATGCCCCGGGCAGGCGGGGCCGCCCTCTGCGAATACGTGGTTTCCCACCGCCCCCACATCCCGGTGATCTTCTGCAGCGGTTACAACCGGGACGCGCTAAGGGAAAAGCTTGTCGGCGGTGAGGAAAGGCCGCTGCTGCACAAGCCCTACAACCGGGTCGCCCTCCTCACGCACGTGCGTCAGGCGCTGGATTCGGCGAGGGCTGTGGCGAGGACCAAGCCGTAGGGTGCGTGGAATTTTGCGAAGCAAAATGAAACGCACCGTCTTCTCCAAAAGAAAGTGGCGCGGCATCCCGTGGAACGCCGCGCCGATGTGAACGAGAGTCGGTTTGTTTACTTCTTGAGGTCTTTGCCCGCCTTGCCGCCCACGCGGACTTTCATGCCCAGGCTGCGGCAGGTGGCGATTAGTTCCTGGAGAATGTCGCCATAGCCGATGACGATGTGGTTCGACATGTGCGAGGCCATCAGTTCGTCGCGGCCGTAGCCGGGGATGTGGACATTGGCGATGGGCCAGGTGGGCGTGGTGCGGTCCATGCGCTCTTTCAGTTCCGCCTCAGGAAGCTCCAGCACCTCGCCCGTGCCGCAGTCCATGCCCAGTTCGCCGTAGGCCTCCCAGCAGCGGGCCCAGGTGATGACGCCGGGCTTGGACACGCCCGAGCAGGTGCCGCCGCCGAGCGGGAAATACATCGTCGACTGACGGTACACATGGGTTTTCTTCCAGCCGCCAAAATGGGCAGGCGGCGCGGCACCGGAAATCAGGAAGACCCAAACGTACTTGCCCTCGTACTCACGACCCCAGCGCACATCGTGCAGCGTGGTCTCGGTCGGCATTTTCTTCTTGGCGTAGATTTCCTTCATCAGCAACTGGGGCACGCCCGCGCCGATGTCGCCCTCGTTAAAGTGGGGGATGGCCTCGCCCTCGAACACGACCTTCTTGGTTTCCGGGTCGCGCACCGGCGGGCGGTCCTCATTGTTGAGCATGCCCTCAACAAGGTCCGAAGCGGGCACGCATCGCACCAGTCCGAGTTGGTAGGGGATGCCCAGCGAACTGAGTCCGTAGCGGGCCATGAAGCGGCAGGCTGCAATGTACATCTTCATCTGCGTCAGCACCTGCTCCGGGGTGAGCTCGGTGAACTTGTTGACGCCGAAGTGGAAGTTGGCGCCCTTCTTGAGCAGCCAGTCAAAAATCTTCTGGGCCTCCTCGTCGCTGACGAGGTTCATCTCCGCCACCAGGTCACTCTGGTTCAGGTATTCGATCGGCAGGCCGATGGCCCCCAGCTTGGCCGGGTCCATGACGGCGTTGAGCATGCCCATGCAGCCCGGGTCAAACTGGCCCATGATGCGGCGTTCCGACTTAATCTCGGCGGCCAGCTCGGTGCCGAGTTTCTCAGCATCGGCATTCAGCTTGAGCTTGGCCGCGTCGGTAACGTGCGCCATGGAGTGCTTCACCGTGCCGGACTTGCACCACTCGGCCAACTTGGCCATGAAATCCGGGTCCGCGCTGAAGGACTCGGTCCACAGCCGCGAGTGCTTCACGTTGAGCCGGTCGAGCGACGCCGAATGGTTGAGCAGCGCCACCAGTCCCGGCCAGGTGCCGTCGAAATTGGCCAGCATCAGAATCGGGCCCCGGTGTGTCTGCAGCGGGCCGCACACATGGTGGGCATAGGCCCAGATGTTTAGCACGACGATGACCGGCGCTTCCGGATCAATCTTGCGGAAGGCCGCCGTGCCCTCGCACTGCCTCGTCAGGAAACCGTGCTTGCGCTTGGCGTCGTATTCGGGCAGGGCAATGCTGTCCCAGCCGAGCTTCTTGAGCGCTTTCTTGACCTGCGCCAGTGTGGACGACTGCAGCGGCCAGCCCGCCGTGCAGGCAGGCTCTCGCATGTCGCCGTTCGAAACCAAATATACGGTGTTGTTCTTCGCCATGGCTCACAAATCCCCATCTAGGTTGGGCGCCCGGCATGGGCGCCAGCAGAATGATAACGTCCATTGTATGCAAGGAATTGGCCGGGGTCAATTTCAGTGGCGCCGAGTCCGCCGGGGGACTGGCACCATTTCCGGCAATGAGTCAGCGGTGTCCCTTGCCGTTTCCTGTCGGAAATGGTGCCTGTATCCGTGCTCGCGAACGCCTTGGCGACACGGGTACAGGCACCTGTTTCCGGTGTCGGCGTCCTTTTCAAATTGCGGGCCCTGTGCGGAAACAGGATGCCAGTCCCCTTGTGGCCTTTCTCCGGATTGCGTAATGCGGGCCGCTTCTATAGAATACGGGCTCGCCCCTAACACCAAAGCGCAGCAAAGGACACCCCGCTTCATGGAATACATTCGCCTGGCTATGGACATCGTTCTGCATCTGGACAAGTATCTGGACAAGATCATCGAGAATTACGGCGCACTGACTTATCTGTTGCTGTTCGTGATTGTCTTCTGCGAAACAGGGCTGGTGGTCACGCCGTTCCTGCCGGGCGACTCGCTGCTGTTTGCGGCGGGTGTGTTCGCCTCGATGGGCAAACTTAACGTGGCGGCCATCATCGGCATGCTCTGCGTGGCGGCCGTGCTGGGCGACACCATCAATTACGCCGTCGGTCATTACCTCGGACCGCGTATTTTCCGCGGGGAAAAGGTGCGTTTTCTCAACAAGAAGCACTTGGACCGCACCCATGAGTTCTTTGAGCGCTACGGTTCGGAAACGATCATCATTGCCCGCTTCGTGCCCATCGTGCGCACCTTTGCGCCCTTCGTCGCCGGCATGGGCAGCATGAGCTACGCAAGATTCCTCACGTACAATGTGCTCGGGGGAGTTCTCTGGGTAAATCTGCTCACGCTGGGCGGGTACATGTTCGCCAATGTTCCGGTGGTGAAGAACCATTTCTCGTACGTGGTCATGGCCATCATTTTCATATCGCTGCTGCCCGGCGTCTTTGAGTTCATGCGCCAGCGCAATCTGGCGAAGAAGAACGCGGAGAAGTAGCCCCAGCGGTCTTGGGTAAATTCGGGTCAGTTTTTCTTAACCTTCAGGGACGGGTGGGTCAGCATGAGTACAGCGGCATACGAGGGTGGGTTGATCAGCGATTCGGGCAGGCGCCTGCCTTAGGTCCCCCCTTGAGGGGGGTGCCGCGAAGCGGCGGGGGGTGTACTTCCCGCCCACATTCTATTCCGCAACCCAGGGAGAGGCGAAAAAAGCATGAGCACAGCGGCATACCAGGGTGAACTGATCAGCGACTCGGGACGGCGATTACCATCCAGCTACAAATGGGCCATCGTGGCGATGCTGTGGTGCATCACCTTCTTCAACTACGCCGACCGCATGGCGCTCAACGCGAACATGCCGCTGATACGCGGTGAATTTGGGTTGGACAAGCCGACTGGCGGCATGCTCGGTTCGGCCTTCGGTTATTCCTACGGCCTTTGTGCCCTGTTTGCCGGATTCACCGTGGACCGTGTGCGCCGCAGGACCGCGGTCCTTGTCGGCTTGTGCGTGTGGAGTGTGATCTGCATGGGCACCGCCGCGGCGCACAGCTTCTGGGTGCTGTTCGCATTCCTGGCCATGGAGGGACTGGGGGAGGCGTTCTATTTCCCCGCCGCCATGTCCATGGTCAGCGACTACCACGGCAAGGCGACGCGGTCCCGGGCCATGAGCATCAATCAGACCAGTGTCTACATCGGCACCATCGGGGGCAGCGTTCTCGCCGGCTTTTTGGGGGCAAGGTGGGGATGGCGGATACCCTTTGTGGTCTTCGGCGGGCTGGGTCTTGTTTTGGCGCTGGTCCTGTGGCGCTTTCTGTACGAGCCGAAACGCGGTGCGGCCGACCGGGCCGACACGCTTGCCGACACAGGCATGGACCCCCATCTGCTGCGGGTGCCTTCCTCCGCCCCGGTGGACAGGACGCCTTTCCTGAACCTGACCGCCATATTCGGAATTGGGCTGCTCGCGGCGGGCGTGGCGCTGACGGCTTGGTCGATCATGACCATTAAGCCCGACCCGACGATTGTCGATACCATCAAGGCCTACGTGGGCGGTGGTCTGGCCACCGTGGTGGGCGTGGTGCTCATTGGGCTGCGCAGGCTGCGCAAGGACAAGGAGTTCTGGGCCTTCTTCAAGCTGTTCTTCTCCACGCCCTCTGCCGTGCTGCTGCTGCTGGCCTTCTTCTGCGCAAATTCGGTGGCGGTGATTCTCCTGGTGTGGATGCCCACCTTCGTGGTGGAGAACCTCTACGCAAGCGACATGGCGATGCTGGCCGCGGCGAACCTCTTCGCGACCATGCCACTGCAGTTGGCCAGTATGATCGGCAGCCCCAGCGGCGGCGTGCTGGCCGATTTCCTGCGGTCCAAGACGCCCCGCGGCCGCATTCTGGTGCAGATGCTCGGCGTGCTTTGCGCCGTGCCCTTCGTGTTTCTCTGCGGCCAGGCCCACACCAAGGTCATCCTCATTGCCACCCTGGCGGGCTGGGGCCTGTTCAAAGGCATCTACGACTCCAACATCTTTGCGTCTGTCTATGACGTGATCCGTCCCGAACTGCGCGGTATGGCCGCCGGTTTCATGAACATGGTTGCCTGGGGCGGCGGCGCGCTGGCCCCCATCGTCGCCGGATACATCGCCGAAAGCTACAAGGAAAACGGCATGGGCCACGCCATTTCCGGCGCCTCCGCCATCTACATCGTGTCCGGTCTGCTGCTCTTCTCGGCAGCCATGTTCTTTGTGAAGCGTGACTCGGCGCGCATGCAGGCGCAAATCAAGGCCGAGGCGCTGCAAGCCTAAACACCGCACGGTCTTTCAGCATCGAGATATCGGCGCCCTGCACAGCATGAAGCGGGTCTGTTGGTCTTCTCGGCTTTATCGTCCGAGATGTCGGACCTTTTTGCCTTTGCGAAACATTTACTCCATTCCAAAAGGCAGGCTCCGTCCTGCCATGCCTGCTGAAAAAACTGATAAAAACTTGACCCTTCTTCGGCCAATACAGTAATCTTCCCGCCCTGTCCCGCCTATGGTTTGGCGGAGACGAACCTCTGGAGACAGACCATGTACCGACCTGAAATCAAAGTGCTCGACTGTACCATTCGCGACGGCGGGCTCATGAATGACTGGCATTTCGACAAGGCCCTGGTGAAGGACGTGTTTCACGGCTTGGCGCAGGCGGGTGTGGATTATGTCGAGTTGGGCTACCGGGCCGACAAGAAGCAGTTCAACACGAGTGATTTCGGCCCCTGGCGCTTCTGCGACGAGGAAGATCTGCGGGAGGTGGCCTACGAATGCCCCACCAAACTCTCCATCATGGTCGATGTGGGCCGCACCGACTACGACGCCTTCCTGCCTGCCAGCGAGTCGCTGGTGAAACTGGTCCGCGTGGCGACCTACGTGAAGGAAATTGACAAGGCCATCCATTTGGGCAACCATGTGAAGAGCATGGGCTACGAGGTGGCCGTAAACATCATGGCCGTTTCGCACGCCCTTGAGCCGGACCTCGACGAGGCCTTGGACGAGCTTGCCGCGACCAACTTTGACATGGTCTACCTGGTGGACAGCTTCGGCTACTTCTACAGCGAGCAGATTCATTACCTTGCCGACAAGTATCTGACCCGCCTGCAGGGCAAGCCCGTCGGCATCCACTGCCACGACAACCGCAATCTTGCCTTTGCCAACACCATCGAGGGCATCATCAAGGGCATCAACCGGCTCGACGCAACCATCTTCGGCATCGGCCGCGCCGCAGGCAATTGCCAGCTCGAAATGCTGATGGCATTCCTGAAGAACCCCAAGTACGATGTGCGTCCCATCCTAGACCTGATCCAGAAATACTTCGTCGACATGAAGAAGGAACTGCGCTGGGGCTATGAGATTCCCTACGCCATCACCGGCGTGCTCAACAAGCACCCCCGCGCCGCCCTGGCCTTCATGAAGGGCGTCCACGGCAGCACCTTCAGCGAGTTCTACGACGAACTGCTCAACGCCGACGACATATAGGCGACTTTACCCAAACATGCGGCACCCGCCAGGACGGCGGGTGCCGCTTTTTCTTTGAGCACTGGGCCGGAGCCGTGGGTCCCGGGTCAGGGCGCCAGCAGCTTTATGTAGTCGCTGCAAACGGGAGAATGGTTGTTTCCCCCATCCAGGTATTGCACCCGCACGGTGTAGTAGCCAGGGGTGGCCGGCAGCGCATAGGGCCTGGGAGTGAGCGGCGGTTCCCAGAGGCTCCAGTGTGCCCCGTCGATGCTGAAACGCATGCGCGTGACGCCGGAACCATCCCCGTCGGTCCACGTCAGGCCCAGCGAGACGTTGGGTTTTATGGTGGAGGCCGCACCGCCGTTGATGAGAATCGAACCCTCGGGGGGAATGGTGTCCAGCCGGATGAAGTCGCTTAGGGGAAGGGAGTAGTTTCCGGCGCGGTCGCGGTACATGACACGGACGGTTTTATGGGCGTCCCCCGCGGAAAGGGTCCACGCCTTTGTGGCGGCAAGGGGTTCCCATGCGGACCAGGTGGCACCATCATTGCTGAAGCGCATGCGTACCACGCCGGAGCCAAATCCGTCGGACCAACCGAGGGCAAGGGTCACGTTGGGATTGTTCGTGACAGAACGGTTGTCATTGATGACGATCGAACCGGTGGGCCGGACGTTGTCAAAGGTCCTCCAGAGATCGCCCAGCATGTCGGGACCGGAGCTTTCGCCATAGCCGGCACCGCCAAAGAACCAGAGCGCACCACTCGACCTGTCGATCCAGGTTGAGGAACTGTAACGGGCGCCGGGTAGGCTTGCCGGGGAGGCTCCACCCAGCGCGGCATAATTCCCGAATTGGCCCGTGGTGCTGGAACCGTCCACCCAGACCCAGTTTCCGGTATTGCGGTCATAGCGCCACAGGTCGTTTATGGCGTGTGGAGAGGACGAACCATCGTGGGTCAGTCCTCCGAAGAGCCAGAAGTCCCCCGAAGGGTCGGTCCACGAAAGGGGGGACAAACGGGAACTGGGCACATTTTCGGGCGTCGGCACGCCCGGAGTTCCGTAAACGCCGGGTTGGTCGAAGGAGGACGGGCCTTTCATCCAGGTCCAGTTGCCGGTGGCCGGGGTGAATTTCCAAAGGTCATTGAGATAGCCGACGGTGGCGGTCATCGAATCCAACCCGCCGAAGAGCCAGAGGGAACCCGACGGGTCAATCCAGGTTGCCGTGTATACGCGGCCGCTTGGCGTGTTGTCGGCGTCGGCCTCGCCGAGGGTTCCGTAGGTCCCCGCCGGTGCGTCGTATTTTGAACCCTTCACCCAGGTCCATTCCTGGGTTTCAGGGGAAAACCGCCACAGGTCGTTAAGAAAAGCGTGGGCACCGGTGATGTCGCATCCGTTGCCGCCGAAAAGCCAGAGATTTCCCGACCCATCGGTCCATGATGCGGCACCGGTGCGCGCGCCGGGGAGGTTGGCGGGTGTCGGGACCAGTATGGTGCCGTAGTAGCCCGTTCCGTAGGTCGTGCTGGGGCCCATGACCCAGGTCCAGTTGCCCGTTGTGGGGTCGTATTGCCAGAGATCGTTGAGCCAGCCGGCGCTTCCCGCGCCATCGTAGCCGTTGCCGCCGAAGAGCCAGAGTTTGCCGTCTGTGTCCACCCAGGTGGCGGCACTGGTCCGGCCGCCGGGCGTACTGGCCGGGGAGGTGCCCGGCAGAGACCCGTAGCTTCCCGATTGATTGGTGGTGGAGGCGCCCTTCATCCAGGTCCACATGCCCGTGGCGCGGTCATACTTCCATAGGTCGTTAAGAGTGCCTGCCGCGCCCGCAGCGCCCGCGCCATAGCCTCCGAAAAGCCAGAACGCGCCGGAGGGGTCAACCCAGGTGGAGGCCGAACCACGGGCGCCGGGCATGTTGCCCAACGCGGGCGTGAGAATGGTCCCATAGATGCCTGGATGGCCCGTATCGGCGAAGCCCTTCATGAATGCCCAATCAAAGTCCCTGGCGGCACAGACGGTGCCGGTGGGCGTTCCGGCGAGAAGCCCGAAACATGCCGAGCAGAGTACGGCGGAAAGAACTGTACCCGCCCCTTGACGACGCTGATGGTTCATGGCATTTCTCCTTAACCCTTCAGTCGATTCCCATTCGAAACGAAGACCTGCCCCTACCAGGCAGGTCATCACATGCAGTGTATGGCTTGAGTATAAAAGGGTCAATAGGAGAAATCAAGGGAGGCAGGGAGGGGAGTTGCGCCGGGGTATGGGGTTCCCCGCTTTCCGCGTTCATGCTATACTCCTTACCGCCCAACGGGCACGTCCGGAAACAACCTGATATGGAGGCTTTTCGCATGTCGTCGAGCAGTGATTCCCGCTTTTTTGGCCGTCGTGAATTTCTTCGTCTGGGCGCGCTGACCGCCACCACCGCGGGCGTGGCCGGCACCGCATTGGGTCAAAATGCCTCGCCGGAAACAGCCGCCCCCGCCAATGGCCCCGCTTCGCGGGTGCTGGGACGGACCGGGCTCAAGGTAAACGTCATCGGCATCGGCACGCTGCAAATCACCGAACCGGCGCTCATCCAGGCGGCGATGGACCTGGGCGTGAACTACATCGACACGGCCCGCGTCTACATCAACGGGCGCAGCGAGGAGACCGTAGGCAAGGCCGTCCAGGGACGGCGCGACAAGGTGTTCATCTCGACCAAGACTCCCCCGGGCACCAAGACGAAGCAGGGCGTTGTGGAGGGTGTGGAGAAGAGCCTCAAGGCCCTCGGCACGGACTACATCGATGTGCTCGAACTGCACCAGTTCAATGACGCGTCGCTGGTGCAAAACGCCGAACTGCGCGAGGCGCTCACCGAGCTGCGCAAGGCGGGCAAGCTCCGCTTTGTCGGCTGCACCACCCACAAGAACCAGGCCGATGTACTCAACGCCCTGGCCGACGACCCCGACAAGTTCTTCGACGTCGTCATGCTTGCCTACAATTTCCAGTCGGGACAGGATGTAAAGGATGCCATCGCGCGGGTCGCGAAAAGCGGCATGGGCGTGGTGGCGATGAAGACCCAGAACGGCGGTTACAAGGCCGAGGCGCTGGGCGGTATCAGCCCCCACCAGGCCTCGCTCAAGTGGGTGCTGGGCGACCCCAACATCACCTGTGCCGTGCCCGGCATGGTGGACCTCGTCCAAATCCGCGAGAATGTGGAGGTGATGCACTCGCTCAAACTGACCCGCGTGGACGAGCAGATTCTGGAACGTTACGCCGGGGCGGTAAAGCCGACCTACTGCGGCCTCTGCGGCAAATGCGAGCCCGGCTGTCCGCTGGGCGTGCAGGTCAGCACGGTCAACCGCAGCCTCATGTACGCCGAAGGCTACGGCGATCTGGCGCTGGCCCGCGAAACCTACCACGGTATTCCGGGCGGCGCGTCCGCGCTCGCCTGCGGCGACTGTGCCGACTGCACCGCACGCTGTGTGCGCGGGCTCGACATCGCTGCAAAGATGCGGCAGGCCAGGGAACTGTTTGCCTGAAACACAGGGGAGGAGGCGTTATGAAGGCCTATTATGCCGGGCTGTGCATGTTGTCCCTGGCCCTGCTGGGGGGAATGGGGTTGTTTAGTTGTGGAGCCACGGAAATCGTGAAAGAGCCGCGCACAAACTGGCCGACCTACCACGTCACGGCCCTGCCCGAGGAGGGTGTGGCGCTGCCCTATGACGCCAACGGCTGCATTTTCTGGAAGGGCCGCTATCATCTGATGTACATCTTCCAGGACCCCAAGCTGCCCAACGGCGGCCATTGCTGGGGCCACCTGTCGAGCACCGACCTGGTGAACTGGACCTATCATCCCGCAACACTCATCCCCGCGCCGGGCGACGCGGACAAGGGCATTTTCAGCGGCAACGCGTTCATCAACAAGGACGGCGTGCCCATGCTGTGCTGGTTTGGCATTGACGCGGGCGTGTGCGTGGCCACGGCGGAGGATGACGGGCTCATCCGATGGAAGAAGCACCCCAAGAACCCAATCATCCCCGTGCCCAAGAAGGGTGAACCGGGCGACGGCGTGTACAAGGTGTGGGACCCCTATCTCTGGCTCGAGGGCGACAGCTACTATTGCCTGCTCGGTGGAAACACGCTTCCCAACGGCAAAGACACGCTGTATCTCTGCAAGTCGCCCGACATGGTCACCTGGAAGCCGCTGCATCCCTTCTACGAGCATCCCGACCTGACCTGGACCACCGAGACCACCGATCCCGACACGCCCGAATTCTTCCGGCACGAGGACTGTTCCTGCCCCGACTTCTTCAAACTGGGTGACAAGCATGTGCTGCTGTGTATCAGCCACAAGGTGGGGGCGCGCTGTTACGTGGGACGCTATGAGAACGAGAAGTTCTACCCTGAGCAGCATGTGCGCATGAACTGGCCCGGCGCGCAGTTCTTCGCGCCCGAAAGCCTGCTTGACGACAAAGGCCGTCGCGTCTTCTGGGCGTGGGTCACCGACCCGCGCACCCGGCCCGCGCAGGATCGCACCGGCTCGGGGTTCCAGAGTCTGCCCCGCATCATGTCGCTCGCAGACGACGGAACCATGCGCATCGCGCCCGCGCCGGAACTCCTGGCCTTGCGGCAGAACCGGGGCAGTGGGGCGAGCTTCGCGTTGAACGACGGCGCGGAGGTTTCAGCGGCGCGTGCTGCGGGCACGCATCTCGAACTGGCGGCGGTAATTGACCCGGGCGATGCAAAGCGGGTGGGACTGAAAGTGTTCCGTTCACCCGATGGAAAAGAGGAAACGGCGATCTGGTATGACACGGAGAAGAAGGCGCTTGTCGTGGATGTGTCCCATGCGACGTTGCGGGATGATATCTGCTACGGCGAACTGGTGTTCACCGGATACAATTCGAAGAAGGGTTCGGACAACAAGAAACCGGTGACCGTCGTGGAGGCGCCATTGGCGCTGAAGCCGGGCGAACCGCTGCAGTTGAGGGTGTTTCTCGACGGGCCCATGCTCGAGGTCTTCGCCAACGGCCGCCAATGCGTGACACAAGTGGTTTATCCCAAGAGCGCCGAGGCGTCGGGCATAGTGTTCTGCGCCGTCGGCGGCAACGCGATGGTGCATTCCGTCGATGCCTGGGACATGGCCCCCGCGAAATTCGAAGAGAAAAGGCGCTAAGGTTCTCGTGATTCAGAAAGGGAACAGATCGGACCGATCAGCCAGGTCAGTCTGATCAGTCTGCCAATAGAGCGCGTGGACCAGAGAACTGGAGAGCTAAAGTGATGAGACACTGGGTGACGCTTTGCTTGATGCTTTGCTTGGGCGCTGGTATTGCGACGGCAGCCGATACGCCGCTGGAAAGCTCGCTGGCGGCATTGAGCTTTGGCGCCGAATGGAAGCTTGACAGCGTGGTGAACCAGTACAGCACCGAAGACCTCTACACCTATATTGACGGTGAGGCAGAGTTTTTCTTTCCCTACGGCTTCGACCATTGCTGGTCGGCGCGCTATGCAAAGAAAGACAGCGAACTGGCGCTGGTCATAGACGCGTACCGTCTGGGCTCGCCGCTGGAGGCCTACGGCGTCTACGCCAGCTTCCGCCGGGCCGAGGCCCCAGCGATGGCGGCGGGCACCGAAGGGTCCCTGACGGAGTCGCTGTGCCTGTTCTATCAGGGACGCTTCTTCGTGCAGATTGCCGTGTCGGGTGCGTCCGAAATGACGGCGGAGGTGTTTACTGCCTGCGCCAGGGCGGTGGCCGCGAAACTGCCCGCCGGGGAAGTGCCCAAGGAAGTTGCGCTGCTGCGCGCCGAGGGCGTGGTGAAAGGGAGCGAGCGCTATCTGCCCAAGAGCCTGCTGGGATATCCGTTTTTCACAAAGGGCCTGATGGCCGACGCGGAATGGGACGGTGTTAAAGGGCGTGTCTTTATCGTGCTGTCCGAATCGGACGAAAAGGCGGCCGCCATCCTCGACCAGTACGCAGAATACCTTTCCAAGCAGGGCAACGGTGCCGTCATCAGCCGGGAGAAGGACACATTGACCGCCACGGACACGATGTACAAGGGGGTGTTCGTCAAACGCACAGGAAAGCGTGTGCTTGGCGTCATCAACCCCGACGGACCCGAAAAGAGCGCGGCCATGATGCTGAAGTTGGAGGCAGTGGCAAAGTAGTGACCGGCGGTGGCATGGGCATCTCGCCCCAGGGCAACCGCATTGAACCGCAACCTGTATCAAACCCGGTAAACTCACGCAACCTTAAGCAGGTGCGGTCTTAAGTCCCCCTTCGAAGGGGGATTTAGGGGGATGTTGGTCTTGATTCGGGCTCTACATCCCCCGCCGCTTCGCGGCACCCCCTTCAAAGGGGGACCAATAAAGACTCGGCATCCGCGAGAATGAATAAACCACCCCGGTGTATTCGCAATTTTTCCGCGCTGTAGACTCCGACGGACTCAAAATGACCTGATTCCAGGTGCAGCGGCCTTCTAATGCGATTCCCTGCATCCTGCTCATGTTTCCGGATCACGGGCGAGACGCCCGTGTCACGGCGGTGGTCCTATTTCCCGATGCAGAACTGCCCGAAGATGATGTCGAGCAGGTCCTCGGGCGTGGTCTCGCCGGTGATTTCGCCGAGGGTGGCGAGGGCCTCCCGCAGTTCAAAGGCGAGCAATTCGGGGGAGGCGTTGCGGTTATTGACCGCCCGGTCCACGCATTCCGCGGCACGGCGCAGGCTGTCGGCCTGGTGCATGCGGCTGATCATGGGCGTTTCGGCGACGTTAGCCTGGCCAAGCAGCGAGCGGGCCAGGGCGGTTTCGAGCGCTTCCAACCCGGCACCGGTGACGGCGGAAACCAGACAGGCTTCAGAGAAGCCCTCCGGTTCGGGAAGGGGAGTGGACCCGGCGATGTCAGCCTTGTTGCGCGCGACGATTACCGGCACGGTGGCACAGCGCAATTCCGCCGCTAGGAGTAGGTCTTCATCGGTCATGGGCGCTGACGCATCAACCACAAAGAGCACCGCATCAGCCTCGCGCAGCGCGGCCCTGGCCAGGTCGACACCGGCCTGTTCGATGAGGTCCTCGGTGGAGCGCATACCGGCGGTATCCACAAGCCGCAACGGCACCCCGCCGATGCTGGCGTCCTCTTCGATGCGGTCGCGGGTGGTGCCGGGCAGGGGGGAGACGATGGCCCGGGTGTCGCGCAGGAGCGCGTTGAACAGGCTGGACTTGCCGACATTGGGCCTTCCGACAATGGCCACGGCGGCACCTTCCCGGTAGAGCCGTCCGGCGCGGGCACTGTCGAGCAGTCGGGTCATCTGCTGGTGCGCGGCGCGCAGTCCTTCAAAGAGCGCATCGTCGACCAGTTCGGGCAGGTCATCTTCGGGAAAGTCCACGGCGGCCTCAACCCGCGCCAGCGCGTTGGCCAGCCTTTCGCGCAGGGTGTGCATTTCGCGGGAAAGGGCGCCGCCCGCCACCGCGTTGGCCGCGCGGAGCGCGGCGTCGGTGCGGGCGCGCACCAGGTCGATCACCGCCTCGGCCTGGGCGAGGTCGATGCGGCCGTTCTCAAAAGCGCGCCGGGTGAATTCGCCCGGTTTGGCCAGTCGCGCGCCGCAGCGGAGCACGGCGTCCAGCACGGCACGCAGGGGCACCGTCCCGCCGTGGGTGTTGATCTCCACAACATCCTCGGCGGTGTAGCTGTGCGGCCCGGGCATGCGGTGAAGCAGCACCTCATCCAGGGGGCGGCCCGCCCCGTCAACGACGTGGCCGTGAAACATGCGCTGCCGCTTGGCGTTTGGGAGGTCTGCGCCGTGGCAGGAAACAAACACTGTCGCGGCGATGGGGAACGCATCGGGACCGCTTAAACGAACAATCCCCACGCCACCCTCACCGGGCGGCGTGGAGATTGCGGCAATCGTGTCATTTGTCCCGGAGGACATGGGTTTAGTCGCTCAACTGGCCCGGGTCCAGCTCGGTGTCCCGCTGGCGGGGCGGTCCGCCGGGACGGCGTCCATTGCCGCCGCCGCGTCCCCGTCCGCCGCGGTTGCCCCGTCCGCGACCACCGCCGCCGCCCTGACCCTGCCCCTGCCCCTGCCCCTGGGGGCGTCCGGGGCGCGCGTTGATCGGGCTGATAACCACGGTGCGGTAGAGCGAATCGCCCAGGCTGGCGGTGCGCACTTCCGGGTCATTGCGCAGCGTCATGTGGATGATGCGGCGCTCCTGCGGGCTGAGCGGCTTGAGCCGGGCGGGCCGGCCGCTTTCCTTGACGCGGCCCGCAAAGTGCCGGGCAAGGTCCTCCAGCATCTCACGGCGCCGGTCCACATAGCCTTCCACATCGATCATGATGCGTTCGGTGTTTTCCGCGGCGTCGCCCTGGGCGATCATGCGGTTGACGAGGTACTGCATCGCGCCCAGTGTGCGGCCCTTGCGGCCGATCAGCATGGCGCTGTCCTGCGATCGCACGTCCAGCTTGGCCGCGCCGTCATCGGTGCGCACAAAGGTCACTTCGGCCTCGATGCCCATCTTCAGGATCATCTCGCGCAGCACGCCTGCGGCTTCCTGGCCCTGTTCGTCCGTAATCGGCTCGAAAGCCTCGTCGGGGCGCTCCTCGCCGCCGCTTTCAGCGGCGTCGGCCACTTCCAACACGTCCGTATCCTCGATATCCTCGGGCGCCACGGGCACGGCGGAGTCGAACTGCTCAAACTGTTCGGCACGGCGAAACGCGTCGAGCGCCTCTTCATGCACATTCACGTGTTTGGCCGGTGCACCCTCATTGGCGCCTTCCGCCGCTGCGGGTTTCGGGGCGGGACGGGGCTGCTGCTGCCGGGGCTGCTGCTGGCCCTGCGGGCGCTCCGGACGGGGTCCACGTTGCTGCTGCCCCTGGCCTCTTTGTCCCTGCTGGGCACCTGAAGCGGGCTGCTGCCTTTGCTGCTGGCGCGGTTGCTGTCCCTGCTGTCCCTGCTGCTGTCCGCCGCCGGGACGCTGCTGTCTCTGCTGGGATTGCTGTGGCTGCTGCGCGTCCTGCTGGGGGCGCTCGGGACGGTTGCGGTCACCGCCGCGGTCATCACGTCCCTCACGGGGCTGTCCACCGCGCTGCTGCTGTCCGCCCCTGCTGTCCCGCGGTCCGCGGTCACCGCGCTGTTGTGCGCCTTCCGGGGCGCGTTCCGGCCGCTGTCCGCGGCCGCCGCCACCACCGGCGCGGGGACGCGCCGGGGCACGGTCATCTTCCAGATGTTCAACGGTCAGGCGCACCCGCACGGGGCGCGCTCCGAATCCAAAGAGCCCCTTGTTCCCTTCGTCCAGAACCTCGATCTTGTCCACTTCGTACAATTCAACGCCCAGTTCTTTCAGGGCGTTTTCCATGGCCACTTCGCGGGTTTTCCCGCTGGCTTCCACTGCTTTCATTCGATTGTCATCTCCTTAACAGACCCGTCCGGGCCTGGGGTGCCGGGGTACTCTCGACCCCGTTGGAGACTGCACCGGCGTTTAATCGTTGCGCGGGCCGCGGCCGCTTCGCCGCTGGTCTTTTTCCCGCCGCATTTCGCGGGCCGCTTCGCGCTTTCGTGCCTGAGCCGCAGCATAGAAGTGCTGCGGACGGTGTGCAGTCTTGGTTTTCTTCTTCGTCGTGTCCACTTTGATGTCCATGCGCTGGATGACTTGGCTCTGCGCAATGCCGAGAACCGTGCTCACCAGGATGTACAGATTCAGCCCGGAGGCCAGATTGTACATGAAGACCGAGAACATGACCGGCATGAACCGCATCATCATCTTCTGCTGCGAATTCTGCATGGCCGTCGCCGACGGGTTCATGAACTCGGTGCTGAGCAGCATCGCCACGGCCCCCAGAATCGGCAGCAGGTTGACCCCGTCGACGTGCCCGCCCGCGAACGGGAAGGGGATCGAGAACGGAAGTTTGAAGAGCCGGTCCGGTTCGGAAAGGTCGGCCATCCACAGGAACGGCGCCCGGCGCAGTTCAAACGCACTCCACAGCATGCGGTAGAGCGTGATGAACACGGGCATTTGCAGCATCAGCGGCAGGCATCCGCCCAGGGGGTTTACGCCCCGCTCGCGGTACAGCTCCATCATCCGCTTCTGCATTTCCTGCTGGTCGTCGCCGATTTCCTTCTTCAGCTTCTCAAGTTCGGGTGCCAGCGCGCTCATCCGCTTCATGCTCATCATGCTCTTCCACGTCAGCGGAAACACCGCCAGGCGCACGAGCAGGGTGAGGAAGATGATGGCCACGCCGTAGTTCGCGTAGATATGGTCATGGAACCAGTTCAGAATGCCCAGGAGGAACTTCGAGAACTTGTCCATCCAGTCGACGCTGGTAAAGAACCGCTGCACCGTGTTGAGCGTGGGCCACGCCGCCGCCAGCGCGTGCCGCGCCGTGGACCCGATATAGACCTGGTAGTCCCATGCCGCCGTCTTGCCGGGGGCCACCTCGGTGCGGGGCGCGCCAAGCCCCATGCTGAACTGGGTCGGAGCGCCCGCGATCCAGCCCTCGCCGCCGGCGAATTCCGGCTTGAATGCCACGGCAAAATAGGCGCTCCACAGGGCCACCCAGTCCGGCGCCGGAACCCGCGCCGCCACCCGTCCGCCCGGCTCAAGCGGCTTGAGCTTGTTGGTGGAGGTGTCGGCGTTCTTGCCGTCCTTGCGCCACGTAAACTGCTGCGTGACGCCCTTGGTAAGATCGCCCGAGGCCACCTGCGGCCCCCACGTGAGCGACACGGCGGGTTCGCGCGTGTCCAGACCGAGCAGCACGGTTTCGGCCGAGAGATTCTCGTACGACACCGTGGTCTGGAGCACATTGCCGTCTGCGGGCAGCCGGAACGACTTGGTTACCCGCGCATGTCCCGGAATGTCGAGCGTGAATACGACACCCCTGCCATCGTCCGACTTGGCCGCTTCCCAGCGGCGACGGTCCAGCGCCGCGCCCCAGAACTGGTCAGCAAAACGAAGCCCCCAGCGGATAAATGGCATCCGCATCGGATTTGCCCAACGCCTCAGGCACCAACTGCGCCGAATCGATCCCCGCTTTGCCGAGGACCACGAGGGCCTGTTTCAGCCGGGCGCCCACGCGGGTGAACACCAGCTCCAGCTCCGCGTCGGACAGGGTGACTTCATCCTGCGCCGGGTCGGCAGCCGCTTCCGCCACCGGCGGGAGCCATCCCACGGGCGTTTCGTCGACAGTCTTCTTCTCCGGCGCGTCCTTCGACGGCTCGGTGCGCTCCTTCATTTCCGCCTGCTGCTGCGCGGACACCGCGGCGGGCTTTTCCGCGGGCGGTTTGACCGGCGTCGTCGGCGGGAACAGCCAGACCCATCCGAGCATCAGCACCGACATCAGGACGATGGCGATGATCTGGTTTCGCTGAAGTTCCTTGTCCTTGTCATCGTTCAACAACGTGGGCATCTCCCCCGCGCTTCCCGATGGCACCGGGACCGCGCGGGCCGTTCAAAAACATCAGGCTGGAGAGTTTGGAGCGGGGGAGGAAGGTTTCGCACCGCCGCCGCGCAGGGGCACGGGATCATATCCCCCGCGGCTGAAAGGCTGACAGCGCAACAGGCGCCACAGGGCCAGGGCCGAACCGGCCAGCGCCCCGCGCGCGCGCAGCGCATCGACGGCGTATTGCGAGCAGGAAGGATGAAAGCGGCAGTGCTGGCCCAGCATCGGCGATATGAGGCGCTGGTACAGCCTAATGCACGCTATCATCAGCCTTGCCACGAATCACCCCTCCGCGCCGGAGCAGACGCTCCAGCTCGCCGGACAGGCCCGACCAGTCCAAGTCCGCCGCGCCCGGCTTTGCCACCACCACCAGGAGCACGTCTGGAGCAAATCCGTCGCGGTGTGTTCGAAAGAACTCCCGCAGGCGGCGTTTGACCCGGTTGCGCGCCACAGCATTGCCGACCTTGCGGGACACCGCAAAGCCGAGTCGACATCCGCCACCCTCCTGCCGGGCCACATGGCAAACAAAATGACGCCCCGCCACACGCTCGCCCCGCTCGAAGACGAACTTGTATTCCGCGGCGCGCGTAATGCGCGCGGATGGTGGAAACGCATGGGAACCCGGCACAACAGGTTTGCGGCCCCGTGTTACACGGTCAGGCGGCGGCGGCCCTTGCGCCGACGTGCTGCGATTACGGCACGCCCGCCGGGCGTGGCCATGCGGGCGCGGAAACCATGGGTCCGCTTGCGCCGCACATTGGACGGCTGATACGTTCTCTTCACAACTATCTCCTTTGCACAATTGAAGTTGCGCCGCAACACTTAAGTCCATGCCGGAGTTGTGCCGCAGCGGAATTCCAGGGAACAATGAACACGATCCCGACCCCGGACGCATTGCGTCCAGATACATTACACGGGCTGGTATTGTACCTTTTGACGGCATGCAAGATCAAGCAAAATAAACACTTGCAGTAGGGCGCCGGTCGGTGCGGCCGGGGAAGGTCCGTCAGTCCTTCCAGCCTTCGATGCCCTCAATGTGGAGCAGCCGCCGTTTCCAGTCCAATCCCGAACTGAATCCGCCCAGCCTGCCGCCTGCCGCCAACACACGGTGGCAGGGAATGACGATACATATCGGATTGGCGCCCACGGCCGAACCCACCGCGCGCGAGGCGGCCGGTTTTCGCACACGTTTGGCCACTTCACCATAGCTGAGCGTGCAGCCCCGGGGTATGGCCTGCAGGGTCTTCCAAACACTCCGCTGAAACGGCGTGCCCGAGGACGGGGCCAGGGGGACTTCGGTAAAATCAACGGCCACGCCTGCGAAATAGTCCCCAAGCAGTTGCATGAGTCGGCGGCCAAGCATGTGATTGGGCCGTGAATGCAGCATGTAGGGCTGGATGGGATGTGCCGGATCGGGCAGACGCAATTCACGCAGGCCTTCATCGGCGATATAGCCGTAAATCGGGCCATCGGGGGTGTCATAACGGAAATTTGCTGCGTCCATGGCATGCTTTTCTTTCGTATTAACGAACTCTACCATAAGGATAGGCGACTTTGGCCTTGCGCGGCAAGCATTTGTTGCGTAGACTTTGTCCCAATGAAGGGCGTGAATCACAAGAGAATAGAATGCCTCCTGGTCGGGACAAGTGCCTCGCACTGCTTAAGTCCCCCTTTGAAGGGGGATTTAGGGGGATGTGATGTCGGAGACTCGACCGGGGTGTGGAACCTGTATTCCGAAGCAGGCGGGGATGTTCCCACGTTCGCGGGAGTGACGGACACACCCCGTAGGAGTGCTTTTGGTATTGCATTCCTCTTGGTTCTGCTGTTCGCAGTCACAGTACAGGCCCAGCGCGCGGTGGTGGTCACTTCCAGCCTTTCCGCAACGCGCCAGTCGGCGCGGATCTATGCCCAGGCGGTGGATTTGGAGTCGGGGGAACTGTTGCCCGGCGGTGCGCCCCTGCCCGGTTCAAATCTCCTGGGAACGCCTGTGCCGGGAGTATTTGCCGACGAGGCTGGTATGCCTGACGGCTATATTGCCGTTGCCACAGGACCTTCGGAACCCTCGTTGCATCCCGACCCGGGTTATCCCGAAACCAGCATTTCGTTGGTGCGCCCTTGGCCCTTTCTCGCCAGTGAGAAACGCTTCCACGAAGCCGAGGCAGGCTGGCGGGAATGGTTGGCGGACCTTTCGTCCGGATCCGCTTCACCCGGTCTGCTCGTGCTGGGTCGGCGGGCAGGAGAGTCGGATGCAGTCCCCCAAGTGGGGCGTGCGCGCATTCTTGGCGGAAACGCCGATGTCGCCGCCACGACGATCGCCGAATGGCCCCTACCGGGCACTCCGGTGACCGGGGTGTGGATGCCTTCGGTCACGTCGGCATTGGTGTTGTGCGCGGGCCAGCCCGGCACTGCGCCGGTGCTGGTGAAATGCAGCCTCGGTTCGGCCCAAACCCTGCGCCTTCCCGCCGACAAACTGGCGGGGTGGAATTTGGCATGCACCGATGCCCGCACCTTGACCCGCCTTCCGGGGACGGACCTTTGCGTTGTGGCCTTTTCCGGCCGGCCGCTCAGCGGCGCTTCCACTGAGCCGGTCACCCAAGTGTATGTCATCGACTCAAACAAGTTGACCCTCGTGGGCGGCCCCCTCTCTGCGCGCGGCATGGCCAGACGAATCTGCGCGGTTGACGACGGGCATCTGTGGGTTGCCGCGGATGCACCGGGCACCGACTTTGCCTATGCCACCAGAATTCAAATTGACCCAGCATCAGGCACGGTCACTTCGGAGGCCGAGTATCCGCTGGTCGGGGCGATGGAGGGTTTTCTGCTCGTTCCCGAGCCGGCCACGGGAATGGTGGCGGCCTCGCTGGGAACCCGGCTGGAAATCTGGCCCAAGGGACAGCGGGGAGAGCTTCGGCAGGAGTATGAGAATCCGATCCGGGAACTGTGCTGGTCAGGCGGCAATCTGCTCGTGGGTGAGGCGGGGCGCATTCATCTGGCCGATGGCGGCACTGGTGCATCGAAGTGCATGATGCAATTGCAGACGGGGCATGTCAGCGCCATACTGCCCATTGCGGCGGGGAAAGCGCCGCCGATTGAAATGGCGGGCCAGCAGGCTCCGGCCAACAGAGTCCTTGTTCCGTCCGCGGTGGTGCTTCGCGGCGAGGCCGCCGGACGGGAACTGCGGGAGTTGAATGTGGACTGTGGCGGGGCACCTGGGCCCTGGCGCGTGACCTATGACGCCGCGCAAATGCCCTGGCTCGTCATTCACCCGCTTGTTGGCCACGGTTCGGGGACGGTTTACATGGGTGTGGACCCGGCGCGCTATCTTCCGCACACCTTTGCGGAAGGCGTGCTTACGGTGACCATGGAGGGCGGGTCCCCACCGGTTCCGGCCATTGACAGTCCTGCCAAAGTGCTGGTTCGCGTGGAGCCCGCGCCCGCCTCGGCGCGCACCATTCTGTGGCTCTGGCCGGAAGCGGCCACGCAGATGCGCGACGCCTCGGACCCGCGCGGTATCGCCGGACTCGCCTGTCAGCTTGCCGCTGCGCCGCAGCATTTCTCCCATGCGGAATCTTCAGATCCCGTCACTTCCCCCCTCAACCCCTACGCCGTGATTGTGCTACAGGCCGGTGCCGCGGTGCGGGGGGTGGTTCCGCGCCAGGCCCTGGTGGATTACGTGGCCGATGGCGGCGGACTCCTGATCGTGGGCGGTGGGGATAAGGGACAGGCGGAAACCCTCGGCCCATGGGTGGCGCCTTTCGGCGTGATCACCGCGGGCGAACCGCCGCCTGCTTCCGTCGCCGCTTCCCCGAATCCGGCGGTAGAGCCGTTGGGCAGTTGGCCCCACATTCCCATGCCCGCCGCCTATGGCTTTTGCGAGGCTGTGGGCACGGCGAAGGACGCCTTTGCCCCCCATGTCTTGAAGGTGCTCCGCGTGCCCGAAACGCCGCCGGAGACGCCAGCACTGTTCCTGGGCCGCTCCTTTGGCTATGGGCGGGTGGCCTTGCTGGCGTCCGATGCGCCGCTGCGGGCCGCATCGTCGGGCGCTTTGTCCGAGACCTTTGCCCGAGACCTCTTCGCCTGGCTTGCGGGCGCGGGGGTTAGCGCCCAGGACATGGACCGCGACGGACTCACCGATGACATTGAGGATGTCAACGGCAACGGGGCGCGCGACCCCGGAGAAACCGACTGGCTGCGGGCCGACACGGACGGTGACGGCATTCCGGACGGACTGGAAGACTGGAACCGCAACGGCATGGTGGACCCCGGCGAAACCGATCCCCGCAATCCCGACACGGACGGCGACGGTATCTGGGACGGCGCCGATCCCAGTCCGGCACCGGTGTTTGACGCGCCCCGCATCGCGGGCGTCATTCCCTACACCGGCCCGGCCGAGGGCGGGAGTATTGTATTGGTGCGCGGCGCCGGACTGTTGCCCGGCGCGGAATACCGCTTCGGCGGCCAGCCTGCGGAATGTGTCGCGCCGGGGGATGGCAGTCATGCTCTGGTGCGCGTTCCCGAAATGGCGGGGGACGGCAAGGGCGCGGTTTCCGTGTCGGTCATCCTGCCCGGCCGGGGACTGCGCGCCGAACTGCCCGGCGCTTACCAGTATGCGGAGCGGGACCGGGCGGAAGTCGTGCTGGTGCCGGTGGATACAGAGTTGTCGCCCGAAAAGACCGTTCATGGTCGCTTGCGCGTGAGCCTCGCTGTTTCCGCTCCCAATACCATTGTCGTTGTGACTGTTTCGCTCGGTCTTCCTTCAATACCGGGCTTTTCATGGCAGGGGTCTGCCTCGGGAAATCCACTGCTGCGCGTCTCCACCAATGCCGATGGGGGCATAAGTATCATGGGCGAACTGCGGGCTTCGGGCACGGGCGCTGTGACGCTTGCGGAAATTGTGTGGACTTGTCCCGGTGTGGCGGGGAGCGCCATTGACTTTCCCACACCCCAGGCCTTCGTAAGAAATGTGGCGGGGGGCCGGTTGCTGGAGAAAGTTGTCGGGGTGTCCGTTCGTCTTCCTTAACCATTTCTGTCCGTCCGCCTCGGACTCGGCTATGTGGGGGTGAGCGCCCAAAGGCGCATAATCCATACATTTTCAAGACGGGGGAATAATATCGTTGCTTCATATGTCCATTAATTACAAAGGTTTATAGGATTTTTAAGCGATGGAGCAGCCGAACAACAGCCAAGAACAGCCGCGACGCCATCACCACCATCACCATCGTCCCCGTACCAAACCAGCCAAGAATAACAATATGGGTGGATTGGTATGGATTGTTGCGGTAGTTCTGGTGGTTTTGTTGCTGTCTGTGGTGTATGTCAGTTGTCGCCCCAGGGAGGAGCCCAAGCGGCTGAATAAAGTGGTGATCGAAAGCGCTCCGGAAGAAGGGGCCCTGGTCTTGGTGGCAGGGCTGGACCGGGGGCCGACACCGGTGACGGTGACAGGATTGGAACCCGGTCCCCATGAGGTGATCCTCAAGCGTGACGGGTACAAGCGCAAAATAAAGAGCATCGTCGTGATGGGGGAGCCGCGGGAGCATTTTGTCATTGACATGGAGCCGCTGGTCGGCTATCTGAGCATTGAGTCCAAGCCTTCGGGGGCGGAGGTTTATCTTGACGGGGAAAAAGTGGGCACGACACCCTTGTTGAACCGCACAATGCGGCTTGGCGAGCATTCCTATGAATTGCGCCTAGACCGCCACTACCCCATATCCAATTCATTTGTGGCCGAAGACAACTTCAAGCATGAGTTCCGGCACGAATTCAAACCCATGGAGTCCGAATTGGCCGTATTCTCACGGCCCACGGGGGCGCAGATATGGCTTAATAATCTGCCTCAGACCCAGCTTACCCCGGCAAAATTCAAGCTGAATCCGGGCGACTATCTGGTAACCGTGCATGCGCCGGACTTTATCGAGCAGGAACAGATAGTTCACCTTGAGGTCAACGAAACAGAAACCGTTCAACTCAAGATGGAGCCGGGCATAGTTCCCCAGGGCATGGTTCTGGTGCCTGGTGGCGATTTTGCCATGGGCAATGATGACCGCGCCCCCGATGAACGGCCGCGGCGAACCATCAGTTTGAAACCGTTCTACATCGACAAATTCGAGGTGACCAACGAGGAGTTTAAGAAGGTTTTTCCCAATCATGAATTTGATGAAGGCGAGGGGAGCTTTCCCGCTGTCGGCGTGACGTGGACCGAGGCCGTGAAATATGCCCAAACGATAGGAAAGCGTCTGCCCACGGAGGTGGAATGGGAGCGGGCGGCGCGCGGTACGGACAACCGCGAATATCCCTGGGGCTCCGATTGGGCGCCTGACCGCGCCAACACGGTTGACCACGGAGCAAACCGCACTGTGCGCGTAGGGCTGCTGTTCAACGGGGCATCGCCAAGCAAATGTGTGGACATGGCGGGAAATGCCTATGAATGGGTGCAGGACTGGTATGAGGCCTATCCGGGCAATCCGGTGGTCACCAAGGACTACGGGCAGGTCTTTCGGGTGCTGCGGGGCGGTTCCTTTATGACGGGCAAATTCGAGGCGCGCTGCGCCGCGCGGCATTTTGACCGGATGGACGCCGTGCGCAAGGATTACGGACTGCGCTGCGCCATGGATGCCCCGGCGCAATAGGGGTGCCGACCGCAGCGTGAAACATTGCGCGCTTTTCCGCCATCCCGTACAATCCCCGCAACCGCACCCAAAGGAGAATCCCCGTTCATGGCGTTTATTGTCTGCGAGCCCTGCATCAAGTGCCGGTACACCGAATGTGCCGGGGTCTGTCCGGTCACCTGCTTTCACGCGGGTGAAACGATGCTGGTCATTGACCCGGACGAGTGCATCGACTGCGGTGTGTGTGTCAACGAATGCCCGGTGCATGCCATCTATTCCGAGGATGAGGTGCCTGCAAAGTGGCAGGATTACATCGAACTGAACACGCGCTTTGCAAAGGAATGGCCCGCCATCGAAGAAAGCGGCGAACCACTCGACACCGCTGAAGAATTCCGGTACGTGAAAGACAAACGGGCGGACTTCTCACCCAACCCGACCGAAGACATCTGACCGGTCCCATTTTTTGATTGCGGTGGCCATGCGCAGCAGTTAAGGGATACCGGATTCCGCGATCGGGCGTCCGGTTGCATCGTGGGCGCGTCGCGTCCTATCATCCTGCCGTGGCCATTCCGGCCGCGCATCCGGCAAGGGACCTCGTTCCATGGCAAAAATCTGCTTTATCGGCGCGGGTAGCACCGTTTTCGCGAAAAACGTGCTGGGCGACTGCATGCACGTTGCGTCGCTGCGCGGTTCGCATATTGCCCTGGTCGATGTGGACCCGGTCCGTTTGGGCGACTCGGAGGCAATGGTCAACAACCTGAACCGGACGCTCGGGGCGGGCATGACGGTGGAGACTTTTCTGGCTGAGGATGCGAAAAAGGCCTTTTCCGGCGCGGACTATGCGGTGAACGCGATCCAGGTCGGCGGTTACCGTCCCTGTACGGTGACGGATTTCGAAATCCCGAAAAATTACGGGCTTCGGCAGACCATTGGCGACACGCTGGGCATTGGCGGCATTTTTCGTGCTTTGCGCACCATTCCCATATTGTTTGATTACTGTCGTATCCTGGAGACGGTCGCGCCGGGGGTTCTGCTGCTGAACTATACCAACCCGATGGCTATGCTTACGGGCGCGGTGCTCAAGGCCACGGGCGTGCGCACCGTGGGGCTGTGCCACAGCGTGCAGACCTGCGCTCCCTACCTCTGCGCCGAGTTGGACCTCCCGGCGGACCAGTTGCGCTGGAAGATAGCGGGCATCAACCACCAAGGCTGGCTGCTGGAACTTTCACGAAAGGGCGAGGATCTATATCCTGAGATCAAAAGGCGCGCCCAACTGCCCGAATACATCCATCGGGACACGGTGCGTTTTGAGATTATGAAGCGTTTTGGCTATTACGTCACCGAATCAAGCGAACACAGTTCGGAGTATGTTCCGTGGTTTATCAAGGAACGGGCACCGGAGCTGATTGAGCAGTTTCACATTCCGCTGGATGAATATCCCCGTCGTTGCGAGGAGCAGATTAAGGGATGGGCCGGGATGCGGGCAGAAATGACCGGTGACAGTCCGTTAAGCCATGCGCGCACGGGCGAGTATGCGTCGCACATTATCGACGCCGTGGAGACGGGCGGGCCGTACACGTTTGGCGGCAACGTGCTGAACACAGGCCTGATCACCAACCTGCCGCCCCGTGCATGCGTGGAGGTGAACTGTGTGGCCGACCGAAACGGCGTGACACCGACCCATGTCGGCGACCTGCCGACGCAATGTGCCGCGCTGAACCGGACCAACATCAACGTGCAGGAACTGGTGATTGAAGCCGCGCTGACGGGCCGCAGAGACCACATTTACCAGGCAGCCATGCTCGACCCGCACACCGCCGCCGAATTGACCATTGATGAAATCGTTGGCTTGTGCGACGACCTTATCGAAGCGCACCACGGCTGGCTGCCCGAATACAAGTAACCGCCCGCGGCGCGCCGCGCAGGAGAATGCAAACATGTCGTGGCTTACCTTTATGAAGGAAGCGATCCGGGACAACAAGACCACAGGGGCCTTCGGCCCGAGCAGTCGCGCGCTGGCCGATGCCATCACCGACCTGGCTGACCTGGGCAGCGCCAAATCGATCGTCGAATACGGGCCCGGTGAAGGCGTGTTTACCGAGGCGATTCTGCGGAAGAAAACACCCGAATCTTTTTTCGTGGCCCTTGAAGTGCTTCCCTCGCTGGTCGAGGCGACGAAAAAGCGCTGCCCCGAAGCCAATGTGGTGCAGGACAGCGCGGAGAATGCGATTGCCTACCTGCGCGAGGCGGGGTATGAGAACTGTGACGCCATCGTGTCGGGGCTGCCCTGGGCGCGCTTTGACGAGAAATTGCAGGATCGCCTGCTGGAGGCCACCTTTGACGTTTTGGCGCCTGGCGGACGCTTTGTCACCTTCGCCTATGCAATCAGCCCGATGATCCCGTCGGGGCGCCGGTTCTTCTCCGGCAAAATGCCATCCCGGTTCGGGCGCATTCGCCGCGTGGGTCCCGTCTGGAAGAATCTGCCGCCATGCTTTTTGTATATGGCCACAAAGCCGAAGTGAGCCCTCTGTGGGTGCATTCCGCGGCGTAGAAGAGGCTTCCAGCCTCTTTTCCTCTTTTGTCCTGCAAACAGGCGAAAAACGCGGCAGGGATGCCGCCTCTTATTTTTGCGCCGGTCTTGGCGCCGGGAGATGCAAATGAAAAGGGCATTGATGGTCTGGGGCGGGTGGGACGGACACGAGCCGCAGCAGTGCGTGGAACGCTTTGTTCCATTTCTGCGCGGGGCCGGTTACGAGGTCGATGTGCGGGACAGCATGGAGGTCTTTGGTGATGCGGCGGCCCTGGCCGAAGCCGACCTCATTGTGCCCTGCTGGACCATGGGCGTGCTCAGCGCCGAACAGGAGCAGGGACTGTGCGCGGCAGTGCGCGCCGGGTCCGGTATTGCGGGCTGGCACGGCGGCCTGTGCGACGCCTTTCGCAACAACACCAACTACCAGTTCATGACCGGCGGACAGTTTGTTGATCATCCCGGCGGCATCATCGAATACACGGTGAATATCACGTGCCCCGACGATCCGCTTGTGGCGGGCATTGCCGATTTCCAAATCCGCTCTGAGTGCTACTACATGCACGTGGACCCGTCGAACGAGGTGCTTGCCACGACCACGTTCACCGGGGAGCACGCCGCATGGATTGACGGATGCGTCATGCCCGTGGTTTGGAAGCGCAATTACGGCGCAGGCCGGGTCTTCTACTCCGCCCTGGGGCATGTTCCCGCCGACTTCGACGTGCCCGAATGCCGCGAAATCATGCAGCGCGGCCTGCTTTGGGCGAGCCGCTAAACAACGACGCGAACAGGGGAAGGATGGATGTGATGAAAGCGATGAAGATTGGCGTGATTGGCTGCGGCAACATTTCGGACCTTTACTTCGCCGCGGGAAAACGCTTTGACGCGATTGAGATTGCTGCCTGCGCCGACCTGGACATGGAACGCGCCGGGGCAAAGGCAAAGCAGCATGGCGTGCCAAAGGCCTGCACGGTGGATGAACTGCTGGCCGATAATTCCATTGAAGCGGCGCTCAACATCACCGTGCCCAAGGCCCATCACGAGGTCGCATTGCGCGTGCTGGAGGCCGGCAAGCATGTCTACAATGAAAAGCCACTCACGCTCACCCGCGCGCAGGGTTTGGAATTGCTGCGTCTTGCCGGGGAAAAAGGGCTGCGCATCGGCTGCGCGCCCGACACGGTGCTGGGCGCAGGCATTCAAACCTGCCGCAAACTGATCGATGACGGCTGGATCGGCGCACCGGTTTCGGCCACGGCCTTCATGCAGTGCCACGGCCATGAATCCTGGCATCCCGACCCTGAGTTTTACTACGAGGCGGGCGGCGGACCCATGTTCGACATGGGCCCCTATTACCTGCACGCGCTCATCACCCTCATGGGACCGGTGGCGGGCGTGAGCAGCCGCACGCGGGTCACCTTTGCAGAGCGGGTTATCACCAGCGAGAAAAAACGCGGCAGCCATGTCGCTGTCGAGGTGCCCACACATGTGGCCGGGATTATGGATTTCGCCGGCGGCGCCATCGGCACGATGGTGACGAGTTTTGATGTGTGGCGCGGCACCTGCCCCTGCATCGAAATCCACGGCACGCAGGGCTCGCTGAGCGTGCCCGACCCGAACAGTTTCGGCGGCCCGGTGCGTGTGTTTCGCGCCGGTTACAGTGACTGGCAGGACGTGCCGCTCACGCACATCTATGCGGAACAGTCGCGCGGTCTTGGCCTGGCCGACATGGCCGTGGCCATACGCGGGAACAGGCCGCACCGCGCCAACGGCACACTGGCCTATCATGCGCTGGATGTGATGCACGCGTTTCACGACGCCTCGGATGCCGCCGCGCGGGTGGCACTGGAAAGCACCTGCGAACGCCCGGAGCCGATGCCGACGGACCTGCGCGAGGGCGTGGTCTGAAGGCGGCAAGACGGGGGTTTGAGATCTCAAATTTGAGATTTGAAATTGGTCTGCACGATGCTGCACTCGCATGTGGGGCAGCCGCCATTGCCGAAATCCAGACTTATTATGCCCCAATCCGACAGCCGAGGGCGGCTGTCCCAAATCCTCGCGCAAAACAAGAACGGCGGGGGGCGTCCAGTTTGACGCCCCCCGCCGCTTTATGTGCGTGGGATTCTTATGCGGCCCTTATTTGGCCTTTTTGGGCTTCTCCGGCGCCGGCACAAAGCGTCCGGCCGGGTGGGCGTAGTCATTCTTCTCCCAGTCCTGGTATGCCGGCGGGATCGGGTTCATGCTGCCGTTGGCCAGCCAGCCAAGGCTACCGTCCATCAGCAGGTTGGCAACCTTCTTGTAGGATTTGTTGTGGTTGCTCTTGACCGCCTTGAAGTTGCTCTCGATGCGCTTGCGGGCTTCGCGGCAGAACAGGTCTGCCAGTTCCTGCGGCGTCGTGTCCGCAGGGTTGTCGGTCAGCAACTGGTCGGCGTACGAAAGTGTGGCCGCCATCACAAACAGGTCGGTGCCGATGTCTACGAAATTGCCGAGGATGATCTGTTCGTATTCCATCTTCGCCTGGTATTTGCCCATGGTGAAGAAGAGGTTGCGGGCCAGCCGCTTGCAGGTCTTGGCGGCGAAGTGCAGATGGGCGCGGTTTGCGCCGTTGAGCTTGCGGGCATCCGGCGCGCTGACCGGCATGAACACCTTGGGCAGCCAGGTCGCGTAGAAGGAGGCAGCCTTAACCAGAAGGGAGATCTTGCCCTCTTTCTGGCCGGGCTTGGGCATGATGATCGGCATGACCAGTTTGAAATGGGTGTCGAGCGCTTCGCGGGCCATGATCAGGTGCATGACCTCGGAGGAACCCTCGAAGATTCGGCCGACACGCATGTCGCGCATGGCCATTTCCAGGCTGACCGGACGGTCGCCACGTTCGTACAGGGAGGTGGCGCGCTCGTAGCCGCGTCCGCCGCGCACCTGCACGTAGTCGTCCAGCATCTTCCACAGCGTCTCGGAGCAGTAGTATTTCGCCGCAGCCGCCTCGAGGCGGATGTCGGCGTTCTTCTTGTCCGCGAAGGCGCAGGTCAGGTAAACCATGCTCTTCATCGAGAACAGGCTGGCCGCGTAGTTGGCAAGCTTCTTGGAGATGGACTGGTGCTTGCCCACTGACTGGCCCCACTGCACGCGTGAGGTCGCCCACCACTTGGCGTCTTCAATGAAAGCCATGCCCGTGCCGACACCGGCGGCGGGAAGGCCGAGGCGGCCGACATTGAGCGTGGACAGGGCAATCTTCAGGCCCATGCCCGGCTTGCCAACGAGGTTCTCTTTTGGAACTTTGACGTTCGTGAAGGTCAGCGCGCCGTTGGCGATGCCGCGCAGGCCCATGAAACGGCAGCGGCGCACCCGCTCCACGCCGGGCGTGTCGGTCTCAACCACGAAGGCCGAGATCTGCGGAATGGACTTGCCGTTCGGCAGCACCTTGTCCGGCGTCTTGGCCAGCACCACGATCAGCGTGGTCAGATCGTCATAGCCGTTGGTGCACCACAGCTTGTCGCCGTTGATGACATAGAAATTGCCGTCCTCGGTCGGGGTCGCGGTGCTCACCATGCGCGCCGGGTCGGAACCCACATCGGGCTCGGTCAGCGCGAAGGCCGAAATCTCGCCTGCGGCGAGGCGGGGAAGCCATTTCTTCTTCTGCTCTTCGGTGCCGAATTCCTTGAGCGGCTGGGGCACGCCGATGCTCTGGTGGGCCGAAAGGTAGGTGACCGTGTTGGCGCAGTAGCTGCCGACCAGGCCGAGCACGCGCGCATAGTTCGTCACCGACATGCCCAGTCCGCCGTATTCCTTCGGGATCTTCATGCCGAAGATGCCGATCTCCGCCAGCGCCTTGAGCGACTCGCGAGGATAGATCTCAGTCTCGTCAATCTTGTAGGGATCGACGTGTTTTTCAAGCACCGCCTTGACCTTTTCAAGGTACTCGTCGCCGATCTTCTTGTCCTCGGGCGGCTGGGCCGGGAAGGGGTTCAGCAGATCCCAGCGGAAATTGCCCTTGAACATTTCCGCGGTAAAGCTTACCGCATCCCATTCGGACTGGCGGGCATCTTCCGCCATTTGCATTGCAACATCTTTTGCCTTGTCATCAGCCATGTTACGATCCTCACTTGGGGTTGTAATTCATATACCTACCGACCGGTAAACTTAGTCAGGGACATATTACCATGTTGTGCGTTCCGCCGCAACGGAGTTTTGCAGAATTATCTGTTTTTGTCGGGGGCTATGTCAATACGGTTTCAAAGCCTTGCGCCGCTTTATGATACGCCCGTGGCCGCCGTGGCGCAAAACTACCGTCGTGGCGATGCCAAGACGCTTTAATTCTCCCGGACTGTGCCTACCTGCGCAGCATTTGCCTGCGCGCAAGCGCCAAAGCCAGGGAGACAAGCAGTGCCACAAGCAGGTCGGCCGCTCCCGCGCCCGGCACCCCGCTGCTGCCGGCGCAGTTGAGCGCGCCGCCGGTCTTGCCTGACGCCTCAGCGCCCACACCCGTGAGCGCCACGGCAAAAGTGCCGCCATTGCCGCCAAAGGTCAATGTGCCCGTATAACTTCCCTTGCTGCCGGGGGTAAACCGCACGGTGACCGTTGTGGTGGCTCCTGCGGAAAGCGAGTAGGTGCTGGCTCCGACAAACTGGAACTGCGTGTCTCCAGAAAGGCTTGCCGAACCGTTAAGCGTGCCATTGCCGGTGTTCTTCACAGTATAGGAAGTGTCGTTGGCCGCGCCTGCGTTCACGCTGCCAAAATCGGTCGATGTATTGCCGGGCGTGACGGTGAGATGGGGAGGGGGGATGACTGCGGCCGTGATGGAAAAGGTTTTCTCCGTCACCACGGTGACGGAGACGCTGTCGGTGCGCGATGCGCTGGCGCGCGCAGTATGCGTGCCCGTGCCCAACGTCAAGTCAAGGGGGAAATGACCGCTCTGATTTCCCGAAACCCCGCGCGAAACATTATCGATATAGTATTCCACACGCAGTTCGCCCTCATTGGGGGCACAAAGGGGATCTGAATTGTCCAGAACGATATTGGCGCGGAAATGCACTGTGGCGGTGTTGGAAGCATCCGCCGCGATGGTGCTCTGCGACGGTTCAAGCAGAGTTACAGACTGAAGGGGACAGGGACCGTGTTCGGGCGCCTCCGCGTCTTTCCATCCAATGTCGTGCAGCACCGCAATGTCGACGTCGGTGTACTGCCGACGTGTGACACCGTAGCCGTAGCGCGGCTCCATCACCGCGCCGCCCGGAATGGCGTCTTCCGCCCAGTGCTGCAGGCTCGTTCCCTGCAGGAAGGGGTTGGTGGAATAGACGGGGGGCGCGGAGCCGAAAGCCGCTGTGGCGGCCGACCCGGCGAACACCACGGCAGCTCCGGTGAGATCGGCCACCGTTCCCACAAAGCTGGGATTGGCCGCCGTGCCGCCGAGGAGGTGTTTGAGCGACGGTTTCGTCGCCAGCATGGTGTCAAATATCGTATAGGTTTTTGCAGGCGCAAAACGGCTGGAACCGTTTGCCGAAATCAATGAGATGAATCCCAGAGAATGGGTGATTTCATGGACCGCGACGGACCACATGTCCAGGGCGTCCGAGGGCGGGGTGCCGGTGCCGGTGTACCAGTCATAGCCCCAGTCGAAGGTCAGCGACATCTCGGCATAGCCCGGGAAGGGAATCGTGCCCGTGCTGAGCCGCTGAAAGACGGTGCCATTTGTCAGGCCGTCCGACGAGGTAAACATGGGGCCTCCCTGGGCCAGGGGACCGCTCCCGTCGGTTTCGGAAAGGCCGGCCACCATGTTGACCTCGCCCGGGGCGTTCAGCGTGTCGGCCACGTAGCGAAGCGCGTCATACAGCCGGGCGCGGCGGTTTGTCCCCAGGCTTGCGTCACGAAACCCCGCATTGGCGGGGTCCTTGAAGAGCACATGGATGGTGAGACCGTTTTCAACAATCGGCGCTTCCGTCCACTCCGACCCGTCAATGGTGGTTTTGGCTATGTCGGCCTTTTCCACCCCGTTCGGCCCGTCGGCAAGGACCAGTATGGGCACACCGTTCTGGGCCCTTGCGGCGGAACCGCCAATCAATGCAAAAATCAGCGCCAGAAATGTTGTCATCCCCACTCTGGAAATCATGGTACAAGTACCCCTCTGGTTGAATTAAAGAACTTTACTGATTGTTTACCGCATTGGATTAGGCCGCCCTTTCCTACCATTCGTTATATTATACCGCATAATGCCCAGCGTGCAATGATGCCGACGCCCAGGAGAGGCCGAGGTGCAAGGCACCGTGCGGCTCTGCGATAATCCACTCTGACCACGCCGCCTGCCGCCCGGGCGGGCGCGACGAAACAGGAAGGGAAGGGGTGCGGAAGCGCCATGGCAGAGGCCCAGACAGGACACAGCCGGGAAAACGGCATTCCCCTTGGCGGGGTGGACACGGGATACATTACGGTGCACCCCGGCGGCACCTGGTCTGAGCTTTGCCTGCCCGGCGAGCCCGCCAGGCCGTCCGCGCGAATCATGCCGGGGGCCTTCGCCGCCCTGCGTGTTCAGCACGGCACCAAGGTCTGGACCCGGCTCCTGGCCGATGCGGCCAGTGTGCCACCCTCCGCCTCGGGCACAGGGCCGAAGGGGCTCTCCGCCGGGTCCGTGGGCGACGTTTTCCGTTTTCCCAAAGTGGCGTTTCGGCTGAACACACCGGAACTTCCCATTGAGTTTCGATGGGCCTGGCACGGCTCGGTCATTCCCTTCGACCATGACGCGTCGTGCATGCCCGCCGTGTTTCTGCGGGCAGAACTGCGAAACAGCTCGGAGGAGCGGGTGAAGTGCTCGGTCCTGCTCAACATGCCGCCGCCGCCCGTGCTTTCGGACGAACCCCGCCACACGATTTTGCCCACGCTGATTGAACATGACGAGAACCCGAGGCCCAGACCGGAGTTCGGCACGGAAGCCGAGGGGCAGGACCGGGGATCGCTGCGCAATGCAATCCTATTTGGCGATTCGCCCGACGGGCCCGGTCCCGGACTGGAGGCATGCCTGGCGGTTCGGGCGTGGAATGCAGGGTTGAGCACGGCAGTTTGGAACCCGCGCAATGCCCTTGAAGAAGCCCGTTTTTGGGAGGATTTCGGCGAGACAGGACGGCTGCCCCAGGCGGGCAAGAGCCGCGCGCCAAGCCACGGGGCGCTGTGCTGCGATTTCTGGCTCAATCCCGGCGAGCAGCGGCATGTGGTTTTTGTCCACGCATGGCACCGCCGCGTTTCCAAGGCGGAGGCGCCCGCCTACGGGATGCTTTGGCAGCGTGCTGCCGACGTGGCGCGGCATGGTTTGCGCCATGCCGACTATCTGTTTTCGGCGGTGGGCAACTGGCATGCACGGCTGCTCGACACCGCGTCGGTTCCTGCCTGGCTGGGCGGGCGCCTTGTGCAAAGCACGGCGTTCTTTGCCCGCAGCGGTGTTCTCGCGGCCGACGGCACCTTTCAGTGGCGGCAGAAACCGGACAGCGGCGCGGTTTGCGACCGCTTTGACTTGTGCCTGCCGGTGATACTCTTTTTTCCCCGCTACGAAGCGGCGGCCTTGTCGGCCCATGCCGCCGAAGTGCGGGATCTCGCCTCCATGGAAGAGACCGCCGCATTTGCTCTGTCCGTTTACCGGGATTTTCTCCATACCGGCAGTCTGTCCCACCTGCAGGAATTCTGGCCTGCAGTGCTACGAGATGCGAACGCGGCGCTGCTCAACCCCGCCACCGTGGCATCGGCGGGTGTGGCGGGCCGGCGGGTCGCGGCGCTGCGCGCCTGTGTGCATCTGGCCGAAGCCATGCACGACCCTGCCGCCGCGGTGTTTTTCGAGGCCTGCCGCCGCGCGTGGGTGGATTACGAGACCCGCTTCTGGGACAAGAAATCGGGCCTGTACGGCGGTCCCGGCGAGGACCCGGCCGAGGCCATGTCGGGGTTGTGCCAGGCGGCGGCGCTGCGCATGGACGATGTGGTGCAGCCCGCGAGAATCGTCGGGTGCCTGCGCGCGCTCGACGAAGAACCCCGGACCGATGCGCTGTCCACGGCGTCCCTGGTGCATCTTGCCTTCTTGGAGCGGCACTACGGCGGTGAAATGGCGGACGGCGGTGCCTGGGCGGCGCGGCTCGCCGAGCGACTCGACAAGGATGATGCCTTCGACACGCGCCTGCTTTGGCAATTTTTCCAGGCCTACGGCGGTATGCTGCACGCCGTTTCGGCACAACGCGTATACCTTGATCCGCGCCCCGGCGTCAACGGGGCGGAAACCCTCGTGAACCTCATGACGCCCCTTTGCTTCGGGCGCATGCGGTACCGGGAGACCAGGGGAGGCGCGGCTTTTGAAACACAGACGGACCTCGCGCTGGACAGCCCGGTGATTGTTCGCGAAGTCGTGCTGCGGGTGCCCGAAGGACTTGCCAATCCGCAGGTATGCTGCACGATCAGCGAGGATTCAATTCCCTGCGACACCGTGCCGCGTTCCGAACCCGGGCGCTGCGAGGTGCTGATTCGCTTTCGCTATCCCATGCAGCTTGCCGGAACGCTGTCCGTTTTCGTCCGTGAGACCGAAGTCAAAAAGAAGAAATGGGGATGGCTGCGATGAGAATCTTTGGAATCACCGGCGGCATCGGCTCCGGCAAGTCGGAGGCATCCCGTGCCTTCGAGCGCCACGGTATTCCCGTCATCGACGCGGACCGTGTGGGGCATGCCGTCATTCAGCCGGGGGGGGCGGCCTTCGAAGCCGTCGTGCAGGCCTTTGGGGGCGATATTCTCGCGGAGGATGGGCGCATCGACCATGCCCGGCTTGCGGCCCGAGCATTCTCCGACCCGGAGGCCTGCCGTCAACTCAACGCCATCACGCATCCCGCCATCTTTGCCGAGATTGGGCGGCGCTGCATGGAATTGGGAGAGAAGGGTGTCGAAACCATTCTTATTGAGGCAGCGCTTATTGGGGAGAATGGTGTGGTCAATCCCCTGTTCCAGGGATTGGTCCTGGTCATTTGCCCCGTGGAGGGGCGGATGCGCCGTTTGGTGGAACAGCGCGGCATGGACCGGGCCGAGGCGGAGCGGCGCATTGCGGCGCAGTCGGACCCAGAATCAAAGCGTGCCGTGGCAAGATGGGTGATAGACAACGGTGGCGATCTGGAGAGCCTTCAGCGTCAGGTGGACGCGATAGTGGGGGAGATGGGCCCATCTCTTCCGTAGGGTGCGTGGAATTTTGCTCCGCAAAATGGAACGCACCGTCCTGGGTTATGCTACGCGGGGAGGGATGGTGCGTTCCTACGGGGCTGGGCTACTGCCCAAGAACCTCTCTTCCAAAGCCGCGTTAACAATCCCCACGGCCATTTCAAGTTCTTCAGTTGTGATGATCAGTAAAGTGCTTTCGTTTCGCCCTCATGGTTCCGCAAAGGCTGTTGTCACCGGGCGTCCATCCCATTCCTCAGGGACCGCAACATGCATCAGCCACAGGGCCGTCGCGGCCGTGTCAAAGGTGGTCACCGGTGCGGTGATGGTGAAACCCTTCTTGACCCCCTTGCCCCAGACGATCCAGGGAATCGTCATGTCTTCCCGGGCGTGGCTCCCATGGGTCTTGTCATGGCCACCGTGGTCGGCGGTCACGATTATCACGCTGTCACCGGCAATGCCTGCGGTCTCGATGGCCCTCCTCACCGCGCCGAGCGCCGTGTCCCCTTCGGCGAGGGCCGACTTTTGTTCCGGCGAGCACCAGCCGTACTTATGTCCCGTGCCGTCCGGATCGGCAAAGTGGATAAAGCAAAGTTGCGGTTTCTTGTCCGTAATATATCTGGCTGCCGTTTGGGCGACCACGGTTTCGGAATAGTCGGGAAACTCAAAACTGTCGACGGTGTCGGGCAGGTTGAGATGCTTGAACTTCTCTTTTCCGACAAACATGGCGGTGCTGAATCCGCGTTGTTTTGCAATGGAGAATACGGTGGGGACGGTCACGAGCCCTTTCTCCGGCACCCAGTCGTTCCAGTCCACCCGATGTTTTTCGGGACCAACACCCGTTAGCATCGATGTGTGGGCAATGAGCGTGACACTCGGGAAAACGGTCTGCGCATTCCAGCACGCGGCCCCCTCGGCAACCATCGCGCTCAACTCCGGCATTTTGCTGCTTTGCATGGCGTCGGGTCTGGCCCCGTCGAAGCTGACGATGAAGACATGGCCGACTTCTGGCGCCAAAGCGCCCGCGGCCGTGCAGAGAAGCATTAGAAAGACGCTGAAACCAGCGCGGAAATGGCTAATCATGAGAGTTCTTCTTTCCAGGTGGAAGCGTTGCAATGTTCTGGGCGCCATCATCCAAATGGCGCATTCCGCGCACTTTTTAGCACGGTCGTGTTAGCAAATGATGGGGGTTGACGGCCAAAGGCATTTTCTTTGACCGGTCATGCTGCAAGTCCGTCGATCACTTCCGTTAGATCTTCGGAACCCGAATGTTGAAATGGCCTTGTTGGCAGGAAAGCGCTGTCAATTCAAGATTCACGCGATTCTAACCCCAGCCAAACGTGAAGGAAACATGAAGCATGTAAACTGGCAATGACTGCACAAGTCAAGAGCGGCGCTTGCAGCGCCTCTTGTCAGCAATGGCTGCCGCCACAAGCTGCTTGAACCAAAGAAACAACCCCAATTGGAGAGTTCTAAAGATGTCTATGGGTTACTTGATTGATATGGACGGTGTTATTTACCGCGAGGGCGAAACCATTCGCGGCGCCACAGAGTTCATTAACGCGCTCCGCAGCCATGAGATTCCATTTATGTTTCTCACGAACAACAGCCAGAGAACACGGCGGGACATCGCCACCAAACTTTGCCGCATGGGCTTTAACGTGGAGGAGCGTCACATTTTCACCTGCGCGATGGCAACAGCGCGTTTTCTCTCGGCCCAGAAGCCCGGGGGAACGGCGTACGTCATTGGCGAGGGCGGCTTGCTTAACGCTTTGCACGACAATGGCTACGCGGTGGTGGATCATGACCCGGATTACGTTGTTGTGGGAGAGGGCAGAACCATCAGTTTTGAGATGATCGAGAACGCCACAAACATGGTTCTCAAAGGCGCGAAACTGGTTGCCACCAATCTTGACCCAAACTGCCCCACGCCCAAAGGCATGCGGCCCGGGTGTGGCGCCATTACAGCGCTTCTTGAGGCTGCCACCGGTGTCAAGGCTTTCAGTGTGGGCAAACCCAGCCCCATCATGATGCGCGCCGCCCGAAAGGAATTGGAATTGGACGCGGCGCGCACCATAATGATCGGCGACACCATGGAAACCGACATACTGGGAGGGGTCAACATGGGATACCGCACCATACTGGTGCTGACTGGAGGGACCCGACGGGACGATTTGGCGCGGTACGCCTATCAGCCCGACATCGTTGTCGACTCTATCGCGGACTTGTTGGAGTCGCGACATTTTGGAGTGTACGAGGCCGCCTGATGGTGGAGATAAGGCGCCTGCGCGGGCGGGAAACTATTGCCGAGTGCTGGAGGGTATTCACTGTAAAGAGTGGATACTCCAGAATGGTGGATCTCTTCCTGCCGTGGATTTGGTGTCTTGGCCGGTTGCGTTATTGCGCGAGAACCTCTGACAGGGCGGCATCGACGATCCCCACGGCCTTGTCGAGTTCTTCGGCGCTGATATTCAGCGGTGGGGCCAGCGTGAGCACCTTGCCGCCGGACACCTTGAAACTGAGCCCCAAACGCAGGCACGAATAAAGCACTTGTTCGGCGATATCGGTTGCGGCGCGGCCGGTCGCCGCTTCGTCGGCCAGTTCAATCCCGGCAAGCAGGCCAATGCCGCGCACTTCGCGTATGCAGCGGTGTTTCGCCTGAAGTGCCCGAAGGCCTTCGAGCAGTTGCGCCCCCATCATGCGGCTGCGTTCGACAAGACCCTCCTCCTCGATGCAGTCCAGCGTGGCCAGTGCGGCGGCGCAGCCCAGCGGGGATTTTTCATGGGTGAAATGGCCGAGGGAATATGCCCTGGCCACATCAAGATCTTCTCTGGCGATGACCGCGGCCATGGGCATGACGGCCCCGCCCAGCCCCTTGCCCAGGCAGAGGATGTCCGGCACGACGCCGTAGTGTTCGCAGGCAAACATTTTGCCCGTGCGGCCCAAACAGGTCGGAACCTCGTCGAAGATTAGCAGCGCCCTGTGCCGGTCGCAAAGCTCGCGCACCCGCCTCCAATAGGCCCTGCCGGGCCGGGTCACGTCGGTGCAGCGGACCGGTTCAGCGATGAATGCGGCGATGTCCCCCTCGTGCTCCATGACATACTCGACCTGGTCGACATTGGCCAGGGCACTGTCATCGCCGCGGCAGTCCTCCGGCGGCGGCACGTGAATGGCACCCGGAAGCAGCGGACCAATGCCGGAACGGAACATGGCCTCGCCGCCCACGCTGATTGTGTCCAGAGTGGCGCCGTGGAACGCGCCCCAAAAACTGATGGTCTTGAAGCGGCCCGTGGCGACACGTGCCAGTTTCAGGGCCATGCTGACGGCCAGCGCTCCTGCCGGCGCAAACAGGACTTTGTTTAGACTGCCGGGCGCAATGGCGGCGAGCCGTCCGGCCAGCGCGACGGCAGGTTCATTTGTATAGCGGCGCGGGCAAAAGGGCAGGAGGTCCAACTGTTTTTTGACAGCCTCGATAACGCGCGCGTTGCGGTATCCCACCTGGTGCACGCTGTTTCCATGGAAGTCGAGATACTCCCGCCCCTGCAGGTCGCGCAGGACGGCCCCTTCACAGGATTCCAGCGCGTCCAAGCAGGGCGTGGAGAGCGATTGGTGCAGGAAATGGCGGCTGTCCTCCTCAAGCAGCGCCCGTGCCTCCGCTGAAACGCACTCATCGAGCCATTGCTCCCTCAGGGGAGATGCGTTTACATCGCCTTCCATTCGGTCAATTGGTTTCTGCATGACCCATCTTCCCAATCAGTTGGATTTCCACGGTTGTGGGCATATTAGCACACGCGTTCTGTCGACACCTCCCTGTCCGATGAATGAAGAAAGGCGCGGACCGAAGTCCGCGCCTTGACCGATACCGTCGTGAATCTTTCTAGAACGATGCTGCGATCATGCCGTAGGTGTTGGCCCAGGGACCGTTGGCGGGGAACTTGCCGTTCTTTTCGTAACGCACAAATTCCGAGTGGCCGTCCATGTAGAGCGTGTTTGCGCCGCCGGGAACATGGTTGAAGGCCGCCGCCGCGCCGGGGGTGTTGCTGACGCTGTCCCAGTAGATGGGGAGGCTGGACTGCGCCATGGCGCTGCCGCCCGGGTTGTTGATGTCGGTGATCATGAAGCGCTCGACACCCTCTTTCAACCGGTGCACCGTCTTGGTGCCGCCGTTTCCACTGGTGGCCGCGTTGACAATCATGCTGGAAAGGGGCGAGGCGGTGAGGTCAATGTCGCCGTCGAGCAGTTGACGGATGGCAGCGCCGTTCGCGGAGACGCTTCTGCTGAATGCGCCGCCGTTGAAAAGGGGCAGTGCGACCCCGAGAATCTGGGACGGCGCCGTGGCGCCTGCGGGAAGCGTAACGCCGAGCACACTGCTCACCACCGACAGATCGGTCTGCGGATAGGCGCCGTCGCCCCGGTCGATGACCCAGCCGAAATACTGGTAGCAGTCCGACTGGTTGTCGGCCTGGCCCTTGTAGGGACTGACACACACCTGTCCCGGCGCGTCCGAGATAATGGCCAGAACGTCCTTGGCGTTGGTCCCGTCAGGATTGGACGGGCAGACAAGCACGTTCCAGTCCGTCAGGTACTCGGGATAGAGTGCCGTAACAGAAGGGCCAATCTCCGGCTCATCCTGCGTGGTGCAGCCCACCGGTTTGCCGGCGGACCCGTCGGTGTAGTAGGGCGCAATGCCCTGCATCGGGGGGAAGGCACCGGCGGCCTCGTTGGAGTACATCTTCAGGATGATACCCATCTGTTTCAGGTTGTTTTGGCAACTGGCCCGGCGGGCCGCTTCCCGCGCGCGTGCCAGGGCGGGCAGCAGGATTGCCGCCAAAATGCCGATGATCGCAATCACCACCAGCAGTTCAATCAATGTGAAACCGTTTCTTCCACGTCGCATTGCATTTCTCCTTTGTTCGTTGTGTTGGGAAAAGTCCAAATCAGGCCGTGGCCAAGCCGGGACGGGAGCCCCCGGGCCGCGGCCCGAAGCCGCTCAGTTGTCGAAGCTGCGCACCGAAAAAACCCGGCGGGGAACAGGGCGGTAGTCCATAAGCTGAAAGGTCTCCTCTTCCATGGCATTCGCGTGGGCATACAGCGAGGCGATGGAGGACGCCTCCGCCAGCGTGCCCCAAAAGGATACTGTTTCCCCCTCAACACTGAAGGTCCACAAGGCAACGCGGTCCGCTTCCGGCGGCCGGTTGTACTTGTCGCAAAACGGTTTGTAATCCACATTCGACTTCTTCATCTGCATCTCCGGTGCGGCAGAAAATGCCGCGGCCACTAGGCATAATCCGCCATGGCCCGTTTTATTTCGTCAATTGTCACCACATTTCGTGCGGGGCTTTGGCGACGGCAGTATTTCCCGGTTTTCTTGAAACCATACTTGTCATCCACCGTGGCGCGCTCGTCGCGTCGGCCGTCGCTGCAAAGCTGCCGGGCCAGAACTTCGCTCTGCGGCTCGGTGTAGCCCTGCATCATGTAAAACGCCACCCATTGTCGCGCATAGTTTTGATTGCGCATTACGGGAGGACCCATCTCAATCGGTTTCATGGCTGAATGGAAACCCGCACGTCATCATCACGTTGAGACTGTCGTCAAAGTTGCCAAAGCGCGCCGTGACACCACTCCCGCGGCAGTTCGTGGAATACGGTCCACCACCTGCATGTCCAGCGTGGCGCGCAGTTCTTTCAGGCGCACGTTGCAATGGGCCTGAAAATGCTCTCGTACCGCAGGTGTGCCCTTCCCGAGGACGACAAAGGCGTGATACCGCATCCTTCCCGCGAACACGGGACCGGGCAGGACGCATGCCTCCCGCACGTTGGCGCATTCCGTCAGTCGGTTCTCAATCTCACGAATCCGCATGATGACCTCCTTCTTCACCGGTCTATCCGGCGTCAATCACTGGGAGATTTGCGTGCATTTATACCGCTGAACCGTTAGCTGATGATTAGCCCCGGTCCCTTTCTTTTTGTGACCACACAATCAAACATCCGGGCCGGAGGACACGCTGTCAGCCACATTCCATCATTGCGCTCATGACAATAGTTTATAGGGCTTTGGGCATCCTAAAATCCGGGGGAAATACGTAACAAATCCAAAGGCAGTCAGGGCTTTGGCTGTTGATTGCGGGCTGTGGGGCGGAGCAACTTCGTAGCGCTGTTTGTGGCAGGGAAGGCGGAGAATGGCGGCCGGAAAAGGGAGCGGGGGAGGGGTGTGGCGGAATGTTAGATCCTGCTGCGGCCGATCTGTGAGAGGGCGATGCGCAGTTCGTCGCAGTCGGCGAAGCGCTTTTCAGGACGCTTCTGGAGCAGCTTCATGATGATGTCGCCCAGGGCGGTGGGGCACTTGGGGTTGACCAGCGACGGATGGTCGGGAACGACCGTCAGATGGCACTGGTACAGCTTGCCCAGATTGTCCACGGGGAAGGGCACGCGCTCGGCGAACATCATATAGAAGGTGATGCCCATCGAATACTGGTCGCCGGCCGCGTTGACTTTTTCCTTGCGGATGAATTCCGGCGCGACGAACATGGGGGTGATCTGCTCGCCCACGCTGCGGTCCATCAGCTCAAGCAGGAAACTGCTGCCGTAGAGGGAAAAGTCGGCAATCTTGACCACGCCAGTGCGGGTGAAGAGCACGTTGGCGGGTTTGAAGTCGTGGTGCACACAGCCCTTGTCGTGCAGGTACTGCATCCCCTGGCACATCTGCATGCAGAGATTCAGACGTTCCTGGAGATTCCAGGGACGGTTCAGGATGTACCACTTGAGGCTGGGCCCGTCGATGTATTCCATGATCATGCAGCGGCCCTCGGGGCCGTCCATGAATTCAAAGATCTGCACGCAGTTCACGTGTTTGAAACGCTTGAACTTGGCCACGCTCTTGGCGAGGTCGCGCACATGGAGATAGTTGCGGAAGAAGTTCTCGTTGAAAAGCTTTACCGCGACGGCCTCGCCCTTCTTGGTGTCGATGCCCAGATACACCTTGCCCGTACCACCCTGCCCGAGCACGCGCTCGAGCTTGTAGTGGTACAGCTTCGGTATGTCCGGCATGAATTGAGGGTCTAGCATGCTCTCTTCTGAAGGACTTGCGCCAGCGTCCGGAGGGCGCGGCGCAACCCCTACGCCTTGTCCAATTCCAGCTTTATTTCCGGGGCGTCCGCCCACAGGCGGTCGAGGTCGTAAAATTCCCTCGCTGTGTCCCGGAACACATGAAAGATAACATCCCCGTAGTCCACAATCAACCAGCCGCACTTGTGGTCGCCCTCGACACGGAGGACCTGGTAGCCCTTTTCCTTCATGTCCTCGCGGGCGATGGAGGTCACGGCGCGCAGTTGCGGCTCGCTTCCCACGCTGCACAGGACGAACACGTCGGCCATGAGCGTCAATCCGCGCACGTCGAAGGCTCGGATGTTTCGGGCTTTTTTCTCCGCGGCCAACTCGCCCACGGCGCGCACTTTTGCCAGAATGGCTGCGGGCATGCGGCCCGTTCTCTTTTTCTTTGTCGTGGCTTCCGCCATGCTAGTTCTCCTGCCGCGAAAGTTCGCGGCGCAGCAAATCATTAAGCAGGGCCGGATTGGCCTTGCCCTGGGTGGCGCGCATCACCTGCCCCACGAGGAACCCGAACACCTGCTCTTTGCCGGACCGGAACTGCCCCACCTGGGCGGGGTTGTCGGCCAGCACTTTGCGGATGATGTCCTCGATTGCGCCAGTGTCGGTAATCTGGCTCAGTCCCTGCTCCTTCACGATGTCCTGCGGCGCCTTGCCCGTCTCGAACATTTCAGCGATGATATCTTTGGCCATTTTGCCGTTGATCGCGCCCGAATCAATGAGCCCGATGAGCGCGGCCAGGTCGGCCGGGGTGACACGGCAGTCGGTGATTTCCTGCTTGGCCGCCGACAGCAGTGCCTGCAGTTCACCCATGAGCCAGTTGGCCGCCTTCTTCGCGTCTGCGCCGACCGCCACCACCCGCTCATAGTAGTTGGCCGTGTCCTGGGACAGGGTGATCACGTTGGCGTCATAGGCCGACAGGCCGTACTGGGTTCCCATCCGGCTGCGCCGTGCGGCGGGCAGTTCAGGCAGGGATTCGCGTATGCGCTGTTCCCAGGCCTCGTCCACCACGATGGGCACCAGGTCGGGCTCGGGGAAGTAGCGGTAGTCGTGGGCCGATTCCTTAAGCCGCTGCGGAACGGTGATGCCCCGGTCGGCGTCCCAGCCGCGCGTTTCCTGCACCACCTTGCCGCCCGAATTGATCAGCTTGATGTGGCGCGCGATTTCAAACTCGATGGCCTTGAAAACGCCCGAGAAGGAGGCAACATTCTTGACCTCGGTCTTGGTGCCGAATTGCTCCTGGCCCACGGGGCGCACGCTGATGTTGGCCTCGGCCCGCAGCGAACCCTCCTCCATGTTGCAGTCGCTCACGTCGAGGTACTGCAGGAGCTGCTTGAGCGCCGTCAGGTAGGCAAAGGCCTCCTTGGCGCTGCGGATGTCGGGCTCGGTCACGATTTCCAGCAGGGCCACGCCGCTGCGGTTGAAATCCACGCCGCTCTGGTTGCCGGCGATGGTGTGCGTATTGCGGGCCGTGTCCTCTTCGATGTGCGCCCGGGTGATGCCGATGCGCTTGGTCTGGCCGTCCAGGTCAATCTCGATCCAGCCGTTCTGGCAGAGCGGCAGGTCGTACTGGCTGATCTGGTAGTTCTTGGCCATGTCCGGATAGAAGTAGTTCTTGCGGTCGAGCTTGGACCAGCGGGAAATGGCGCAGTTGAGCGCCAGGCCCACGGCCACGGACTTGTTGACCATGTCCACGTTGAGCACCGGCAGCACGCCCGGCATGCCGAGGCACACGGGGCACACGTTCGTGTTGGGCCCGGCATGGAAATCGGCGCTGCACCCGCAGAACACTTTTGATTTGCTGTTGATCTCGACATGGACCTCCATGCCGACGACTGCCTCAAATTCCATGTGCGCTTCCTCAGGCAATGGGCGGGTCGCCCAGGGTTGTGCCGCTGGTTTGCTCGTAACAATGGGCCGCCCGCAGCAGGGTTTCCTCTCCGAAGGGCCGCCCAATCAACTGAAGTCCGGCGGGCAGGCCCGAGGCCGTCAGCCCGCAGGGGATCGATATGCCCGGCAGCGTGGCCAGGTTCACCGAAATGGTGTAGATGTCGGCCAGGTACATTTCGAGGGGGTTCTCGGTTTTCGCGCCGAACTCGAAGGTCGGAATGGGCGAGGTCGGCCCCATCACGAAATCGCATTTCTCAAACGCGTCGTCGAAATCTTTTTTGATCAGCCGGCGCACCTTCTGTGCCTTGAGGTAATAGGCGTCGTAGTATCCGCTCGACAGCACGTAGGTGCCCAGCATAATCCGCCGCCGCACCTCGGGGCCGAAGGCCTCCGACTTGCTCAGCACGTACATTTCCTCTACCGTCTTGGCGGCCGGGTTGCGGTAGCCGTAGCGCACGCCGTCGAAGCGCGCCAGGTTGGCGCTGGCCTCGGCCGTGCAGATGATGTAGTAGGTCGCGATGGCGTAGTCCGTGTGCGGCAGCGACACCGGCACGATCTCCGCGCCGCCGCTTTTGAACACGTCCACCGCCGCCTCCACCTTCTCGCGCATCTCTGCGTTGAGCGCCTCGGTGAAATACTCCTTGGGCAGGCCGATGCGCAGCCCCTTCACGTCGCCCGTCAGGGCTTTCGTGAAATCTGGCACGGGCAGGTCGGCCGAGGTGGCGTCGCGCGGGTCGCGCCCGCAGAGCGTGTTCAGCGACAGCGCGGCGTCCTCCACATTCTTCGTGAGCGGGCCTATCTGGTCCAGCGACGACGCAAAGGCGACAAGTCCGAAGCGCGACACGCGGCCGTAGGTCGGCTTGATGCCAACGCAGCCGCAGAGCGCGGCGGGCTGGCGAATGGAGCCGCCCGTGTCGCTGCCCAGCGCGATGGCGCACTCGTCGGCGCTGATGGCCGCGGCCGATCCGCCGCTCGATCCGCCGGGCACGCATTTCAGGTTCCAGGGGTTCTTGGTCGTCTTGATGGTGCTGCGCTCGGTCGATGATCCCATGGCGAACTCGTCCATGTTCACCTTGCCCAGGAAAACGGCGCCCGCGGCGTCCAGCTTTTGGATAATCGTGGCATCGTAGGGGCTGCGGAAGTTTTCAAGAATCTTGGACGCGCAGGTCGTTTTGCCCGTGCGCGTGCAGATGAGCTCCTTCACACCGACCGGCACACCGGCCAGCGGACCCGGGTCGATGCCCTGCTTCACCTTGGCGTCCACCGCCGCCGCCTGCGCCAGCGCCTCGTCGGTCCAAATCTGCGTAAACGCGTCCACCTTGGGGTCCACGTCCGCTATGCGCGCCAGATGGGCCTCGGTCACTTCGACAGCCGTCAATGCGCCGGAGCGCACGGCGTCGCGGATTTCCCGGACGGTTTTCTTGTAGAGGGGCGTGGTCATGATGCGTCACCCTCCAGAATTCGGGGCACAATGAAGTACTCGCCGTCATGCACCGGCGCGTTCATCAGCGCCTCCTCGCGCGGCAACGACGGCTTCACCACGTCCTGGCGGAACACATTCGTCATTTCCATCGCGTGCATCATCGGCTCCACATTTGACGTGTCCAGTTCGTTCAACTGGTCCATATACGCCAGAATATCGCCCATTTCCCGGACCAGCCGCTCCTTGGCGGCCTCATCCAGGCGCAATTGGGCCAATCCGGCCACATACTCCACGTCCTGCTTGGTAATCTTGCTCATAATCAGCCTTTCAAAAAGGGGGGCAGGAATAGACCAAAGAATAGCACATCAGCACGGGTGGTGTCCAAGGACAAGCGTCTGAACGCGCCAATTTGCGCAGTTTTGGCGGTGTGGGGCGGCGGGAAAATGGGACGAATGGGAAGTGTGGGAGCTATGGGAAGAGGGGACGGGCGAGGTCTGGCCGTTGTGCCGTTCGGTCATTGTCAATTATCCACTGTCAATTGTCCGTCACCCCGCCAACTCCTCCCACTCGGCATACAACTCCTGCAAATCCTGCTTCGTCCCGTCGTACTCTTCCCTGAGTGCCTGGGCTTTGGCGTAGTCGGTGGGATCGAGGGCGGTGATAAATTCTCCCGCTTTCCCCTTCCTATTAAGCAATGGCGGGTATGGTTGCCTTCGGACGCTCATGCGTATTACAATTATGTCAGGAAAGTAATACGGGAGTGTTGCATGATGAAGACAGTATCGTCGAAACTGACCGAGGAACAGTCCCGCGCGCTGCTGGGGTTGGCCAAGGCGCAGGGAGCCACGCAGTCTGAGATTATCCGCATGGCGCTGGACTCCTATGCGGCCGGTAGGGGCGTCACGGGGCGCGGTTCCTGTCTTGATTTGGCCGGCGAACTGGTCGGGTCCGTGGATGCCGCCGCCGACCTGTCCACACATCCAAGGCACATGAAGGGGTTTGGCGGGTGAAACCGGTGGTTCTTCTGGACACCGGACCGTTGGTCGCTGCCATCAACCGCCGGGACAAGCACCATGCATGGGCGCGGCTTCAATTGGCCGAATTGTCTCCGCCACTGCTCTCCTGTGAGGCAGTGCTGGCTGAGGCGTGTTTCCTGCTTCGCGCCGCCCCCGGCGGCGCCGATGCTGTGCTCGAACTGGTGCGCCGCGGTGTGATTGAGGTTTCCTTCCATGCGGGTGACCATGTGGCGCCCATCGCGCGTTTGATGAAGAAATACGCCGATATGCCCATGTCCTTTGCGGATGCCTGCCTCGTGCGTATGAGCGAGATTCATGCCGACAGCAGCACGTTCACCATCGACAAAGACTTCCGGCAGTACCGGCGGCACGGCCGACAGGTGATTCCATTGCTCGTTCCTACAGGAATGTGAGGCAACTATTAGGGTGCGGGGTGTGTTTCAAGTCAGGCACCGGTGAAGTGTTGGTCCCTTACCCCGCCAACTCTTCCCACTCGGCATACAATTCCTGCAAATCCTGCTTCATCCCGTCGTATTCTTCCTTGAGTGCCTGGGCCTTGGCGTAGTCGGTGGGGTCGAGGGCGGCGAAGCGATGGCTGAACTCCTCGATGAGGCTTTCCATGGCGGAAATGTCGGATTCCAGCTTCTCGACGCGCTTCTTGTCCTTGCGCTCGTCGCGCTGCTTGGACTTTTTCTTTTCCCGCTCTTCGGTTTCGCGGCGAATGCGGAGGACCTCGTCGGTGGACTTGAGCTCCCGGTCTTCCTCCTCCTGCTTGTTCTTCCAGCGGTAGTGGGTGTAGTTGCCCAGATGCACCGTTGCCGTGCCGTTTTCAAAGATGACCAGTTTGTCCACCAGTTTGTCGACCAGGGTGCGGTCATGGCTGGCGAGGATGATGCTGCCCTCATAGGCGGTGAGCGCCATTTCGAGCGCTTCGCGCGAGGCGATGTCGAGATGGTTGGTCGGCTCGTCGAGCAGGAGCAGGTTGGCGCCGCTCAGGATCAGTTTGGCCATGGCCACGCGGGCCAGTTCACCGCCGCTGAGCGTGGCGACCGGTTTGAACACGTCCTCGCCGGTGAAGAGGAAACGACCCAGGAAGCGCCGTCCCTGTTCGGGTTTCCAGTCGGGCCGCATGGACATGATTTCGCCCAGGATGTCGTTGGCGCGGTTGACGTTGTCGTGGTTCTGCTCGAAAAACGCGAGCGAGACCTTGTGGCCCAGCACCACCTCGCCGCCCGTGCCGGCGTGCTGTCCGGCGATGTGGCGGAGCAGGGTGGTCTTGCCGGTGCCGTTGGCGCCGATGATGCCGATGCGCTCTCCCCGGCGCACGGCAAAGGAGACATCGCTGTAGAGCCGCAGCGGGCCGTAGGCCATGGACATTTTGCGCGCGTCCAGCACCAGTTCGCCGCTGCGCGCCACCTCGCCCAGGCCAAAGGAGGCCTCGGACGCCTCGGGCGGCGGCGCATCCACCTTCTCCATTTTGTCGAGCCGCTTGAGCCGGCTCTGGACCATGCGCGCCTTGGTGCTCTTGTAACGGAAACGGTCGATAATGGCCGTTTCCTTGCGGATGAAATCTTCCTGCTTTTCAAAGGCCTTCTGCTGCTGTTCCCGGATCAGCGCCTTCTTGCCGACGTAATAGTCATAGTTGCCGGTGTAGTCGAAGACCTCGCCGCGCTCCACCTCGATGATGCGCTCGGTCACGGCGTTCAGCATGCGCCGGTCATGGGAGATGATCATCACCGCCTCGCGGCAGTTTCGGATGTAGGCCTCCAGCCACTCGCGCGCCTCCATGTCAAGATGATTCTCGGGCTCGTCGAGCAGCAGAAGGTCGGCATCCTGCAGGAGCACGAGCGCAAGCCGCAGGCGCGTGCGCTGGCCGCCGCTGAGGGAACTGTAGGGCAGGTTGAACTCGTCGAGCCGGAAACCGAGCCCCTGCAGCACCTGGCGCACCCGTGTGCGGAAGGTGTAGCCGCCGCGCACGCTGAATTCGTGCTGCAGGTCGCTGTATTCGGCCAGCACCGATTCGTCGCCGTCGGCCATCTGGTGTTCCAGACGGGTCAGCGCCTCCTCCTGCTCGATGAGTTCGGCAAAGGAGTCGAGCACGATTTTCTCGATGGGCGTGTCTTCCGGCACCTGCGGCAACTGGGCCAGGCAGGCAAAGCGCATGCGGCGCATGCGCTCGATGATGCCCGAGTCGGGGTCCATCTCGCCGGTGATGACGCGGAAAATGGTTGATTTGCCCGTGCCGTTCCGGCCGATGAGGCCGATGCGCTCCCGTTCCTCGATGCGCAGGCTCACCTCGTCGAGCACAGGCTCGCCGGCAAAAGATTTGCTGATATTTTCCAGTCGTATAAGGCTCATGACAGTTCCGGGGATGTGGGATTGGAAGAAAAGACAACCATGACAGCACGCAAGTATACCGGAATTCTGACCAAAGCGGCCAATTGCGCCGGGGCATCGTTCTTTCTGTCCCTGTCCGTCCGTGCCGGTCCGTGTTCGTCCAATCCTCAGCACAACGACCCCTTGCCCTTGCGCATGACCCGCCGATATACTCTGCTTCCATGAAATCCGGCAAATCCAAAGCAAGAATCCAGCCCGCCCACGAACTCCGCGACATCACACCCGGCGCCGCTGTCGCGGGGATGGGCGCGGTGCTGTTTGCGGTGGTGGTGCTCTACGCGCGCACGGCGCGCTTTCCCTTTATCGAGGGCGACGACTGGTCCATGGTACTGCAGCATCCCGTGGTCAGGGACGGGTTGACCTGGCACGGGCTGTGGTGGGCCTTTTCAAACAGTCTCTACGGCATCTGGATGCCGCTGACGGCGCTCACGCACATGGCCGACATGAGCCTCTTTGGCGACCAGGCTGGGGGGCACCATCTGGCAAACATGTTCTGGCACCTGCTGTCTGTGGCGGCGTTTTACGCTGCGCTGCGCGGGCTGACCGGTGCGCGCGGCGCAAGCCTTGCGGCGACCGCCCTCTTTGCCGTCCATCCGCTGGCGGTGGAGGATGTGGCCTGGGTTTCCAGCCGGAAGGACCTGGTCGGCGGTGCTTTCTTCGCGCTGGCCCTGCTGGCCCACGGGGGATACGCGCGGCGTCCCGGCTGGCTGCGCTATGCTGCGGTGTTCATGGCCGGGTTGCTGGCATTGCTGGGCAAGACCAGCGCCGCGCCGCTGCCTGCTGTCCTGCTGCTGCTGGATGCCTGGCCTTTGGGCCGTTTCGGTGTTGAAGGCGGCGTGAAAGAGCGTGCACGCCGCGCTTTGTGGCTCCTGGCCGAGAAGCTCCCCCTCTTGGCGGTGGGTGCGGCCGTGTCTGTCGTGACCTGGCAGGCGCAGCACGCCGTGGGTGCCATCACGGAAAAGGGGGTGCCGCCCTCCACGGAGCGAATGGCCAGTGTCGGCGGCAACTATGTGCATTACCTGACAGAATACTTCTGGCCTTTCGGCCTGTCGCCGCAGCATGTCTTTCCAGCCTTTGTGCTCTGGAAAGTGACAGCGGGGTGGTGTCTTGTGGCGGCGTTGTCGGTGGGTGTCATTGCCTTTCGCCGGCGGTGCCCGTGGGTGGCCGTGGGCTGGTTTTGGTTTCTGGCCGGGTTGGTGCCCGTGGTCGGTCTGCTGCCCTACGGCACCGTGCCCTATGCCGACCGGTACATGTACATTCCGGGCATGGGCTTGGCGGTGCTTGTGGCGTGGAGTGTCACGGCGCTGCCTGTGCGTGCCGTGGTGCGCTTCTCTCTTTGCGCCGTTGCGGTGCTGGTGCTGTCCGGATTGGCTTGGGGACAGGTGGGCGTATGGCGCGACACTTGGTCGATGTATGAGCGTAAGTTGAAGGTGTACCCAAACAACGCGGCCACCTTTGCCCGGGCGGCGCAGTGGCTTAGTGAACAGGGGGACTTGGAACGGGCCACGAAATATGACCGCGAGGCGGTGCGCCTGGCACCTGAAATGGACGAGTACTGCTACAACCTCGGCACCGACCTCGCCAGAAGCAATCCCGGGGAGGCGGCCCAGTGGTTTGAAAAAGCCACCCGCCTCAACCCGAAGAACGGCAACGCCTGGGACAATCTTGGCGAGGCGCTCCTGCGGCTGAAGCGGCCCGAGGATGCCGTGGCTCCGCTGGGCGAGGCCGTCCGGCTGTTGCCCAACAATCCCACGCCGCTGGTCAATCTTGGCGCGGCGCTGCTGCGTTTGGGACGTGGCGATGAGGCGCGTGCCGCGCTCGAGAAGGCGCTGGTGCTGGACCCGCAGAATGCCGCCGCAAAGAAGAATCTGCAAGCCTTGCGGTGAAGTGGGAGTAGGCCCGCACGGTCCTTCCCTTGCCCCTCTGACCCATGCTTCGCTATTCTCTACGTCAATGAAACCCGACACCTCCACAGACCGGCCCGACATCACGCGCAGCGCCGCCGCTTTCGCGCTGGTCGCGGTGATGCTGGCGCTTGGCGCGCTCTATGCGCGCACGGTCCACTATCCCTTTCTCCAGGGCGATGACGGGTTTATCGTCACCCAGCAGCCCGAGGTGATGCAGGGACTGTCGTGGCACGGCGCGCGCTGGGTGTTCACGCACCTGCACTTTGGCCTGTGGATGCCCGTCACCTCGCTGTCGCACATGCTCGACGTTTCCCTCTACGGCGACTGGGCCGGGGGACACCACCTGTCAAGCCTGCTGTGGCACGTGCTGACCGTGCTGGCGTTCTATGGCGCGGCCCGCGCGCTTGTGGGGCGGCGCGATGCGGCTATTGTGGCCGCGGCGCTTTTCGCGTTGCATCCGCTGCGCGTCGAGTCGGTGGCGTGGGTGGCGGGACGCAAGGACCTCACGGCGGGCTTCTTTTTCGCGCTGGCGCTGTGGGCCCATGCTCGTTATGCGAATCGGCCGGGGACGGCGCGGTATTTGGCCGTGCTGCTGGCCGGTGCGCTGGCGATGATGGGCAAGACCAGTGCCGTGGTGCTGCCCGGCGTGCTGCTGTTGCTGGACCTGTTCCCTTTGGGGCGCTATGCAGCGCGGGGGGGAGGGTTTCCATCGTTGGCACGGCGTGCCGCCTTGCTGTTTGCGGAGAAACTCCCGCTGACGGTTTTCGCCCTTGCCGTTACCGCGCTCGCGTGGCGGGGGGAGAAAATAATTGCCGGGTTGAGCACCGCCGACGGGCATTCGCCCTTGGCGGGCGTGCTTGCCGCCGCCGTCCATTATGTTCATTACCTGCGGTTGTTCTTCCTGCCTGTCGGCTTGTCACCCACCTATATTGATGCCGTTTCCACCGATTCGGTCGGTGTCACGGCGGCAAAGGTCGCGGTCTTCGTGCTGGTTTGCGTTGCCGCGTTGGCGCTGTCTAGGCGAATGCCCTGGGTCACCGTTGGCTGGGTCTGGTTTGTGGGCGCCATGGTGCCGGTCATCGGATTCGTCAAGTTTGGCGCGACGCCCTGCGCCGACCGGTTCAGCTACCTCCCGGCCATGGGTCTGTCCGTGGCCGTTGCGTGGGTGCTGGTTGATCTTCCATGGGGCCGCGCGCCCCGCGCTTTGCTCTGCGTGGTGCTGGCGCTCGCCCTTGCGGTGTTGTCCTGGGGGCAGGTGGGCATCTGGAAAGACACCTGGTCGCTGTTCGAACGCAAGATGCAGGTCTATCCCAACGATGCCCCCACTTTTTCCAAGGCGGGCGAGTGGCTGCTGCAAAAGGGCGATGTGGACGGCGCCATCAAGTGTTACCGCGATGCCCTGCGCATCGCGCCCAATTCCGCCGATGACTACTACAACCTCGGATCCGCGCTCATGGGGCGCAATGGGGAAGAGGCCGCGCAGTGGCTCGAAAAGGCCACCCGGCTCAACCCGAACGACGGGCCCGCGTGGATCAATCTGGGCTGTGCGCTGATGGAACTGAAACGGCCACAGGACGCGCTGAGACCCTTGCAGGAGGGCGTCCGCCTGCAACCCAACGACGCGAACGCCCGCGTCAATCTCGGCGTGGCACTGTTGCGGGTGGAGAAAAGGGAGGAGGCCCGTGCGGTGTTTGAACAGGCGCTTGCACTGGACCCGCTGAACGCCGCCGCGAAGGCCAATCTGCAGGCGTTGCGGTAGCGGAGTGCCGTCTATTGCCCGCCGCGCGTTCCTAACGGTATGCTTGCGCACGGGAACCGAAACCATGTCCTCCAAGAATATAAAACAGTGGGTCATCGAGACTGTGGGCGTCGCGGCGCTGCTGCTGCCTGTGGTCCTGATCTATGCCCGCACGGTATGGTTTCCCGCCATCGACTATGACGACGGTCCCATGATTTTCGACCATCCCGTGGTGAAGTTGGGGCTGTCGTGGGAGGGGTTTTCCTGGGCATTAACCCACGGTTTGCACGGCATATGGATGCCGCTCACTGCGCTCACGCACATGGCCGACATGAGCCTTTTTGGCACTTGGGCCGGGGGGCACCACCTCACGAACATGTTCTGGCACGCGCTGGCGGTACTGATGTTTTATGCGGCACTGCGTGCGCTGACCGGCGCGCGGGGGTTGAGCCTGCTGGCGGCGGCGCTGTTTGCCGCCCATCCCCTGCGCGTGGAGGCGGTGGCCTGGATTTCGAGCCGTAAGGACCTCGTCTGCGGTGCGGGCTTTGCGCTGTCCCTGCTGACTTATGCGTGGTATGGACGATACCCCAGTCTGACGCGCTACGCCCTGCTGTTTGCCGCCGTGCTGCTGGCGTTGGCAGGCAAGACCAGCGCCGCGCCCATTCCCGCCGTGCTGCTGTTGCTCGATATGTGGCCGCTGGACCGCTTCCACAACGATGAGACCGGACGCTTTCCGTTCCGGCGCGCCCTGTGGCTCGTGGCCGAAAAGATTCCCTTTGGGTTGTTGGCCATCACTGTGATGGTGGTGACCTGGCGCGCCCAGCACGAGGTGGGCGGCGCGGTGGAAACGGGTGCCGCGCCTCTCCTGCAACGTGTGGCCGCCGTGGGCTGCTTCTACTTCCACTACTTGACGGGTTTCCTCTGGCCCGTTGGTCTGTCGCCCCACTATCCCGCCTTCGCCTTCGTGCTCTGGCAGGTCCTTGCGTCTTGGGGCGTGGTGCTGGCCCTGTCACTGGCGGCATTGGCAACGCGCCGCCACCGTCCCTGGCTCACAATCGGCTGGTTCTGGTTTCTGGTCACGCTCATTCCGGTGGTCGGTCTTATGCCCTACGGCAACACTCCCCTGGCCGACCGCTACATGTATCTGCCCGGCATGGGGCTCTCCCTGGCCGCCGCTGGAATCTTGTGTGAGGTGGGGGAGAGGCTGTGTCGCCGGGGACTCGCGAAGAACATGGGGGGGGCAATGGCCGCTGTCCTCATTGCTTGCCTTGCCGCTGTCTCCTGGTGGCAGACCGGTTTCTGGCGCGACACCCATACCGCGTTTGGCCGCGTGGTCCAGCTCTATCCGAATGACGACCTCGGGCTTGCCCGGGTGGGCGATTGGCGCTTCGACCAGGGTGATCTGGAAGGAGCCACCAAGCTCTATTTGGAGGCCATCCGTATCCGGCCCGACTGTCCCGACTGGAATTACAATCTGGGCAGCATGCTGGTTGCCGGCGACCCGGGCAGGGCGTTGCCGTTTCTGGAAGAGGCGGCGCGACTGGCCCCCGGCCGGGGTGACATACGCACAAACGTGGGCTACGCCCTGCTCCAACTCAAGCAACCCGCCGCCGCCCTTCTTCATTTGGAAGCAGGGGCGCGTATGGACGCCCAAAACCCGAATGCGCAGGTGAATCTGGGCGTGGCGCTCATGAACTTGGGCCGGGCTGAAGAAGCCCGCACGGCCTTTCAGCGCGCCCTCGTCCTGGACCCGGCCAATGCCGCCGCGCAGGCAAACCTTCGCCTGCTGAATCAATAATTCTCGATTTGCTTGAAGAACGTCCACCACAGGACTCAGGGGCAGGCACGGCTGAAAGCCCCTCCGGCATTCCGTCCAATCGGCGCATTCGTGTTAATGGAGCGTTCTTTCCAAGTATAATCTCTTTAGAATTCGCCTTTGGCGGAAGGGTAAGCAGACACGATGGAAGCACGTTTATATATCGTTCGGGCGGCGGTGCCCCTGTTGTTGTTACTGGCCCAGGGCATCGCCACGGCCACGGCGTTGACCGAGGAGCAGAAAGGTCAGGCCATTGCGGCCTTGGAGGCCGTTGCCGCATCACCCTCGTCGGAAACGACGGCCGCGCTCTATGAAAAGGTGTCCCGTGCGGATGTGTACGCCGAGGAATGGGCCCCCGCGTTTCGCGAGTATCTGGACAAGAACCATTTTTCCTTCGCCGTGGGCGGGGTGTGGCGTGACATGATTGGCCTGGAAGGAACCGGCCAGGAGGCGGCCGCGCGGGCCGCCGGGGCCTTTGCCGCCACGGCGCTCCAATCGGTGATGCGTGGAACGCCGCCCAACCTGCAGGAATTGGACGCGGTGCTTCAGTGGCTGGAGCAGTGCACGGGCTTTGCCCCGCCGCTGGTGGCCACCGTTGGCATGGGACTCGATGCCGTGCTGCGGGGTGGTCCCCTTGATTCGGCGCTTCTTGGCGACACGACTTCCGCCGCAAAGGCAGGCGTGGCAGGTGCCGAGGCGGTGCCCGGAACCGGGTTGGGCGCTCCGCTTGCTGGCCCGCCGACTCCATCATCGGAGGCCCCGGCTTCCGCCCCGGCCACCGTTACCGCAGTGCCCGCCGCAGGCGCTGGGGCCACGCCTTCGCCCTCCTCGGCCGCAGGGTTGCCCCCCGTTCCGGTATCGGCAACGCCGGATAAGACGCCGCCTCCGCCCAGCTTGGCCCCGCCGTCCATAGTCGGCACGCCTCCGGTGTCGCCGCCCAAACCGGCTGAACCGTCTTCGGGGGCCGTGGCAATACCGCCTGCGGCAATAGCGCCCCCCGTTCCGTCGCCGGGAACAGAAAAACAGCCTCTCGCTGATCCGTTTAAGAAATTGGACAGCACACCCATCCCCGCATCGGCCTTTCCGCCTCCCGCCATGCAGATGGCCATAACGCTGGGCTATTACGCGGGTCCCGAGAATATTGGCCGTTGGATGCGCCTGCCCGATGTGACACTGCGCATCTATCAATCCAGCGGGACCTGGGTGTTTGACGGCGGCGCGCTGGCGTCGCAGCAGGCCGTGAGTCTGGGTAGTCTGCTTTCCTCCATGCCCACCGCACTCACGGGGGTGTCGGTGGTCACCATGGTGCCGCTGCCTTTCGCGCTGCGCTCGCCCGGTTTGGTGCTGCCCGTCGCACCGGTGTCGCCCGAGCTGCAACGGCCGCCCGTGGCGCTGCCCCCCGGCGTTATGCTGCCGTCCATACCGGAGTTCACCGCCATGGTGGCCCGCACACTGGGCGATATTGTCCAGCAGCGGGAACTGGCACGTCGGCCCGAATTGGCCAAGCGGCGCGACATTCTGCTCCTTACGGCCGAAGGCCGCGCCAATTCCATATTGGCGGCCTTTTTGGCACCGGGCGGCTATGTCGGTCCGGAGGACTTCTTCCCGGCGCTCACCGTGCTGTGGCTCACAGGTTCTGAAACGGCGTTGCAGGCGGCCTCGGCCACCATTGACCAGGGCGAATATGAGGGCATCTACGCGTTGTTGTTACTGTCAGACCTCTTTTCGGGCGGCGGCGACAGCTCCCTCGTGCTGGCCACCACCCCGTCCGGTCTCGTCACGGGAAGCGAAACCGCCCTGCGACGCAATTTTATTGCTCCGGGCCATGCCTACGTCACCGGTGTGGCCGCCGGGGGGCGCATGTTCTTTTTCGACGGCATCGAGTATGAAACCTTGACCCAACTCTGAGTTGTGGATGGATTGAATTCGTGAAACTTCCCCATATGCTGCTGGTCACGGCCTACTGCACCTTTATCTTCTGGATGTCCTCCGGGCCAGTTACGGTGCCTGAAACGATACAGTTCGACGGAGTGGACAAGGTGGCCCATTTCTGCCTATACGGCGGGCTGGGCGGGCTGGTCTATTTTGGGTTGTGGCAGTCAGGACGCCTTTGGTCGCGGCGCGCCCTGTTCTGTATACCGGTCCTTTTCGTCGCGTTTTACGGCGCGAGCGACGAATTCCACCAGTATTTTGTGCCCACCCGGAGCACCGAATTCCTGGACTGGGTGGCCGACGGGTCCGGTGGACTGGTCGCCGCGACCCTATCTCCCGTCTTCTTCCGGTTCCTGGGCAAATTCCTTCCGGAAACTTTGGTCCGCGCCGGGGAATAATACTTCCGTAACGCAGGCCGATTGCGCCCCATTGGGGGCGCGTGATACTCTCAGGAACACCATGCAGGAACCAGAAAACAACGAAAAGGAACCCGTGCGCCGCCGTGGCTGCGCCGGGTTGTTCATCTTGATCATGCTCATCCTCGGCGCATGCTGGGGTGCCGGGCTGGGGCTGTTTCTCTGGATGGTGTACGACGAAACCGCCGATGTGTCCCAGGCATTCGCCGATTTCCGGCCCAAGGTGGGCAGCAAAGTCTTCAGCAGTGATGGCCAACTGCTCGCCGAATTCACAGTGGAGGAGCGGCAGTTGCTGCGCCTCTGCGACATTCCGCTGAAGGTGCAGAAAGCCTTTATCGCCACTGAGGACGCCACCTTTTACCAGCACAAGGGTGTCCGCCCCGAGGCGTATCTGAGCGTGGCCCTGGACGCGGCTCAAACAGGCCGGGTGCGCGGGGCCAGCACGATCACCATGCAGGTTGTGCGCAACATCAATGAACTCAAGGTGGGCACGGAGCACTCGTACAAACGCAAGTGGCGCGAGGCGCTGGTGGCCCTCCAGATCGAGCGCAAGTTCACCAAGGACGAAATTCTCGAACTCTACCTCAACCAGATTTTCCTCGGGATCAGCGCCTGGGGTGTTGAGGCCGCCTCGCAGCAATACTTCGGCAGGAGTTGCCAGGACCTTACGCTGGGCGAGGCCGCGACGCTGGCCGGGCTGACGCGCTGGCCCAACACCAACAACCCCATCCGCAACCTCGAAAACGCGCGCAACCGGCGCGGTGTCGTGCTCAAACAGATGCTCGATGAGGGTTTTATCACCCAGGCGGAGCATGACGCCGCTGTGGCGGAGGACTTGGCCGCGCAGGTGGTCAAGCCCGAGCAGATCGCGGAAAACCGCGCCGCCGCCATCACCCCCTCCAAGCGTTTCAAGGCGCCCTATTTCGTCGAAGAGGTGCGCAAGTTCGTCCAGGACAAATACGAGAACGAGAAGATCTTCCAGGACGGGCTGGAGATTTACACCACCGTCGACATGCGGCTGCAGGATGCCGCCGAGCGTGCCCTGCGCAAGGGGCTTGATGAATTCGACAACAAGCAGCGCAAGATGTTTGAACGGCAGGGCAAGCCGGACGAGTTCACCCCCGCTGCCGGCGCGCTGGTCTGCATCGACAACCGTCCCCAATACCGCGGATTCGTGCGGGCCATGGTGGGCGGGCGCGATTACGAGCACGAAAAGTACAACACCGTCACCCAGGCCAGGCGCCAGCCGGGCTCCAGCATCAAGCCCTTTGTGTGGGCCTCGGCCATCGGCAGCGGCATCACCCCGTCGACTGTTATTGTCGATGAGCCCTTTACCCGCGTCGCACCGAACGGCAAGGTGTGGTCGCCCCACAATTTCGACAACAGTTATCACGGACCCATTCCCATACGCCATGCCCTGGAGATGTCGCTCAACGTGGTGTCGGTGAAGCTGGCCGACATGGTGGGCGCGCCGGTGGTGCGCTCCTATCTGCGGCGCTGCGGCATACCGACCGACGTGGAGGGCCTGACCATCGCACTGGGCTCGCCCGAGGTCAAGCCGCTGGACCATTGTGTGGCCTATTCCTGTTTTCCCAACGGCGGAATGCGTTACGAGTCCGTCATGGTCACCGACATTCGGGACCGCGACGGTGTGCAGCGTTTTGACTACCACAACGAAACGCGCGTGGAGCAGGCCATGGACCCCCGCGTGGCCTATGTGACACTGCACATGATGGAGGGGGTGTGCACGCCCGGAAACGGTTTCTATCCAACGGGATGGCGCGCGTCGTCGCTTAAGCGCCCCGTGGCCGGCAAGACCGGCACCACCAACAACAGCCGCGACGCCTGGTTTTGCGGGTACACCGCCGACTATACCACGGTGGTGTGGATTGGCTACCGCGACGGGCGTTCGCTGGGCAAGGGGCGCGACTACACCGGCGGCCGCCTTTCCTGTCCGGTATGGACCGAATTCATGACCGAGGCGGAGGAAGGGCTGCCCGTCCGTGATTTCGACGTGCCTTACGGGGTCGAGTTCTTCAACATCGACCGGTTCACGGGAGTCGAAGGGGGCAGCTACAAGGAAGCCTACATCAGCGGCACCCGCCCCCCCGGGACCTTTATTGCTCCCGCGCCCGAACCAGTCGCGGAGGCCGCCGCCCCGGATGCCGAGGGGGACACGCCGCCGCTGCTGGAGTCACTGTAACCGTGACCGCAGGGTGCGGGCCGCAAAGCACAATGCAGCATCCGGTTATTGGCGTTTTACCTTTGAGGCAGCCAGGAGCATCGTCAGGCTCAGTGCTCCCAGGAAAAGGTCGCTGAAAGACTTCTTCAGGTTTCCGGGGGTGAAGAGCGACTTGCCGCCGGAGCATCCCGCACATCCACTGCCCGACCCCGCCTGCGCTTCGGCAAGGCTGATCTGGCCGTTCCCGTCCGAATCGACCGCGTTGAAAACCGCCTCTGTAAGCCCGGGCAGGTGGTCCAGCGCCTCCACATAGCTGACTGTGCCGTCTCCGTTGCTGTCGGCCGAGGAGAAGGCCGCGGCGAGTGCCGCGCGGAGCTCCGCCTCGGTCGGCGGGGTGCCTTCGCAGGGGCCGGTGGAGACAAACAGGGCGACCGTGCTGCCGGCAGGCAGGACGGTTCCCGCCGCCGGATCCTGGAGGAACACCAGCCCTGCCGCCACCGTATTGTTGCACTGCTCGGTGACGGAACTGGTGGCCAGATTCGCGGCGGTCAGGGCCATCATCGCGGCAACCTGCTGCTGGCCCACCACATTGGGCACCGCCGGGTTGCAGGGTCCGGAGGACACCATCAGGACTACGGTGTCGCCGTTGGCCACCGTTGTGCCCGCCGCCGGGGTTTGGCTGACAACGAGGTTCTCTGCCAGGCTGTCGCTGCACTGGTGGCCGACCGAAGCAACCCCCAGGTGGACGCCGGCTATTGCCGCCGTTGCCGCGGACTGGGTCTGTCCCGCCACATTTGGCACGGTCACACTGCATGGTCCCGCCGATAGTGTCAGCGCAACGGCGCTGCCAACGATTGCCTCCGAGTTCCCTGCGGGGCTCTGTGCGATTACACTGCCCGCCTGCACGGTGTCACTGCACAGCCGGGTTATGGCGCCGGGGGTCAGATGGGCACCGGTGAGCGCGGCGTCCGCCGCAGTCTGCGTCTGGCCAACCACGTTGGGCACGGTCGTTTTGCACGGTCCCGTTGATACCGTCAACGCCACGGCGCTTCCGATGGGGGCCTGTCCGCCCGCCGCCGGTGTTTGGCTGAGGATGAGACCTGCCGCCACAGTGGCGTTGCATTGTTCGGTCAGCGTGCCGGTGACCAGGCCTGCCGCGGCGATTGCGGCGGTCGCCGAAAACTGCGACTGGCCCACGACGTTCGGCGTTGTCACGGTGCATGCGCCGGTTGACACCACAAGCGCCACGGCGCTGCCGTAAGGCGCCGCCTGTCCCGCCGCGGGCGTCTGGCTGATGATCTGTCCCGATGCCACGGTGGCGCTGCACTGCTGGTTCACCAGGCCGGTGAGGAGGCCTGCCGCACTGAGCGCGGCGCTTGCCGCCGTCTGCGTTTGCCCTGTCACACTTGGCACGGTCACGTTGCAGGGTCCCGAGGATAGCAGCAGGGCCACGCCGCTGCCATAGGGCGCCGCTTCTCCCGCTGCCGGGGTCTGGCTGATCACGAACCCGGCCGCCACGGTGTTGCTGCACTGTTGCGCCACGTCGCCCACGGTGAGATGGGCCGTCGTCAACGCAGTGGCTGCAGCTTCCTGGGTTTTGCCCACCAGGTCGGGCGCGCTGACGTTGCAGACGCCCGATGACACCACCAGTGCCACGGCACTGCCGTACGGTGCCTGCTGGCCCGCCTGCGGGCTTTGGCTGATGACCAGGCCCGCCGCAATGGTGTTGCTGCACTGGAGGGTCACGGCACCGGTCGCCAGACCTGCGTTGCCAAGCACCGTGCCCGCCGCGGCCTGCGTCTGTCCCGTCACATTTGGCACGGTCACGCTGCAGGGACCTGTGGAGATTACCAACCCCACGCCGCCGCCGGGGGGCACCAGGCTGCCCGCCGCCGGGCTTTGGTGTGCGACCCGGCCGGACGCAGCGGTGTTGCTACATTGCTGCGTCACCGCACCGGTGGAAAGATGCAGTCCGGCAAGCGTCGCTTCCGCATCCGTCTGCGTCTGTCCCGTCAGGTCCGGCACCGTTACGGAGCAGGGGCCCGAAGAAATCTGAAGCGTCACCGCGCTTCCCAGCGGTGCGGACTGTCCGGCATTGGGGTTTTGGCCGATGACAAGGCCCGCCGCCACGGTGTCGCTGCATTGGGTTGTTACCGGGCCGCTGGCCAACCCTGCGGCGGCAATGGCCTCGACCGCGGCGGACTGTGTCTGTCCCGCCACATCGGGCACGGACACATCAACGGACTGTCCCGAGACCGGCCACAACTTTGCCGTGCCGTCGGCGGATGCGGTGATCACCCGGGCGCCGTCTGGCGAAAAGCGCGCGCGCACTCCAGCCAGGTGCCCCGCATAGCTGCGGAGTTCCGCGCCTGTGGCCAGATCCCAGAGTTTTGCGGTCTTGTCCTCTGACCCGGTAAGCACCTGCGTTCCGTCGGGCGAGCACGCCACGGAATTGACTTCGGAGGCATGCCCGGCGAAGCTACGGATTTCCCCGGCAGTCCCGGCGTCCCACAACTTGGCCGTCTTGTCAGCCGAAGCGGTAAGCACCTGCTTGCCATCGGGCGAGAATGCCACGGACGACACGGCGGAACTGTGTCCGGCGAAAGAGCGGATTTCCGCGCCGGTGGCGGCGTTCCAAAGCTTGGCTGTTTTGTCCCACGATCCGGTGAGCAACTGTGTTCCATCGGGCGAGAACGCCACGGACGAGAGGTAGAGGGTGTGTCCAGTAAAGGTCTGGACAATGGCGCCGGTGGTGGCGTTCCATAGGGTCGCCGTACCCGGTGTAGATTCCGTAACCACGGCGGTTCCGTTCGGCGAAAACGCCAGGGGATTCATCAGGCCCGTTTCCCCGGCGAAATGCAGGATTTCCGAGGCGGTGACGGCGTCCCACAGGCTTGCCGAACCATCCCACCAGGAACCGAGCACTTTCGTTCCATCGGGAGAAAACGCCACCGACACCACGGGCTCCGCCTGTCCTGCAAAGGCGCGCGTTTCCTTGCCGGTCACGGTGTTCCAAAGCAATGCGGCGCCCCTTGGGGGGCCTGACAGAACGCATCCAAGCTGACCGGGGGCACAACCCTGTCCGCCGCTGGTGAGCAACCGGCTTCCGTCCGGTGAAAACGCCACGGAGAAACAAGGGTCTGTGAAACCGTTGAACGACTGAACTGTCGCGGCGCTGGCGGCCTCCCACAGTCTTATGGTGTTGTCCAGGGAACCCGTAAGCACCTTGGTGCCGTCAGAAGAAAACACTGCCGAGGTCACAGAACCCGCATGTCCTGTGAAGGTGAGCGTCTGAACGCCTGTCGAGGCATTCCAGAGTCTCGCCGTGTGGTCGCCGGAGCCGGTAAGCACAGTCCCCTCATCGGACGAAAATGCCGCGGTGTTGACGGACCCGGTGTGGCCGGAGAAGGAGCGAAGCTCCGTAGCTGTCGCCGTATCCCACAGCTTTGCCGTGTTGTCCGACGAAGCGCTGAGCGCCTTGCTTCCATCGGCGCTGAAGGCCACGGAATTAACCGATTCCGTGTGCCCGGTGAAACTGCGGATTTCCACGGCCGTGGCCAGGGGCCACAGTTTGGCCGTGCCGTCCGCCGAACCGGTGAGCGCCAGGATGCCGTCGGTGGAGAGCGCCACGGCGTTGACTGCGGCGCTGTGCCCGCTGAAGGTGCGGACAATTAAGCCGCTTACCGTGTTCCACAGTTTTGCCGTGTTGTCTTTTGATCCCGTGAGCACCTGGGTGCCATCTTGCGAAAACACCACAGAGGTGACGGCATCTGTGTGCCCGGTGCAGGTGAAAAGGAGACCGCCCGTGTCCGCGTTCCACAACTTGGCGGTTTTGTCGGCGGAACCGGTGATGATTTGGGTGCCGTCGGCGGAGTATGCCACGGCCAGCACCGCATCCGAGTGCCCGGCAAGGGTGCGAACGACCGCTCCCGTGCTGACGGTGAAGATGCGCGCCTTGCCATCCCGCGAACCGGCAAGGAAGGTCGATGAATCGGCAGCGTAGGCGACATTCGAGGTGAGCGCCCCGTAACCGTACTGCATGGCCGCCGTGGAAAGAGTGTCTTTCTCCATCGTTGCCGCCGTGGCGGCGAACGACAGCAGCAATCCCACCATGAGCATTCCAATCCCCATGTTTACAAGACATTTTTGCGGCATGGTGCATTTCCTCCTGTTTGGGGGGCGTCGGCCTGACTTAATTCGAAGTCCAAGTTCGCACAAAAGCAGTGAACCCAGGCCGTATGGGAATTTACTATACCCCCTTTTATCGGTGCTTGTATAGCGGGAGTCGTGTTCCTGCATTGCCGTTGGAAGGTCGCCCTGCCCGGAATTACAATGCGGGCACCAGTGGTGCCTTCCGTTTTTCCGCGCAAGACTTCACGGCACGCAGCGCAGTTACAACTTCCGTTGCAGTGCCACCACGACGCCCTGGACGGCCACGTCGTCGGTGGGGAAGCGCATGGGTCGCATGGTGGCGTTGGCCGGGCGCAGTTCGACAATGTTGCCGTCGGGGTGGTAGTGCTTGACCGTGGCCTCGCCCTCCACGAGGGCCACAACGATATCGTTGCGGCGTGGCGTTTTTTCCTGGTCCACGACCACAATGTCGCCGTCGAGAATGCCGTCTTCAATCATGCTGTCGCCGGCCACGCGCAGACAGAAGGCATTGCGCCGCGCCAACTGCGCGTCCACGGCCACGCGTCCCTCCACGTTCTCAATGGCCATCAACGGCTGGCCGGCCGCCACGCGCCCCAGCAGGGGCAACATGCCCGCCTCATCCTCGAAAAGGTCAATGGCGGCCAGGTCGGTCACCCGGATAGAGCGCGCCTTGGAGGAGCGTTCAATAAAGCCCTTGCGCTCCAGCGCCACAAGGTGGTCATTGACGCCGTTGGTCGAGGAAATGCCGAAACGGTTGCCGATCTCCGCAATGGTCGGTGGGAAGCCGTTGTCACGGACACAGCGCACGATGAACTCCAGAATATCGCGCTGCCTCAACGTCAGTCCTCGTGTCATGGTCTTTCTCCGGTATACTGAAACAATTAAGCTGAATCTCTTTTCAGCTATATTAGACCACAGGATGCACCTGCTGTCAAGCCCGTTTTTGATTGGCCCCGGCAAAGTGCTGTACAGTTCATTCACTGTGTTTTTTCGCGGAGACCGTGCATGCGATGGTGTTCCCGGTTCAACGTTCAGGAGGCGGAGCATGAAGCAGATATCGTTAATCATTGAATCCAATGGTTCTGGCAAGGAAAAGTTGGACACCCTGCTGAAAGAAGGCTATAAGGTGGTGTCTGTTACAGCCAACCATGGCAAGAGTTACAACGATTTTCTGGTCGTTCTTGAGAAGGAAGAGGATTGATTTTTGCCACAGGCGGATGCTGTCTGTTCCTTCCCAATAGACAGATTTCTTGTGCCGGTCTTTGGCCACCCCGCCTAAACTCCCCACCGGCTTGAGGTTGCATCGGGGAGCGTCTGTTTGGTATGCTTATGGTCCCTGTGCGGGGGTGATCTGTCTTTCCAGACAATCTCCGCTGTGCGGGAAGGCCCTTTCCGGGAAAGTGCTCCGGGTGACTCTAAGACAAGGCTGTACAGCAGGTTATGTTTGAAAACCTGACGAAAAAACTGGAATCGGCGTTTAAGAATATTCGCGGTCAGGGTCGCCTGACCGAAGCGAATATGAAGGACGCCATGCAGCAGATTCGCCAGGCGCTGCTGGAAGCGGACGTCCATTATAAAGTAGTCAAGAAGTTTATCACCGACGTGCAGGACGCGGCGGTCGGCCAGAAGGTGATTGAAAGCATTCACCCCGGCCAGATGATCGTCAAGATTGTCCACGACGAGTTGATTAAGGTGATGGGCGAGCGTAATGCGCCTCTGGCAGAGGCGTCGGCGCCGCCGACCATCATCATGATGGTGGGCCTGCAGGGCCAGGGCAAGACGACCACTGCCGGGAAACTGGCGTTGATGCTGAAAAAGCGCGGCAAAAAGCCGATGCTGGTCGGCGCGGACGTGTACCGTCCCGCCGCCATCCAACAGTTGGAGATAGTGGCGCAGCAGGCGGGCGTGGAATCGTTCAGCCTGGGCGTGAACGCCAATCCGGTGGACATCTGCCTGATGGCGCGCGGCGAGGCGTCGATGCGCGGCTGTGACACGCTGATCCTCGACACGGCCGGCCGTCTGCACGTGGATGCGGAGATGATGGCGGAGGTGCGGCAGATTTCGGCGCAGATAAAGCCGCACGAGATTCTGTTTGTGGCCAGCGCGATGACCGGCCAGGATGCCGTGCGCTCGGCCAAGCAGTTCCACGACACGGTGCCCCTGACCGGCGTGGTGCTCACGCAGATGGACGGCGACGCGCGCGGCGGTGCGGCGATCAGTCTTATCGACGTCACGGGCTGTCCGATTAAGTTCATCGGCACCGGCGAGAAGCTTGAGGCGCTGGAGGCGTTCCATCCGGGGCGCATGGCCGACCAGATTCTCGGCATGGGCGACATCGTTTCTCTGGTGGAGAAGGCGCAGCAGGTGGTCGACCGCGACCAGGCGATCGACTTTCAGAAAAAGGCCCGCAAGGGCGACTGGAATTTGGAAGACTTTCTCGCCCAGATGCAGCAGGTGAAGAAACTCGGGTCGTTCGGCGACCTGATTGCAAAGATTCCCGGCCTGAACAAGATGATGCCGCAGGGCCTTGAAGGGGCTGAGGACGAGTTGAAGTACACCGAGGCGATCATTCTTTCGATGACGCCCAAGGAACGGCGCAACCCGGTCATTATCAACGGGAGCAGGCGCCGTCGAATTGCCGACGGCAGCGGCACCTCCGTGCAGGAGGTGAATGCGCTGCTGAAGGAATTCGAGAAGATGAAGAAGATGATGAAACAGATGATGAGGGGTCCGAAGGGCAAACCGCCCCGGGGATTTTCTCCACCCATGCCGGGGTTTTGATCGGCAGAGAGGACTATCATGGCAACAGTAATTCGGTTGATGCGCGGCGGGCGCAAGAAAAAGCCCTATTACCGGATCGTCGTTCAGGACGGCCGGACCCGCACGCGCGGGCGCGAGATTGACACCCTGGGCGTGTACCATCCCACCGCCCGGCCCCTGCCGGTCAGTGAGGTGAACGCGGTCAAGGCGCTCGAGTGGCTGCGCAAAGGCGCCACCCCGTCGGACACGGTTCGCGCCGTGTTCAGCAAGCTCGGCGTCATGAAGCATTTCCACGACGGCACGAACCCCGAGGAAGCGGTTGCCCTGGTCAAGGACGAGGCGGTCGTGGATGCCGGTTACAACGCCCCCCCGCCCGTCGTTGAAGCGCCCCCGGCGGTTGCCGAAGCGGCTCCCGAGGCCGAAGCCGCGGAAGCAGTGGAAGCTCCTGCTGCCGAAGCAGACGAGGTGGCCGTGGCGGAAGCGCCCGCAGCCGAAGTCGCCGAGGCGGTCGAAGAGAAAGCCGAATGACGCCGGTGGCGGATCTGGTGGATTTTATTGTCCACCGTTTGGTGCAGCATCCCGGCGACGTGGTCATTGAGACCACGGAAGACGGCGAGGGCTCCCGTATCCAGTTGAAGGTGAATGCGGAAGACATGGGCCGCGTTATAGGGCGCAGTGGACGCACGGCCAAGGCCCTGCGCACGCTCGTGAGCACAGCCGCCGGCAAGGCCGGCGAATCGGTGCTGCTCGACATCGCGGAGTGACGCCGGTTGCGGCGGCCGCAGGGAAACGACGCGGATGCGCATAGACATCGTCAGCCTGTTTCCGGAAATTGTCGAGGGCGTGCTCAAGGCAAGCCTGCTCGGCAGAGCCGTTGACGAGGGCCTGATCGAGGTGGCGGTGACCAATCCGCGGGACTTTTCCGCGGACAAACACCGCAGCGTCGACGATGCGCCCTACGGCGGCGGCGCCGGAATGGTGATGCAGTGCGGGCCGCTGTTCGCGGCGGTGGAAAGCCTGCGCGGACGGAACTCGTGCGAACGTGTGGTGCTGATGTCGCCGCGCGGACGCCGGCTTGACCAGGAAAAGGTCAAGGAACTGGCTGCGGCGCAGGATTTGGTGATTGTTTGCGCACGCTATGAAGGCGTGGACGAGCGCGTGTCCGATGCGCTGGTGACCGAGGAGATTTCCATCGGTGACTATGTGCTCAACGGCGGCGAACTGCCCGCGCTGGTGATGGTGGAGGCGATTGGCCGGATGATACCGGGCGTTGTGGGCAAGTGGGAGTCGGTGGACACCGACTCGTTCTTCCACGGGCTGCTCGGTCCGCCGCAGTACACGCGGCCGACCGAGTTTCGCGAAATGAAGGTGCCTGCGCCGTTGCTGGCGGGTGATCACGCGGCCATTGGCCGCTGGCGAAGAAAAGAAGCCCTGCGCGTGACGCGCGCGCGGCGGCCTGATTTGTTGAAGAATCTTACGGAACAAGACTTGGAACTGCTCGCCGAAGCCGGGAATGAAGCCCCGGTGCCGGAGAGGGAGAATGAACCGTGAACGTCGTTGAAGAATACACGCTGAAGACCGCAAAAGCGGCGGAAAAGCTGCCCAAGTTCAATGTGGGCGACACGGTGCGCGTGCATTTCCGCATCGTTGAGGGCGAAAAGGAGCGCATCCAGGTGTTCGAGGGCGTGGTTATCGCGCGCAAGAACGCCGAAGCCCCCAGCGCCACCTTCACCGTCCGCCGCGTCGCCTTCGGCGAGGGCGTCGAACGTGTGTTCCCGCTGCATTCGCCGCGCGTGGAAAAGGTGGAAGTCACCCGCGAGGGCCAGGTGCGCCGCGCCAAGCTGTACTACCTGCGCGACCGCGTCGGCAAGTCCGCCCGCGTCAAGGCCAAGCAGCGCAACGCCTGATAGCAAAGCATAATCACACGGGGCGCTCCGCTCAACCGCCCCGTGTTTGAGAAATTGGGCGCCGGGACACGAGGGTTTGTGTCCCGGCGCTCTTGTCATGCTGTATGATTTTCAATGACCGTGCGGCCATGAAGCCCGGCGCGGCCAATAAAGGAGAATTCAAAATGTCCGACGACACAACGCCCCAGATTTATGCTGCCTTTCTCAAGACGCGCGGAACCGAGGTTCAGGTCGACGAGGATGGTTTTGTCGATTTCGACCTTAACGGCAACACCTACACCCTGAGCGCCGAGAGCGAGGGTGAGGGTCCCGAATTCACAGCCATTAGCTGCGAAATCATGGAAGTCGTTGAAGAGGGCGTCGCCTTGGCCCTGTGCGCGGCAAACGTGGTCAACGCGGAAATCGCCTGCGCCAAGGTGTTCATGACCGAGGACAACATCGTCACCGTGTCCGTGGAAGTCATGCTCGAAACACCCGGCAGCCTCCCGAACGTGTTCGATGCCATGATGGAAGCACTGGATTCCGGTGCGGATTCCTTCCTGACCACCTTCGACGCCTTCAACGCGGAAAACGAAACAGAAGAGAAGTAAACTGGACGGCAGGGCGGCGCGACGCTTCCAAGGGGCACAATGCACCGAGCTGGCATAGGTCGGCCCGAGTGTTCTGCGGCACGCCGGCGCCGTCCTGGCTCTATCCCCGGTGCAGCTTCATCCACTCTCGTCCGCGCTGGATTGACCCGAGAAGTCCGTGCCGGCGGGCGCTCTTGATGGCCTTGCCCAGAAGGTAGACCGGGGTGACCCGCGGCGTGGTGGCCTGGATGTGCCGGTCAAGCCGTTCCGCGGCCTTGCGGTTGCGCTCGCGTTCCTCCTCGCAGAGGTGTGGCGCGTCCACACATACCGTCCTGAATTCGTGCAGGAATTTTGACGCCTGCGGCGGGATGTGCTCCGCGCCCGGCTGTATGTCGCTCATGACATGGTCTTCCAGGAGACCCAGGTCCTCGCACATCCTGCGAAAACGCTCCACCCGGTCCAGGCGGATTTCATAGGTGTTGCTGCGATCCCTGTTCCACCAGGTGAAGTAGCTCGTGGGACTCTCCATCTCTATCCCGTATTCCGCGCGGTGATCATACAGGTCCGACGGCTGAATCAGGCAGGGCATGATGCTGATCACCGCATCGATGCTGGCGCGGTTGTTCCGGACGAAACGGCAGGTTTCCTCGAAATGGGCCTCCGTTTCCGACGGGTAACCGAGGATGAAATTGATCTCGGTCTTGATGCCCGTGTCGTGGAGCTTCTTCAGGAACGCCGCCGCCATGTCCGGCGTGTGCCGCTTGCGCATGGATGTGAGCACGTCCGCGCTGCCGCTTTCAATGCCCACCAGTGCCACCGACATGCCCGATTGGCGCAGCACCGGGAACAGTTCGTCCGGCATCTCCCCCCGCACCATCATGTTTCCGCCGTACTGCACCTTGAGCCCGCGCCGCAGAATCTCGTGGGCCTTTTCTGTCAGGACGCCCACATGGCCGTTCATGAGCGGGTCGTTGTACGGAAAATGCTCCACGTCAAACGCGCCGCTCAAATACTCCAGTTCGTCCACCTGGTTCATGGCGGACCGTGTGCGGAAACCGGGCGTCCGGTAACGATCCGGACAGAACTCGCAGCGGCCGATGCAGCCCCGCGCGCCCATTAGCGGCAGGAAATGCTTGCCGTAGTCGTTCAGGTTGATGCCTTCGAAGCGCGGCCAGGCAAGCGTGTCAAGCTGTTTTTCCGGGGGCCGCTCCCGTGTCAGTTGCCAACCCTTCGCCGAGGGCACGTAGACCCCGGCAATGTCGCCAATCGCGCCAAAGCCCCGTTCCATGATCTCGCAGATCGTGTGCTCGCCCTCGCCCTTGCAGATCGCATCCGCCGCATCGGTCGGGATGCGGGAGGCCTCCTCGGGAAAATACACCGAATGCCCGCCGAAGATGATGTTGCGCTGCGGAAAACGCGCCCGGATCAGCCGGCCCAGTTCGCGGCCGAAAGACCAGCTCGTCTGCGTGCAACTGATGCCGATGACACTCCCTGCGATCTCGTCAAGATCAAACAATTGCGCAAAGTAGTTCAAATCGCTGCCGCACCAGGTCCTGAAGAACCCCCCGTCTTCCCAAAGAAAACTGTAGCCCAGCTTCTCGCATATGCGGTGCAGCCGGACGTTGTAGTCAAGGAATTGTACCCGGTAGCCCTTAGCGCGCAGCGCCTCGCAGATATACGCTGGGGCGGTCCAGGGTTCGCGGATGTGCCACATCGGCGGCATGATAATGGTTGCGTCATAACTGGAAGAGGGCATAACCAATCACTCCTTAAAAAGGACTCACCCGCAGGCGCGCCAATTACCACCGCCCACGGCATTTCATTCTATCACAGAAACATCCTTCCTTCGGCCTTCAGCCTTCACCCTTCAATATTGCATCCCGCGCCCGGTGCTGTCGTATCATTGCGTCATGCTGCTCAAATCCTATGCAAAAATAAACCTGTATCTGGACGTGCTTCGCCGTCGCAGTGACGGCTACCACGACATAGAAACCATCTTTCAGACCGTCAGCCTGCATGACAGGCTGTCCTTCAAGGACGACCCTTCGGGCCGCGTGGCGCTGACCTGTTCCCGGCCCGATCTGGAAACGGGCGACACCAATCTCGTGTGCCGCGCCGCGGCCCTGCTTTGCAGGCACACCGGCTGTGTGCGCGGCGCCGCGATGCATCTCGAAAAGAACATTCCCGTCGCCGCCGGTCTTGCCGGCGGTTCAGGCAATGCCGCCGCCGCCCTTGCCGGGCTCAACAGGCTCTGGGATTTGGGGTTGACCACGGAGTGCCTGCAGGATCTTGCACTCGAACTCGGCTCCGATGTGCCCTACTGTCTCACCGGCGGCCGCATGGCGGGCACCGCACGCGGCGAATGCCTCAGTCCGGTAGATGCATCCGGCACAGGGTGGTATGTGCTAGTCCACCCGCCCCTGGCCGTCAGCACCGCCCAGGTCTACAACCATCCCCTGCTCGAAAAAAACACCGAGCCGCCCATTGATGGAAAAACCGAATCCTTCCGCCGTGCCATCGATGCGCTTGCCGCAGGCGACTTCGCCGGGGCGGTGTTCAACCGCATGGAGCGTCCCGTGTTCACCATGCACCCCCTATTGGCGGAGATCAAGGCGCAGTTGCTCGACGCCGGATGCCTCGCCGCCGCCATGAGCGGCAGCGGGCCCACGATGTTCGGCGTATGCGCAAGTTGTGAAGAAGCCCGGCGTGTCGCGGAAAGTCTCGGTGAAGGCTGTGCCAGCACCGTGGTTGAAACGGTTCCCAAGGGTGTGTCAGAGTAAATGTGATTGGTTCGAGGTCGTGATGGTTGACGGATGCGGGTAATTGTTCATACAAGCTCGCCCACTCGGCGAATACAAAAGGGAGGCAGCAAGGGGATGGGGCAACGTCTGGCATTCGACGCACGCGTGCTTCTGGAAGAGGTCTGTTACGTGTTCCATCGTGTCCGTGCGCGCGGCTGGCATCATGGATGGGTCCATGTGAAAACCTGCGCAATCAACGTGGGTGTTCGTGTCATGAACCGGTGCGTCCGCAACCCGCGCGTTAGCTGCCCGTGCTGCGGCTGGCAGGGCTACGGCTTTTACTGGGTCGACTGCGGCGCATTTGTCGTTCCCTGGGTGGAGTGCCCGCACTGCCACGCGCACGAACGCTGGCGCCTGATGCGCCTGTTCCTCGATCGACGGCCGCCGGCGTTCATCAAGCGAGACAGCGGCGTTGTGCTGCATTTCTCCCCTGAATACCACATCACAAGTTTCCTCGAAGCACTGCCGAATCTACGCTGCATCGCCACCGATTACACCCCGCATATGGTTTTGGGCCGGGGTATTCCAGGCGTTCAGGCCGATATTCAGCATATGCCGTTTCCCGATGCGTGCTTCGACGGTATCTTCTGCCTGCATGTTCTCGAACATGTGCCTGACGATGGCATGGGGCTGGCCGAACTGCGGCGTATTCTCAAGAGTGATGGAGAGGCGGTCATTATGGTCCCCTTCATGATGGAATGGCCTGGGACAGTTGAGTTCCCCGCACCCGATCCGGACCAGTTTGATCACGTGCGCGGCTATTCCCCTCTCGACTTCAAGGAACGCCTCGTCGGCTTCGATGTCGAAGAGATATTTCCGCTCGATGTGATGTCCCCGGCGGAGGCTGTCCGACACCAGATTCCGCTGGATAGCCAGATCATCTACCTTTGCCGGAGAAAGAAAGTCTGACCACAACTCGCTTGGTCATTTCCGCATCAGAGCGAGCCACTCACGGCCACGCTTGACGGCGCCGCGCAGGCCATATCTTCCGATGCTGGACAGGGTTTTATGCGGCAGCATGCAAAGGAAATTCACAGCGCCCATCTCGGACCACTTCGGCGGGGCCGGCATCGGATCGAGCTCCGCCAAGAGCGTGTTGCTTCGCATGCGCAGCCACTGCTGGCAACGGGCGCAGTAAGGGGGGAGGCGGTCTTCCAGGAAACCCTTTCTAATACCCGCCAGGTAACCTTCCCATATTTCCCGGAAAGGGCGATTCTGAATGCTGGGCGCGTTCTCATCCCAGAAAGCGCAGCAGGGCCCAACTTCGCCATCGGGCAGGATTAGCACACTGGTCCAGGGTTCGAGGCAGGCGACGCGGTGAATCCCCGGGTCGCCTGCGCGGCGGCCCCTTGATGGACATCCGACGGGCACGCTAATGTTATAGGCGGTCCATTCCAGCATCTCCTGGAGGCCTATTTCACGGGCGTGCCGGGCAGCCCGCCTGATGTGTTCGGCTGCCTCGTCAAGCCGTTCCCTGCCGATGGCGAGTTCACGGCCCGATGGGCCCTCCGGAATCAGAACGACCCCCTGGATGCCGTCGCCGCCGCAGTCATGCACGAGGTTCGCCATGCTGTCCAAACGGTCGTAATTCAGACGGTTGACAACTGTGCTTAACCAAAGCGAGGGATGGGTGGCGCCGCGTTCGCGTTTCATGGCCGAAAACCGGCGAAAATGCCCCGTGGCCTTCACGAAGGACCCGGCGCTTCGGACCGCGTCGTTTATCTCCTCTGTCGGGCCGTCAACACTGAAGGTCAGTCTGTCCCAGCCGATGTCCATGAGCCGTGTGAAGTCGGCGTCGGAAAAGACGGTTCCATTGCATTGAAGCACTCCGTTCATGCCGCGCGCCCGGATCCGTTCGCACATGGCCATGACCGCCTTGGAGCGCAGCATCGGCTCGCCACCGCCGACTATGAGCCACTCCCTTACGCCCATATCCGCGCATTCATCGACCAGTTCCAGCAGGCGCTCGTCGGAGGTCTCGCGGGAAAACTCCAATTTGTCCACGCCCCGCTGCCAGCACATTTTGCACACCAGGTTGCACCGGTTTGTCGGATAAATTGTCACAAACCAGGGACCCTGGGGCTTGCAGGCAACCCAGTCGCGCAGGCGCTCTGCGGGAGAATCATTGGAGATAATTGGGTCGTTCATGTGAGAAAAACTCCGAAGGCTGCACAGGCATTGTCCAAGCCGAACTATGGATTGTCGGCGGCGGCATTGTCAAGACAGACAGCCCTGTAGACGCGACGCAACCAGACGAACCGGCGGCACACCGCCGTCCCGTGATGGGTGAAGCGTCGCAGAATCGGTTGGGTCCCGGGCCATTTGCCATCATTCTGGCTGTTTTGATATTGCGCAATGAACCCGCTATTATCGCCATCGATTCTGTTCAGGTCGTGTTGCGATACTGAACGCGGGAGTGCGCAATGAAGAGCGGGTTGAAGGAATCGCGTTTTTACGGTCTCGTTACCGGTCTCCTGGCGTTTGCCATGGGATGCGCAATGGTTGTGCTGCTGCTGGGGACGGTGGAGGCGGCCCTACGGGTCAAGGCCCACTTCAGGAATGCGTCGGCGGACGATCTGAAAGTCTCGGATCGGGGCAGGTACACGGACATCAACACCCCCCTGGGTTTTAGGCCCTGTCCGAATGTGACCATACATGAGCGTGCGGCGCGCGGCGACCACCCCATCTATGAGGTCGATTACTCGATAGACGATCATTCGCGGCGGGTGACCCCCTGCGATTCCCCCGAAACCCGCGACCATGTCGCCGCGTTCTTTGGCTGCTCGTTCACTTTTGGAAACGGCGTCCGGGACAACGAAACCCTCCCGGCCCGCTTCGCCGCGCATTGTCCCGGGTACCTGCCCGTGAATTTTGCGTACACCGCCTACGGTCCCCAGCAGATGTGGCTGCAGCTCAACAAACTCGAGGTGCTCAAAGCACTCCCGGCGAAGAGGGGGGCGGTCATTTATGCGTTCATTGATCACCACCTCGGACGTCTCGTGGGCAGCCCGGACGTCATGGTGCTTTGGGGCTGTTCCATGCCCTGGCTCAGATGGGAAGGCGGGAAGATGGAATGGGCGGGCACTTTCCAGGACCGCTACTTGGCGCAGCCGTTCTGGATGCGCTGGTCCGAGGGACTCCATTTGCTCAAGTTCCTGGAAAACCGCATGCCTTTACGCCGGGATGCGGTGGCTTCAGGCGATGCGGCAACGTTGCTGGTGCGGCTGTTGCAGGAATGCGCCGATTCCATCGCAAAGTCCAGTCCAGACTTGAAGTTCTGTTTCATGCTTTATCCTGGAACACCGCAGGCCTGTTGTGAAGACCTGCGCGCCCGTCTGAAGGGCTGCAAAGGCATCACACTGCTTGACTACAGCCGCCTTCTTGTCGACTCCCGCGTACCCACCGCGGAGCTTTGGTATGATGACTGTGCCAGCACGGCATGGGGCCATCCCAGGGCGTTGACCTGTGACATGGTGGCACAGAAGCTTGCCGGGGATATCGGGGACTGCCGGTAGACCCCAATCCGTTGCGCTGGATGACTGCCGCCGCCCGCAGGGAACCATTCCTTCACACCCAGGCCGGCACAATTCTCCCCCGTCTCATCATCCAATATTCGTTCCGCATATGCCTGCGCGTCTGCCGATTATACCCCAAACTGCCGCAGGTGATGCTCAAAGTGGTGCACGTGCATGCGGTCCCAGCCGTCGATGCCCAAGTCGCCAAACATCGGGTGCGGGGCCGGGCGCAGTTCATCGGCCTGCACCAGATTCAAATACTCCTCCAGCAGGCGCCGCAGCGTGTTCAGGTCACCCGGTTCGCGGTTTGTCACGCCCCGGTCCTGAAACTTCCTTGGCATCTTCACATTCTTCGGCACGGGCAGTACACCCCGCAGCAGCAGCGGGCCGATCACATGCACCGTTACCCAGTTCCCGCAAAAGTCCATGGGCTTGGACCGTCCCATCGAGTACTTCATGACCCAAACCAGATGCTCTATGAGCGTGTCGCGCCGCAACTGGCCCCACTTGGGCACCGCGTCGGGCGAAATTCGCTCCAACCGTTTGATCAGCCGTTCCACATAGTCTGTGTCCAGATGTTCCATCGCCATCTCTCCAAAATAATGGTTCCACCGGGGCTGTCAGGAGCGGGGTTCCAGTTAGCCTTCGCGTCAACATTGACGGACCGCGCCGCCAGTCAGCCCCGCTATTATGAAAGAACTCGCGCCCAAAAACCACTGCGCCATTGGCGTCAGGCGTTCAGCAGCCTCGCCGCATTGCGACCCCGCCAACATTCCTCTGTATCCGCAGCTTGGCTGTATCCGTAGTAATCACCCTTGTTCAGCCTGCCTGTTCCTGTCAGAATAAATTCCTATAATGGTAGTCGGGATATGCGGGGCGGGTGGTGGGCCACGGATGTCGCGCGAAGTTTTTCAAGAGGTGACGGAAATCAAGTGCCACGGAGGAGAATCCGGTGTTTAGTCGCAAATCATGGATAGCAAGAGTTGCATTGCTGGTTGTGTGTTTGTCGCTCACCGGATGTCCGAAGAAACTGGCAGCGGATTTCAGCGCCAGTGCGCAGTCGGGCACTGCTCCATTGAGGGTGCAGTTCACCGACACCTCCACGCCCGGTGACACGCCAATCACCGCATGGCACTGGCTCTTTGGCGATGGTTCGGAGAGTGTCGAGCAGAATCCCTCCCATGTCTACAGCCTGGTGGGAAACTACAACGTGTCGCTTGAGGTGACCGCATCAACGGGGACGGACACCTCGTTGAAACTCAGCCTTATCCACGCGACGGCCCCCGTTGCGGGCGAAGTCCAAACCGTCATGCTCCCCGGCAACGTTCCCTTGGAGATGGTGTGGATAGCGGCGGGGACCTTTTCGATGGGTAGCCCGGACACCGAACCGGGCCGGGATGCCGGTGAAGGGCCGGTGCATTTGGTGGCCTTGGGCGGGTACTGGATGGGCAAGAACCTGGTGACGCAGGCGCAATGGAAGGCGGTGGCGGGCGGATCGAACCCCTCGTTTTTCCAGAGTGGCCAGAACGGCGTGCCTGCCGATGCCAACACGGACAACTGTCCGGTGGAGCAAGTCTCGTGGAATGACCTCCAGGCGTTCATCATCGCGCTGAACACTGCCACGGGTGACACATTCCGCCTGCCTTCGGAGGCGGAGTGGGAATATGCGTGCCGCGCCGGAAACCACGTTCCGCCGACACGTTTCTACTGGGGGGACGATTTGGCTTATGTGGATATTGGCAATTACGCCTGGTACGCCGGCAACAGCGGTGCCCAGACGCACGATGTGGGCGGAAAGACGGCGAATGCCTTTGGCCTGTATGACATGGCCGGGAATGTGTGGGAATGGGTCCAGGACTGGTGGCACAACAACTATGTGGGAGCACCACCGGACGGGAGCGCGTGGGAGGCGCCAGCCGGTGCCGCTCGCGTCGTTCGGGGCGGCGCTTGGAATAAAACCGAACACAACCTGCGTTCTGCGAGCCGTTCCGGCAACGATCCTTCATCGGCGTACAGTCTTATCGGGTTCCGCCTTGCCAGATAATCACGCCAAGGCGCAGCACCACGCAACACAGGAGAAAGCGCTATGAACAGGACGTCATGGACTGTGGGAACTGTAATGCTGGCGGCGTGTCTGCTGCTCACGGGGTGCCCCAAGAAACTCACGGCGGATTTCACCGCCGATGCAGTGTCGGGGACCGCGCCGCTGGCGGTGCGGTTCACGGACGCCTCCACGCCGGGCGACACGCCGATAGCGGCATGGCACTGGCTCTTTGGCGACGGTTCGGAAAGCGTCGCACAGAATCCTTTGCATGTGTATGCCGCAGTGGGCACCTACAATGTCTCGTTGGAAGTGACCGCATCGGGGGGGAGCGACACAAAACTCAAACTCAGTCTCATCAACGCGACCGCTCCTGTTGCGGGCGAAGTGCAGACGGTCATGCTTCCCGGCAATGTGCCCCTGGAGATGGTGTGGATAGCGCCGGGAACCTTTACCATGAGCAGCCCGCTCACTGAAGTGGACCGTTATGGCGATGAAGATTTTGAGCATCTGGTTTCGCTGAATGGATACTGGGTGGGCAGATATGAGGTGACCCAGGAGCAATGGAAGGCGGTTGCCGGCGGGTCGAACCCCTCGCGGTTTCAGGCAGGACAATCCCCTTTGATTGCTGCCGGCGCCGACACGAACCATCGCCCCGTGGAGAACGCATCGTGGAATGACGCCCAGGCCTTTCTGCTTGCCCTGAACGCCGCCACGGGCGACGCATTCAGATTGCCTTCGGAAGCGGAATGGGAATATGCCTGCCGTGCGGGAAACCATGTGCCGCCGACCCGCTTCTACTGGGGCGACGACCCGGGATACACCGATATTGGCAATTACGCCTGGTATGCGGACAATGCCGATGGTCAAACGCACGATGTGGGCGGGAAAACGGCCAATGCTTTCGGCCTGTACGACATGGTCGGAAATGTCTATGAAATGTGCCAGGACTGGTATCACGACAGTTACCTGGATGCGCCGCCTGACGGCACCGCGTGGGAGCTGCCGGCAGGCACTCACCACTCCTGCCGGGGAGGCAGTTGGGATGACGCGCCAAAATACGGCCGGTCAGCCTGCCGTTACGAGGTTCAGCCCTCATTCCCGAATCAATCCGTGGGGTTTCGTCTTGCCAGGTAGCGGCTCCATTTTTCAAGTGTTGAAGTCAATGTGGGGGTCCGGCGCAACGCAGCACAGGAGTGACTTTGATGAATAGAAAACCTTGGACTGTGGGAACTGTAATGGTGGCGGTGTGTTTGGTGCTCACGGGGTGTCCCAAAAAACTCGTGGCCGATTTCGGCGCCGATGCGGTGTCGGGAACCGCGCCGTTGAAGGTGCAGTTCACAGACACATCCACCCCGGGCGACACGCCGATCACGGCATGGCACCGGCTGTTTGGCGACGGCGCGGAGAGCACGGTGCAGGATCCCTCCCACGAGTACGCCACGGCGGGCATGTACAACGTGTCGCTGGAGGTGACCGCATCGGCGGGGAGCAACACGGCGCTGAAGCTCAACTTCATCAACGCGACGGCGCCCGTTGCGGGCGAGGTTCAGACGGTGGTGCTTTCCGGCAATTTTCCCCTGGAGATGGTGTGGGTGCCGGGGGGGGCATTTGTGATGGGCAGCCCGAACACGGAGCTGGACCGGAACGCAAATGAAGGGCCGGTGCATTCGGTGGCGCTGGGCGGGTTCTGGATGGGCAAGTACGAGGTGACCCAGGCCCAGTGGAAGGCGGTGATGGCTGGGTCAAATCCCTCGGGCTTCCAGGGCGGCCAGAACGGCGTGCCCGCAGGCACGAATACGGACAACCGTCCTGTGGAGACGGTCTCGTGGAATGATGTTCAGGCGTTCATTATTGCGCTGAACACCGCCACGGGCAAGACCTTCCGCCTGCCTTCGGAGGCGGAGTGGGAGTATGCCTGCCGCGCTGGAAACCATGTTCCGCCGACGCGCTTCTACTGGGGGGACGACTTGGGCTATGCGGAGATTGGCAATTATGCGTGGTATGATGGCAACAGTGGCCTTCAGACGCACGATGTGGGAGGGAAGTCGGCAAATGCCTTTGGCTTGTTTGACATGAGCGGGAGCGTTTGGGATTGGTGCCAGGATTGGTACCACGACAGTTACGCGGGCGCACCGCCGGATGGAAGCGCGTGGGAGTTGCCAACGGGCCTGTTCCGCGTGACTCGGGGCGGTGGCTGGAACGATGGCGGCGGCAACTGCCGTTCTGCAAACCGCGACGGCGACAACCCGGCGGGTGCGGGCGGCATCCTCGGCTTCCGCCTTGCCAGATGATTGCCGCCTAATTGCTTTGCCGTCTATCGCGTTACAGCTTGATCTTTGAAAGAGCCAATGTAGAAGCGCAGGCTCAAAACAGCCAAGAAGCGCGGCAGCGCAAGAAGGCCCTTCCCAGTCCGGGGCGGTCCAACACAGGAGAATATGCGATGAAGAAAATGTCATGGTCCTTGGTGATAGGGATGCTGGCGGCAGGCCTGGTGATTACTGGGTGCAAACCGGCCACCGTAACCGTCCCCGACGTCGTTGGCCTCGCGCAGGCCGGGGCATCTGCGTCCATCACCGGCGCCGGATTGGCGGTAGGCGCGGTGACTCAAATCTACAGCCCGGCTGTTCCCGTGGGACAGGTGATCAGCCAGGACCCGGCGGCGGGTTCGGTTGTCGCGTCCGGCGCCGCCGTGGCGTTGACGCTTTCCGCGGGCGCGCAGCAGTTCACGCTGGCCTACGGTGCGGGCGCGAACGGCGCGATCATCGGCCCTCCGATGCTGACGGTGAACTATGGCGCCAGCGGCCCGGCGGTGACGGCGGTTCCCGCCGCGGGATATTACTTCGTTCAATGGAGCGACGCCTTGACGCAAAACCCGCGCACGGACGCGAATGTCACGGCCAATGTCACGGTAACCGCCAGTTTCCTGAAAGACAAGTTTGCCCTGTGGACGGGCGGCACGCACCTGCGGGGTGCCAACATCACGCAACGGCGCGCATATCCGGCCCAGGAGGGCGATTTCTTGGGGGGGGGAGTTGTGGGACCGCCGTATACGCAGGCCGACTTCAACCGACTCGCCGCGCTGGGCGCCAACTATGTGAATATCTCGCATCCGGGACTGTACGCCGAGTTTCCGCCCTATGCTCTGGACACGGACGTCCAGAACAACCTCGACACCCTGCTCACCATGGCCGAGAACGCGGGTTTGTTCGCCGTCATCAGCGCGCGGTCCGGGCCCGGCCGCAGCGATTTCAACTTGTCGGCGCCCTTTCCCGTCACCAACAGCCTCTGGACAAACCAGGCCCCGCAGGATGCGTGGGCGGCCATGTGGAAATACACCGCAAACCGCTATCAAGACCGGGCCTTTGTGGTGGGATACGACCTGATGGTCGAGCCGAACTCCAACGTGCTGCTGGGGGGGAACTGGTGGGACCCCGCACAATTCTATCCCGCGCACGCGGGATCGCTTTATGACTGGAACCAGTTGCACCCGCGCATCGCGGCCGCCGTGCGGGAGGTGGACGCCAACACCCCCGTCCTTGTGGGCAGCATGGACTATAGCGCGATCTCGTGGATGCCCTACCTCCAGTTGACCGGTGACCCGCGCTCCGTTTACACGGCCCACCCGTACGAGCCTTCCACGTACACCAGTCAAGATCCCGGCGTCCCGTACAACTATCCCGGCGTCGACGCCGACGGCGTCATGATCAACCACGCGTGGCTCGACAGTTATCTTGCGCCCATGGACGCGTTTGCGGCCACCAACGGCGTGCCGGTGGCGGCGAACGAATTTGGCGCCAAGCGTTGGGCGCCGGGTGCGGACCTTTTCGTGGGCGACATGATGAGCCTGCTCGAGGCGCGCGGCATGAACCACGCCATCTGGCTGTTCAACACGTCCCTCGCCGGCTATCTCACCGCCCCGGGGTGTGATGACTGGGACTTTCTCAACGGCCCGAACCCCAACAACCACACCGTCCTTGCCGCCTCCGCCCTGATTAACGCGGTCACGACCGATTGGCTGCAGAATTTGGTCTTCCCGTGATGTCACTGAGTAGAAGTTCTTCAGCAGGCTTGTGCGTGTCGGATTTCCCATGAATGGGCTGTGCGGCAAAGGAGCAGGCTTGTCAGGCATAGGCAGACAAAGATGGCCGCGCCCAGTGGCCGTCAACGGAAGGAGAACCCCTTGTTTACATCCAGATTCGCGGTCAATACGCTAGTGCTCTTCCTATCCGCCGCGTGTGTTTTCGTTACGGGGTGTTTGCCGGGTTTGGGCGGGCCCACGGCGGATTTCAGCGCGGACGTGACGTCGGACCCGGCGCCCCTGACGGTGCAGTTCACCGACCTGTCCGCCCCCGGCAATTCGCCGATCACGCAATGGGCGTGGATCTTTGGCGACGGCGGGACCGACAACGTGCAGAACCCTTCGCACACCTACGCGTCCGCAGGCCACTACAACGTCTCGCTGGCGGTGACCACGGCCAACGGAACAGACACGAAGCTGAAGCCGGGTTTCATTACCGGGGAAGGTCCTCTAATGGTGCCGGTTCCGGCGGGGACATTCGTCATGGGCCCGACCGCTGCGGGGGATGACGCCACATACGCCGGCCTCAATGAACTGCCGGCGCATTCGGTGTCGCTTAGCGCGTACCAGATCGGCAGGTGCGAGGTGACAAACAAGAAGTATTGTGACGTGTTGAACTGGGCGAAGGTACAGGGATATCTGTACAGTGATGCGGGAGGGACGCCCTGGGCGGGCGTGGGCGACATTTTCGCCGGTGGAAGCGGCGGCAGCCGCTATCTCATCGTCTCCTTCTCGTCTCCCGACTGCACCATCCAGTATGCGGGCGGGATGTTTTCGTCGAAGAGCATTACAGGACTGCCCGGCACGACGGTCTATTCGATGGACATGCATCCGATGGTTCTGGTGTCGTGGTATGGTGCGGCTGCGTTCTGCAACTGGCTGAGCCAACAGGAGGGGCTGACGCAGTGTTATGACATGACCACCGGGGAGTGGCCGTTGACGGTGGCACCGCCGATGCCTGGCGGGTATCGCCTGCCCACCGAGGCGGAATGGGAACGGGCGGCGGCGTGGGACGGCGCACGGCACTGGATTTACGGGTTTACGGCCGACAGTCTGACGGGGGATGACCGGTGCAACTACTATACAGGATTAAACTATGTCAACCCTCTCGGGCTGGCGGCGGCGCCGTACACGGCACCGGATGCATGGTTTGATGGCGTTCGGGTGAGTCCGAACGGGGCTATCCCGACGGTGAACAGTGTGAGCCCGGTGGGCTGCTATGACATGAGCGGGAATGTTACGGAGTGGTGCGGTGACTGGAACGACCTCTACAGTTCAGGTGCGCAGACCGATCCGACGGGGCCGGTATCAGGCACGTCCCGCGACGTTCGGGGTGGCAGCGTGAGCAGCATATTCTACGACTGCCGCACCGCACGCCGAGACCTGAGCATCCCGGTGAGCACGTATTACAACATCGGGTTCCGTATCGCCAGGTCGTAGCCGCCTATCTGTCTTGCCGGCGTGCCCGTGAAGAAGGGACTGTGGCCAACTGAAGTCCAGTGGGAAATTCGGCGGGTGCCGGTTCTTCGTGGACCGCAACTCTAGTTGAGGAAAGTATAAGATGAACAGGATGACCTGGACCTTGGGGATCGGGATGCTGGCGGCGTGCATTTTGCTCACGGGGTGTCCGAAAAAACTCACGGCCGATTTCAGCGCCGATGCGGTGTCGGGGACGGCCCCGTTGACCGTGCGGTTTACAGACAGATCCGCACCGGCGGACACCCCGATCACGGCATGGCACTGGCTCTTTGGCGACGGCGCCGGGAGCACAGAGCAGAACCCCTCCCATGTGTATGCCGATGCGGGCAACTACAACGTGTCGCTGGAAGTGAGCACTCCGGCCGATAGCAACACAGCACTGGAACTCAACTTCATCACGGTGGCGCCCCCGGCGGCGGGCTATGTCGAGACGGTCATGCTTCCCGGCAATGTGCCCCTGGAGATGGTGTGGGTCCCGGCGGGAACCTTCACGATGGGCAGTCTGGACACCGAACAGCAGCGGGGCTCCGATGAAGGACCGGCGCATTTGGTTGCCTTGGATGGATACTGGATGGGCAAATACGAGGTGACCCAGGCGCAATGGAAGGCGGTCATGGGCGGGTCGAACCCCTCCTGGTTCCAGGGTGGGCAGGGAATGTTGCCCGTTGGCGCCGACACGGACGCCCGCCCCGTGGATACGGTCTCGTGGAACAATGCCCAGTCCTTTATTCTCGCATTGAACACCGCCACCGGCGCGGTGTTCCGGCTGCCTTCGGAAGCGGAGTGGGAATATGCGTGCCGCGCGGGAAACCATGTTCCAGCGGCACGTTTCTACTGGGGTGATGACCTTATCTACGCGGATATCGGCAATTACGCATGGTACCTGAACAACAGTGTGATTGAATCGCACGATGCGGGCCAGAAAACGGCGAACGCCTTTGGCCTCTACGATATGAGCGGAAATGTCTGGGAATGGTGCCAAGACTGGTATCACAGCAGCTATGCGGGCGCACCGACCGATGGCAGTGCCTGGGAGTCGCCTGCAGGGTTGGCCCGTGTGATTCGTGGCGGTGGCTGGTCCGATGCCGGCAACTACTGCCGCTCCGCATGCCGCGACAGCCTCAACCCGTTGTTCTCCTATTCCCATCTCGGGTTTCGTCTTGCCAAGTAACAGGCACCCGCCAGAACATCGTGCTCTGGCTGACGGAATAATTTGCCAATAAAGGAGTTTATGCATCCGACGGTCTTTGAAATGTTCGGGCTGAGACTCCCCTCCTACACGGTCATGATGGTGCTCGCATTTCTGGTGTGCACATTCTTTGTCGTGCGCGCCGCCAAACGCCTTCATCTGCCGATGACACTCGGCGTTGGGGTGTATGTCTTCTTCGGGGCCCTCCTGGGGGCGAAGGTCTTTTGGATTCTGCAATACGCGGGGCCGGGTTATCTCTGGCATGCGTTGTTTCTCTGGGAGGAGGGCCTGGTGTTTTACGGTGGACTTGTCGGCGGCGTCATGGCACTGCTGGCCTACTGTCACGCACGTAAACTCCCCGTGCAAAAATGCGGCGATGTCGCGGCGCCCTTTCTCGCCCTGGGCGAGGCCATTGTGCGGGTGGGGTGTTTCCTGAACGGATGCTGCTGGGGTGGTCTGGCCAGCGTCCCCTGGGCGGTTCGCTTTCCAAAATACAGCCTTGCCTGGCTGCAGCAGCTTAAACTGGGGCTGATCAACTCCTCGGCCCCGCAATCACTGCCCGTCCATCCCACACAGATCTATATGACCGTTAGTCTGGTTCTGGTGTTCCTGCTGTTGCTTGTCTATTCACGGCGCAAGGCGTTTGATGGTGCGGTCGTGCTTGCATACCTTTTCCTGTATGGCATGGTCCGTTATGCGGTCGAGATATTCCGAAATACGGGATTCGGGGGGGACAGCACGGGGTCCGTGTTTGGCATGACGGTCTCCCAGACAATCAGCCTTGCAATGGTCCTGGGTTCGTCAATGCTGTATTTGGCGGTGATATCAGGTGTTCGAGGGCGGAAGGGCAATCTCTTTGCCCCCAGTGAACGCAAATAGTCCCACTGGAGTCTTGGGGGCGCGACCTTGCGTTTCAGCGGTGCTTTCACAACGCTTCCCCCCGCTGCCCGTCCGAAATTTCGGGGAAGAACGCTTCCAGTTCTCCATTCCGCACCTAGCAGACCGTGGTAAAAGCCACGCTTTGAGTGCAACCGGTTAATGAGCGCCAGACAGGCGTCATGGATATTATCCGAGGGATGGGGTGGTTCCAGAACCGGAGATGAGCCGCTATGGCGTGCCCAAGGGCGTGCAGTG
>CAITNO010000033.1 GCA_903893795.1 Candidatus Hydrogenedentota bacterium | reverse complement strand
CTTGTCGCTCAAATCCAAACCCACGATCATGCTATACTCTTTCATGCCGGTTCTCCTCATGTTGTGTGCTTCGCGCACTGTTTTGCAGACGACCCTATCGTACTGCGTTGGGGAACCGGCCTTCTCATTTTATCTGCCCTGTCCCTCCCCCTGTTTCTACTTTTGTGTGCTGCGTCCGAGATCTTGACAAGAGCGGCAAAGCGGGTCTACTCTGGTGTTGCAGGGTAGTTTGTTCTGCGAAATAGCAGGGTGTGTTATGCGCACAATAATGAAGGGCGGGCCCATGATGACTTCCAGGATGCTGCGGAATCTCGGTCTGCGCGTATTGCTCGTCTCGGCGGTCCTCCTCGCCGGGTGCTCCAAGACCGTGCCCAATGTTGTCGGCCAGACACAGGATGGGGCCGTCGCGGCCGTTGTCGATGCGGGCTTCGTCCTTGGCGCGGTGACGCCGGAGTACAGCGCCACTGTCGCGGCGGGCACGGTCCTCGCCCAAAGCCCGGCCGGCGGCGCCGGCGCGGAGTCGCGGTCGGCGGTTGCACTGACGGTGTCGCAGGGGCCGCAGCCCCTAAGTGTCCCAAATGTGGCGGGTCTGACGCAGGCGGCGGCAAGGGCGGCGATCATCGGCGCGGGCCTGACCCCTGGCACCGTTACCCAAGCCTACAGCGCCACCGTCGCACCGGGCAGGGTCATCGGCCAGGTGCCTGAGCCAGGCGCATCAGCGCTTCCAGGCGACGCTGTGGCACTGACTCTGTCCGAGGGGGTGCCGCCCGGGGTCGTTCCGAACGTTGTCGGGGAAACGCAGGACGCGGCGGTCGCCGCCATAACAGACGCGGGACTCACCGTCGGCGCGGTGACGCCGGTGTACAGCGCGACAGTGCCTTCGGGCAGCGTCATTTCACAGGACCCGGTGGCGGGCACGGGCGTGGCGCGGGGAACGGCCGTGCTGCTGACCCTGTCGGAAGGCCCGGCGCCCGTGGCGGTCCCGAACGTGGTGAACATGCCCCAGGCAACCGCATCCGCGGTCATCGCCGCTGCCGGCCTTGCCGTAGGGGCGATGACGCCGGTGTACAGCGCGACGGTGGCCGCAGGCTGGGTCATCTCGCAGAATCCCGCAGGCGGCAGTGCCGTGCCCGCCGGCACGCAGGTGGCGCTGACCGTGTCCCAGGGGCCGCAGCCTGTCGCGGTGCCCGACGTGACCGGCATGGCACAGGAGGCGGCGCGCGCCGTGATCACGACGTCCGGCCTGAGCGTCGGGACGGTGACGCTGGAGTACAGTGACACCGTGGTCTCGGGCGAAGTCCTCATGCAGCATCCGGCGGGGGGCAGTCTCGCCCTTCCTGGCGATGCGGTGGCGCTGGTTGTGTCCGAGGGACCGCAACCCGTGACGGTGCCCAACGTGCTCGGCATGAAACAAACGGCGGCGGATGCGGTCATCACGGGCGCGCTGCTCGCGCTCGGCGCGGTTGCGCAGGTCTACAGCACAACGGTGGCCCCGGGTTGCGTCATCTCGCAGGACCCCATCGGCGGCAGTACCGCACTCCCCGGCACCGCGGTGGCATTGACGGTATCAGATGGACTACCACCGATCGACGTGCCCGATGTGGTGGGCTTGGCGCAGGCTGAGGCCTTCGTCGCAATCACGGACGCCGGCCTTGCAGTGGGAACAGTGACGCTGGCGTACAGCCCGACGGTGGCCGCAGGCCTGGTCATCTCGCAGGCACCGCCCGGCGGCAGCACAGTAATCAGTGGGTCGGCGGTTGCGCTGGTCATATCCCAGGGGCCGCAGCCTGTGAAAGTCCCGCAGCTTGTTGGCCTGTCGGAGGACGGCACGCTCAGCGTCCTGCTTTCCGCCAGCCTATCGGCCGGGCCGGCGAAGCTGGTGTACAGCGCGACAGCAGGCCCAGGTTACATTATCTCGCAGAACCCGGTTGGGGGTGCTTCTGTTCTCCCCGGGACAACGGTGGCGCTGATCGTATCGAGAGGGCTGGAGCCGGACCCCTCGCAGTCCTTCGTGCAGTTCGGTTACGGCCTGCTCACCCAAATGGCGGTTTCCCCGGATGGAACGAAGATGCTGACAGGCGGCGCTGACGGTAATGTCCGGCTGTGGGATATAGCTGCAGGCACGGTGACCCGGACCTTTGTCGGACACTCGGCGAGCGTGAATGCCGTTTCGTTCAGCCCGGATGGGACAAGGTTAATTACAGGGGCGGCGGACTTCACTGCAAAGTTGTGGAACGCTTCAACCGGGGCGATGCTCCAGACCATCACGGACCCGTGGGGAGTGAATTCAGCAGCCTTCGGCGTGGACGGGAAGAGCGTGCTTACAGGGTCGGACGACGGCACAGCGAAGCTATGGGACGCAACAACCGGCGTCCTGTTTCGCACCCTCGGCGGACATGCGGGCCCCGTCTCTTTGGCCGCATGCAGCCCGGATGGGACGGAGGCACTCACGGCGGTAACGGGCGACGCGGTGAAGCTGTGGAACACAACGGCGGGCAACGTGGTTCAAGCGCTTGGCAAGCAAGCAACAGGCGTGACCCCCATCTTCGTAGCGTTCAGTCCGGACGGGCCGAGAGCGGTGACAGCGTCATCGAGCCAGGAATTGACGCTGTGGGACATGCGAACCGCAGCCGTTGTCCAAACATTCTCCGGGCATACAAATGAAGTGGTGTGCGCAACCCTCAGCGCGGACGGGAAGAGACTGCTCACGGGAGCGCGTGACAAGACGGCGAAGCTGTGGGACGTGGAGACCGGCGCGGTGCTCCAGACATTCACCGGGCACACGGCGGTCGTCAGATGGGTGGCGCTTGTCCCGGATGGGAACCAGGCGATTACGGGTTCAGAAGACAATTCCGTCAGGCTATGGGACACGGCGACGGGGGCCGCGCTTCAGACATTGACCGGTCATACGGCGGCTGTCAGTTCCGCATCGATAAGCACGGACGGCAAGAGAGTGATCTCTGGATCGAATGACAGCACGGTGAAATTGTGGGATTCATCGACGGCCTCCATGCTCCGGGTGTTTGCCGGGCATACGAAAGGAGTTCGGGCGGTTCAATTCAGTCCGGACGGAACGAGGGTCCTTTCAGGGGCCAGCGACTACACAGCAAAGCTGTGGGAAACCGAGACGGGCAGTCTGCTCGGAACCTTAGTGAACCAGGCGTCTGTCAACGCTGTTGCGTTCAGCCCGGATGGGACGCAGTTGCTCACGGGCGAGGGAGAACTGGGCTTTGTGTTTGTGCCTCCGAGCTCATTCCAGATGGCCATAAATGATCCCACGGCGCGGCTGTGGGATGCCATGACAAGCACGGTGCTCAAGCGTTTCTCTTTGCCGGACCAAGTAAACGCCGTCGCTTTCAACCCGGATGGAACGGAAATATTAACAGGTACAGGGTCCGTCTATTCTTTTATGAAGCCGCCCAAATGCATGTTGGAGCTGTGGGACACCGTGTCGGGCGCGGCGGTCCAGACGTTCAGCGCGCAGACGGACACGGTGACCGCAGCGGCATTCAGCCCTGATGGAACGAAGATTCTAACGGGAAGGGTGGCCAAAGCAGTGCTATGGGACGTGGGAACAGGTGCTGCCCTTTACCAGTTTACCGGACACAGGCTGGGGGTGAACTCGGTGGCATTCCATCCGGACGGGACCAGAGTGCTCACGGGTTCGGATGACAGCACGGCGAAGCTTTGGGACGTGGCGAGCGGCACCGCGCTCCGCACTTTCACGGGGCACACGGGTCAGGTGAAATCAGTGGCGTTCAGCCGGGATGGAACAAAAGTGCTAACCGGATCTGACGACGGCACGGCGCGGCTGTGGCCGATCGAATAGGCCTTCTTGGGAATCGGACCGCAATGGTCGGCCCTCCCCTCATTCATGATGTGAGTGCCTGTCACAAGGTGGATTCGGACATGTTCTCTGTTATGCAACGCGCATTGGCGATGGCGGAGTTTTGGCCAATCGAATTGTCCGGTCATGGTGCCCGCTATTAGGGACTCCGCCTGTTCCGCGCTATTCGGGGAAGTGATTGTCGCAAAATCCACCGGGGGGGTGAAACGCCGGCTCACCTCGGCGCAGTTGGTATCTCTGCATTGGGCGTATTCGCCCCCGACACGGAACCGGGCACCGCACGGAATCAATATGCGCCCGATGGCGGGGGGTGATACGGGGACAGGGCGGAGCGCAGAAGAAAAGCGGGAGAACGCCATCCCTGCAAGGAGGCAAAGGCGGGGTCTCCGGCTTTTGAAATTGCCTATGGTTTGGGGGATAATCGCCGGTGTTGTGGTCCGCCGTGGCCATCGGGTGTCCTGCGGGAGGATAGCGCATCGAGAGAGCCACAGCGCAGGAGATTTAGGCATGAATCGCGTGGCAGTTTGCGTTCTTTTGCTGGGTGTTGGGATGTCTTTAAGTGCGTACGCGCTGACGGGGAGCGGTGATTCCGGCGGCGGGCCGCTTGACACGGTGCCTCCCAGGCTGGACAGCGTGACGGCGACATCGGTTTCATCGCTTGAGGTGTATTTCAGCAAGCCGATGCTCGCGCCGGGAGCCACTACACCGGGCAATTACTCCATCTCGGGCACGGGTGCGGGCTCACTGCACCCTCATCCGGCGTCGGTTGACGGTGACGGCCCGTATGTGCTTGGCTGGACCTCGGGAGAAATGCTTGCCTCGGGCATTGCGCTGACGGCTGCGGGCGTGCAGGATGCGGCGGGCAATCTGGTTGACCCGGCGGGCAACACTGTTCAGGGAATGGGCGTCGGGGCAAAGGTTTCTTTGTATGCCCCGCCATCGGCGCTGGCGATGCTGGCGGCGGGTCTTCTGGTTCTCGTCAGGCGGCGTCATCGCATTTGCGCGGTGCCTCTGCTCGTGCTGACGGCGTTGATTGCCGCGCCCACGTCATCCGCGCAGGCGCCGACGGTCTCAAATGTCGCTTTTGTGCAAAGCCCAAACGGCACGATCGGCACGAAAGTGGACATCACCTATGACCTTGTCGCCCCGGGCAACCCGTGCCATATCACGGTGTCCCTCTCGGAAGACGGAGGGAGCGACGGATTCATCCATCCCGTCACCTCGATCACCGGAGATGTTGCCGGAGTAACCACCGGAACGGGCAAGCACATCGTGTGGGACATTACGGCGGACTATCCGAGACAGGTGTTCGCAAATGCCCGCATCCGCGTGACAGCGGATGACACGCCGTTTTCCCCGGCGCCGGAAATGGTTTCCGTCCCTTCGGGCACGTTCATGGTGGGCAACAGCGGGGTCGGCGAAGACGCGCTGGAAGACGAGCCGAACGAGGTGCCGCAACATCAGGTGACACTGGAAGCATACCAGATCGGCAAATACCATGTGACGAACAGGCAGTACTGCGACATACTGAACTGGGCGTTCGCGCAAGGGTTTCTGAAGACCACTACGGGTGCCGTCTGGGCCGGAACGGGCGACATCTACGCGGGCGACAATCTGCAGATTATCCTTGCCTATTCACACAGCGACAGCAATATCTTGTACTCGGGCGGAGTCTTCTCGTCGAAGACGAAGACAGGCTTGCCGGGCACGACGACCTACTCCATGGACTCGCATCCGGTGGAGAATGTGACCTGGTACGGTGCGGTGGCGTTCTGCAACTGGCTGAGCCAGATGCAGGGGATGACGCCCTGTTACGACATGACCACGGCGGACTGGCCGCTGATGGTGGCACCGCCGACACCGGGCGGATATCGCCTGCCGACGGAGGCGGAATGGGAGCGGGCCGCTGCATGGGACGGCACCAAGCACTGGATCTACGGGTTCACCGGCGACACCATGGCGGGAAGGGGTCATGCCAACTATTATATCGAAGAGGACGAGCCCTCGGGCGATGTGAACCCTGGCAACGTAAATCCGCTGGGCCTGACTTCGAAGCCCTACACGTCCCCTGTCGGCTGGTTCAACGGGGTGAACGTGAGCCCGAACGGGAGTGTGCATACACTGAACGGCGCGAGTCCGGTGGGCGCGTACGACATGAGCGGAAACGTCAATGACTGGTGCGGTGACTGGTATGCCGGCTACGGTTCAGGCGCACAAACGAATCCGACGGGGCCCGCCTTCAACCCGGGCCTCGGCCGCGTGGCTCGGGGCGGCAGTTGGAACGCCAGCGGCCTCGACTACTGCCGATCGGCGAGCCGCTACAACTACGGACCGGCGTATGCGGACGACGGCATCGGCCTACGCCTGGCCAGGTCTTAGCGCTTGGCGGGTTTACCGCTTGATCTTGGAATCAGTACCCGGGCGCAAGGACAGGAGGGCCAGCAAGCGCGGCAGTGCAAGAAGGCCCTTTCGGCCCGGAGCGGCATCACAAAATCCGTTGACCCAAGGGCGTCCCCGCGAAACTCGTTGCGCCGCAAGAAGAATAGTGGTGGGCGAGGGCCGTCTCCGGGTTAATGGTATTTCCCGGCGTGGATGTCGTCGACCAATGACGCCGTCTGTTCCGCGCCATCCGGGGAGGTGATGATCGCGAAATCCGTCGTGCCGACGCAGTCGGGCAGGCGCGTGGTTTGCACGCCGCTGGCTTCGATGATTACCCCGTCGATGTCCGGGCCGAAGCGGTCCTGCACGAAGACCCGCCCTGCTCAGTGGTACGACGGGCGCACATCCATCAGGTGCATCACGGCGGCCATGCTGCGCGTAATGGGCGCCTGCTGGGGATAGCGCACGAACTCGACGTGGCCGTCCATGAAGAGCACGTTGCTGCCGCCCGGCACATGGTTGAAACGCGCCACTTCGGTGGACACGTTGTCGAGCATGATGAAGACGCCGCTCTGGGCCACATTTGAGGCGCCCGCGTTGTTGATATCGGTCACCAGGAAGCGCTCGATGCCCTCGCGCAGGCGGTATACCGTGGTCGAGGCGCTGCCGCCGTTGCCGTCGCCCTTGGGCACCGTGCGGTCGAGGTCCACCATCGCCCTGAAGCCCGCCTTGTCCCCCACCATGCCCAGCGGTATGGTGGAGCGGAACAGGTCGCGCCAGGTGTCGTGGAACTGGGACGGCATGGTCGTGATGTCGGCGGGCAGGGTGATGCCCAGATTGGAGGCGAAACCGCGCACGTCGTCCATGGGCGACTGCGGGTCGCTGTCGCCGCAGCGGTCAAACAGGAAGGAGAAGTAGGTGTAGCTCGCGTCGATGGCCTCGACGCCTTCCTGCCGGTTTCCCGCAATCTTCACCCCGAGCGTCCACTTGCCGTTTTCGTCCTTGTGCTGTTCGGGCCGGTCGGTGGAGTCGGAGGGGCAGAACACGAGATTGAAATCGGTCAGGTACTCGGGATAGATGCTGTCCACGCGGGGGCCAAAGGCGGCGCACAGGCGGTCCGTTCCCGTCAGCGGGTCGGGGCATTCCCATTCAAATTCCATGGGCGGGAACTTGTTGGCCGGGCTTTCACTACTGTACATCTTGTACACCAGCCCCCACTGTTTAAGATTGTTCTGGCAGGAGGCGCGCCGCGCCGCCTCGCGCGCCCGCGACAGCGCGGGCAGCAGGATGCTGGCCAGTATGCCGATGATGGCGATGACCACCAGCAGTTCAATCAGCGTGAAGCCTTTGCTGCGCATCATCAGTTTTCCTCCTGGCCGGACTGCCCGCCGCCCTGGCGGAACCGGCGCATCAGGCCGCCGCCCATGCCGCCCCCGCCGGGACCGGGCATCTTGTCGAACTTTTCCTGCTGTTCCGGCGTGAGCAGGCCCCGTATGCGATCGCGGGCCTGCATGAAGCGCTGGGGCATGGGCACGGAGTTGTCGGCCCCGGCCTTGAGCGGGTTCACCTCGTTCATGATGTTCCGAATGCCCTTCTCCTGCTCGTCGGTGATGCCGACCTCCTTCTTCAGGCGGTCCACCATCCGGTCGGCAAACTGGCCCACGCGCTCGTTCTGCGCCTTGTCCATCTTTTCCTGCTGTTCCGGGGTCAGAATGTCACGAATCTTCTTCCGCAGCTCCAGCATGCCCTGCATGCCCTGCCCCGGTTCCCCCTTCGCCATGCTTGAACTGTCGAGAATGTCGTGCACCTGCTTTTTCTGCGCGTCGGTGAGCGCAAGCTGGTCACTGTACCGCGCTATCTCGCGGTCGATCATGGTTTCTTTCGCGCGTTCGGGATGGGCGGCGACATTGACCTGTTTGGCGGCGTTCTTGTTCTTCCACCAGGCCTGTCCGGCCCAGACGCCCGCACCGACGAGGTAGACGACGCCGATACCGGCCAGGATAAGTTTGAACTTGGAGTATTTTTTTCCGGGTTCTGTCTGCATGTTTGGTCTCCATGGGGCTTTTTCACGAAAAGCAGGCTGGTTCTGAACGATGGCAAATCGCAGAACCCCAATAGGGGCAGTAGGTTGGTTTGTCTTTGAAAGGCGATATGGAAGCGTCTTCTTACGCCGTCTCGCTTCTATAAAGCAGGTGGGACTTCAATTTTCCAAGCATCGGACTCCCAGTCCGTTGCCATTAATGTGGAATCCCAAAGCAAAAAGGTTACAACCGCCAGGCTCCCGCGTCAATGATGCCCTATAAGCACAGACACGGACGAGGTGCCCTTGTCGAGCGTGACCAGGTCGGGCACGCCGTCCCCGTTCACATCGCCCACCAGACTCGCGTTGGGCAGGCTGCCCGTGAGGAAATGGTTGGGCACGTTGAACGCGCCGCCGCCGCGGCTCAGGCGCACGGAAACAAAGTTGTCCGTGTGGGTGGTGACCACGTCGGCAAACCCGTCCCCGTTGAAATCAAAGGGGACGAGGGCGACAGGCGATGTGTCCATGCGCAGTCGCGCGCCCGTGTTGAGGCGCCCGTCGGCGGTGCCCTTCAGGAGATAGATGCTGTTGTCGGCGCTGTGCAGGGTCATCGCGTCGGCCACACCCGCCGTGCTGAAATCACCCAGGATCATGTCCAACGGCCCGGCGCCGGTCGTGTAGCGCACCATGGTGGTGGCGTCGAGGGTGCCGTCGCCCACACCGAAGATGCGCACCACGCGGGGAGACGCCTTGTCGGTGGGCTGGCTTGGATCGTTGGTGCTGACACAGACCACGTCGAGCTTGCCGTCGTGGTTCAGGTCGGCAAGGGTCAGCGCGAGCGGATAGCTGATTCCGGTGAAATGGATCGGCGCGCCAAACTTGCCCGTGCCGTCGCCGAGCAGCACGGAAATGGAATCGGAGCCCGAATTTCCGGTGACAATGTCCAGAATGCCGTCGCCGTTCATGTCGCCCAGCGCCAGAGAGCGCACCTCGGGGATGTACGCCGAACCGGTGGGCAGCACGGGCACCCCGGCGGTGGGGGTGAAATGGCCGTTGCCTTGGCCCAGGAAGACTGCCAGTGTCTGGGTGCCCAGCGTGCCCACCACGAGGTCCGCCCGGCCGTCGGCGTTCAGGTCGCCCACGGCAATGGCGCGGGGTTTGCCCGACAGCGCCAGCGGCGCGGGCTGGGCGGCAAACTGGCCCGTGCCGTCGCCGAGCATAATCACCACGTTGTTGGCGTCAAGATTGCCCACCGCAAGGTCGGCCTTGCCGTCCTTGTTGAAGTCTTCTATCACGGCCTCGCTGGGGTTGGGCCCCACGGGGAAGCGCTGGTCGCTTTCAAAGCGCCCGTTGCCCCGGCCATGCAGCACCGACACGGTCGCATTGCCCGCGTCGGCCACCACGAGGTCGATCTTCGCGTCGCCGTTCACATCGGCTGCCGCGAGGCCGTAGCCCTGGCTGCACGCGCCGAAGAAGAGCGGCGCGGCAAAGCCGCCCCCGCCGTCGCCCGCCAGCACTGCCACCACGCCCAGCGCGCTGGAATCGGTCGTTTCAAAGAGAATCGCCGCGATGTCCATGGTGCCGTCGTGGTTAAAGTCGGCGGCCACCACGCGCGTGGGCAGGTAGCCCAGGTTGATGCGGGTTTCGGCGGCAAAGCCGCTGCCCTGGCCCGCCAGCAGCGAAAAGTCGCCCGAGCCCGCGTTCGACACCAGCAGGTCGGCCTTGCCGTCGCCGGTGAAGTCGGCCAGCACGGCCATGCGCGGCGAAGTGCCGCAGTCGAGGTTGATGGGCGCGCCAAAGCTCGCCCCGGCGTTGAGCAGCAGGCTCACGCTGTTCGAGTCGCGGTTGACCGTAATCAGGTCGGGCGCGCCGTCGCCGTTCACGTCCTGCGCCAGCAGCCAGCGCGGCCCGGCACCCACGCCGAAACGCGCCGGGTCGGCGTAGGCGTAATTTCCCTTGGCCACCAGCACGGTCACCGTGTTGGATGCGCTGTCGGCCGTGATGATGTCGGGCTTGCCGTCATGGTTTACATCGGCCACGGCCAGCCCGCGCGGCTTGGAGCCGCTCACCAGGCCGAGCGTCTTTCCCTCGCCAAAGGTTCCGTCGCCGACGCCGGGAAGGACCACCACCTGGTCGTAGGTTTCGCAGGCGGTCACCAGGTCGAGGTTGCCCGTGCCAGCGAGGTCCGCCGCGACGATGGTGCTGGGCAGTTCGCCCACGGCATAGTTCACCGCCGCCGCATAGCCGCCGCCGCTCGTGCCCAGCAGCACCGACACGTTGTTCGTGTCGCGGTTGACCACGGCGATGTCGGGAATGCCGTCCTTGTTGAAATCCGCCACGGCCTGGTCAATCGCCTGGCCGGCGACCTTGTATACCAGCCTGCTTTCAAAGAGCCGCGTCGCGGCGTTCTCCAGCGGGTCCGAGGCCACGCCGTCGCTGCTCGGGCATCCGGACAGGGCCAGCGCGGACAGCGCCAATCCCGCAAGCAAAAACAGTCGCACAAATCGCATGAGCGTCGCTCCCACAGTCGCGCCGCGCGGGCAGGGCCTCCCTCACGGACGTCAACACATAATTCTTGAATGACCCGGGCATTCCCCGGATTCTGATTATTATACACCCGGCCACGAAAAAAGACACCGATGGATGGGCATTCCGCCTGCGACCGTCACGCGGAATCCGAGTCGCTCCAAACACCGCGCATTCGCATAAGTATTTGTCGAATGACCTCTTAAGTCCCCCTTTGAAGGGGGATTTAGGGGGATATTGCTTAAATTGTCGTGATGCCGGGGTGTGCAGGGCAGACAGTGCCACTTGCCCTCTTTGCGTTCCCTGCGATCTTTGCGGTAAAGCCCTTTCCTTTTTGTCAACCGCATAGAACGCAAAGAGCGCAAAGGACCGCGCGACCGGGGAGGCGGGACGCCTGTGGTACGAAAGAGGCAGCCTGGCATATGACCACCCATGCCCGATGTGCGCGCAAGGACTGGATGGCGTCGTGACATCTTAAGTCTGAAGGAATGGACCATATGTTTATACTTACAAAAGTATTGCTCAATTCCCTGTTTTGCGGTAGAACTGGTTTATGAAAGAAGCCCGTTTCGAATAGGATGACGCGAAGAACTTGGAGAATATTGCCAAGCATGGCGTTTCATTCGAGAATGCCCAGCGCGCTTTTCTCGACACCTGCCGTGTCATCGCCGAGGATGACGGCCACAGCAGTTCGGAAGACTGATACTACTGCATGGGCCACGCAGGCGGGAGCATCGCCACCGTTCGCTTTACCTACCGGGACGGCGTAATCCGCATTTTCGGCGCTGGCTACTGGAGAAAAGGAAAAAGGCTATATGAAAGCCAAAATAAAGTACAGTGATGAGCCGATGGGGACGCTCAAGGTCGTCCGTGACTTCTTGCCCCCGCCGGAGAAACTGGTGCTCAAAGAGGAGCAGGTGAAAGTCACCATTTCCCTGAGCAGGAAGAGCGTGGATTTCTTCAAGGATGCTGCGCGCCGGAATCACACTTCCTACCAAAAGATGATCCGGAGCGTCATTGACCTCTACAGCGCAAATTACGGCAATGATGCGTGAGGAATTACCTGGACATTACCTGCGGTTGCGTCTGCGCACCGTAGAGGAGCTCGTCTTGGCGGCGGCCATGGCCCGTTCCCAGACCACGGCGAACTGCGCCGTGGCGGCGCGCACGCTGTATTGGCGCTGAAAGAGCCGCCGGGCGTTTTCGGCCCGCTCGCGGGCGGCGCCGCGCCGTTCGAGCGCCTCGTCCATGGCGTCGCGGAGTGCGTCGTCGTCTTCCGGGTTGACCCAGCGGACGGCCTCCCGCCGGGCCAGGTCGTCCGGACCGGCCGGGTCGCCCAGGATCACGGGCGCGCCGGTGGCAAAGGCTTTGGCCAGCGCAAAGGGGTCCAGGTGGTATCCGGGGGTGGGCGCCATCACGGGCCAGCACAGGGCCGCACTCCACCGTTCCGCAGGCTTGTCCGTTATCGTGTAGTCGGGCAGGTCGACGCGCAGTGCCAGTTCGGCCGGGGTGGGCCGGGACTTGGGGTCGGCCCGTCCCGCCCAGAGCACGCGCCGGGCTTCGGGCCTGCTGTCAATGATGCCCTCGCCCTCGTAGCCGCCGAGGAAGGTGGCCCGGCCCCGGAGCAGGCGGTCCACCCGGGGATTGCCGGTGGTCCACACGGCGGCCTTGGCCGCGATGTCGGGCACGGCGCCTTTGTCATCCACATCATCCCCGGTGAGGTCGAGCACGACGCCCTCGCCGTACTCCTGGGCCGCGGCCAGGCCCAGTCCCAGGGTGTGGTGAAGGGCACCCACGCACAGCACCACGCCGCCTTCCAGGGCCATCAGGTGCTGATGGTCGTTCCAAGAACGCCCGTCCTTCAATGCGGCGACGGACAGACACAGCTCATGCACGTCGAAACCGGCCCCGCGCAGGGCCAGGGTGAGCGCCCTGCCGCGCGCCGCGTCACCGGGCCGCAGGTCGCAGAACACGACGGTCACGCGGCGACGGCCGCCCCGGCCGGGACCGGCCAGGCCCCCGGCGTACATGCTCCGCACATGTGCGGCGACGGCCGCCTCGGTGAATTCATCCTTGTCGCGCTGGGTGTCGGTGAGCTGTCCCCAGGCGGCGTTGCGCCGGTAGAGCATGAGATAACGGTCCACGCAGACCGGGTCTTGCGCAAAAGTGTATTTGAGCGCCAGGTCCCAGTCCTGGCTGCGCGGAAGCGATTCGGTGAATCCGCCGAAGAGCCGCAGCAGTTCGGCCCGGTGGAAGAAACTGTTGAGGTCGATATAATTCTTCGCCGCCAGACGCTCGTAGGAAAATTCCAGCGCGCGGCCCGAGCGCAACTTCAGAAGCCCGCCGGCGCAGGCCTCCGCATCCACATAACGCGCAAAGGCGCACCAGCGGCCGCGTTGCTCCTCCAGGGTGCGCACCATGGTCTCCAGATAGGCCGGATGCCACAGGTTGTCCGTGTCCAGATAGGCGATGTATTCGCCGCGCGCCTCAAAGAGTCCCCGGTTGCGCGCCAGGGCCGCGCCGCCGTGGGACAGCCGGAGCGCCCGAACCCGCATGTCGCCCGCCGCGCAGGCCGCATCGGCCGTATCGTCCTGGCTGCCGTCATCGCAGACGATCAATTCCCAGTGGGGCCAGGTCTGGTCCATCACGCTGTGGACGGCCTCGGCGACGATTTCGGCGCGGTTCCACGCGGCCATAATCACCGACACCAAAGGCCCGCCGGAGGGCGGTAGTTCGCGCCGCTCGGCGGCCAGGCGCTGTTCGCTGATGTGAAAGGACGCCCCAAAGGCCGGCCATTCGCCCTGCTCCAGCATGGGCTGAACCAGCCGGTGGAAATGGGACTTGCGCCATGCTTTCGGCGGCGGCGCGGTGGGGGGAAGCGTTTTCCCGGCCGCGTCGGGGGCGGGCAGGGCCTTCCAGCGGCGAAACCGGGCCATTATGGCGGCGGCATCGGCGGTGGACATGCGGAAACCCGGCTTCTTGAGGCCCAGCCCCCCGGCAAGCACGCGCAGTGCAAGCCCGCTGCGCCACCAGGCCGACCCGGCGGCGCGCAGAATTTCGCGGTGCATGGCGGGCACCATTTCGGTGAGCCGCGCCAGACCGGTTTGCGCCGTGGCGTGGTCGAGGCTGCCCGCCTCCAATCGGCCGAGCAGATCGCGCTGCAGGAGCACCGCCTCCTCCCGCCACGCGGCCACATGCCCCAGCGGCCCCTTCTCCCCCGCCCTTGCCAGATGAACCCGCGCGCCCAACTGCCACCACCAGAGAGCGTCCATTTCAGAGGCGGCCAGACACAGGTCTTCGACCCATTCGGAGACGATCAGGGCCTCCTCGAGCCAGTGGGCGCGCTCCCCGGCGGACAGGGGTGCAGATTCGATATTTGCCGGTTGGTCCTTTGACATGCGGGTGTCCAAGAAAATACGGTCAGGGCGGATATCCCTCCTATCCTAACCCACCTCCAGACAACAGTCAACGCGGGAGGTACATCATGGTCAATTGGGGAGGAATATATGAAATCTGCGGACAGGTCCGCGGGACAATTTGCAATCCGGGTTGCTTTTTGCCAAGGATTTGTGTTGAAGTTTGCGTTCTGATGGTGTGTCCAAACGAAGCATGCGCGTTTTTCCCGGCGCACACCGGACACCATCGCGCGGCGGCAACGCCCCAACCAGCAGAGGACGAATGCTTTGAAACTTGTCATAGTAGAATCGCCTGCCAAGGCGCAGACCATAGGCAAATTCCTCGGACCCAATTATAAAGTCGTGGCCAGTTACGGCCATATCCGCGACCTTCCCAAGTCGGCCGATGAAGTGCCCGAGGAATACAAATCGGAGCCCTGGGCGCGGCTGGCGGTGGATGTGGACCACGGTTTCCGCGCGGTATACGTGGTGCAGAAAGAGAGCAAGAAGAATCTCGCCGAGCTCAAGAAGCTGTGCAAGGAGGCCGAAGAGGTCATTCTCGCAACGGACGAAGACCGCGAGGGAGAGTCCATCAGTTGGCATCTGCTTGAAGTGCTCAAGCCCAAAGTGCCGGTCAGCCGCATCGCGTTCCACGAAATAACAAAAACGGCCATCGAGCAGGCCGTGGCCTCGCCGCGCCAGGTAAACGACCAGTTGGTGCGCGCGCAGGAAACACGCCGCATCCTGGACCGCCTCTTCGGCTACGAACTGTCGCCGGTGCTGTGGAAGCGCGTGCGCACGGGGCTCAGCGCGGGCCGCGTGCAGAGCGTGGCCGTGCGGCTGGTGGTGGAGCGTGAAGAGGACCGCCGCGCCTTCCACCGCGCCGAATACTGGGACGTGGAGGCGACCCTTGCCGCCGACGGCAAGGAGTTCGGCGCGGACCTGGTCTCGCTCGACGACAAGCGCGTGGCCGAGGGCAAGGACTTCGATGCCGCCACGGGGCTGCTCAAAGTCTCCGCCGAGGAGCGGGTCGTCTGGCTGGACAGCGACAGTGCGGGGGAGGTGGCGCGGGCGTCGCTTGCGGCCGTGCCCTGGCGCGTGTCCACGGTGGACCAGAAAGAAACCCGCCAGCGGCCCCAGCCGCCTTTTATAACGTCAACGCTGCAGCAGGCGGCGTCTTCGGCCTGCGGCTTTTCGCCGCGCCGCACCATGGAAATCGCCCAGCGGCTGTATGAAGGCGTGGACCTCGGCGAGGGCGAGCGCGAAGGTTTGATCACCTATATGCGTACCGACTCGGTCGTGCTCAGCGAGCGCGCCCTGGCCGAGGCGGGCGAAGTCATCTCGAATCTCTTCGGAGAGCGCTACCACACGCGCCGCCAGTACACGACCAAGTCGCGCATGGCGCAGGAAGCCCACGAGGCGATCCGGCCGACGCACCTGGCGCGCACACCCGAGTCGCTGGCCCGCTACCTGAACCCGGACGAGCTGAAGCTGTACCGTCTGGTGTGGAACCGCGCCATCGCTTCGCAGATGTCCGACGCGGAACTGCAGAAGACCACCATTGACTTTGAGGCCAACGCCGCCGGCCAGCGCGCCCTGTACCGCGCCTCCGGCATGGTGATTACCTTTGCCGGGTTCCTGCGGATGCAGGAAAGCCAGCAGAAAGAGGCCCAACTGCCCGCGCTCACGCCGGGCATGCCGGTCGGTCCGGGCCAGCCGGTCGCGCTCAAGACCGTGGAACCGGCGGGGCATGAAACCCAGCCGCCCGCGCGCTACACCGAAGCCTCGCTGGTGCGCCGTCTGGAAGAGGAGGGCATCGGCCGCCCCTCGACCTACGCGCCCACCATTTCGATTATCCAGTTGCGCGGTTACGTGGAACGGGTGGGGCAGGCGCTCGCGCCGTCCTATCTGGGCATCGCTGTGACCATCCTGCTCCGCGGCCACTTTGCGGAATACGTTGATCTTGGCTTCACCGCCCAGATGGAGGAGGTGCTCGACGAAATCGCCGAGGGTACCCGCGAATGGGCCGATTTCCTGACGCGCTTCTATCACGGCGGGCTGGAATCGACCGGCGAAAAGGGCCTCAAGCCCCGCATTGCCGCGGAACTGGGGAACATTGAATACCCGGCCATCCCCGTGGGCACCACGCCGGAAGGCCAGACGCTCATCGTCCGGCTGGGTCGCAGCGCCCCCTTCCTCCAGCGTGGCGAAGGCGGCGAGGGCAATGTCGTGTCCATCCCCAAGGGACTCTTCTACGACGAGCTGTTGGTGGAAAAGGCCCTGGGACTGCTGGAGGCGTCGTCCAAGGCGGCCGAAGGGCTCGGCGTCGATCCCAAGACTGACCTGCCGGTCTATGCGTTTGTGGGCCCCTACGGCCCCTACGTGCAGTTGGGTGGCAACGGCGACGGCAAGGGCCCCAAGCCCAAGCGCGCCAGCCTGCCCAAGGGAACGGTCATCGAAAGCGTGACCCTGGCGGTCGCGCTCAACTACCTGTCCATGCCGCGCGTGCTGGGCGAGCATCCCGAGAAGGCCAAGCCCGTGGTGGTCAATATTGGCCGTTTCGGCCCCTACGTGGGGTGCGACGGCGAATTCCGCAGCCTTGAAAAGGGCGAGAGCGTATTTGGCGTCACGCTGGAGCGCGCCATGGCGCTGCTCAACCAGCCCAAGCCCAGCGGTGCCAAAAAACTGGTCAAGAATCTCGGCAACGCCCCCGGCACCGAAACCGCCATCGATGTGTACGAGGGCCGTTACGGCCCCTATGTCACGGACGGAAAAGTCAACGCCACACTGCCCAAACTGTCGGACCCCATGCAGGTGACCATGGAAGAGGCGTTGGCCCTTATTGCCATCGCAGCGGAGAAGAAGCCGAGCGGTCCCAAGCGCCGCAGCGCACCCTTTAAGAAAACCGCCGCGGCACCGAAGAAAAAGGCCGCCGTCAAGAAGAAGCCTGCGGCCACCAAGAAGAAACCGGCGGCAAAGAAAAAGCCCAGCGCGTAAACGCACTCACAGCGCAAAAGACCCGTCTCTTTTTTTGACTGCGGCGGCATGGCCACCGCAGTCAATAGAAAAACCCGCCCGGCTCCGGGCTCATTTTTCCACAAGCACCATCCAGAGGATGCCGAAACGGTCGTGGGCCATGCCGAAGAGCGGGGAAAAGAAGGTCTTGGCAAGGGGCATCTGCACCTGCCCGCCCTCGGACAGCGCGGCAAAGAGACGTTCCGCCTCGGCTTCGGTGGGCACGGTGAGCGCCAATGAAAAGCCGTGGAACTTCGTCTCTCCCGCGCACATCCCGTCGGAGGCCCAGATTTCAGTGTTTCCGATGGTGAAGCCGCAGTGCATCACCTTGTCTTCCGTGCCGGGCTTGCATCCGCCATCGGGGTTCTCTTTGTAGCGGACCAGCTCCTTCACCTCGGCGCCCGCCGCGGCGTGGTAGAACTCCAGCGCCTCTTCACAGCGGCCCTCAAAGAACAGATAGGGTTGAACGTGCATGGTGTCAATTCCTTCGTTTGTATCCCGCAAATCTGTCATTTTCAACCGATGCCGACGGCCTGTAATTCCCGGGACAGGCGTGCCGCCTTTACGGTTTTCGCGAAATTCGCCATTTGCCTTCGGAATGGGGTATAATAACGGTAATGCAAGAAGAGGAAACCTCTCACGCCGGATCGGGGTCAGGCAGTGTATGCCGAGGTGCCGGTTGGATCATCCTTCCAGCCGCACGAGTATATCCCAGTGTCTTCCGGCACGCACAACACACAGGACAATTGAATCCCCCCCATGACATTTGACGAATTTGATCTCGACCCACGCTGCCTGCGCGTGCTCGAGGGCCAGGGCCTCACCGAACCGACGCCCATCCAGGAACTGGCCATTCCCCCCGTGCTCACAGGACGCGACCTCATCGCCACCGCCCAGACCGGCACCGGCAAAACCCTGGCATTTTCACTGCCAACCCTCTCCCGTCTGGCCGGCGAAAAGCCCGGCCCGAACCGGATGCTCGTGCTCACCCCCACACGCGAACTCGCCCAGCAGGTCGAGTCCGTCATCAACCCCTTTGCCAAGAAACTGCACCTGAACTCCGTGGTCGTTTACGGCGGCGCGGGCATGCAGTTGCAGGCGGACAAGCTGCGGCGCGGCTGCGACATCGTGGTTGCCACGCCGGGCCGGCTGCTCGACCACATGGCCCGCGGCAACGTGCGCTTCACCCATCTGGACATTCTCGTGTTCGACGAGGCGGACCGCATGCTCGACATGGGCTTCCTGCCGGACATCCGCCGGATACTCGGCAAGCTGCCCAAAGACCGGCAGACGCTCATGTTCTCGGCCACCTTCGCCGAGGAACTGCGCACCCTGTCGGCCGACATGATGAGTGACCCCGAACGGGTCGGCGCCGGCCCGGTGGCGCGGCCCGTCGATGCGGTGCGCCAGATTGTCTATCCCGTGCGCCAGGACGAGAAGGCCAAGCTGCTGCTCGAGATTTTCAAAGAGAGCGTGATTGACTCGGCGCTCGTGTTCATGCGCACCAAGCACCGCACCGACCGCCTGGGCCGCATGCTCAAGGAGGCGGGCTTCAAGGCCACCTTCATCCACGGCGACCTGTCGCAGGCGCACCGGCAGAAGGCGCTGGAAGGCTTCCGTTCGGGCCGCGCAAACATCCTGGTCGCCACCGACGTGGCCGCCCGCGGCCTCGACATCGACGGCATCTCGCACGTGATCAACTACGACATTCCGCAGACCGCCGACGACTACATCCACCGCATCGGCCGCACCGCCCGCGCCCAGCGTGAGGGCGACGCGATTACCTTTGTCTGCCCCAACGAGCACTCCGCCCTCGGCTCCATTGAAAAGGCCCTGGGACAGAACCTGCCCCGCAAGGAATACGAGGGCGCGCCGGTCATCATCAGCACCTATCACCCGCCGGGAACGAAGGGTGCCACAGGAGGCGCGGCCGCCTCGCGCCGCATGCGCGGCCGGAGCCTGCTCCGCCGCCGCTAGGCAAAAGGCGAAGAAGACCTCCATTAACATGGATTGACAGGATGGACAGGATAAGACGGGAAACACTCCCGCTCATTATCCTGTCCATTTTGCATTTCCACGTTGATGGGTTATTCTTTTCTCGGCCTTGGAGCTGAGCCCCCTTTCGCTTTAGCAGTCTTGCGGGGGCAGGGGTTCCGGCAAGAGAGCGCTGGCCTCAATTGGAGGCAGAACGGTGGGAATGTAGTGTGAACGGCGAGGGAGAAGACCGTGGCACAGGAAGCGCTGGAAACTGAATATCTCTTTATGGATGCCGAGGAGCGGGACAAGCCCCCGCTCGACTGGCATCACCCCGAATCGTTTCAGAACCGCGAAGGACGGGGGCAGTTTCTCAAATACCTTATGTTCTTCCTGATGGTCCTGCTGTTCTCCAGCAGGGGTTGGGTCCGTTCGGGGCTGGGCGACTTTGGGCCTGCCCTGCCGTTTGCCCTGCCGCCCCATACAGAGCTTGCAGCATTCGGACTGCTCGTCACGGTTCTTGTTGTGTTTGCCATCCTCGGCCGGCGAAGGACAGGAAAGTCGGTGTCCCGCATCCGGGTTCATGACGGCCACTTCGACATGGTCTCGAAAGATAACGGGGCCTTGATGCATATTCCCGTGGAGCAGGTGGGGGCGGTCGAGATTCGGGACCCCCTGTTCGAGATGGACGGTTGCAGAATGACCGTTGTGGACTTAGGCGGACGCCGGTACACGCTTAAGCCCCTGGCGGACACTTCCCGCCTCGACCCCTTTGCCGCTTATTGCGGCCAGGCCCGCATCGCCTATGCGCGCCGCAGAAACTCGCTTGCGGGCATGGCGCTGTTCTGTTCCGCGTTTTTTGTGCCGGCGATCATTATGCTTGCCGCGCGCGAGCACGAGCATCCCGTTCCAGCGGTTCTGTCGTTTCTCTTCCTGGTGGCCGCCTATGCCGTCATGTCTTGGCTGCTGAACAAAATGCTGAAGTAGGGCCGTAAAGCCCTGAACCACTCCTGGAAAGGCCCAATGTGCTTATTGACCGGCGTCTGCAAGCCTTACCCCACACTTATCCCCGTTCCGGCTTTGCCTGGCGAAGCATGAGGCCGGTGATGGCGTCGAGCGCAGAGACGCCCTCGTAGAGCACGGCGTATACAGCATTGGCCAGGGGCATCTCCACACTCATCTTTTGTGCAAGCTCCCGGGCGGATTGGGCCGTGCGCACGCCTTCGGCCACCATGGGTGAGCCGCCCAGAATCTCCTCCAGCGTTTTGCCCTGGGCGATGAGTTCGCCCACGCGGCGGTTGCGCGAGTGGCGGCTGGCGCAGGTGACGATGAGGTCGCCCATGCCGCTGAGTCCCGCGAAGGTGAGCGGGTCGGCGCCGCAGGCAACGCCCAGCCGGGCAATCTCGGCAAGGCCGCGGGTCATGAGCATGGCCTTGGCGTTGTCGCCCAGCGCAAACCCGTCGCACACGCCCGCCGCAATGGCGATGACGTTTTTCAGCGCGCCGCCCAGTTCCACGCCGATGATGTCGGGACTGGTGTAGACGCGGAATGCGGGCGCGAAGAAAGCGCACTGCACCAGGTCGCACGCGGCCAGGTCCGTGCCGGCCGCGACGATGGACGCGGGCAAGTCTCGGCCCACCTCCTCGGCGTGGGTCGGCCCGCTGAGCGCGACCACGGGGCCGCCCCCGGGCGCAACCTGCGCGATCACCTCGCTCATGCGCAGCAGCGTGCCGTTCTCGACGCCCTTGGCCACGCTGACGCGGACGGTGCCGGGCGAAAAGCGGAAGGTGGCGGCAGCGTGGCGCATGACATGGGACGGCACGGCGTACACGGCGACTTCGGCGTCCGGGTCAATCTCGCGGACAATCTCGACCGTGTCGGGCAGGCGCACGCCCGGCAGCAGCGCAGGGCTTTCGCGCGCTTCGCGCAGCGCGTCAGGCTTGTCCTCGTCACGGCACCACAGCCGCACGGCCTGGCCGTTGAGCGCCAGCCGCCGCGACAGCGCAAGGCCCCAGCCCCCCGCGCCAATCACCTGTATAGTCATGGTCATTATGCATCCGTTCCGTTATGGTTAAACGCCCACCCGGGCGATCTTCCTTCTCTTAACGCCCCAAGCCGCCAGATTATGCTGCCCCCCTTCGCCCATCGCCCTTTGTCTATTTCTTTTCCAGCGACTGCCGGTACAGGTCAAAGAAGGTGTAGGGATCGCAGAACTCCCAATTCTCTTTCCCGTGGTCCTTCTGCAGCAACTCGCACACGCCCTTCATCGTTGTCGGGGCCTGGAGTATCCAGCGGAAGATTAAGAACTGCGGCTTCTTTTTCTTGGCGAAATGGGCCATCTCGGCCGCGGCCTTGCCCAGGTTGTTTCCGTCGGGATAAATGTCCGACACGTGGCGCAGGAAGGGTGTGCGTCCCACCAGCGGCTTTTCATAGCCCAACTGCATGCCCACCCCGTCGGGCGAAAAGTCGGCGTAGGCCTCCTGCACGCGCAACGGCATATTACCGTGAAAACCGTTGATGGCGAAGCCCGTGATGGTGTAGTCGAACTGGCCGTACCAGCGCTTGTTGTGCTCCACCCACATGGGCAGGGCGTCGGGCAGGCCGCTGCCGAGCCGGTCGCCCGTGAGCAGGTTCGGGTTGATGTAACCTGCGCCGCTGTCGCCGGCGATAAACCAGTCGTTGGGCGACTTCGTGGCGTACACATGGTTGAAGACGTAGGGCGCGCGCTCGGCCAGGTTGGGGTTGAAGGCCCAGGCGATGGGCATCGTGCCGCGCGCGGGGTCTTCCCACACGCGCGGGATGCTGCGCGACAGCCATGACGCCGCGTCATAGTCGCCCATGTAAATCAGCACATAGGTCTTGTCCTCCAGCGCGCGCGGCGCGGGCTTGGGGTTCTGCGTGTAGTGCTCTTTCAAAGGACAGTGCATGTAGGCCGAAGCGTTGACCATGCAGCCCAGGCCCAGCGCGTCCGCGTCCATCAGCGCGTTGTGCGCCGACAGCACACCGGCATACTCCCACTCTGTCGGCACGGGCTCGTGCTTGCCGCCCGCGGGCGCGTTGTTCGTGTATTTCAGGTTCCACGGGGTGAACCCGCCGACGGACGTGAAGGCCTTGCCGCCGTTGCGTCCGTATTGTGCCTTGAGCAGTGCGATGAGCGTGTTCCGGTCCGTGCCAATCGGCTGGCCGGGATCGTCCACCGGCGCCTCATCGCCCCAGGGGCTCAGGTCGAAAAAGAAAGCCCGGTGTGCGATGTAGAAGTCGTGGTTTGTGAGCGTGGCATTGGCAAGGTCGGGATAGGCGAAGCCCGGCTTGCCCGGCGCCTGCGAATAGCCGTCGATGTAGTTGGCCATCAGCGTGGGACTACACTTGCCCGTGTCCAGGTACTCACGCTTGGCCCACAGATAGGCGTCGCACTTGGCGCTGCCCGTTTCCTTGCCGGTGAATTTGCCGGTCAGGTCCATCTTCACCGGGGGCAGCGCGCCGACTTTGCCGAGCAGCGCGATGAGCGGACTGCCTGCCCGCAGGGGCAGCAGTCCCTCGACACCGCAGATGGTGGCGGCCACGTTTGCCGTGGCGGCCACGTTCTGATCCCACAGCACCAGCCCCGTCACCTGTTCAGGGAAATGGCGCAGGAGTCCTACCAGGTCCTTCTCGCGCTCCAGCGGCACGTCCTTGAGCCAGCCCGCGCGCTGCACGTCGAGCCAGTAATCGTCCACATTGCGGCCTTCGGCCTCCAGGAAGCGCAGTGCCAACCGGGGCTTGTCGCGGTTCACCAGTCCCTGCAGCGACGCCACCAGCTTGAGCGCGTCATAGCGCAACACCGTGTCGTCCGGAAGCGACTGAATGCAGGCCTGCACATCGAAATAGACCAGCGGCGCGGGTGCGGCTACGGCATCGGGTGCGGCAAAAAGCATCGAGAGGGCAATCATCAGCGACATGGCTCGGTTCTCCAAGAATGTGAGTTCATGCCAGTGTACCCGCAGAGGAACACCAAGACAATTTCGATTAGGGATAGAACTCTGCAAAGTCAGACCGGACAAGAAGCATTCTAACCACGGAATTTCACGGAAGATGAGGGAGAGTAAGGGTCCACAAAGTTACAGCGCATTTCTTTGCGTTCTTTGCGGTAAAGAAATAAAGACCTCAAGCCTTCAACCGCAATATCTCCAGCGACCGCCCCTCTAATCGCCAGTGATCCTGCGGCGCGCTTTCGGCGCTTGCCGTGGACACATACCTGTCCCGCGTGACGATATCCACCGGGGCCGTCCCATAATTCGCCAGCACCAGATGAACGTCGCGGTTGGCAAAGACCGAGGCCACGCACTCCGCGGGCAGCGCTTCGCCGAAGAAGTCGCTGTCCCCGACCTCCAGCCAGGCCCAGGCGCCCTCCTCTGTGAGCGGCAGATAGCGCTGGAGCCATTTCCCGTGTGTGGGCCGCGTTTCGCTTCTGCCCGGAATGGCGTCCCAGGCCCCGTAGGAATGGGGTCCCTCCGGATGGGCCGCATACTGTTTCCAGGCCTCGCGGCAGATGCGCATCCAAAAATCGTCGGGATTGGGGTTGTAGGCCACGCCCGGAACCATGGCCCGTTCGCCCGTAAACGGTCGGCCCGCCTGCAGCATGGGAAACTGCATGTACGGGATGGCGTGCAGATAAGGCTCGTCAAAACTCTCGGTCTTGGCAAAGGTCATGTCGGGACAGGGCACGACATAGGGCGGATAGTCCTTGACCGTGTCGCGCATCACGTCCAGATTGCCCACGCCCTCGCCGACCCACAAATAGTCATACAGGCGCATGCCCCGGCTCATGGGTTGCTCCGCGCCGTTTACATGCAGCTTGAAAATCCCGCCGCGCCGCTTCACCTCGTCATACACCAGCGCCAGCAGGTCGGTGAAGGCGCCGTCATAATCCGCCGTCTCCTCAAAGGCGTCCACCTCATCACCCGTGGCCGGGCCGCGGCCGTGGTGCTGGTTGGCCAGATATCCGCCGTCGTCATAAATGCCGTCCGCGCCGTATTCGTCCATCACGGCCAGCACCTTGGGCAGCATGTAGGCGCGCCACCCCGCGCTCGAAGGCGCGCAGCGCGCCATATTCCAATAGCCCAGCACCAGAAAATCGCCCTCGCGCGACCATTCGGGACGAAAGTCCGGGTCGGTCCGCTGGATGAATCCTGTCGAGACATAGGGCAGCAGCTTCATCCCCCGGCGGTGCACCATGTCCACAAAGCGGCGAAACCCCTCGGGATTTACCGGGCTGTACTTGTCCCCGCCGAAGAGCCGCAGTGAGTCGTTCCAGTCGTCAAAAACCTGGATGATCTGAATGCCATGGTCCCGCAGACGGTCCAGTTCCTGCTCGTCATACGTGTTCGGCGCCCACCGCTCTTTGGACGGATACTCCCCCAGATTGTACGTCGCCTGTGCCGGGAGGTAGTTCGTCACCAGATGTTTGCGCATGCACTTGCGGATGGCCTGCTCACAGAAACGGATGCTCGTCAACCGCCGCCGGTGGTCCTCGGCGGTGAAGGACTTGAGGATGGGCGGCGCGGCATACCCCGCCTTTCCCGCGCCTTTGGCGGGTTGCTCCTGCGTCGCTGCCCCGCTGGCGGCCGCAAGCCCCAGTGTTCCGCCCCCCAAGGAGCTCTTCAGAAAATCCCGACGAATCATCGGTCAGTCTCCTCTGGAGGGCCAGCTACTTCCTCCAGTCATCTTCCGGCATGATTCGGCGCATGAACTCGTCGAACATGGGAACGGTGAATGCCGTGTCGCCGTGATTCGGACTCCAGATCATGCCCTTGGTGATTAATTGGTTTCGTGTCGGAGCGAGGGTGGTCACTCCGCGTCCCAACTGCTCGGCGATGTCCCCCGAACGGTGCGGCCCGGGGCCCAGTTCGGCCATGGCCCGCAGATATCTCTTCTCGGCCGGGGTGAGCCGGTCAAACCGCACACGAAAAAAGCTCTCGTCCAGCGCGGCAACGGCCGTCACGGAGGCCCTCTCCACGTCTGCCCTTGATATCCTCGCTTTGGCCGCCGCATCCCAGGAATGCTTGCCCCATTCCTGAACGAAATAGGGATAGCCGCGGGTCACCTGCACCAGAAGATCCAGCGCTTCGGGAGTTACTTCGACGCCCTGATCGCCCGCCGGCTTGGCAATGGCAAGTTTTGTCGCTTCCGGAGAGAGCGGTCCTATTTCGGGAAAATCGAAAAGGCGTTCCGCGTAAGACTTGGCCCGGCCCGTCCGGCCCCTCAATTGCGGCAGCCCGGCACCGACCAAAATGACCGGAAGGCGCCGCTGTGCGCCCCGGTGCAGCGCCGTGATGAGCGCCGCCAGCTCGTCCTCTTTCACGTATTGCAGTTCATCCGCAAAAATCACAAGCGCGGTCCCCGCCTTTTGCGCCGCCGCGCCCGCCGCTTCCAGCAGCGCGTGCAAATCATTTTCCAGGTCGCCGTTGTCCGCCAGTCCGGGTTCGGGCTCGAAGTCAATGCCCACCTCTATGTCGGCATGCTTCACCTTCAGCGACCGGGCAAACCCCGCCAGTGCCCGGAGCGCCCGCTGGGCGAGGTCTCTGGCCTGCTCATTCATCGAAAGCCGGAGCAGCGACAGCCGCAGTTGGGGGGCAAGAATGGAGGGCAGGGAACGGTTCTCAGGCGCCTCCACGCGCAGCGCCTGTATTCCGGCCCCTTCCGCATCCCCCATCATCCGGTCAAGCAGCACCGTCTTCCCCACCCCGCGAAGCCCCACCATCAGGATGCTCTTCGTCGGAAGACCGCGGCGCATCCGTTCGATGGCCACACGAACGGTCTCCCGCAGCTCATCACGGCCGGCAAGCTGCGGCGGAGGCGTTCCAGCCCCGGGGGGCAAAAGGATTCATGACCGGGTCCATGGACACATTATAACAGATTTACGAAAGTTATCAAACCAGAATAAACTCACTAAACTCCCTATGGTTTCCCCGCAGGCACGGTTTTTGTCGCAGCGCTTCACAGCTTTTGCGCCGTCCTGCGGCGCTTGGGTAGACTAATCCCAGGGAAGTACCGGATCTTGTCGCCCTGTAATAGCCCGTAAACCGGGTATATTGTATTGGACAAAGGAGAGAGGTGAAGGCCATGGAAAATGAACTGTCACTTGTCGTTTTCGAGAAGCACAACATCCGCAGATTCTATGATGGACAGGATGAAACCTGGTATTTCTCTGTCATTGATGTTGTCGGCGCATTGACGGACAGCGTCAACCCGCGGGATTACTGGTTTAAGATGAAGATTCGCGTCAAGACCGAGGACGGGCTTGAACTGTCGACAATTTGTCGACAGTTGAAAATGAAAGCCCCTGACGGAAAGATGAGGGAAACCGATTGTGCCGCCGTCCGAGGCCTGTTCCGGATTATTCAATCCATTCCCTCACCCAAGGCGGAGCCCTTCAAACAATGGCTTGCCAAGGTGGGCTACGAACGCATCCAGGACATGAGCGACCCGGCCCGGTCCCTTGACCGCGCCCGCGAATACTGGCAGCAGCACGGGCGCAGCGAAAAATGGATTCAGCAGCGGATGATGGGCCAGGAAACCCGCAACAAGCTGAGGACTACTGGAAAGACCATGAGGTCTCCGGCGAAAGCGAATTTGCCATTCTGACCAACATCATCCATCACGAATGGAGCGGGATTTCGGTCAAGAAACACAAGGAAATCAAAGGGCTCAAAACCCAAAACCTGCGCGACCACATGAGCGAGGCCGAGCTTATTTTCACCGCCCTGGCGGAGCTGTCCACGCGCCAGATTACCGAGACCGTTGCGGCAACGGGCATGACGAAAAACGCGGAAGCGGGCAAACAGGGCGGAAAAATCGCCAAAAGAGCCCGCCTTGAACTGGAACAGAAGACGGGCAAAAAGGTGGTGACAGGCGGCAACTTTCTGCCCCCGCCAAAGCCCGGAAAGAAACTGAAGGGACCGCCTGAAGAACGATGAACATTTCTTCCCCCCCTGCGGCTCTTCTATTGTCCATGGTCCATTGCCGATTGTCCACTGCTGCCGCCCCCCCACGTCAAACCCGCGCAGGCGGGTATCCAGACCCACTTCCCCACCCCATCTCTTCACTGTAAATTGTCAACTGTCAATTATCAACTGTCCCTGCCCGCGCCAGAAAACAGGGCAAAACGCCCCCTGGAACCGCCAATCTCCTGATTGGCATTCTTCCCGGGGCCAATCAGGAGATTGGCGGTCCGAAGGCGCGCCGTGCCTTCGCCTGAAGAATGGATTCCCGTTTTCACGGGAAAGACGGAGGGGGAGACGCGCTGGCACTGTGGCCGCATCTCCCGCCCATGTGCTAGGCTCATGCCCGAATCTGGGGTCCATCTTTCATGAACATCATTCTCATCGCCGTGGACACGCTGCGGGCGGACCATCTGGGCTGCTACGGTTATCACCGTGCCACTTCACCTTATATAGATGCCTTTGCGGCGGAGTCGGTGCTGTTTGAATCCCATATTTCCGCGGCCATCCCCACGCACCCGGCGTTCACCACCATCAACACGGGCCAGCACAGTATCACCCACGGCATCGTGGCCCATGGCGGCCAGCGGGCCATCCCGCGCACCGCGCCGTGGCTTCCGCAACTGCTTGGCAAAGCAGGGTTTACCACCTGCGCGGTGGATAATCTGAGCCAGTGGCACCTCGATTTTCACCGGGGCTATGAGTTCTACATCGACCCGACGCAGCGCCGGGCGCTGTCCATCAACGCGGACAACCGCGAGATTAACCGGCGCGTGCTGCCCTGGCTGGAGCAGCACCATGCGGAACAGTTCTACCTCTTTGTGCATTACTGGGACCCGCATACGCCCTATCTGCCGCCGCGGGCCTACCGGAAGCTGTTTTATGACGGCGACCCTTGCGACCGGGCCAACACCACGCTGGACGGGCTGGACAGGCATCCGCTGGGCGAAGTGTGGCGGGAGACCTGGTTTCCCCAGTTGGGCGCCAATATCACCGATGCCAATTATATAGAGTCCCTCTACGATGCCGAGATTCGCTACTGCGACGAGGGTGTCGGGGCGTTGCTGGAGGCGGTGGACCGGCTCGGCCTGCGGGACGACACGCTGGTGGTGCTGACGGGGGACCACGGCGAGATGATGTACCGGCATGGCATCTTCTTCGACCACCACGGCCTCTATGAAGGCAACCTACACGTGCCGCTGATCATGCGCTGTCCCGGCGTCACGCCGGGGCGGGTGAGAGAACTTAGCTCCCATGAGGACCTCGCCCCGACCCTGCTCGACCTGTCCGGCGTAGCCGTGCCGGAGGCGATGGAGGGCCTTTCCCTCGTTCCCTGGCTGCGCGACGAGACCGACGCCCCGACGCGCCCCCACCTCGTCTGCGAGGAATGCACCTGGCAGATGAAATGGGCGCTGCGCACCCGCACCCATAAGTTCATCCTGGCCCGGCAGCCCGATGTGTACGGCACACCGACCCGGGAATTGTATGATTTGACCACCGACCCGCAGGAGCTGCACAACCTCGCCCCGGACCAGCCGGGGCTGGTCTGGGAGCTGGAAACGATACTGGAAGGCTGGATTCGGACCAAGATGGAACAGAACGGGCTGGCCGAAGACCCGCTGACAGCCCACGGCCTGACCCTGGGAAAAGGCAGGAATTAGCGCCCCCGCCGGGAGGGCCAATATGAGGCCCAAGCAGGGCGCATTAAGGGGTTTCTGGACCCATTTATGCGCTTTACGTAGAATTCCCCGGTAAAGCGCAGATTTCTCAGTGGAAATACAGGGGACAAAAATGGTATACCAGCACCTGTGCACTCCGCACAGCGTATCTTCTTTTCTTCCACGGTCGCTGTGCCCGCGTTCTTGCGGCATGGCAACAAAGGGAACTTCTTCGCTGAAGCTCCCCAACGCAGGTTAGGGACTTATGCTCGAAGCACTGCTTTATCCCGAAGCGATAGCCGTCATCGGTGCGTCCAAAAGCCCCGGCAAAGTCGGCTTCGCAGTCCTGGACAACCTTATCAAGGCTGGCTATCAGGGCAAAATCATTCCTGTAAACCCCACCACAAACGAGATTCTCGGTCTGCCATGTTATAAAGACGTGCGCGAGGCCGGGGTCAAGATTGACCACAGCATCATTGTCGTGCCCGGCAAGGCCGTGATGGCCGCGCTGGAGGCGTCGATCGCAACCGGCGCCAAGGCGGTGACGGTGATCACGGCAGGCTTCAAGGAGGTCGGCCACGAGGGCGCCCTGCTGGAGCGCCAGATCGCCGAGTACTGCCGCAGCCACGGCGTGCGCATGCTCGGGCCGAACTGTCTGGGCCTGATCAACACCGAGAACCACATGAACGCATCGTTCGCGGTGCAGATGCCCAAGCCGGGCAGCATCTCGGTGATGTCGCAGTCGGGCGCGCTGTGCACGGCCATTCTCGACTGGTCCGAAGGCCGCGGCGTCGGCCTGGCCAAGCTGCTGAGCATCGGCAACAAGGCGGACCTGTGCGAGACGGACCTGCTGGAGTGCCTCGCCGAGGACAAGCAGACCCGCGTGATCGCCGCCTACCTGGAAAGCATCGCGGCGGGTCCCGAGTTCATCCGGATAGCCGAGACGGTGTCCGCGAAGAAACCGGTGGTCATCCTCAAGGCCGGCACGACTGCGGCGGGCGGCAAGGCCGCCTCGTCGCACACGGGCAGCCTTGCGGGTGCCGACATTGCCTACGGCGCAGCCTTCAAGCGCGCCGGCGTGGTGCGCGCCGATGATTTCGAGTCGCTGTTTGACTATGCGACGGCTTTTGCCACGCAGCCGCTGCCCAAGGGCAACCGGGTGTGCGTGATCACCAACGCGGGCGGCCCCGGCATCATGGCCGCCGACGCGGTGGAAAACCTCAGCATGAAGCTCGAGCCGCTCACCCCCGAGATTGCAGACCGCATCCGGGGTCAACTGGCCCCCTCGGCGAGCGTGCTCAACCCGGTCGACGTGCTGGGCGACGCCCCGCCTGAAAAATACGCCATGGCGCTGCGCGAAGTGCTGACCGACCCCAAGGTGGATGCGGTGGTGGTGATTCTGACCCCGCAGGCCATGTCGGACCCGCCCGCGACGGCCGACGAGATTATTGCCGCGACGCGCGACAATCCGGAAAAGCCGGTGCTGGTGTGCTTCATGGGCGGCTCGGTCGTCATGAGCGCCCGGCGCAAGTTCGTGGACGCGGGCGTTCCCGACTACACCTCGCCCGAGCGGGCCGTGGCCGCGCTCAAGGCGATGGTGGACTACGCGGCCTGGCGCAACCGCCCGCCGCGCATCGTGACCCGCTTCCCGGTAAACCGCCACCGCGTGGAGCGCGTGCTTGCGCGCCAGGCGCGGTCGGGCCGCAATGAAATGGGCGAGGTCGAGGCGAAGGAGATCCTGAAGGCCTACGACTTCAACGTGCTGCCGGGCGGGCTTGCCCGCACCTCCGACGACGCGGTGGCCATGGCCGAGCGCTCGGGCTATCCGGTGGTCATGAAGATTGTGTCGCCCGACATCCTGCACAAGTCCGACATGGGCGGCGTGAAACTGAACCTTGCCAAGGCGTCCGAAGTGCGCGACGCCTTTGACCTGATGATGCTGCGCATCGGCCGGGCGGCGCCCCAGGCGGACCTGCGCGGCGTGTATGTCGAGTCCATGTGCAAGGGCGGCCGCGAGGTCATCCTGGGCATGCACCGCGACCCGCAGTTCGGTCCGATGCTCATGTTCGGCCTTGGCGGCATCTTCGTCGAGGTGATGAAGGACGTGAGCTTCTACCTTGCCCCGCTGACGCAGGGCGAGGCCATGGAAATGCTCAAGAGCACGCGCTCCTACGCGCTGCTGCGCGGCGCGCGGGGTCAGGCCGGCGTTGACCTCGACTCCATCGCGGGCGCTCTGCAGCGGATCAGCCAGCTTGTTACGGACTTTCCTCAAATCGAGGAAATGGACATTAATCCCTTCATCGTGGGAGAGATTGGCACCCGTCCCGTGGTTGCCGACGCCCGCATGATTCTCTCCGAGGTGGAGTGACACCATGAACACTGAAAAGACCCCCTCCTACAATCCCAATTGGCAGCAGGAATACAGCGAGACCATTGTCACCGCCGCCGAGGCTGTCAGGCAGATTCAGCCGGGCATGCACCTGTTCCTGGGCACGGGCTGCGCCACGCCGGTCGAGCTGGTGAAGGCGCTGGTTGACCGCGCCGGCGAGCTGACCGACATCGAAATCGTGCAGTTGCTCACCCGCGGCGATGCGCCCTACGCGACGAAGGAACTGGCCAACTGCTTCCCGGTCAACAGTTTCTTCATCTCGGCAAACGTGCGCGACATCATCCAGCAGGGCCTGGGCGACTACACGCCCATATTCCTGTCCGACATCCCCAACCTGTTCCGGTCGGGCCGCATGCCGCTGGACGTGGCCATGATCCAGGTCACGCCTCCGGACGCCAACGGCCTTTGCAGCCTCGGCGTGTCGGTGGACATCACCAAAAGCGCCGCGCAGAATGCGCGGCTCGTGATTGCGCAGGTCAACCCACGCATGCCGCGCACCCTCGGCGACTCCATGATCCACGTGTTCGACATTGACTACCTCGTTCCGGTGGACGTGCCGATCATCGAGAACGTCCAGCCCGAGGAGCGCCCCGGCACCGACGCCATCGGCGAGCATCTGGCCAGCCTTATTGAGGACGGCTCGACCATCCAGCTTGGCATCGGCCGCGTGCCGCAGGCGGTGGCGCGCTTCCTCAAGGACAAGAAGGATCTCGGCATTCACACCGAGCTGCTGACCGACGCTCTGATCGATCTGGTCGAATCGGGCGTGGTCAACGGATCGAAGAAGTCGATGGAGCGCGGCAAGGTGGTGGCGAGCTTCGCCATGGGCTCGCAGCGGCTCTATGACTACATCGACAACAACCCCGTCTTCTCGTTCAACCCGACCGACTACGTGAACAACTCCGAGATCATCAGCCGCCAGAACAAGATGGTGGCGATCAATGTGGGCCTGGAGGTCGATTTGACCGGCCAGGTCTGCGCGGACTCCATCGGCCACCACTTCTACTCCGGCATCGGCGGACAGGTGGACTTCAACCGGGGCGCGGCAAACTCCCTGGGCGGCAAGGCGATCATTGCGCTGTACTCGACCACGGGCGGCGGACTGTCACGCATCGTGCCCACCCTTTCCACGGGTGCCGGCGTGGTCACCACGCGCGGCGCGGTGCACTGGGTGGTGACGGAGCACGGCGTGGCCTACCTGCACGGCAAGACCATCCAGGAGCGCGCGCTGGCGCTGATCAGCATCGCCCACCCGGACTACCGCGAGCAGCTTCTGAAGGACGCCATCGAGATGAAGTACGTCCGCTCCGAAATGGCGGACTTCAGCGGGCGCATTTCCGTGGGGCCCAAACAGGCCCGCACGACCATGCTCCTGCAGGACGGCACGCAGATCACCATCCGCCCCGTCCATCCGACCGACGAGCCCAAGATGCGCCACCTGTTCCACGCGCTGTCACAGGAATCCATCTACACGCGGTTCATGAGCCGCATGAAGTGGGTGCCGCGCAGGCAGGTGCAGGACTTCGTGTTCATCGACCACCGCAACGAGGTGTCCATCGTGGCCACCGTGCCCGAGGCGGACGGCGACAGCATCGTGGCGCTGGGCGGCTACTATCTCGACCGGAAGACCAACCGCGCCGAAGTGGCCTTCACCGTGCAGGATGCGTGGCAGAGCCGCCACATCGGCACGAACCTGTTCAAGCAGCTTGGCACCATCGCCCGCCGCAACGGCATTGCCGGCTTCACCGCCGAAGTGCTCGATGAGAACAAGGCGATGCAGAGCGTGTTCAACAACAGCGGCCTGAACGTGCAGAGCATGATGAAGGAAGGCGTTTACCACTACGAGATGATGTTCGATTAAACGCCGCCGTCCCACTTGAACCTTTTCCGCCCCGGCAGGGTCCAGCATCCGCCGGGGCGAATCTTTGTTGGACGCGGCCGATGCGCGTGCCGCTTTACCGGCCCCGCCGCCATGGGCTAGAATTTGCCCGCCCGCCCGCGAAGGGCGGACCAGAACGCAAGAAAGGCAGTGCATGGACAGGGAATACTACAGCAATCTTCTCAAGAAGTTTTTCGACGTGCGGGTGATGGCCGTTGGCGACATCTACCTCGACGAAAATGTGTTCGGCAAAATCACCGAGGTGAGCCTGGAGGCGCCGATCCCCGTGTTCGAGGTGCTGGAGCGCCGGCACAACCCTGGCGCGGCCGGCAATGCCGCCTGCAACGCCGCCTCGCTCGGCGGCAAGGTGACCATGGTCGGCGTGGTGGGCGACGACCCCAACGCGGGCATCGTCAAGCACGAGTTCGCCCTGCGCAACGTGGACACCTCGGGCATCGTCACCGACCCGGCCCGGCCAACGAACACCTACGGCAAGCTCAAGGCGGGCGGTCACAACATCCCGCTCCAGGAGGTGCTGCGCACCGATACGCCCAAGCCAAAGATGATCACCGGCGAGACGGAAGAGAAGGTCATCGCCAAGATTCGCGAGATCGCCCTCCATGTCGACGCGATTCTCATCGGCGACCAGGTGTCGGCCACCATTTCCGACCGCATCTATGAAACGATCCTCGACTGCGCCAAACAGCACGGCCTCGTGACGGTCGCCGATTCACGCGCCCGCGCGGGCTGGTTCCACGGCGTGGACGTCATCAAGCCGAACGACAAGGAGGCGGGCCTCGCGGCGGGTGTCGATGTGGTGGATGACGACACGCTGATCCAGGCGGGCACCTTCCTGCTCACCCGCGCGAAGAATGCGCTGGTGACGCTGGGACCGAAGGGTATCACGGTGTTCGCCGCCGACGGCAGCATGGAGAATGTGCCGATCCGTCCTGTCAGGGCCATCGATGTGACCGGGGCGGGCGACACTGTGGCCGCAACCATTGTGCTCACGCTGGCCGCGGGCGGCACGCTGAAAGACGCGGCGTTGCTGGGCAATCTCGCGGCGGGCATCGCCGTGCAGCAGGAAGGCGTCGTCACCGTGACCAACGCCGAGGTGAGCGAGGCCGTCCTCGGCCCGCAGGGCCCCGACAAGCTCAAGTCGGTCGACCAGTTGAAAACCATCGTCGAGAAGCTGCGCCGCGACGGCAAGCGTGTCGTGTGGACCAACGGCTGTTTCGACATTCTGCACGTGGGCCACATCACCTACCTGCTGCGCGCGCGCAAGCAGGGCGACGTGATGATCGTCGGACTCAACAGCGACGCGTCGGTCCGCGAGAACAAGGGCCCCGACCGCCCCGTGGTCAACGAGCAGGACCGCGCCGTCGTGCTCTCCGCGCTCGAGTGCGTGGACTACGTCACCATCTTTGACGACAAGACACCCATGCCCCTGCTCGACGCGCTCAAGCCCGACGTCTACGCCAAGGGCGGCGACTACACGGTAGACACCATCGTGCAGGAGGAACGGCGTCTGGTCGAGGGCTACGGCGGTTCCATCGCCATCATCCCCGGCCAGGACGGCCAGTCCACCACCAACATCATCAACAAGATTGCCGGCAAGGCCTGAGGCCGGGGTCAGCCCGGAATCCAGCAAATATGCTACCATGAAATTCCCCCATCACGTGGGGGAATTTCATGGTAGCATATTCTGATTGCGCGGGATGGAAACCGGCCGCACTTCCGGTGCCGCGCCCGCTGTTCCGCCGCCGCAGCGCATCGCACAAGCCTGCCATACGCACGGTTACGGCCGACTTTATCGGAGTGCAGAAGAATAGACTACCATGAAAATCCCCCATTGACTGGGGGAATTTCATGGTATATAATTCGTTCATGATTTCGCGAGAGACAGACATGCAGCATGTGCGCAGGGCGCTGAAAAGGAGCCGCGTTGTGGCACTGCTGGGACCCCGACAGTGCGGCAAGACAACGCTGGCGCGCGAGTTTGTCCCGGTGGACTCGCTCAACTATTTCGACCTGGAGGACCCTGCCAGCCTGGCCCGGCTCTCCGCGCCCAAGACCGTTCTGGAGCCGCTCAGGGGGACCGTGGTGATTGACGAGGTGCAGCGCCGTCCCGACCTCTTCCCGCTGCTTCGGGTGCTGGCGGACCGGAAGCCGCTTCCGGCACGCTTTCTGATCCTCGGCAGCGCCTCGCCGGACCTCCTGAAGCAGTCTTCCGAGAGTCTTGCCGGACGCATAGAGACCATCGCCCTCGAGGGTCTTCGCCTGTCCGACCTCGGCCCGAAAGCGCAGCCGAAACACTGGCTGCGCGGCGGATTTCCCCTGTCATTCACCGCAAAGAACGAGGCCGACTCCATCGCCTGGCGGCGGCAGTTTCTGCAGACACTCACCGAGCGCGACCTGCCACAGCTTGGCGTGACCATCCCCGCAGCGGCGCTGCGCCGTTTCTGGGCCATGGTCTCCCATTACCACGGCCAGATCTGGAACGGTGCCGAACTGGCCCGGGCGCTCGCTGTGGGGGAGTCCACCGTGCGGCGTTACCTTGACCTGATGACGGGCGTGTTCATGGTGCGCCAACTGCCGCCGTGGTTCGAGAACCTCAAGAAACGGCAGGTTAAAGCCCCCAAGGTATACATCCGCGACAGTGGTCTGTTACATACGCTCCTGGGCATCGGCGACCACCGTGAACTGGAGCAGCACCCCAAAGTGGGCGCGTCCTGGGAGGGCTATGCGGTCGAGGAGGTGCTCAAGGCATTGCAGCCCGACGACGCCTACTACTGGGCCACGCACAACGGTGCGGAACTGGACCTGCTCCTTTTCAAGCGCGGACGGCGCATCGGCGTGGAATGCAAAAGAAGCGACGCGCCGACCCTAACCCCGTCGATGCGCACGTCGTTGACGGATCTGAATCTGGACGAACTCCACGTGGTCTACCCAGGCAAACAACGCTATCCGCTGGCGGACAAGGTAACCGTGGTGCCTCTCGCCGAGTTCGTGGGGGCGAAGGGATAGGACTTGTATTGGGCGGAGAATCCCCGCGCTGTGACGAGCACTGGTACAGCCACCATTTCCAACACGTGGATTCACCTGACGGCAGCGGGTCTGCGGATGGAAATAGTGGCAGTCCCTCTGCGGTCCCGCCCGGACACTCCGCAAGAAGAACCGCCCCGTCGTCCACCCGTAGTTTCCGTCATACCCGCGCAGGCGGGTATCCAGGCCGGTATGCAAAATGAATTGGACGTTGTCCAGAACGGACCCTACAGCGTTTCCACCCGTATGTTCTCGTTGGTGTAGATGCAGATGCCCGCGGCGATGCGCAGGGACTGCTCGACCACGGCTTTCGCGTCGAGTTCGGTGTGGGCGATGAGGGCGCGGGCCGCGGCGAGGGCATAGGGGCCGCCGGAACCGATGGCGATAATGCCGTCCTCGGGCTCGATGATCTCGCCGGTGCCGGAGATGAGCAGCGAGAGATTGCCGTCGGCCACGGCGAGCATGGCGTTGAGCTGGCGCAGATACTTGTCGGTGCGCCATTCCTTGGCCAGTTCGACGGCCGCGCGCAGCAGGTTCTTGTTGTGCTCCTTAAGCTTGCCCTCGAAACGGTCAAACAGGGCAAACGCATCGGCCACCGCCCCGGCAAACCCGGCCAGCACCGCGCCGTCGGCCAGCCGCCGCACCTTGCTTGCGTTGCCCTTCATCACCGTGTCGCCCAGCGTCACCTGGCCGTCGCCGCCCATGGCGATCACGCCGTTGCGCCGCACGGCAATCACCGTGGTGGCATGAAACTCGGGAATATTCATCGTTGTTTCCTCCCGGAGCGGGTCAGTCGATGTGAAACACTTCGTCCAGGGGCTTGGCCACGGGCGAATTGTCGGGGTTGCACTCCATGATGTCCTGCATATGGGCCCACCAGCGCTTCACCACCTCCGTGTTGGGGAGGTCTGCGGCTGTATTGTCGTCGCTCAGCTTCTGCACGGCAAACAAGGTCAGCGTTTCGGGGTCCAAAAAAATGGAATAGTCTGAAATGCCCGCTTCCTGAAGCTGTTTGAGCATGTCGGGCCAGAGCACATCATGGCGGCGCTTATACTCTTCCTCGAATCCCGGCTTGAGCTGCATCTTAAATGCGTTGCGAATCATGGCCCGAACTCCTTCATTTTTTTGTCCGCAGACCTGACGGATGCCTGTCATGGCGACTATAGCACAGCCTTTGGGGCCTGTTACAGGCCCGGCCGCCCCCCTTTCTTTGGCCCTCGGGCTTTGCGTAAACGGCTATTCTGTCAAGAGTTATCCCAACCTCAACCCCCGTTTATTCCCGAGGGGAATAGCATGGGGAAAAAAGTGCTGGACTTTTTGGGCGTTATCGCTTATAATTCGCCATAAACGGAAAGTGAATAAATTGTAGTTTCACTGCTGTTTTGGGTTTTAACCGACTGGGGTTACACCTGTGAGAGGAATGATTATGATACGTAGAAACATGGGTCTTTGTGCAGCGATCCTCGTGGGCGTTCTTGTTCTTTCAGCGGGGCTTGCGCTCGCTGCGGACAGCACCTCGCAGACAGCCCCCTCGACGACAGTGGACGCGAGCCAGCTTAAGGCGGTTAGCACGACGAGCGGCGGTGCCGGTGGTGCCGGTGGTGCGGCGAGTGGTGCCGGCGGCGGCGCAACGGGCGGCGGCGGTGCCGACGTCAAGGTTGCCCAGTACTAGGCTTTCGCCTGTCCAAACACAAGTAGTAATCTTTTCTAAAGCGCTCTCTGTTTGCGCAGAGGGCGTTTTGTATTTTTTTGTCCGCTGAAATTGCGTCCTTATTCAACGAAAGACGTTGTTCTTTGCGCATTCAGCGCTTGTTATCCACGGTTTCCTCTATCCTGTGACGTTGTACCAAGACGGTCTTTTCGCGCGCCCACAGCGCGTGGCGCGAACAGGTGCCGTGGACCGTGGATAAAAGCCTCAACTGTAAAACCATCTCTTTCAGAAACGATTCACCCCCGCCCTTTGTTCCGTGATGCTCAGTAGCGGTCCGCGTCTTCCTCATCGTCAATGCCGGGGATATAGGTGGTGGAATCCTCGATGGCCTCTTCCCAGGTCATGAGCGGCGGCATCGGGTCCACCAGGTTGCGCAGCCTTTCCTCCTCCTCGTCCCTGGCCCAGCCTTCCAGCACCTTCCGCCGCTGCCTGCGCACGCTGAACCAGGCCACAATGGTGAGCACGGATATGGGCGTGAAGAAAGAACCCGAGGCCAAGGCACCTATGAGCACCACCAGCCAGAGGGAGCGGATATAGCCCACCCAGAGCTCATGCACCGTGAATCCGCCGTACTGGCGCAACGCGTCTGGAAAAGCCATGGTGCGCGTGCCGAGCACCACCTGCCAGAAACGCTCCGGTCCGAGCCGCTTGTACAGGTGCCGCGTGAGCGACAGGGCCTGGGCGTAGGCGTCGCCAAATTCCATCTCCTGGCCGGGGTTCATGAAGGCCTGGTCCAGGTCTTTGTATTCCATCATCCGGTTCTCGAAGAACATCACGGCCATGGTCATGGGCGTGGCGAATTCATATTCCTTGGCCATAAACATCGCCAGCCCTTCATTGAGCCAGAGCGGCATGAAGGCGGGCTTGGTGTTGCGCTCCACCAGCACATGGACCAGCTCATGGCGCAGCGTGTCCAGGAAATTGGCGCGCGCGCCGCGCAACCGCGGCGATTTGACCGTGATGAGCCCCCGCTGGGGATCGGCCACGCCGCTCACCTGCCCCGGCATGAATCCTGGCGCGCGGTCATGAAAGGCGGCCACACTCGGCGCGATGAACACGTTTACCGGCTGGTCCCCCAGCGGCATGCGGGGACCGAATTCCACCACCGCCGCCTTCAATTCACGCATCGCGCGCTGTGCGGCGTCCTCATCCCCCGCCCCGTATTCCACTATCAGCGGGCCGTCCTGAAGCCTGGCCGCATGGGCCTCCCAGGAGGGCAACAGCGCCGACAGGAGCAGGATGATCGCAAAGAACCGTCTCATAAGGCAATCATACCCCACCGGCGCACAGGGGGGCACGAAACAGTCTCGGTTTCTGCCGCAGGCTATCGCCGCCTTTTCCCTGCTCCCGCCGCGAGGGCTACCGCCAGCAGGGCCAGTCCGCCCAGTCCGGCTGCGGGAACGCGCGGGTCCACGGTCAATGTGACCGGAGTCGATTCAATAATATCCGTGTTGGTGTCGCTGACCTCCACGCTGTACTGGCCGCTGTCGCCAACACTCAGGTCGACAAGGGCGTACTGGCTGTCATTTGCCCCGCCAATGGCCACGCCGTCCTTCTTCCACTGGTAGGCCAGCGGCCCATAGCCACCCGTCGCCGTCACCGTGAAGGAGAAGCCGCCCCCCTCCGTGACTTCGCCGCCGGTTGGCGCCGTTGTGATTTGCACGTGCGGTTGCACCTGCACGGTCGCCACGTCGCCCACGTGCAGCACGCCGCCGCATGTGACCCTGCACCAATAACTGCCCGCCGCCGCAAGGCTGACATTGGTCAGCGGCCATTGGGCGGCCGCCGCGCCGTCGGTCAGCGCCGAACCGTTGTTGAACTTCCACCGATACGTCGTCGGAAGGCCGCCCTCGTTCACCTGCACAGTAAAGGTGTGGTTGTCCCCCACATAGAGCTTCGCGTCCTGCGGCTGCTGGAGGAACCCCGACCAGTTCTGGACGGTGCACAGCGACGAACTGCCGCCTGCGTAGAAATGGCCCGTCAGGTCCGTGACCTTTCCGGCAGGGATATTGATGCCGCAGGTGCCGTCCGCATTCCGGTTTGCCAGAGCAATCGACACGGTGTAGTTCGGGTCCGCGCCCGACACCGCCGCCGTTCCCGCCAGGGTGCCCACCACCCGCACACGCGCGGCGATGAACGAGCCGCCCACGGGCTCGTTGAACAGCACCGTAAACACCAGTCTGTCCGACGAGGTGGGCGTTGTGGTGACCCGCGTGATCACGGCTGTCGGTGCCGCATCCAGCGTTGTGCCCGAGGCCGACGGGCCCGCCGCCGTCTCCACGGCCGCGCCGTTGCGCGCGGTCACGGTGAATGCACAGGTTGCGGCCTGGGCGAAACCGCCCACGGCCTTCGTGCCCCAAGCCGCCGCCGTCTGCCACGCGGTAGTCGCTCCCAGCGTGCCGTCGGCCTGCATCCACTGGCCGGTGGTCGTGCAGTAAACCGCGTACTCGGTAATCGTCGGATTGCCGTCCCCGGCGCCGATGGCCACATTCAGCGCGTTCAGCGTCGCCCCGCCCACCACCGGCGCCACGGGGGTGCGGGCCAGGGTCCATGCGGAAAACACCGCCGTTTTACCGCTTTCATGGACGCCGTTCGTGGCGTCCGTCTGGAAGGCGCACTGAGCATTCGGTGACAGGCCGCCATAGGGGCAGTAATTGGCATTCTCCGCCGTCGTTGCCACCAGTGTGACCGGCGCGCCGGTGCCCGCATCGGCCCACACCTTGAAGCCGGTTTCATCGAGGGAGTTGTCCTGCCAGGTCCAAGTGATCGAGTTGGTGCCGAAATCCGTTGCGCCGGGATTGGTGGGCGCGGCGGGTGTCAAGTACGCTATGGGCACGGCGCCGCCGGTGAGGCCCGTCGCCGCAAGGGGCACCGTGATCGCATAGATCTGTTTGCCGTTGTCGATGCGAATGGGCGCGGGGAGCGCCGTGCCCAGACCCGTGAGAGAAGCCGCCTCCCTGCTTGTTGGATAGTTGCCCGGATAGCCGAGGGCCGCCGCGCGAAATTCGGTGTAGGCCACGCCGTAGGCCGCAACATCGTCCTCGCTGAACTCCACGCGCAGTGTCGCGCCCGCCCCGCCGAACTGGGCGGATGTGGGACCAAGCGCCAACGCACCGCTCACACGGTTGCCGTCCACTTGGATCTCATCGGCGCGGTCCAGCGTCACCGTCACCGGCAACCCGCCCGCGTGGGTTACCGTGGTGCCCGCCTGGGTCGTAAGCGCGGGCCGGAGGAAACCGTAGTTGTCGTTGCCAAGGGTAAGCGCGCCCGGCGCCGCCGTCAGCGACAGGGTGCTTTGGTTCACCCGCGGCTGCCATTCGGCAAAGCGCCCCGAGACCGTGCCCCCCGCCTTCGTGAAATCGCCCCCCGCGAAAAGGGCGTTGCGGTTCACCGCAAGCGCATAGACGGTGTTGTTCAGACCGCCTGTGCCCAGCGCCGACCAGGCCGAGCCGTTCCACTGGGCGATGCTGGCGGTGGAGACCCCGCTTATCGTTGTAACCCCGCCGCCACTGTAGAGCTTTCCGACACCGTCCAAGGCAAGGGCGTACACGGAAGCCGTTGTTCCCGACCCCAGCGCCGACCACACCGAGCCATTCCACTTGGCGATATGATTGACCGTCACGCCTCCTGCCGTCGTGAACAGCCCCCCGGCATACAGATTGCCTGCACTGTCCACCGCAAGGGCCTGAACCGTGTTGTCCATCCCCGATCCCAGGGCAAACCATTTGGAACCGTTCCACCGGGCCACGGCATTGACTGTCACACCGCCCGCCGTCGTGAAGTAGCCTCCGACGTAGACATTGCCGGCGCCGTCGGTGGCAAGGGCGTAAACATTTCCGTCCGTCCCCGTTCCCATGGCGGACCATGCGGTGCCGTTCCATTTGGCGACGCGATTGGCCGACGCCCCGTCCGCCGTCGTGAAACGGCCCCCTGCGTACAGGTTTCCGGCCCCGTCCATCGCAAGGGCAAACACTTCAGAGGACGGGCCTGCCACCCCTGCCTTGAGCGCCCGCCAGGAGACGCCGTCCCACTGGGCAACCTGGTTGACCAGCAGGCTGTTTGCGGTGGTGAATGCCCCCCCGGCATAGATTTTTCCGGATTTGTCCGCCACCAGGGCGCGAACCGCGCCGTTCATCCCCGTTCCCAGTTCAGACCATGCCGCGCCATTCCATTTCGCGATATGGCTGGCCGTCCCGCCGCCCGCCGTACCAAAGGCCCCGCCCGCGTAGACGTTGCCCGCTCCGTCCGCCGCAAGCGCCCCGACCGTGTCATTGATCCCCGCCCCCAAGGCGGACCAGGAAGCACCGTCCCATTGGGCGGCGCCTTCAGCTTTCACACTGCCCGCGATGGAAAAGGAGCCGCCTGCACAGACCTTTCCGGACTTGTCCGCGGCAAGCGCGTAGACCACCACGGTGCCGCTGCCGCTCATTCCGGTCCCCAGGGGCGACCACGCCGTGCCGTCCCACCGGGCGACCAGGTCGGCCGGTGCGCCGCCCGCCATCGTAAAACCGCCCCCGGCGCAAACATTTCCGGCCCCGTCCAAGGCAAGCGCATAGACAACTGGATAGGAACCAGCCATCCCGGTTCCCATGGCGAACCAGCCGCTGCCGTCCCACCGGGCCACATGGCTGGCCGACACGCCGCCTGCAACACTGAAGAAGCCCCCGGCATACACGTTGCCGGATCCGTCCGCGGCAAGGGCGTAAACCCAGTCTCCCATGCCCGTTCCCATGGCGGACCATGCGCTGCCGTCCCATTTGGCGATATATTTGGCCGGCAGGTCGTCCGCCGTCGTGAACTGGCCGCCTGCGTACACGTTTCCCGACCCGTCCGCCGCGAGCGCCAGAACGAGTGCGTTTGTCCCGGTCCCCAGGGCGCTCCATGCGCTGCCGTTCCATTTGGCCACATGATTGGCCGTCACGCCGCCCGCCGTGGTGAACCAACCGCCGGCGAAGACGTTGCCGGAGCCGTCCACCACCAGGGCTTCGACTTCATCATTCAACCCCGTTCCCAAGGCGGACCACGCCGTGCCGTCCCACTTGGCAACACAGTTGACCGTCACCCCGCCGGCAGTGCTGAAGTGGCCGCCGGCATACACATTGCCCAGCCCGTCCACCGCCAGGGCGTTGACATTGTCGTTCATCCCCGTGCCCATGGCGGACCAGGTGGACGTGGCGGCGTTCCACTTGGCCACATGATTGGCCAGAAAATTCCCCGCCAGATGAAAGGATCCCCCAATGTAGACATTCCCCGCGCCGTCCTTTGCCAGCGCAAGCACTTTACTGTCGGCGCCGAGCATGGGGAACTGATCATCCCAGTAGACACTGCTGGTTTCGCTTTCCGGTCCGGTGGCCGCCATGGCCATGCCGGCCAGGACGCACAGCAACGCCGCAGGCACAAGCGCCAGCATCATCGTTCGACGGGGTTTCAATGAAGTCATGCTGTCACTTTCTGTTTCGTCACCGCGCGGGAGACCGCCGTGCCGCTGCTTCGGGGTCAGGTGCTCCATTTCCCCGGCAGGGGGCCGTTGCTTGCGCCGGTCCACTTGGGGTCGAAGAAGCGGATGAGGCGCTCGGTGGCACCGTAGGGGCGCGGGTCGACGTGTTTGGGCAGGTGGTCATAAATGGCGTAGACGCGATTCCAATACTGCTTTGTGAGCGCGTCGAAATCGGGGGCGTCGCCGCTTAGGTCGCTGAAGAGTTCGAAGAAGAACAGGAGCTCTTTCCGGTATTCCTCCGGGTTGGGATGGAAGGGCACACTGTTGTCGGCCTTGCCTTCGAGCGCGTGCAGCAGGTCGGCGCCCTCGGCCATGCGCGCGTGGTAATCCTTCCGGGGCATGTCGATCCTGTTGTAATTGCCCCAGTCGGGGATGATCTCGAAGAGCGGCAACAGTTCGTTCAGCTTCTCGGCCTCGGCGCCGAAGAGCCGCCGGTAGAACTTGCGCGTGAGTGCGGCCGGATCGGCGTCGTTGTTCAGGAAGGACTGCGCCGACTGGTACAGCGACAACTGGTTGAGCAGCGGGGTCATGGTGAAACAGATGCCGCCGCTGTAGGGTGCTGCCTCCTGCTCGCGCTTGCGCTGGGCAAAGAGGCGTCCAAAACGGTAATGGGGCGTCACCGCATTCTCGCCTTCGGTGAGGCTGAAATCCCAGGTGAGCACGCGGTTCGTTTTTGCGATTTCGCGTGCCCAGGGCCGTGCGTCCATTTCGCCGCCGCCCTGGTCCGGGTTGCCGTCGGGGTTGAAGGCGAGGTTAATGGAAACCGAGGTGTCCTTCGGATAATCGGGCAGGCGCTTTAGGAAATAGGCCATGGCCTCGTCGGCGCGTTTCTTGTCGAACTTCCACGCCGTGCCCTGGATGGACTGGATGAACTCGCCCTTCCAGCCCGGCGGTCCCTCGATGGTGCCCCAACCCCAGAAGGGCGTACCCCAGGTGCCAATTTCAATTTCCGCCTGCGGCTGGTTCTTCTTCACCAGTTCGGCGATCTTCAGCGCGCCGTCGATGAAGGTGTTGGCGGTGCAGCCGTTGCGCGAGCAGCCGCCGGGGTCGCCCGGAAAAATGCCGACCACGCCCAGCCCCGGCAGCCGCTTGGTCCAGCGGTCCCAAAGCATGACCACCTCGTCCCATTCTTCGGGAACGTTGGGACAGTGCGTGTGCCAGTCTTCGCCGACGGTCGTGAGCGCGGCGAGCAGTTTGACACCCACGCCCCGTTCGTGGCCGTGGGCGATGATCGCGTTCATCTGTCTGGCGAAGGCCTCGCCGAAGGGCTCTTCCAACCCGGCGCGGCTGAAGAGGCGCGGCACGAGCCAGAACTCGAAATGGGTGAAGCCGAAATCGCCGATCATGTCGATGAAGCGGAACCAGGCCTCGTCGCTCCACCGGTTCGGCAGCCCAGGATAGATCATGTTGGGATTGAAGGCGTTGAGCAGGTGCTCGGCGAAGTTGTTGTAGCAGCTCCGCCGCTGGCCCGCGGCAGGGGCCGGGGAAAGGAGCTTTGGTGTGTCCTGCGCGAAGGCCGCGCCGCCCGCGAGCGCTGCGGCGCCCGCCAGAAAATGTCGCCGTGTGAATGGTTTCATGCGTTAATCATAACCGAGAACGCAGGGGAACAGAAAGGTGACGAAAGCCCTGCGGGCCGGTCGGATATGCTATGCTTCCGATAGAGGCGTGCGCCGTCTTCCGGATTCTCACCGGGCGGCGGGCGCCCGTCAAAACGCAACGCTGCGTTGCGGGAGGATAGTCTATGTTTTGCCCGAAGTGCGGTTCCGAATTTGAAGCGGAGTACACCCGCTGCGCCGAATGCGAGACCGACTTGGTGGAGGCGCTCCCGGCGGACGAGGAGGAGTACACCGAACTCGTCACCGTGTACGAGGGCGAGGAAGGCCCGGCCGATCTGGTCCGCGCCAAGCTGGAGAGTTGCGGCATTGAGGCCTGGGTTCAGACAGCGCTGGCCGGCCTCCTGCTCGGCAGCGTGGGGGGAACCACGGTGCGGGTGCGCGCCGAGGATGCCTTGGCGGCCTGCGAGGCGCTGGCGGAAGTGGTGCCGGTGGAGGACGATGTCGTGGTTGATTCCGCGGAAGACCCGGGCGAAGAGGCCTGATCCGGCGGAGAACAGCGGCGGGACGTCAGCATCCCGTCCTCCCTTTTTACTGCGCGGAGGGGTCCGAGCGTGAGGGTTGAATAGCACAATGAAGGCCGAGACATTTTCGGTGGGCGCGCTGGTCAGGCGTGCCGCGCCCCTGTTCGGGGTGGTGGTGTTTCTAATCGCGGCATACGCGATGCACCGTGTCTTTCGGGAGTACCATGCCCACGAACTGCGCGCGGCCTTTCAGGAAATCACCCTGGCCCATGTGGCCGTCGCGGCGTGCTTCGCCGCGGGCAGTTATTTCATGCTCACGCTGTTCGATGTGCTCGGATTTCGCTATGCAGGCGAGTCGCTGCCCTACCACCGGCTCGCGCTGGCCTCGTTTATCGGCTATGCGCTGAGCAACAACGTGGGGCATTCGGTGCTCAGCGGCGGCGCGGTGCGCTTCCGGCTCTATTCGGCCTGGGGCGTGGAACCGGGCCAAATCGCCCGCATCGTCACCTTCTGCACCGTGACGGGATGGGTGGGCTTTGCCACCATGGGCGGACTGGCCTGCCTGCTGGAACCGGCCGGCGCGCTGCCGGCCCTGTTTCCCGCCCATCTGCACATTCCCCTCGGCGTGGCGCTGCTTTCCTTTTCCGCAGCCTATTTGGCGCTGAGCGCGGCGGGCTGGGGTGTCATTCGGTGGCGCGGCCACGAGCTGGCCCTGCCCGGCGGACGGCTGGCCCTGGGCCAGATTCTGGTGGGCGCGGTGGATCTCACGCTCACGAGCGGGGTCTTCTATAGTCTGCTCCACCTTGACAAGCCGCTGGGCTTCCTGTCCTTTGCGGGCTTCTTCATGATCGCCATCATTGCGGGACTGGTGAGCCAGGTGCCGGGCGGATTGGGTGTGTTCGAAACGGTCATCGTGGCCTTTCTGGCGCCCTACGTATCGGGACCCCATCTCATCAGCACGATCCTGCTGTACCGCACGGTCTATTACTTCGTGCCCCTGTTCATCGCCTGCGCGCTGCTGGGCGCCCATGAAATACTGGGCCGATCCGCCGTGCTGGAACGCTTCTCCCTGCTGCTGCGCAACCTGTCCCCGCTCATTCCCAGTGTTTTCGCCGTAATGACCACGGCGGGCGGCGCCATCCTGCTGTTCTCGGGCGCCACGCCCCCCGAGCACAACCGCATCACGCTGCTGCAGGGGCTGGTGCCCCTGCCCATGGTCGAATTGTCCCATTTCCTGTCGAGTCTTGTGGGGGTGCTGCTGCTCTTTCTCGGACGCGCCCTGCAGCGCCGCGTGGACGCGGCCTACTGGCTCACCTCCATCCTGCTGGCGGCAGGCGCGGTGCTGTCGCTGCTCAAGGGGTTGGACTACGAGGAGGCGGTGGTGTTGGGCATCATGCTGGCCGCGCTGATTCCCTGCCACGGCGAATTTCAGCGCCACTCCTCCCTGTTTGCGCCGCGCTTCGGCTTCGGCTGGGTGGGGGCCATCGCCGCGATTGCGGCAAGCACGACCTGGCTGCTCTTCTTCGCCTACCGGCATGTGGAATACTCCTCCGAACTGTGGTGGCAGTTTGCCTTTTCCGAGGGCGCGCCGCGCGCCTTGCGCGCCTCCGTCGGTGCGGGGGTGCTGCTGGCGGGCCTGGCGCTGATGCGGTTGCTCCGTCCGGCAACCATGATTCCCAACAGTGCGCCGCCCGACTGGGACCGCATCGGGGAGGCGGTGGCCCGCTCGGGCAACACAGGCGCCCTGCTGGGCTATCTGGGCGACAAACAGTTTCTGTTTCACGAGACGCGCCCGGCCTTTGTCATGTATGGCCTTTCGGGCGGCTGCGCCGTGGCGATGGGCGACCCCGTGGGCGACCCCGAAGCGGCGCGCGACCTGATCTGGGATTTCCGCGACCTCTGCGACCGCGCCGGGCTGCTGACCGTTTTCTACCAGGTGCGCCCTGAAACGCTGCACCTGTATGCCGATATTGGCCTGTCGCTGACCAAGTTCGGTGAGGAGGCCATGGTGGACCTCCGCACCTGGACGCTCGACGGCGCCTCGCACAAAAACGAGCGCAACCTGCTGCACCGGATGGAACGGGACGGGGTAAGCTTTGAAGTCGTGGAGTGCGCCGGAGTGCCCGCGCTCCTCCCCGAACTGCGGCAGATTTCCAACGAATGGCTGGCGAAGAAGAACACCCGGGAAAAGGCCTTTTCGCTTGGGTACTTCGATGAGACCTACCTGTGCCGTTTCCCCATGGCGCTCCTGCGCCGCAACGGCCGCATGGTCGCCTTTGCCAACATGCTGGAATCGGGCGACGGCACGGAATTGAGCGTGGACCTCATGCGGCAGCGGAACGACGCGCCCGACGGGGCCATGGAGGCCCTTTTCCTGCACCTGATCAAGTGGGGGGGGCAGCGGGGATTTGCCCGGTTTAACCTGGGAATGGCACCGCTATCGGGCATTGAGGGCGGCCAATCCACCCCGCTCTGGAACCGCTTTGCCTCCATGTTCTACGAGCACGGCGGCCGTTTCTACAATTTCCAGGGGCTGCGGCTGTACAAGGAAAAGTTTCACCCCCGCTGGGAGCCGCGGTACATTGCCTCGCCGGGCGGCATGAATCTGGCCCAAGTGCTGACGGGTATCGCCTCACTGGTCAACCGCGGCGTCAGCGGCACGGTCATGAAATGACCCGCCCGCTCCGGCCGTAAGCGGAGCATCTGAAATCAGCGTCTTCCGCCTTTCGTCTTTTCTTCTGGCTTCTGGCTTCTAAATTCTGGATTCTGGGCTCTGGGTCTCCGCCGCAACGGTCTGCTGTACACCAGCCGCCAACCGAGCAGGCCCAAGGCGCCCAGCAATGCAAAGATGACCGCCACGCCGGCCGCCACGGTCTGCAGGGACAATTTGGGGTGCGGTGGCGCAACCGCTTTGGGGGCGGCCACGGCGGCTGATGCGCCTGCCGTGCTTTTGTATGTCTTCTCTGTCAGGCCGGCGGCCGTGAGCATTTCCTTCGGCACCGGTGCCCGGTGCGCCACGGGGGCGATGGCCACCACCGGGGGACCGGGCGTGCTGGGGGTTTGGGCCGCCGCACCGGGCTGCGCGGGGGACTTGTCTTCCGCTTGCGGTGTGGGGGGTGGACGGAACGCCGAAAGGTCGGGCAGCTCCGGTCGCTTGATGGCGCCCCCGGCTTCCCCCTCGGCCTGTGCTGTGCCTGCGGCTGTGCTGTCCGGGGCCTGATTCACCGGGTTCTTGCCCGCCAGCGAGGCGATGGGGTTGGAACGTTCCCGGCCCGAGGGTCCCGGGGGGGCGGGGGTGTGCACCGGTGTCGGACTGGCCGTGCCTGTTGTCGGCGTTGTCTGCGGGGTGGCGGCTTTTTCATTCACCACGACGCTGCGTGTGACGGCGCTGTGCTGGCCGTCGTCGGCCGTCACGGTATAGGTCAGGCTGTATTGGGACGCGCGGCTGCTATCCACCGTGCCGCTGACCACGACTTTCCCCGTAATATCCTGGTTCTTGCCGTCCATGGCGGTGTAGCCCGGTTCCTGCCAGGTGTCGCCCACGCTGAGCGTGGCCGGATTGGCGCCCTTGAGCGTGATGGTGGGCGGTTTGGGGTCGGGGCCGCGCGCCTCGGTCATCACCGGCGCGGCATAGTGGGCGCCACCCAGTTCCCGGTATTCCAGCGCGCCGTGGATGATCTTCGTTCCGCCGTCGCCCTCGGGCGGCGTGACCGCATAGGTGAAGGTGTAGGGAAAGGGGGGCACGCTTATCCAGGCAAACTGGAGCACCCCTGTCGCGCCCGGCGCGGGCGCCACGTCGGGCGGCGCGCCGCTGGCCCCGGCCACGGACTCCATCCGCCAGTCGGTGGGGAGGGTTTCCCGCAGCCCCATGGCCGTGACCTGCCCGGCCGCCGCCTCGCTGATGGTCACCGTGATCTCGAAAGGCTTGCCGGGTTCAAACACATCGGCATGCTGGCGCACCAGGGCGAGCCCCAGCGGGTTCGTTTCGACGGGCATGCGTCCATCGGCCGCCTGCGCCGTGCTTTGGGCCAGCACGGCCAGCGGCGCCAGCACGGTGAATGCCAGCGCCCATGTCACCTGTCTAATCCGCACATCCTGCACGTGAATTTGCTCCGGCCATGGTAAAAGCGAAGCATGCTCCGCACTCCGTCATTGCATTTCGGGACATGGGCAGTCTGCCCATGCTTCTTCACGGGCGGGACGCCCGTGCCACCATCCTAACGCTCCCCCCCGGTCTGAAGTTAACGCCTGCGCAGGAGCACCCTGGCCAGCCGCAGGTAAATGCGGGCCGAGTCGGCGACCTTACGGAAATGGGAACTGGGGTTGCCCGGCTCGTAGACCGTGCGCACCGGCGCATGTGCCAGCCGAAACCCGCCCCGCAGGACCGCGCCCTCCGCCACCGGACGAATGCGGCTTCCGGCGTTGAAGCAGGGGATGACCACCGTGAGTCCGGAGACAGGGGGCGTGCTGGGATTTCCGTTTTCTTGGGAAAGATTCATCGCCACCAGCATACCGGGGCCGTGCCGCGTCCGCAACTCCGGGGAAACACTCCGGGGAAACCTTTTCCGATCCGGCTTGCGGCGCGCCGCCCCGCGCCATTATCCTGTTGCACTGCGGATGGAATGATCCCCTGACAGAACGCCGAGGCACAACGCTTGACAGACGACCCTAACACTCTGGAACTTTCCGGTCTTTCCCGGCCATCGGATGGCACGCCCCTGCCGGTCCCCCGGCCGTTTTGGCGCCGCGAAATGTTCTGGCTGGGCGTCGTGCTGGTGATTGCGGCGGCGCTGCGCGCATGGTATCTGGTGGAGGTGGTGCAGGCGCCCGACTTCCGCGCGCTCCGGCAGGACCTGGAAGTGCAGGACTACCAGGCGCGGGCCATGGTCAGCGGCGACTGGACCGTGCCCGAGGGGCGCAATGACCCCAAGATCACCACCACGCCCTACTACCGTCCGCCGGGCTACCCCTACCTGCTGGCAGGCATCTACTTCTTCACCGGCGGCAGCTATCTCGCGCCGCGCGCGTTCAACATGCTGCTCGGCCTCTCCAGCATTTTGCTGATGTATCTCTTCGGCAGGGCCGTGTACCACCGGTGGGTGGGTCTGGCCGTGGCGGCGCTGATGGCGGGCTACTGGGGCTTCCTCTTTTACGAGGGCGAGGTCAACGACCCCGCCGTGTTCGTGCTGCTCATTCCCTGTCTGCTGTGGTCGCTGCGCTTCTGGGCCACCACCTTCACGTTCCGCTGGGCGCTGACGGCCGGACTGCTCACCGGCGTCTACGCCATCATGCGGCCCAATATTCTGCTCTTCGGCCCCTTCATGGCGGCGTGGATGCTCCACGCGGCCTGGCGCTCGGGCAGGCTGTGGCGCGTGCCCGGCGGATGGATCGGTCTTTTCGCCGCCTTTCTGGTCATCGCCCCCGTCACGGTGCGCAATTACGCGGTCTCCGGCGAGTTTGTGCCCGTGTCCACCTATTTCGGCGAGAATTTCCTCATCGGCAACGGCGAGGACTCGGACGGCTACACCTCCTGGACGCCCTACCTGCAAAAGCTGGAGGGCACGGGCCAGTTCTCGGTCTGGGTCTACAGCAACATTGTGCGCGGCCTCGCCAAGGAGGTGGGCAACGAGAATCTCACCGATTCGGAGGCCTCCAAGATCTTCTACCAGAAGGGTCTCGACTATGCGTTGGCCCACAAGGCCCGCACACTGAATCTCGCCATCAAGAAGGCCGTGCTGTTTTGGTCGCCCTGGGAATTGACGGAAAACAAGGTGGTCCAGTGCGAGAAGGACCATTACCCGCCGCTGCGCGGCATGCCCGGTTTTCCGCTCTTCATGGGCCTCTTCTGCGCGGGGCTGCTTGTCCTGGCCAACGACGCGCGGCGCGGACAGTTGCTCGACGGCCGCGCCCCCGGCTCGGCCGCGCCCGGTCCCGGACAGGTCACGGTGCTGATCCTGCTCTTCCTGCTGGTCTACTACGCGTCGTTCATCCCCTTCTTTGTCAATGCCCGCGCGCGCCATCCCATTGTGCCGCTCATGCTGCTTTTCGCCGGCTATGGCGTCTTCCGCATGGCCGCATGGACTGTCGCGCGGCGTTGGCGGCCGGCCCTGGGCGGTGTGCTGCTCACGGCGGTGCTGGTCGGGCTGGCCGGGGTGGACTGGGTGCCTTACCGTCCCGACACGGCACGCTGGCACTACGACCGCGCCGACTCATGGCTCACGGCGGGCGAGGTGGACAAGGCCGCGGCGGAGGCCGAGGTCATGCTGAACCTCGACTACTCCTACTACATGCCTTTCCGGCTGGGCCATGCCTTCGCCGCCAAGGAGCGCCCCGCGCTGGCGTCACGGTTGCTTCGCGCGGCGCTGAGCCCCAACCCCGCCGAGCAGCCCACGGCCTATCGCGAGGACCTGTGGTTTTATATCGGCGCGGCAGAGGCCGCCGACGGAAATACGGACAAGGCCAAAGCGGCCTTTGAAGAGGCGCTGCGCCTGTACTCCAAGGATGCCCGCGCGCTGAACGACCTTGGGTTCCTGCTGGAAAAAGACGGAGACACGGCGGGCGCGGCCGAACTGTACCAGCGCGCCCTTGAGGCCCGGCCCGAATTCACCCTGGCCCGCACCAACCTGGGCGAACTGCTCGCGAAGCGGGGGGATATTGCCGGGGCCGTCCGCGAATACGAACAGGCCCTGAAGGACGCGCCCGAATCGCCGGGAGTTCAGTACAACCTTGCGCGGCATCTGGCCGAAGCGGGCCGCGTCGAAGAGGCGCTGGCCGCCTACCGAAAGACGGTCGAAGTCAAGCCGAAGGACGTGCGGGCCTGGAACAACATGGGCCTGCTGCTGGCGCAGCAGGGACGCGCCGCCGACGCCGAACAGGCCTACCGCAGCGCGCTGGAAAGAGCCCCGAACTACACGCTGGCCCGCGCCAACCTAGGCAACCTGCTCATGGATGCGGGCCGTTTCGACGAGGGCGTGGCCGCCTATGAGGAGGGCATCGCGCTCGACCCGAAGAACGCCGAGTTGATGAACGGCCTCGGCTGGCGCTTTGAGCAAAAGGGCGACCGGGACCGCGCGCTAAGCTGGTACGGCCGCGCGCTCGACACGGCACCCAATTTCCCCGCCGCGCGGATAAACCGCGCCAATCTTCTCATTGCCCTCGGCCGCCTCGGCGACGCCGAAAAGGACGCCCGCGCCGCGGTGGAACAGTCCCCGCAGAGCGCCCAGGCCCTTTTCATCCTCGGCAACATCTATGCCCTGTCCGGCCGCAGGGACGAGGCCGCCGCGCAGTACCGTCATGCCCTCGAACTCGATCCCAGCCTCACCGCGGCCAAGGACAACCTCGCCCTGGTGACCGCCCCGGCATCTTCCTGAAGTTCCTTGCTCAAGCGTGTGAACAAGGTCAGTCTTTTCTCCCATTTTCCCGTTTGGGGTTGCGGCTTTGCCGCGCCAAGGCTTATCATGGACCCCGTCAGGGGCCTTTCAAGCATAACGAAGCTCCCCCTGCAAGAGGAACGAATAAACTTGTCCATGTTCACCAAGCGATATGCGCCCATGCAGATGCCCTGCCGGTCCTGGACCGTGCTCGGTGTCCTGTGCCTTGCCTTGGCGGGATGGGCCGCGGCCGTTGATACCGCCCCCAAAGACCTGGACACCCAAATCCGGGAACTGACCCCGTCGCATCCCGCGCCGGCCACGGGCGCGCTGCTGCCCCTGGGGGAAGAGGCCGGACCGATGCGCCTGCTCGGCGTTGACCTGCTGCAAAGCGGCGCGCCGCTGGCGGGTGACTGCCCCAAGCTGGACGGCAATATTCCGCTCGACATCGTCGTCTACTGGTGCCCGGCGGCAACCATTGCGGGGCGTGTGCCGACGGTGGTCCGGTTTTGGTCACAGGACTACATGATAGGCCGCGACGAGGACCTTGTCAGCGGCCCCGCCGCCGGTGAACCCGCCTGGGAACCGGGGGGCGTGTACAAGCAGAAGCACAGCATCAGTCTCCCCCAAATCGCGGGCGCCATCAACGGCAGTGTCCACCTGTCCATCCACCTGTCGGCGGGAACGAACGCGGGTGCCGAATCGCCCGCGCTCCAGCAGCTCGACATGGCGATCACGCCCCGCGTGGGTTCGGGGCGCATTGCCCGCACCCTGCTGGAGTCGAAACTGGAGCATGACGCCGAGCCGCTTTCCAAGAGTTTCCGGCTGGGGCGCGGCGCTTCTGTCACCATCCCCGTCGGGATTCACCACCGTGCCCTGCGGGGCATTATTGTCGTGTCCTCTTTCGCCTATGGCACGGTGGCGCAGGGCAAGCCGGTGGTGGAGGTGGGCGTCAACGAGGGGGGCGCAACCCGCAGCCTGCAACTGCTGAGCGGTGTGCACACGGCGCGCGGCGACTACGATTTCAACCTGCCGGGCACGATGAACCATGCCAAACCGGCCATTGTGGAGTCGCAGGACGCGGACTATCTGGACGCCTCGGGGGCGCCGTTCCGCCGCCACCGCTATATGGGCGCCCTCCCGCTCGACCCTCCCGCCCAGAATCTGGAGTTGCTCACTTTTCACGCCGTCGCCGACGTGGTGGTGGACGTGTTCGATGTGGCGCTGCTGTATGCAGAACCCGCCGCACCCGCGCCTGCGTTTGTCCCGGCGCCTGCGGCCGCGGCCCCGGCAACCCCGGAAGTGGCGCCCGCGGCCCCGGCGGTGGAGGTAGCCCCTGCCGTTGTTTCTTCTGCGCCTGCGCCTGCGCCCGCCCCTGCGCCTGTGGCACCACCGGCCCCGACGCCTGAACCTGTCGCAACGCCCCCGGCCACCCCGGCAGTGTCTGCTGAACCGGTTCCCGCAGTTCCGGCGATTCCGGTATCGGCACCTGCGCCCCCAGTGACGGAACCGGCCGCTCCGGCCGCTCCGGTTGCGCCCGCCCCGGAAGCGGTTCCGGGAACTGCGACGCCATGATTTTCAGAAGGACGGCGGAAATCCCGAGGTGGGCCTTGTTGTTGCTGGTTCTGGCAGGTGCCTGCTCCGCGCTGTGCGCGGAGGAACCCGCCCCGGCCTTTCCCGTGCCCGTAAGACCGCTAGGGTTTGACATGAGCGCGCCGCTGGCGCCCCTTGCCGTGACCGGGCTGGACGTCATTGCCCCCGACGGCAAGCCCCTTGCCCCCCCGATGCAATTGCGCGAGGACGGCACCTACACCCTGCGGGTTTACGCCAAATACACGGAGCAGGCGGGCAGTCGGCCCCTTGCCCTGTCGGCCGTGCTGGATTCGGGCGGACCCGTGCGCGAGGCGACCGTGCCGGTTCCGGGCCGCGTGGACGGCGCGGTCATACCCGTGCTGGAGTTGCCGCTGCGGTTGGAGCCGGGCCAGGGTGCGGGAGAGTCGGTGCTTCGCTTCACCGCGAAAAGGACGGACGGGGCGCCTTCCGGGGCGATTTCGTCCTGGCCGCTGGCGGTGCTGCCCGCCTTTGTGGAGCCGGTGCCGGGCCGCAGCACCCTCGATGCGCACCGTATCGCCGAAGTCTTCGGGGACAAAGCCGTGCTGCTGGACGCCCGGTTCCGCCTGGGCAAAGGCGCCACCGTCGAACTGCCCGTGCCACCGTCGCTGGCCGGTGTCTCCATTCGTGCCGTGGGCGTCGTTAGTTCCCTCGCCTGGCTTCCCCGGCAGGACCGTGACAAGTCGGGTCTTGTGGTGGCCAGGGTGAAGGCGGTCGCCCCCACCGGCGAGGACAGTTTCCCGTTGCGACTGGGGGTGGAAACCCTCCAGGTGGACCATGAAGCCTTCGCGAAAAGCAAAGTGCTCGCGGCAACGGACATCCAAGTTTTCTCGGAGTGGCACCCCGGTGCCGCCGACAAAACGCGGATAAGGCGAAATTATATGGCGCTCTGCCCGTTGTATTCGCCCCGTCCGCTGACGGGCATCACGGTAAGTCATGCCGGTGCGGCGGCAGTGATTCAGGTGGATGGGATCGTGCTGCTGCCCGCGGGATAATGCGGAATATGCGGTGAAAAGCGGTCCTGTGTTATGATTAAACCCAGAATGTTCCGGCCAGGGAGGCGCTTTCGGCCGGAACCAGCATCAAAGGAGATGACATGTTAAGCAACGCTTCCTGGTCCAAAATAGTGCTGTCGCTGGCCCTCACCGGCAGTTTCGTGGTGGTGACCGCGTGCGGTTCCCCTTCTCTTCCCGCAGCCGATGCCGCGGCCAAGACCGCGCCGGCCAAAGACGCCGCGCCTGCCAAGACGGCTGACGCAAAACCGGCCCCCAAGGCTGCCGACGCAAAACCGGCGCCCAAGGTTGCCGATGCAAAAGCGGCCGACAAGGCAGGGGCAGACAAGGCCAAGCCCAAACCCGCCGCAGACGAGGCCAAGGGCGATCAGTTGGTCGCCAACTTCAACTTCAAGGACTGGGACAAAGAGGTTCCGCACCGTTGGATCGCAGCGCCCGCCGACAAGGCCATCAAGACCGCAGGGACCGGCAAGGACAGCGTCTATGTGGAACTGAAGCCGTCGGGAACGGACAAGCCCACCACGCTCCGCCAGCATCTTTCCGGCAATATTGCGGGCAAGTCCGTCACCGTGACGCTGCGGGTCAAGGCCTCCGAGGCCAAGATGCTTAGCGCCAAGTTGAGCTATGAAACCAAGGCCGGTCCGCAGACCCTTGTTTTGGACGCGGAAGGACACGGGGCCTGGGAGTCGGTCACCAAGACCGTCAGCATTCCCGCCGATGCCAAGCCGGGCTCGGGCGCGCTGGCCCTTGTGCTGCGGCCTGGGGCCAAAAAATCCGCGCTGGTCGATTACGTCACGGCGAAGGCCAAGTAACTTTTTCGAAGTGCCGTTATTTTCGGGCGGCGGCGCAGTGCCGCCGCCCTTTTTCTTTGTTCCGGCGGAAACTGCATCATGGCCAAAGCGCTGCGCATCGCCTACATAGCCCCGCGCATTGGGGAACTCAGCACCACCTTTGTGTACCGGGACATTGAGGGGCTGCGCGCGCAGGGTGTTGAAGTGGCCGTGTTTTCCGTCCAGCGGCCCGATGAGGGGGTGCTTTCCGACGAGGCCCGGCCCTTTATCGAGGAGACCCAGTATCTCTATGACCACGGCGCCGCCGCCTTTTTGGCCGCGGTCCTGCGTCAGGCGCTGCGCAGGCCCGCCCGCTTTGCGCGCACGCTGGGTGCCTGCCTGCATGACGTGGTCTTTGCTGAAACGCCCCGTCTGGTGGACCGTCCCAAGTTCGTCTGGCACTTCCTCGCCGGATGCCTGCTGGCGGAACGGCTCGACGCGGCGGGCGCCGAACACATTCACTGCAATTTCGCGCACACGCCCGTCGGCATCGCCATGTATGCCGCGCTGCTGCTCGGCATCCCCTTCAGCTTCCTCTGCCACGCGCACGACATTTTCGTTCACGCCGCCGCCATGCGCGAGAAAGTGGCCCGGTCCGCTTTCGGCATGTGCAGTTCGCGCTACAACGTCCGTTTTCTTGCCGACACCAAGGGTTGCGACGCGTCCAAACTGGACGTGATGCGCACCGGTGTGGACCTGAACCGTTTCGCCTGCCGCGCCCCGAAACCACCCTCCAAAACTTACCGCTTTCTTTCCGTCGGACGCCTGGTGGAAAAGAAGGGCTTCCCCGTATTCTTCGACGCGCTGGCGCTGTTGGCCAAGCAGGGCCGCGATTTCCAGGCCGACGTGGTGGGCGGCGGACCGACGGAGCAGGCACTCCGGGAGCACATCGAACGCCTTGGACTCGCTGACCGCATCCATCTCGTCGGGCCGCAGCCCCAGGAGCGGGTGCGCCGCTATTATGACGAGGCGGACGCCTTTGTGCTCGCCTGTCTTGAGGCGGGCAACCGCGACATGGACGGCACGCCCATCGTGCTCATCGAGGCGATGGCGCTTGGCGTTCCCGTCATCAGCACACCCGTGTCGGGCAATCCTGAACTGATCGACAGCGGTTATTCCGGTTTGCTGGTGGCGCCCGGCGATGCCGCCGCGCTGGCCGGGGCCATGGAAGCCCTGATGGATGACTCCGAATATGCGCGTCGGCTGGTGGAAAACGCCCGCGCCGCAGTGGAATCCGGCTTCGGTCTGGAATCCAATATCGCCTGCCTGGTCAAGGCGATTGAAAAGGCCGTCGCGGCAGGTCAATCCCCGAGGCCGTGAAGTTGGTCTTACCAATGCTGCAATCCGCGCCATGGTGATGGAAACAATTGGCGGATTTGTATAGAATGGCCCCATGAATCTTCCGCAAAACGCCATAGAACCTACCGGCACGCGTACCCATCAAATCGCCGATTTGCTGGCGCGCCGCATCTTGGAGGGTTGCTACAAGGTGGGCGACCGGCTGCCCACGGAACGTGAACTGGCCGCGGAATTCAGCACCAACCGAAACGCCATTCGCGAGGCCGTCAAGCGGCTTGAGGGTATTGGCATGGTGCGGGCGCGCCAGGGCTCGGGCATTTATGTGGAGGAGATGGAACTGAGCGGCGGCGTCCAGTTGCTGGACGTGCTCGTGATCCGCGAGGACGGCTCGATCAACCGCGAGTTTCTTCACGACGCCCTGGAGTTCCGCGGCAACATCATGCGCATGGTGGTGCGCGCGGCGGCGGTGCGCCGGACGGAGGCTGAACTGGAGGGGATGCGCCGCCTGACGGCGGAGCGGCGCGACGCCCACGATGACCTGCCGCGTCTGCGCGAGACCACGCGCAATCTGCTGCGTCTGATGGCCGAGGCCGCCCACAACCGGGTCTACCTGTTCATGCTGAACACGACCTCGCGCGCGCAACTGCAACTTTGGGACATGATTGACATGCCGCTGGTGGGCTTTCCCCGTTTGCAGCGGGCCGTGGAGCAGATAGTGGACGCCATCACCATGCGTGACGCGGCCGCCGCAGAGCTGACGGTGGTGCGTCTGATGGAGGATGTCCAGCAGGCGATTTTCGGGTCGGTGGATGCGGTGCAATCGCTGCCCTTCGCGAAATTGCCGGAGCCGCATCTGTAATATCCGATAAAGCGCCCGTCAATTTGGTAGAGGCGGGAGCATCCCTGCCGGCTTCTTGTGGGGATAAGACAGTGCGTTTCGTGGCGCTTCGTGCCTCTTCACAGCACCCTACTGAAGCTCAAAACATGCGGCCTCTGTGGCGTTGCGCACGAAGAGTCTGCCGTGCGCTATCGTGGGATGGTTCCAGGTCTTGCCGCTGATGGCCTTGAAGCGGGCCGTCTCCTTGAAGCCTTCGGGAGTGGCCGGGACCAGCACCACGTCGCCCGCGTCGCCGAGTATGAGCAGCGTTTCCATATCGGCGACAAACAGGAGCTGTCCGCCGTAGCGTTTGCCTTCCCAGCGGCGTTCCCCCGTCGTGATGTCCACGCAGGCCAGACGCTCGCCGTCGAAGCCGTAAAAGAAGCCTTTGTGGAGCACGCCGTCGTTGAAGTAGGGGCGGAACTTTTTGCTGGTCCACTCCTCCGTGGCGGTCCAGGCGTCGCCGGTCTTCCCGATGCGCACCATGCGGGCGCTCATCATGCCGGTGGTGCCGACCATCACCCGGTCGTCGGCGACCACGGGTTGCACGCAGCGCGGGTTGACCTCGGCCTTCCAATGATAGTCAATGAGCTGCGCGCCCGTTTCGGGAACGAAGGACTGGAGCCCGTAGTCGCAGACCATGAGCACATGCGGCACGCCCGCGATGACGGCCAGCTGGGGCGAACTGTAGGCGTCGCCGCCGTGCCCGGCACGCCAGGCCACCTCGCCGGTGGCGCGGTTGTAGGCCACGGCGTTCTTGCCGTCGTGCCTGCCGGAGAATTCGATAACGAGTTCGTCGAGGACCAGGGGGGAACTGGAGAAACCGTAGCCGGGCACACGGGCCTCGGCGTCCTTGGTCAGGTCACGCTTCCAGACCGTGTTTCCCGTGGCGGCGTCGAGGCATTGCAGCACGCCCGTGCAGCCCTGGGTGTACAGCCTGCCGTCGCAGAAGGTGGGCGTGGCGCGGGGGCCCAGGCCCATGTCATCCTTGAACTGGGCGGTGATGCGGTTCACCCACACATCCTCGCCCGTGGCGGCGGCGTAGCAGGTGACCAGCTCGTCCCCGCCGCGCTGTTCCTGGGTGAACACATAGTCGCCCACGGCGGTGAAGGAAGACCAGCCCGCGCCGACCGGTTTGCGCCACAACTCGCGCGGTGCCTTGGTCCAGTCGGCCGAGAAACGCACACCGTTCAGGATGCCGTCGCGGTTCGGGCCGCGAAAGCCCGGCCAGTCGGCCGGGCCGGGCTGTGCGGGCAGCACGGCCGTGCCGTTGGCCTTTGCGGTGGGGATGGCCGCGGACGCCTCGGCTTCGGTCGGGCTCCAGCGCCAGGACACGACCGGGGCCAGTCCGCTGCCTATTTCATCGGTGCGCAGGGAAAGGAAGACCCCGGCGCAGCCGACCGCAAAAGCCAGCGCCGCCCACCTCGCGAGGGGCCAGCGCAGGCGGCTCGTCACCGCGAGGGTCAAGACCATGCCGGTGGTCATGGCGGGCACGGCAAAGGTGAGGAGCATGATTCCGCGCGAATACTTGACGCCCCAGAGGAGTGCGACGAGCAGCAGCAGCCCCAGAATCCGGTCGAGCACTGGGGCGCGGCTGGCCGCCAGCCACCAAAGCGCCAGCAGCACCGCGCCCGCAAGCGGCACCACGGCGAGGCCCACGGCGCTGTGTATGTTGGTGGACCCGAAGAGGGACACCAGCCGCGAGGCGGCAAACTGTAGGAGCAGAATGACCAGCGCGGGCCAGATGCGCAGCGGTCGTGCGGGCTTGTTGCCGCCGGGAATGGCGCTGTTTACCTTGTCCGAGGGTGTGTCCATGGTAAATCCTTAGCTCAGGGTGAAGGCGCATTATGAGCAGGGCGGTCGTTTAGAAACAAACACGGTGAATGGCCATTGGACCCGACCGCGACAGAGGCGGTGACACCCGGCGGAGAAGGGCTAACGGGCGGCGGCGGTGCCGACTGTGGGAAGTTCGAAACAGGCCGCCTCTTCGGCGTTGCGGACGAAAAGCCTGCCGTGGGCGACCACGGGGTTGCTCCAGGTCTTGCCATGGATGGCCTTGAACCGGGCGATCTCACTGAAGCGGTCGGGCGTGGCGGGGACGAGTGCCACATCGCCCGTGTCGCTGAGCACCAGCAGGGTCTCCATGTCGGCCAGAAGCAGGAGCTGTCCGCCGTAGCGCTTGCCCTCCCAGCGGCGTTCGCCCGTTGCGGTGTCGAGGCAGGCGAGCCGTTCGCCGTCGAAGCCGTAATAGAAACCCTTGCACAGCGCGCCATCGTTGAAATAGGGCCGGAACTTCTTGCTGTCCCAGTCCTCCTTTACGGTCCACGCGGCGGCGTCTTTTTGGACGCGCAGCATGCGCGTGGTCATGAACCCGGTGGTGGCCACCATGACCCGTTCGTCCAAGACCAGGGGCTGCACGGCGCGGTTGTTAATCTCGGCCTTCCAAGGGTAATCGATCAGCAGCGTTCCCTTGTCGAGCGCGAAGGACTGCAGTCCGTAGTCGCAGACCATGAGCACCTGGGGCACGCCCAGCAACTCGGCATACTGCGGGGAGGCGTACACCTCGGTGTCATGGCCCGCCTGCCAGACCACCGCGCCGGTCGCGCGGTCATGGGCGGTGGCGCTTTTGCCCTCGCTTCGGCCGCTGAACGTGACGACCAGCCCGCCCACGACCAGGGGGGAGCCGGTGCAGCCGAAGTGGGAAGCGCGGCCCCCGGTATCTTTGGGCAGGTCGCGCTTCCAGATTATGTTTCCCGTGGCGGCGTCGAGACACTGCAGCGTGCCCGTGCAGCCCAGGGTGTACAGCCTGCCGTCGCTGAAGGTGGGCGTGGCGCGGGGGCCCAGGCCCATGTCGTCCTTGAACTCGGCGGCCGTCCGGTTCACCCACACATTCGCGCCCGTCGCGGCCTGATAGCAGGTTACCAGTTCCTCCGCGCCGCGCTGTTCCTGGGTGAACACATAGTCGCCCACGGAGACAAAAGAGGAATAACCCGAGCCGATCGGTTTGCGCCAAAGTTCGCGCGGCGGCGTGCTCCAGTCCGTGGAGAGGCGTGTTCCGGTCAGGATGGCGTCGCGCAGCGGACCGCGGAATGCGGGCCAGTCGGCGGGCCCGGCCTGGGCCGGCAGTTGGGCCGTGCCGTTGGCCTCGGGCACGGGGATGGCCGCCGAGCTTTCTGCTTTGGTCGGGCTCCACCGCCATGACACCACGGGGGCCAGGCCGCTGCCGATTTCATCGACACGCAGCGCCATGAACAACCCGGCACAGCCGAGAACACAGGTCACCGCCACCCACCGGGCGGCAACCCAGCGCAGACGGCTGGTCAGCGCCAAGGTCAGCACCAGACTGGTCGTCATGGCCGGCACGGCAAAGGCAAGCAGCATGGCTCCCCGGGAATGGCTGACCCCCCAGAGGGCGCCGCCAGCCAACAGTAAACCAATTAGCCGGTCCAGGACCGGCACCCGGCTTGCAAACAGCCACCAAATCAAAAGCAGTACCGCAGCCGTAAGGGGAACCACGGCGAGGCTCACAGCGCTGTGGATGTCCGTTGACCCGAAGACAGACAGGATTTGCGCGGCGGCAAACTGCACAACCAGGATGGCCAGCGCGGGCCAGACGCGGATCTTCGCGGTTGTTTTTCCGTCTATGCCGCCATTCTCTATTGGATTGCTCATGATAAATCCCCTTTGGTGGGCCAGTCCGAGATTATGAAGGGCGCGGTTCCTGAACGCAAACCGCGCCCTGGGGTTGTTCGCAGACAGGGGCGCGGGCTAGACACAATGTCGAATGCGGCCGGATAGCATGGGTGAGTGGCTGTTGTCCGGGCATGGTGAAAGGCTTCGGAAGCCCCTATGCGGTCGTCCCCGGAAGCGTCAGGGAGAAGACGGTGTTTTCCTCCGAGCTTGTTTGCAGCACAAGTTCGCCCTGGTGCGCACGGACAATTTCGCGGGCTATGCTGAGACCCAGGCCGGCGCCGCCCACGCTTCGGGTGCGGGCTTTGTCGCCGCGGTAGAAGCGGGTGAACACCTTGTCCTGCTCCTCAGGGGGGATGGCCGCGCCTGAATTGGCAATGTCGAAGCGGACCCGCTGTCCGTCGCCGCGGAGCGTCATGCGTATGAATCCACCCTTGTAATTGTATTTGACGGCGTTGGCCGCGAGATTCTGGATGACCTGTTTCATCAGGTCCGCATCGCCCATCACGCGGACTCCGGGGGCAATCTCGCTCTCTATCCGCAGTTCGGGCGCGAGGATTTCGGTGTCCTCGGCAATGCCCTCCACCAGTTGGGTCAGGTCCAGCGGCCGCAGGTGAAACTTCAGTTCGCCCGCGTCGATCCGGGACAGGAGCAGCAGCTTCTGCGTGATGCTTTTCAGCCGCTGAAGCTCCCTGCCAAAGGCCACATAGCGGCGCTGCTCCGCCGAACCCGGTTCGGCCTCGTGCACGGCCTGCTCCAGTTGGGCCTGCAGCACGGTCAGTGGCGTTTTCAATTCATGGGAGGCGTCGGCGCTGAAGCGTAGCGCCTGGCGGAAACTGTTTTCCAGCCAGTCCATCATGCCGTTGAAATGAGCAATGAGTTCGGAGAACTCGCGGTCCTCATTCTGGTCCGAAATCCGCTGGGACAGCCCACAGGTCTTCACTTCCCGGATGGTTCCCGTCACCGCCTGGATGGGCTTGAGCGCGCGCTGCGAAATCCACCAGGCGCCCGCCGCAACGAACAGCAGCGCGATGGGAAGCGCCATGAAAATGGCATGCCGAATCTGGGACATTTCCTCCGTGATCCGGCGCGAATTCAATCCCAGCACGAAGGTGAGGTCCTGACTGCCCGCCATGCCGATGCGCCACTTGACGCCGCCCGCCTCGCGGGTGGAGAATTCCGGTGTTTTCAGCGGCGGCGCGGTGTCTGGCGGGGAAGCCTGCCGGGTGTTCTCCCCGGACTGCGCCTCACGCGGACGGCGCGGCCGCGCCGCGTCGGGAGCGGATTCCGAATGCCGATCCCATGCCCCGGCGGCGGGAAACAAGTCTGTCGGGATTTCCCTGGGCCAGTTCGGCGAAACGTAAAGCGTGCCTCCGTCGCGGTCCTTGACCAGAAGAATGAAGGCGTCCTCCTTGTCGTCGCCGAGGAAGAAGCGCAAAGATTCGCTGACACGCTCCCAATGGCCCGGTTCGCGGGGGCCGACGAGATGTTTGTGCGCAAATTCGCCGATCCGCTCGTCCATGCGCTGTTCCGTGGTGCGGTGAACCGCCTCAATGGTGAGGCTGACAAACACCCCCAGGACCGCGCCCGAAACGAGCACGGAAAACAGCGCGATGCGCAGCCGGAATGACCTTAACGACGGCAGCAACCGGCGTTTCATGGCTTCAGAAACCTGTATCCGACACCCCGGACCGTTTCGATGAGGTCCGAATCGGAACTCCCCATGATTTTCTTGCGCAGCCGCTGGATGTACACATCCACCAGGTTCGTGTTGGGATCGAAGTCGTAGCCGAAAACGTGCTCGATGATTTGGGTCCGCGTGTAGACGCGTCCCGGCGAACGCATCAAGTATTCGAGCAGGCCAAACTCGCGGGCGGTAAGCCGGATTGCCCTGTCGCCTCGTTTCGCCTCATGCGTGATCAGGTTGACCGTGAAGTCTCCCGCTTGCAGCAGGCTCAACTGGTTTCCCGACGCGCGCCGCACCACGGCCTGTACGCGCGAGATGAGTTCCTCTACATAGAAGGGTTTCGTCACGTAGTCGTCCGCGCCCAGGTCAAGCCCCTCCACGCGCTCCTCCACTTCGCTCCGCGCGGTCAGCAGAATTACCGGGACCGCGTTCCGCTGTTTGCGGAGGGTCTTCAGAATGCTCAGGCCGTCGCGGCCGGGCAGCATGATGTCCAGCACGACGGCGTCGTACTGGTGCGAAGTGGCGAGACCGAGGGCCTCCGTGCCGTGGTGGCTCACCTCGACACAGAAACCCTGCTCTTGCAGGCCCTTCCGTATAAGGGCGGCAACTTCCTTCTCATCCTCGACGACAAGCACTTTCATGGGGTGATTATAACGCACCGGCAGGCGAGCAAGCTGCGAAAAGAAATTACAATACTGTAATCCGGAGAACGTCCTGTTTCTTCGGGTGCTTTGTTATAATTGTTAAGAGTTTGAGACATTGTTTTTTAGGGACCGACACACATGCCGGTCTTGCAGTCGGGAGAGAGAGAATCGCATGAAGAGAGTCTTGTCGTTGCCGGTCCTTGTCGGGGTTGTACTTGTCTTCCCGGGGATTGCGGCCCAGGCCACCCCCGCATTTGACATGACCCAAACCCTTTCAGACGGAGCCCAGCGCGCCACGCTGGCCTTTTCCGGGCTCGCCATGATGACGGGGAATCTGGACTCGCAATCGTTCTTTCCTCCCGGACAGGTGGCCGACTACACCGGTTTCCAGTACCTTCGCGACAACGACCCGGACAATATGGGCCACAACACCAGTTTTTTGACCCGCGTTGCCAACAACGTTCTCTATATACTGAACGACACCCAGTTGGAACAACTGAAGACGCTTGCCTCCACCCAGCTCGACCAGATAAACCTTTATGGGTACAAGCGATTCTCGTTGATGCAGGCGTTCCGCCGCCTGCTTGAGGGGGATCTTCCCGCGGGTTCGGCGGGCCTCGACCCTGCAGCGGTGAAGAATGCCTCCCAGGAACTGTACCTCATTGACGGCCAGATCAGCTTTGACCGCGCCCTGCTCTATGCCAACATTTACAGTTCGATGAGTTCCGCGCAGACCTCCTATTTGGACGCCATGAAAGGACTTGGCTGGAATTCGTGGCCAAACATTACGGATGACCAGGTGAGAAGCCGGCTGCAGGGACTGTCCCAGGGAATGGCCGTGGCCGTGATGACCTATGCCGGCGACCTGTTTAGCTGGTACGCCGGTTCGTTGGACGCCGATGTCTATTTCTGTCCGGAACGCCAGGGAACCTATTTCGGCTCCTTCTATATCAAGGACGCGCCCGCCATCGGACACGAGGGCTACAGCATTGACCAGCAGCTTACGGCCACCGCGGGCGCCGCACTGTGCGACAGTTCCAAGGGCTATGTCACGCAGGCGCAGGCCGCGCTGATTTCGGGACTGGTGGACACGCAGCGCAACAATCTCTACGCGGGCGCGGTCAGCATTGTCGGGGTGCGGACGCAAATTGCCACCTTGCTGCGCAGCCTGCTGGTGTCCACGGCGTCGAGTGACAGTGTCAAGACACAGGTTCTCGCGTTGTCGGCCACCTACGGTGATTTGGACGGCGAGAACAACTACCACTACGCCACGGTCTTTGCACAGGTATACCAGTCGCTCACGGCAGATCAAAAGACTCAGATTGCGGCCCTGCGGCACACCATTATGTCGGGCACTTATCCCGATGGAACCGCCTTCGACTATACGCTAAGCACCACACCTTTCCTCTATTCGGGCGTTATCACGGACACAAGCCTGCTCACGCCCTACATCGGCAACACCGACTACCTGTTTCTCATAGAAACCGCGCCCGCGGCCGCGTTCACCTTCTCTCCGGCCGCGCCGGTTGCGGGACAGTCCGTGACTTTCACGGACAGCTCCACAAACACACCAACCTCCTGGTCTTGGGATTTTGGTGATGGGACCACCAGCACCGCGCAAAATCCCGCGCACGTGTATTCCGCGGCGGGCACCTACACGGTGACCCTCGTTGCGGGCAACGCGGGTGGCTCCGGAACCGTTTCCCAGACGGTGACGGCAAGTCCGGCGACAACCATCACTCCTTTTGACGGAAACCTTGTCCTGGGCCGTCCAACGGCGACTTCCATTGCGGCCAACATATTCTCTCCCGACCAGAATGGAACCGCTCTCATTGAATATGGACTGGCGCCAGGAGCGCTCAGCCTGCAATCCGCTGCAGGCGCCCTTCAGGCGGCAACGCCGCTGGTGCTAAGCCTGAGCGGATTGAGCCCCAATGCCCAGTACCACTACCGGTTGAATTTCCTGGCGGCGGGCGAAAGCGCTCATACGTACAGCGCTGAGCATGCCTTCCATACCGCGCGGCCCGCCGACACCACCTTCACCTTTACCATCCAGGCGGACTCGCACCTGGATGACCAGTCGAACCTGGACCTTTACCGCCGAACCCTGGCCAACGTCGTCTCCGATGCGCCGGATTTCCACATGGACCTGGGCGACACGTTCATGTGCGAGAAGCACTCCGCTCCGCTGACGGCGCTGGTACTGCCGGCAGCCGACCCGGCCACCGTGAATGCGCGCTACGTGTATGAACGGGCAAATTTCGGCATTGTCGGCTGTGCGACGCCGCTTTTCCTGGTCAATGGCAACCATGAAGGGGAAGCGGGCTGGTTCAGGGACGGCACCGCAAACAATCTCGCTATATGGACAACACAGGCGCGGCAGAAGTACTACGTAAATCCGGTTCCCGACACTTTCTACAGCGGGGATTCGACGGAAGAGACCTATGTGGGGAAACGCGCCGCTTGGTATTCGTGGAACTGGGGCAATGCGCTTTTTATCGTGCTGGACCCGTTCTGGAACAGCCCGAAGCAGCCCGGCAGCGATGGATGGAATCTGACGCTCGGCCAAACGCAGTACCGGTGGCTGCAAAGCACCCTTGCGTCAAGTTCCGCGACGTTCAAGTTCGTGTTTGTTCACAATCTGGTCGGCGGCCTGGACGGACAGATGCGCGGCGGGATTGAGGCGGCACCGTTCTTCGAGTGGGGAGGGCGTGATCTGGACGGAACGGATGTTTTTGCACAAGAGCGGTCGGGCTGGAGCAAGCCCATCCACCAGCTCCTGGTTCAATACGGCGTGACGGCAGTGTTTCACGGGCACGACCACCTGTATGACAAGCAGGATTTGGACGGTGTGGTGTATCAGGAAGTTCCGCAGCCCAGCGCCAGCAATTTCCAAAGCGGTCCGGGATTGGCGTCGGATTATCACTATGCGGCGGGGACGATTCTCAGCAGTTCAGGCCACCTGCGCGTCACTGTGGGTCCCGGTCACATCACGTCACAATATGTGCGCGCGTGGCTGCCCGCAAACGAAAACACCCAGCGAAAGAACGGCCAGGTGGCCCACGAATGGACCGTTGCGGCGCCGGGATGGCCGACGGCTGCATTCAGTTTTTCGCCAACGGCGCCGCAAATCGGCGGCGGGGTCGTCTTCACGGACATCTCCACCGGCAGCCCCACGGCGTGGTCCTGGGACTTTGGTGATGGCACTGCAAGTTCCACCCAGAATCCGAGCCACAGCTATTCCACCACAGGCACCTATACGGTTAGCCTTACGGCGAGCAATGCGGCAGGCTCCCACACCGCCACCCAAACCGTCGTCGTTAGCCCTTTGGGGACGGTTCCCACGGCAGCGTTCACCTTTGCTCCCGCCGCACCGGCCAACGGCCAGACGGTCCTTTTTACAGACGCTTCCACCGGCAGTCCCACGACCTGGCAGTGGAATTTTGGCGACGGTGTAAAGAGCACGCTGCAGAATCCCGGTCATGCATACGCTGCCACGGGCACTTACACCGTGTCCCTCAAGGCGAGCAACACGACAGGCGTCAACACGGTGAAACATACGGTGACCGTGACTCCGGCGGGAAACAGCGCCATTTCCAGCGTGAACATTGTGCTGGGAAACCCGACTGCGGCATCGGTCAAGGCGAACGTTTTCACCGCCGGCCAGGGCGGCACCGTCTACATCGCCTACGGCACTGCTTCCGGCGTCTATGGCAGTCAGACTGCGCAGGCAACCCTCCAGACGGCAACGCCCGTGGAAATCGCGCTGGATGGGCTCAACGCGAACACGCAGTACTATTACAGGCTGTACTATCAGGCAGCCGGTGAAACCGGCTACAGCAACACGGACGAGTACTCGTTTCACACCGCCCGTCCCGCGGGAAGCACCTATGCGTTCTGCATTCAGGGCGATTCCCATCCCGAGCGGCTGAATTCCCAATTCAATCCCGATCTCTATTCCCGCACCCTGCTGACGGCCGCCGCCGATCAGCCCGATTTCTATCTCGCGATGGGGGACGATTTCAGCGTGGACCAGCTCGACCCGCTGACCGTGACCGCCGCCCAAGTGGTCGAACGGTACACCATCCAGCGGCCTTTCCTTGGCTTGATCGGGCGAACCGCGCCCGTGTTTCTGGTAAACGGAAACCACGAGCAGGCGGCGCGCTATCTGCTCAACGGAACCGCGGACAATGTCGCCGTGTGGGCACAAAACGCGCGCAACAGCCTGTACTCGCAGCCCGCCCCGGACAGCTTCTATTCGGGCGACACGGAGAATGTCCCCTACATCGGCCTGCTCCGCAATTTCTACGCGTGGACCTGGGGCGACGCGCTGTTCGTGACCATTGATCCCTACTGGGCATCCCCGACCTGTGTGGACGACCCCTTTGACGGCAGCCCCAAGAGAACCAACCTGTGGGACATCACCCACGGGGATGCACAGTACCAGTGGCTCAAGACGACCTTGGAGCAGAGCCACGCGCAGTATAAGTTTGTCTTTGCGCACCACGTCATGGGCACCGGCCGCGGCGGGACGGACGTGGCGGGACAGTATGAATGGGGTGGCCAGAACAGCAACGGCACCTGGGGATTTACTGCAAACCGTCCGGCATGGCCCGTCCCCATTCACCAGTTGATGGCCGACAACAAAGTCACCATTTTCTTCCAGGGACATGACCACATCTGGGTGCGGCAGCAGCTCGACGGGGTGGTCTACCAGACGCTTCCCGAACCGGCGGACCCCAATTACGTCCTCTACAACAGCGATGCTTATGAGACGGGGGACAAGTTTGCCAACACGGGCTACACGCGGGTTGTCGTGTCGCCGCTTCAGGTCCGCGTGGACTATGTCCGCACCTGCCTCCCGGCGGACGAGGGACCGGGCAACGTAAACGGCTCCACCGTTTTTGGCTATTCGATAAGTCCGGCGGCGTCGGCCCCCATGGCCGCCTTCACCTTCTCGCCGTCCGCGCCCATTGCGGGGGAGACGGTGTATTTCACCGACTCTTCCACCAACGCGCCCGCCTCATGGTCCTGGGACTTCGGGGATGACACCTCCGGCACGGACCAGAATCCAGCGCATGCCTATGCGGCATCCGGAACTTATACCGTGACGCTCACCGCCGCAAACGCCGGGGGAAGCACCGTTGCCACCCGGACGATTGACGTTGCCGTTCCACCGCCCGCCGCCGCCTTTGCATTCTCACCCTCCGCACCCGTTGCGGGCCAGGCAGTGAACTTCACGGATGCCTCCACCAATACGCCCACCTCCTGGTCGTGGGATTTCGGGGACAGCGCAGCCAGCACGGACCAAAACCCAACGCACACATATGCCGCCTCCGGCATGTACACCGTGACGCTCACCGCCCGAAATGCCGGCGGGTACAACGCGGCCACGCGGTCGGTTAATGTGACCGTGCCCGCTCCGGTGGCGGCCTTCACGTTCACGCCGCCCGCGCCCGTCGCGGGCCAGACGGTGAGTTTCTCCGACACCTCCACGAACACGCCTACTTCCTGGTCATGGGACTTCGGAGACGGCGCGTCCAGCACGGACCAAAATCCAACGCATATCTACGCGGCCGCCAGCGCATACACGGTGACGCTTACAGCCGGAAATGCCGGGGGGCATGCCGTTGCGACGCATTCGATCAGCGTGTCCGTACCCGCTCCCTTGGCGTCCTTCACATTCTTGCCTCCCGCACCGGTCGCGGGTCAGCCGGTAAGTTTCACCGACACCTCCACCAACGCGCCCACATTCTGGACTTGGGACTTCGGGGACGGCACCGGCAGTTCGGACCAGAACCCGACGCATGTCTACGCGGCCACCGGAACGCACACGGTAACGCTTGCCGCCGGAAACAGCGGGGGCGTCAGTGCGGCCGGAAGCCTCATCACGATCGGCAGTGTTCCTTCGACCTTGTCCGTGCAGTTCTCGGCATCCCCTACCATGGGAAGCACCCCGTTGAAGGTCCAGTTCAACGCAACCGTTTCGGGAACCAGCGAGACGGTCTCCGACTGGTATTGGGATTTTGGCGACGGCACGAATGTTTCGGTCAACGTGCCGGATACCCTGCATACCTACACGGAAACGGGAGCCTATACCGTTTCTCTCACCGCAACCACCCCTTCTGACAGCGCCACGATAACGCTGAAGGAACTGATCGTGGCAAATCAGACGGTTTCCCTGAACCGGCCGGGGTTGTGCGCGGGTCTGGCCGCCTGTCTGCTGGCGGCGGGAACTGCTTTGCTCGGCAGGCACCGGCCTGCAAAGAGAGATTGAGGCCGAAACGGACAGGACTTTTCGGCAAGGCATTTGAGTCGGCGCATGCGCGGCCGATGCCCTTCGCTTTCCGCGCCGCGCGACCGGCATTTCCGCCGATTACAGTTCTGTAATCAAACCGCGCCATTCCCATTCATCTTCCCCTGTTAGGATTCGTGTGGTTGTGAAGCAACCGCAGCGGACACAAAAGCCGCCGTGGCGGATACTCCCAATACCACAACGAATAAAAAGGGTGAAAGAAAATGAAGACACTATTGCGGTTTCAGGTGATGGTCGGCCTCTTCGCATTCTCCCTGGGTGCGGCGCATGCCTATGACGCGCTGCAGGGGCCCACGGAACTGCGCTATTGGGATTCCACACGCGCATACAACGGATACACCCTGTACGGCGCCCATGGCCTGACCTATCTCCTGGACATGGAAGGGCGCGTGGTCCACACGTGGCCGATTGGAACCAACCCGCACCTGCTGGAAAACGGCCACGTGCTTGACGCGGCCAACAACGATCCCAGCGGATTCAGCGGGTTCAAGGAGGTTGACTGGGATGGAAACACGACGTGGCAGTATCTTGAATCCCGCTCGACGTATCATCCCCACCATGACTTCACGCGCATCTACAATCCCAAACTTGGCGCGTACACGACCCTGTACATTGCAAACAAGGACCTGACGCAGGCCCAATGCATGGCCGCCGGCGCGAACCCGGCCACCGTGCCGTCCACGGGTGCGCAGTTGGACGCGATTGTCGAGGTTGACGCGAGTGGCACCGTGGTGTGGGAATGGTGTTTCTTCGATCATATCGTGCAGGACTTTGACGCCACGAAGCCGAATTACACCGGGACGGGGAAGACGATTGCCGACTATCCGGGCAAACTGAACATCAATCTCACGGGCCATCCGCTGAAGGGCGACTGGCTGCACTGCAATTCTTTGGACTACAACCAGTCACTGGACCAAATAGTGACGAATTCGGTGCAGGGTGAGTTTTACGTGATCGACCACGGCGGAACCTTTGTTGCGGGTGACCCGACCAGCAGTACCGCGCTCGCGGCCACCAGCGCAGGTGATTTCCTCTATCGGTTTGGCGACCCTGCCCGATACGGCCAGGGAAGCAAACCGGCCATTCTGGACGACTGGACCCAGTCCACCACCGGCAACAAGCAGCTCGGCGGCGCCCATGACATCTCCTGGATCGGCGCAGGACTCAACGGGGCGGGGCACTTTCTCATATTCGACAACGCCCAGTATCTGTCCGAACACACCCCGCAGTCCTATGCGCTCGAAATTAATCCGTTTCTCGACGCCAGCGGCACGGACACGGGCCACTATGTCAATCCGCCGGATGCGGGATATGACACTTGGACTTCGCCGGCGGCAACGGACAAGACACCCAAGCAGATGTCCAAACAGATCGTCTGGTCGCACTATTCAAAAAGCAATTTGACGCTGTTCAGCCACATCGGGTGCAGCGCCCAACGGTTGCCGAACGGGAACACACTTCTTTGCGCGGACACGTATGGCTACATTACAGAAGTAACTCCGACAGGCGACCCCGTCTGGGAGTACATCGTTCCGGTCACGACCGGTGGGATCGTACAGACCCTCGGTGACCAACTCCCCATGTTCAACTCGATATTCCGGGCGTATCGATATGGGCCGACCTATGCTGCATTTTCCGGCCATACGCTGACCCCGGGAAACACTGTTGCCGGGCGCACGACGGTCGAGAATCCCTACGCCGGCGTTTCCTACAGCGCCCTGCAGCGACCCACCGAAGTCCAGTATTGGGATTCCGCCTCGACCTACGGGGGGTACACGCTGTTCGGCGCGCAAGGAGCGAGTTACCTGATTGACATGGCGGGACGCGTCGTGAACACGTGGGCGCTGGGGGTCAATCCCCGCCTGTTGGACAACGGCAACCTGTTCGATTCCGCCACGAACGGCTTGGGTCAGGACGGGTTCAAGGAACTTGATTGGAGCGGCAACGCCGCCTGGCAATACTACGAGACACGCGCCGCCTATCATCCCCATGGCGATTTCCTTCGGGTCTTTGATCCAAAACTCAACGCGTATGCCACGCTGTATCTTGCGAATAAAGACCTGACCGACGCCCAGTGCATTGCGGCGGGATGCGACCCGGCCAATAGCCCCTACACGGGTGCGCAGGCCGATACCATAGTGGAAGTGGATGCGGGTGGTGCCGTGGTGTGGGAGTGGTGCTTCTTCGACCACGCCATCCAGGACGTTGATACCACCAAGGCCAATTACGTCGGGTCGGGAAAGACCATTGCGAACTATCCCGGCCGCATTGACCTGAATCTGCCCGGACGGCCGGTTCAGAGCAATTGGCTGCGCTGCAACTCGCTGGACTACAACGCGTCGCTGGATCAGGTTGTTGTGAATTCGGAACTGGGCGAGTTCTACGTCATTGACCACGGCAACACATTCATAGCCGGCAACTCCAGCGGCAGCATCGCCCTGGCAGCCGCCAGTCCGGGCGATTTCCTCTATCGGTTTGGCGATCCGGCCCGCTATGCCCAGGGCAGCGCCCCATCGGTGAGCGTGAACTGGGAGGACGCCACAACAGGCAACAAGCAGATCGGTGCCAGCGGCAACGTGCGGTGGATTGAGACCGGCCTGACCGGCGCAGGCCATTTCCTTGTCTTCAACAACAACCAGTACCTGTTTCAGCGGACCGCGCAGTCGTATGTTTTCGAGGTTAATCCGTTCCTCAATTCGAGCGGCGTTGACACGGGCAGCTATGTAAATCCGCCGGATGCCGGCTACGCCACATGGACCTTTGACAAGGACACCCACAAATCTCCCCAGAAACTCTCCAACCAGGTCGTGTGGAAATACGGCTCCGTGGGCAATCTGACGCTGTTCAGCCATATTGGGTCGAGCGCCCAGCGGCTGCCCAACGGCAACACGCTGATTTGCGCCACCACGGAGGGTTATATGGCCGAGGTGACCGCCGCAGGCAAGGTGGTGTGGGAGTACATCAATCCGGTGACCGATGCCGGGGTTGTCACGGACATCGGCGACCGGCTGCCAATGACCAACGCCGTGCCGCGCGCATACCGCTATGGAACCGATTTCATCGGTTTCCAGGGTCACGCCATGACACCCGGACTGACCATTGTGGGGCGCAACCCCAGCGCAAGCACACCCCCAACAATCTCGCAGACCACGCACGTACCAACCGCGCCGACGGCGACGGATGCGGTATGGGTCACATCCAGCGTCACCGGCAGTTCAACCATTTCCCAAGTCGCGCTCACCTACAATTCTGGGACTGGCACAAGCCAAACGGCGACGGCTTTCTCGGAGACCATGGCCGCTACGGCCGCCAAGCCGTGGACCGGTAGCGGTTGTGACAATCCTTGGACAGTGACCGTGCCGTCGGGCCAGGCTGTCGAACAACGGACCGGCTCAAACTACGGCACCGGCAACCCGTGCGGCCTTGAGTTCCACGTGGGAACCGCGAACTTGACGGACACCATGGTTGCCACCACGAACGCCATCAACGCGGCAGGGATCTCCGGTTATGTGGAGTTTTGGATTACGGCTGCCGGCCTCACGGGAACGCAGGGCTGGACCTTCCAACTCGATTCGGGAAGCGGCTTTGTCACGCGGCTCAGCGAACTGACGGCGAACAGCCACGCGTGGCAGTTGTATCACTACGACCTGGCAGCCGCGGAGTTGACCGCGGGTCTGAAAATGCGTTTCCAGTTCTGTGGAGGGACGGGCGATCCGCGTGTGGACCTGGACCAGATTACAGTGACCGTAACATCCGGTTCCGGCAGCAATCCGGTCACCATTGCCATGCATGACGACGGCACCCACAACGACGGCGCATCGGGCGACGGCGTCTACGGAGCGCAGATTCCGGCGTTCCCCGCCGGCACTACGGTGAATTACTATGTCGGCGCGAGCGACGATGCCGGGCTGACAACAACCGACCCCTCCGGCGCGCCAACGACAACGTATTCCTACACTGTCGGCAGTGGAAGCGAGGGTGAAGGTGAAGGTGAGACTGAGGTTGCAATAGGCACAATGGTCTACATCCCGGGCGGCCAATTTGACATGGGTGACCACGTTGGCTTCGTTGATCCCGATCACCCCAGCGATGAAATCCCGATCCACACGGTAAATATCTCGTCGCTTTACATGTCCAATACGCTGCTCACCTGCGGCGAGTACTGCGCTTATCTCAACGCAGCCCTTGCGGCCGGATTGATCGAAGTGCGGTCGGGCTCGGTTTACGCCGTCGGCGGCACGAACCTTTTCTATCAAACCACGACGGCGGTTCCGCTGTCAGTGATTACTTACAGCGGTAACGCGTTCACCGTTCGCAGCGGACGCGAGAAGCATCCAATCACCGGAATCCGCTGGTTTGGCGCGGCAGCGTACTGCAACTGGCTTAGCTCCCGCGACGGCTATACGCCCTGTTACGACCTCACCACGGGCGCCTGCGACTTCACCAAGAACGGTTACCGGCTGCCCGCGGAGGCCGAATGGGAATTTGCGGCGCGCGGCGGCCAGTACAGCCCCTACTACCAGTTCCCCTGGGGCGACGACACCAATGCCGACGGCAGGCTTGCGAACTGGCAAGGCAGCGGGGACCCCTGGGAAAACGGCGACTATCCGCACACCACGCCGGTCGGTTTCTACAATGGTGCGCTCCACAGCAAAGCCGCGCATAACTGGCCCGCCGCCGACGCCACCTACCAAACCCGCGACGGATCGAATGCCTATGGCCTCTATGATATGGGGGGCAACGTTTGGGAATGGGTCAACGACTGGTATTCAACAACCTATTACCAGTACTGCGTGGACAACAGCGTGACCGCCGATCCGCCCGGCCCCGCCTCCGGCGACATCATGCAGGACAATCTGCCGTGGCGCGCCATGCGCGGCGGCACCTGGTGGAACGGCGGCGGCCAGCAGTTCTACGGATACAGCCGCGTTTCCAATCGCGATCCATCCTGGTCCCTCGGCGGTTCGCCCGACAGCAACGCGGACTCCGCCTGGCTCCAGGTCGGCTTCAGGATTATGCGGCCTGCCCGGACGACCCAGACGATGGGCCTGTTCCTGAACACGGGAAGCGCCTTTGACGGGTACACATTGATGGCTCCCATGCACTACACGCGGACGTACTTGATCAACAATGCGGGCCTGGTCGTCCACACGTGGGACAGCACCTCTGAACCGGGCAGAACCGCCTATCTGCTTGAGAATGGCCACATGATCCGCGCCGGTTCAGTCATGAACGGCGGTCCGTCGACCGGCGGCGGCGAAGGCGGGCGCATTGACGAATACGACTGGGACGGCAACCTCGTTTGGCAATTCGAGTACGTTTCCAGCAATTACATTGCACATCACGATTTCAAGATGCTGCCGAACGGAAATGCGATTATTCTGGCATCGGAGAAGAAGACCAACGCCGAAGTCGTTGCGGCCGGATTCAATCCCGCACTGCTCGATTCCAGCATCGCCTCCCAGGGCTACATGCTGCCTGACTATGTCGTCGAGGTGCAGCCGACGCGCCCGTCCGGCGGCACCATTGTTTGGGAATGGCACGTGTGGGACCACATGATTCAGGATTTCGACGCGTCCAAAAACAACTACGGCGTGGTGGCCAACCATCCGGAACTGGCCAATGTCAACGGCACCGGAAACATGATCCCCCAATTCTGGAACCACATGAACTGCCTCGACTACAACGCCGATCTGGACCAGATCATTCTCAGCGTTCGCGGCAACAGTGAGCTTTGGGTGATTGACCATCAAACCACCACCGCGCAGGCTGCAAGCCATGCCGGAGGCCGCTACAGCAAAGGCGGCGATTTGCTGTACCGATGGGGCAATCCGCAGCAGTACCGGGCGGGAACGGCCGCCAATGAGGTGTTCCTGCAGCAACATTGCACGGAATGGATAGACACAGGCTGCCCGGGTGCCGGGGACATCCTGATCTTCAACAACGGGATCAGCCGCAACTACTCGACGATTGACGAAATCGTTCCACCGTTGGACAGTTCCGGGAACTATGCCCTGACCGCAGGCGCGGCCTTCGGCCCCAGTTCCCTGACCTGGACCTATCGCGCGCCGACGCCCACCGACTTCTATTCCGCCGAAATCTCCGGCGCCCAGCGGTTGCCCAACGGCAACACCCTGATCTGCGAGGGGCTGAAGGGCAATCTGTTCGAGGTGACCCAGGCCGGCGAGACCGTCTGGCGGTATCTGTGCCCGGTCATTCAGTCAGGACCCATGACGCAGGGAGACACCATTCCGGCAGACCCCAAGGGCGGGTACATGAATGCCGTATTCCGTGTTTATAAATATCCAGCCACCTACCCCGGCCTGCTCGGAAGGGACTTGACCCCCGGGGGCACCATAGAGATACCCGCCGCTGGAACCCTCGCCGTGGACTTCGCCGCATCCCCGCTATCAGGCACGCCGCCCCTGACCGTTCAGTTCTCCGGATGGGCGGGTGACGGCCGACAGATTCTGAATTGGGAATGGGATTTTGGGGACGGCACCATCGAGCAGGGCAACGAGCCAAATCCAGTGCACGTTTACATGGACCAGGGAACCTATACCGTTTCTGTCACGGCAAGCGGCGTTTCCGAAAGTGCGATGGCGACCAAGAGGGATCTTGTCTTAGTGAGCCAAACGCTCTCCGTGATCCGGCCCGCATTGCTCAGCGTCCTGACCGTCCTGCTGGCGCTTTTGGGGACGTTTCTGCTGCACAATCATCCCCGCACGAAGCGGGGGACGGAGCGATGAAACTGAGCCCCGCCCGAAACGGTCTATGGACCAACATCAAGGAAAGGCGCAAGCACCATGGCAATAGAGATGAACCGGCGAGAGGCCCTCGCGCTGGGAATCGCCTCAGCGGTTAGCCTGTCGATGCCGGTCAGGGCGGCAGGCAAGGCTGCGGCGGGCGGGGCGGCGGTCTCCACGCTGGTGCAGATGAACGACGAGAGGCTTCAGGGCCGGCTGGAAGGACAGGTGACGGACGCGCAGAGCCGCTGGTGCGGCGGCGTCCCGGACCAGTGGGGCATCCATTACTGCCATACCGCCGCGGAACTGCTGAGAGACTGCGTTGCGGCGTATTTTCACCCACAGTCCGCGCACCATGCCAGCGGGGCGCTCCTGGAACAGATGAAACTGTTGGCGGGTTTCCTAGCGCGCTCTCAGAACGCCGAGGGGAACATAGATTTGTTCGCCACCAACTTCAACTCCCCGCCGGACACGGGGTTTGTGGTGCATCATGTGGGCACCGCCGCGAAGCTGGCTCAAATGAACGGGGACGAGGCGGTACTGTCGTTCCTGCGGGATTTCCTGCTTCGGGCCGGCCAGGGCCTGTCCAAGGGAGGCATTCACACCCCCAATCACCGCTGGGTGGTTTCGTCGGCGCTGGCCCAGATCAACGACCTGTTTCCCGACCCGCAGTATGTTGCCCGGATTGATCAGTGGCTTGCCGAGGGCATCGACATTGACGAAGACGGACAGTACACCGAACGGAGCACCGCCGGTTACAACGCCGTGGTCAATGATGCGTTGGTGGTGATGGCGCACAGACTGAAGCGCGACGAATTGCTGGAGCCGGTCCGCAAGAACCTGGACGCCATGGCCTACCTGATTCACCCCGACGGCGAGGTGGTGACCGAGATATCGCGCAGACAAGACCTGAACTCCCGGGGGACGATGGACAAGTATTGGTTCGCGCTGCGTTACATGGCCGTTCGCGACGGCAACGGCCTGTACGCGTCGATGTTCAATCTGCTGAAGCCGGAGAGCGCCGTGCTGGCCAGGGTGATGGAATATCCGGAACTGGAAAAACCGCTTGCCGCCGCAACGCCCATCCCCGACAACTACGAGAAAGACTATCCCGTCTACGGAGTCACCCGCATTCGGCGGGGAAAAACCAGCGCGACCATCCTGCAAAAGGGGAACAGCCGGTGGGTTTCCCTGAGGCGCGGCCCGGCGGTGATCAACGCGGTTCGTTTCGCCAGCGCTTTCTTCGGAAAGGGCCAGTTTGTCCCCGTGTCGTTTGAAAAAAGCGACGGCACCTTTCATTTCAAGCAGACCCTGCGGGGCTCATACATGCAGCCCATCAGCGACCCGGGCCTGTTGCCGGTGCGCCCGGAAACCTGGTCCGATGTCGTTTCAAAACGCAGGGGATCGCAAATCTGCAAACTTGCCTACGAGGCGGGTATCCGCGAAACCGAACAGGGTTTTGAACTCTTCATCAGCGCCCAGGGCACGGACAAGGTTCCTTTTGTCGTGGAGATTAACCTGCGGGAAGGGGGGGAACTGACCGGGGTCACGGCGGCGCCCAACACGGGAGACGCATTTCTGCTCAAGGAAGGGTTTGCCGAGTACCGGATGGGCGGCGACGGTTTTCGCTTTGGCCCGGGAAAGGCCGAGCACGCCTGGGTGCAGATGCGGGGTGCCGAGGGCAAACTTCCCGGCCCCAGCGTCTACCTCACCGGCTACACGCCCTTCCAGCACACCCTGACTTTTGAAACGCTGTAGAGGGCGGAAGGGTCCGGTGTGGGTTTGCAAACCCCACCGCACCATCGTCTCTGAACAAAGGCACCGGCACGGTCAACAAGAGGCCAATGGAGGTCGTTCGCATCAGGCGTGCCTCTCCCCAACTCCGTATGCTTGTGACACCGCACGGCTGGAAGAGTCCAGCCGCGCGGATGATGATGCTTGGGCGGTTGCTGCCGCAGTGTGCCGGGGCGACCTTTTGAGGGCTACTCCAGGGGCGTTCCGCAAGTGGCGATGACAGCCTGCATGGCGGGCGTGAGCTGTTTCACCAGTTCGGCGTTGTAGGCTTGGGAACTCGTGTCCGCATTGTTTTCAGGCGTCGCGCCGAATAGTCGCGCGGCACCGATGGCATAGTCCCGTGCCTTCGCCGCGGGCGACCCTTCGGTCACGGCGGGATCGACGTCGGTCACAAAGATGGAAATGGTGTTGTCGCTGTTGCGGCGGATGTCGAAAGTGCGGAACTGCTGGGGGAAATCGCGGAGCGATGCCGTCTCGACCTCCCAGAAGCTGTTCTCGGGACCCTGTGCGGCCATGGACGGGTCGTAGGGCTGGGCGGTGACGGTGTTCAGGTGACGATGTCCGGCGATCCACAGAATGAGATTGGGATAGGCGTGAAGCGTTGCCAGCAGCGAATCTTCGGATTTCTCGTCTCTGAAAGTATGGGCGGGGGTGTCATCGGTGAGACCCTTGGCCGGTTTGACCGGAATATGGGCCGCGATAATCATGAGCTTTCCATCGTCCTGGCCCTGCTGGAGCTCTCCGGTGAGCCAGTCGAGCCTTGCCTGGTCGAGCGCACCGCCGCCGTAGTCTGGCTGACCGGGTCCCTTGGCGGTGTCGTCAAGCACAATAACCTTGAGCGGCAAGTCCGATTGGGGCTCAAAGGAATAGCAGGCAAAGTCTTTGTCCAGATTTGCCTGGGTGAAGCCGTGGCCGACCGGTTTCGAATCGGTGTGGAAGAATTCGCCCATCCAGTTCAGGCTTGTGGAGGTCTCGGTCACCAGGGAGTGGCGGTTCTCGTCGGCAACAACCTTCGGGGGGGTGGGGAAGTCCTCTTCCGGTCCCGCGCCGATGACATCCCCGTAGGGCGTTGCTCCATCGACCACGCCCATATAGAAACCGGACCCGTTCAAACCGGTTGGCGACGGATCATTTGCCATGTTTATGATGGTGTCGCCCACATGGGTTGCCTGGGTTTTTGCATTTTCCTGGGCGCCGCCTGCCAGGTACTGGTCATGGTTGCCAAGGACCTGATACCAGGGAATTGTCCTGTCGAGCCCCGCGGCCTTGTACGGTCTCTGATAGTCGATGGTGTCGGCGCCGTCATGGACGCCGGAACTGGGGGTGATGGCCTTGCCGTCCAGAACGTCGATGAACCATCTCAGCTCGTTGTACTGGGTGTTGTTGATGTTGTCGCCGAGGGAGATGCCGAAATCGAACGGCGACCGCTTGTGCAGCGCGTTGACCGTTTGGATGGCCGCATCCAGCACCTGTGTTGTCGAAAGAATGACGGGCGAGTAGCACGTAACCAGAAGGCGCGGAGCGGCAAACGGTGCGCTCCAGCCGGAGTAGAGCGGCTGGGCCGGGGATTCCTTGTCGGTGATATGAATGTCGGTGATGGCGAAGAAGGACAAAAGGCGGGCGGCATTGGGGGCACCGGCGTAGGCCGGCGCAAGTTCGGTCCGCTTGTCGTAAGGCACCGGGTTCTTGGGATCGGTCCCGTAATCGGTGCCGGGACTGGCGTGCCAGGCGCTGTAACCGAGTTCCACATAGCGCGGCACCTCTGACGGCTTGATTGGCGGTGTTCCCGAAGCTATGGCGAAGGGAAGAACCTGCTGTTCCGCCGTCGTATAGACCACTTTGGAGATGGGCCATTCCGCGACACATCCGGCCATTTGCAACAGGAATGCCAGGGCACAAATCACACCAATCGATCTAACCACTCCATGACGCGGGTTCATATCGGACTCCTTGTTTGTTCTTTCCGCACTCCGCCGGAAGATCGTTTGCGATGCAAGAGCGCTCTTTCAGCGGCACTTGTTTCACACGATTCCAGATGTGCAGGTTGCGTTTCGTTTCACGCCCCCGGCGTATTTCTTTGGGTCCGGACCGGTTACTCTATGGGCGTTCCGCAATTGGCGATGACCGCCTGCATTTCGGGGGTCAACACTTTTACCAGCTCGGCGTTGTAGGCCTGAGAGGGGGGATCTATCGGGTCGGAGAAGTGACCGAAAGGCACTGAAAAGGGATATGTCGCGAAAATCTCAAAGGCGCCGATGGCATAGGCCCGCGACTTCGCCGCGGGCGATCCTTCCCGAACCGCAGGGGTGACATTGGTCACGAATATGGAAATGGTGTTGTCGGTGTTGCGGCGGATATCGAAGGTGCGGAACTGCTGCGGAAAATCGCGCAGCGAGCACGTTTCGACTTCCCAGAATCCCTGTTCGGGGGCGCCGGAGGGGTCCGGTGAGGGTTGCGGAGTCACCACGTTCACATGACGATGTCCCGCGATCCACAGGATGAGATTCGGGTAGGCGTGGAGATCGGAGAGCAGTGCGCTGTCGTTCAGGACTTGGTACTTCTTGTCGATCGTCTCGTTGTCGGTGACGCTCCATTGCGGCAGGATCGGGATGTGCGAGGCAATAATCATGAGTTTGCCGCTGTTCTGGCCCTCGTCGAGTTCGCTCTTGAGCCAGGCCTTCCGGGTCGGGTCGAGATAACCGGCGGCATAATCTGGCGGGCTGCTCCCCTCTTGCTGGCCGTTGGCTTTTTTCCATGTGTCGTCGAGCACAATAACCTTGAGCGGCAGGTCCGACTTGGGCTCGAAGCTGTAGCAGGCGAAGTCGGCGTCGAGATTGGCCTGGGTGAATCCGTGACCCACCGGCTTCGAGGTGGTGTTGAAGAACTCACGCATCCCGTTCAGGGTTGGGGAAGTGGCTGTGGCCAAGGAGCGGCGATTCTCGTCGGCGGCAACCGTCGGGGGCACGGCAAAGTCCTCTTCCGGACCCGCCTTGATGATATCCCCGTAAGGGGTCGTGCCGTCGACCACGCCCATGTAGTAGCCGGTGCTGTTCACTCTGTCCGACATTGAAAGCGTGTCGTCCATGCTCATGTTGAAAACGGTGTTCCCGATATGGGCCTGCATGCTTTTTTCGTTCTCATAGCCCCCCAGCCAGAACTGGTCGTGGTTGCCCATGGCCTGATACCAGGGGATTGCCTTGTCGAGTCCGGCCGCCTTGAACGGCTTCTGATAATCAATGGTGGCGGCCCCCTCATGCGCGCCGGAGCTGGGGGTGATGACCTTGCCGTCCAGGACGTCGATAAACCATCTTAACTCGTTGTACTGGGTGGCGTTGGCTTCATCACCGAGCGAGATGCCGAAATCGAAGGGCGTTTTCTTGTGCAGCGCGTTGACCGTCTGGACGGCGGCGTCAAGCATCTGGGTCGTCGCGAGAGCAGCCGGCGTATAGTAAGTCTCGAGTGCGACGTTCGCGCCATAGCCCGCGCTTGAGCCGGCGTATGTCAGCATTGCCGGGGATTCCTTGTCGCTGAGATGGACGTCGCTCACGGCGAAAAACGACAAGAGCCGTGCGGCGCTGGTCACATCCGTGTGGCCGGGCGCCAAATCGGTGCGCTTGTCGTAGGGTTGCGGATGGTTGGGATCGCTGCTGTAATTGGTGCCCGGTTCCACGGTCCAGGCGCCGTAACCGAGTTCCGCATACCTCGACACTTCCGCCGGGCCAATTTTTTCCGCGTTCGCAGGCACGGGCACGGGGACCACCTGCTGTTCGGCGGTCGTGTAAACCTCCTTGGATATGGGCCATTCCACGACGCATCCCGCCAGTTGCAGCAGGAATGCGAGGGCTAACATCACAGTGATTGACCTGGCCATTCTATCGTATAGGTTCACAACTATCTCCTGTTTCGTCTTTCAGCACTCCGCCGGGAAACGTGCTCGATACAAACACGCTTCCCGGCGGCACCTTTTTCACACGATTCCAGATGTGCAGGATGCGTTTCGCTTCGCGATCCCTGCAGGCCTTTTTTGGTCTTGGACCGACTACTCTATGGGCGTTCCGCAGTTGGCGATGATCTTCTGCATATCGGGGGTAAGCTGTTTCACCAGTTCGGCGTTGTAGTCGTAGGAATCCGTTTTCGCCAGTCCGGCAGCGGAGCCGTCCAGTGTGCGTTTGAGGCCGAGTGCATAATCACGCGACTTGGCCGCCGGTGTCCCTTCGGTTACCGCGGGATCAACATTGGTCACAAAGATGGAAATGGTGTTGTCGCTGTTGCGGCGGATGTCGAAGGTGCGTAACTGCTGGGGGAAGTCGCGGAGCGACGGCGTTTCGACTTCCCAGAAGCTGTTTACCGGCCCCTGGTTCGGCAGGGACGGGTCATAGGGCTGGGCGGTGACGGTGCTCATGTGGCGGTGCCCCGCAATCACCATGAGCAGATTGGGATAATTGTGCAGCGTGGCGAGCAGCGCCTTTTCCTCGTCCACATGGGCGAAACAGGACTCGACCTCCTTGGGGTCGGTGGTGGTGGGGAATTTCAGCGGCAGGATGGGAATATGCACCGCGAGGATCATGAGCTTGCCATCGTTCTGGCCCTTCTGAAGTTCGCTGAGGAGCCAGTCGTGGCGGGCCTGGTCGAGACCGCCGCCACCGATGTACTTCTGGGAAGTTTCCGTCGCGCTGGGCTTGTCCGTGTCGTCAAGCGAAATGACCCTGATCGGTATGTCCGACTTTGGCTCAAAGGTGTAGCAGGCGAAGTCATTGTCGAGATTCTCCCGGGAATAGCCGTGGCCCACCGGCTTGGACGAGGTGTGGAAGAATTCGGCCAGCCAGTTCTTGCTTGTGGACTCCGTTGTCGAGAGCGCGTGGCGGTTCTCATCGGCAACGACCTTCGGCGGGGTTGAAAACAGCGCGGTCGGTCCCGCCCCAATGATGTCCCCGCAGGGTGTGCTGCCGTCGACCACGCCCATATAGCAACCGCTCGTGTCGCCATTCCAGCCCGACCCCAGCACATTGGGGTCCAGGTTGATGACGGTGTCTCCGACGTGGGCCTTGCGGGTTTTCTCGGTTTCATAGGCCAGGCCGGTGAAGTACTGGTCATGGTTGCCGAGGACCTGGTACCAGGGAATGTCGAGCCCGGCAGCCTTGTAGGGTTTCTGGTAGTCAATGGTGTCGGCGCCTGCATGCGCGCCCGAGCTGGGGGTGATGAGCTTGCCGTCCATGACGTCGATGAACCAGCGCAGCTCGTTGTACTGGTTGTTGTTGATGTTGTCGCCCAGGGAGATGCCGAAATTGATCGGCGACTTCTTGTTCAGCGCGTTGACCGTCTGCACGGCCGCATCGAGCACCTGGGTCGTCGATAGAATGATCGGTGAATAGGCGGAGTTCAGCAGGGGCAACGAGCCGGAAGGCGCGCTCCAGCCGGTGTAGATCACCTGGGCGGGCGATTCCTTGTCGGTGATATGAATGTCGGTGATGGCAAAGAAGGACAGCAGATCGGCGGCGTTGGGCGCGGACTTGTAGTCGGGCGCCAAATCGGTCCGTTTGTCATAGGGCTCCACCGTGGCGGGGTCCTTGCTGTAATCGGTGCCGGCGCCGATGTGCCAGGCGCTGTATCCAAATTCCTCGTACAGCGCCACATCTTTCGGATTGACGGTTGGCGTGTCTGGGGGCAGCGCGACGGGCAGCACCTGCTGCTCGGCGGTCGTGTAGACGTCCTTGGCGATGGGCCATTCCGCAACTCATCCCGCCAGTTGAAGCAGGACTGCCAGGGCAAGGACCATTCCTACAGGTTTAATGGTTTGGGCGCAAGCTTTCATAAAGGCCTCCTTTTGTGCACTTTCAGCACCTCGCTGGAATTCATGGTTTGCCCGGGAAGGATCTCTCTCCCCCAAGGCTAGTATAAGAATAGTGTGCAGGGTAGATTCGCGAAGTCGGGATATCCCTGAAATATCCCTGCTAAATACCTTAGCAACGGCTTGGTGCGCTTTCTTCTTGATTCGCTCCACTGCGCTCGCCCCGCGCATCTGCATATTAACGGGACCGGTGCGCTGCGTTTCGCTTTGCTTCACTGCGCACACCCTACGGGGACGCGTCTGGGGTGTGCGGCGTTGAGAATTGGGTTCTGTGTTGGTGATTTCTGCGAGGAATCGGTTAGAATAGCCCGGCAGGCGGCCCGGCAGTGGGAAATACAGGCGTGCGCGCTCCGCGCGGCCGTATTAGTCCCCTCCGCGCATCCCGTTTGCAGAGGATTTTGGAGCGTCTATGAGCACAGTAATTGTAACCGGTTCGGGGGGCTTGATTGGGGCGGAAACGGTGCGCCAGTTTTCGCGCGCGGGCCATACCGTGGTCGGCGTGGACAACGACATGCGCGCCTATTTCTTCGGTGCCGACGCGTCGACCCGGTGGTCGGCGGAGCGGCTGCGGGAGGAATGCCCCAACTACCGCCACCATGAGGCGGACATCCGCGATTATGCCGCGCTGGAGCGCGTTTTCGCCGAGTACAAGGGCGACATGTCGGTGGTGGTGCACACGGCGGCGCAGCCCAGCCATGACTGGGCGGCCCGCGAGCCGCTGACCGATTTCGGGGTCAACGCCACGGGCACACTGCACATGCTCGAACTGACCCGGCTGCACGCGCCGGAGGCGGTGTTCATCTTCACGTCCACCAACAAGGTCTACGGCGACACGCCAAACCTGCTGCCGCTGGTGGAGCAGGAGACCCGCTGGGAGGTGGATGCCGCGCACCCCTACGCCGAGCACGGCATCGACGAGACCATGTCCATCGACCAGACCAAGCATTCCGTGTTTGGCGCGTCCAAGGTGGCGGCGGACGTGATGGTGCAGGAATATGGCCGTTATTTCGGCATGCACACGGCCGTTTTCCGCGGCGGCTGCCTCACCGGCCCGGGTCACAGCGGCGCCGAACTGCACGGGTTTCTGGCCTACCTGATGAAATGCGCCATGACGGGCACGACCTACCGCGTCTTCGGCTACAAGGGCAAGCAGGTCCGCGACAACATCCACTGCGCCGACCTGGTGCGCTGTTTCCTGGAGGTGGTGAAGGCGCCGCGCATCGGCGAGGTGTACAACATCGGCGGCGCGCGCCACAGCAACTGCTCCATGCAGGAGGCCATCGTTCTGTGCGAGGCCATCACCGGCCAGCCCATGAACACCGTCTACGTGGAGGACAACCGCATCGGCGACCACATCTGGTGGATCAGCGACGTGCGCAAATTCCAAAGCCATTACCCCGGCTGGCGCCACGAGTACGATGTGCGCGCCATTCTGCAGGAGATTTATGATGGGCTCGGAAAGCGCGCCTGAGCTGCGGCCGGTGCCGCGGAACACGCTGCTGTACTCGGTCATCGTGCCGGCGTACAACGAGGCCAAGAACCTGCCCCCGACGCTGGGCGACCTCGCAAAGGCGCTGCGCGCCGAGGGCATTCCCTTTGAACTGCTGGTGGTCAACGACAACAGCAAGGACGACACCGCCGCCGTGGCGGAGGGAATGCGCGCCGACATTCCCGAGATTCACCTGGTGCACAACACGCCTCCCGGCGGTTTGGGCCGCGCCGTGCGCTGCGGCCTGCGCAATTTCAAAGGCGATGTGGTGGCCGTGGTGATGGCCGACAGCAGCGACGACCCGGCGGACGTGGTTGCCTGCTACCGCAAGATTGAGGAGGGCTACGACGCCGTGTTCGGCTCGCGCTTCCGCGCGGGCAGCAAGGTCACCCAGTATCCCCCGGTGAAACTCTACGTCAACCGCATCGTCAACAAAATGATGCAGATGATGTTCATGACGCGGTTCAACGACCTCACCAACGCATTCAAGGTCTACCGCCGCCACGTGATCGAAAGCATCAGCCCGCTGCAGGCGGCCCATTTCAACATCACCATCGAGATGTCCCTGTCCTGCATCATCCGCCGCTACAAGATCGCCGAGATTCCCATCCGCTGGTACGGCCGCACCTGGGGCCAGTCAAACCTGAAACTGCGCGAAATGGGCCGACGCTACCTGTGCACGCTGCTCATGATCTGGTTTGAGCGGGTGCTCATCATCGACGACATCATGATGGAGAACAAGCCCCCCGAATAAGTTCAAAGGCTGAAGGGCGAAGGACAAAGCTTGGGGGCGGGCACGCCCGTTCTTCACATTCCCCTGTCGATTAGTTGATCGATCTTCTCGATGAATTCCTGCCAGGACAAGAATGTGTAATCGGCCTTGGTTTCCGTCAGGTAGCGGTCATTCACCCCCGCAAAAAGTCCCGCCCGGCCGCCCTGGGCGTGGATGCCCGCAATGTCGCTGAATTCGAGGTCGCCCAGGTGGAACAGTTCATGGGGCGTGACGCCGAGCGCATTTGCGGTGCGGGTAAACATGGGTGCCTGCGGCTTGGCCACGCCCACCTCGTCAGAGAAGCTGGCGCATTTCAGGTGCGGCAGGAATCCTTCGCGCTCCAGCAGCACGCGCAGGCTGGAACCGGGGCTGATGCCGGTGTCGGAAATGACGCCGACAGGCCCGCGCGCGGCGGCGGCGCGCACGGCCTCCAGCGCGCCTTCGATGGGCACGGGAGGGTGGTCGAGAATGACGCAGGCGAACAGGGCGGACAGTTCATTGGCTGCCGTGCCGGACAGCAGAACACTCAGCGCGTCGGTGGCGAGCCGGACGGCATCCAGCGGCGTGAGCGTGCGCTGCTCCTCCATGTGCACCCGAGCAAATTCATGGGCCGTCTCCTCCAGCACGCGCTCCGCGTCGGCCAGGGACGCGCCGGTGGCATCGGCCAGGGCGCGTGCGCGCCTGCGCATGCGCTGGGCGCCCGCTTCGGGCACTTCGCGGAAGAGCGTGCCCCAGAAATCGAAGGTGACGGCGCGGATGCTCATTCCTCGCGGTACCGGTCGGTGCCCAGGCCGTGGCGCGCGATCATTTCCTGAATCTCTTTCATGCGCGCCTCCGATATGCCCTCGGTGCGGTGGCCAATCTTGCGGGCCGGGGTGCCGCCCCAGATTTCGAGCGGGGGCACGTCGTCGAGCACGATGCTGTGGTGGGCCACAATGGCACCCTCATGCACCGTGACGCCGGGACCGATGTAGCAGGAGCTTCCGACGAAGCAGTTGTCGCTGATGGTGATGGGCCGGGCCTCCACGCGGGCCGCCTTCGGCGCGTCGTCATTGCCCATGAGAAACACCGTGCTGTCGCACAGGACGGTGTATTCGGCCACGGCGGTGTAGTTGCCGATGCGGATGACCGACCGGGCGTCCACCAGGCAGCCCCAACTGCACCCGCAACGGCTGCCGAAGATGATCCGGCCTCCGTCGTGGGCGCGGAGCGTCACATTGTTGCGCAGGCGGCAGTGGTCGCCCATTTCCACGTGGCCCTCGATGTGCAGGTCCGGAATGGGGAAGCGGGCATGCACGCCCAGCCGCGCGAACTTGCGCGCGTGCTTCCAGGTGAGCCACATTCGGTCAAAACTGTTCATGGTTGCGTTCCAGAGAAAACCCGCCCCGCGGCACCGGGGCCGCAAGGGCGGGCATGAAGTTCAGGCGTCCCCATGCGGGCGTGCCGGTTCGGGACTACTGGCTGACGTAAATCCAGGGACCCGCGCCGCGCGGGGCCTGGGCGCTGGGCAGGTTGTTGTCGCAGGGCGCGCCGTTGACCGTGTAGGTCAGCGCGCCTTCGCCCTCCTTGGTCCGGGTGTTGTAGTCGAAGTCCAGCTTGCCGTTGGCGTTCAGGTCGCGCGTGGCCAGGAAATAGGTGCGCAGCGCGGCAACATGGTAGGCGTCGCGGGCCGGTATGGAGGCCAGGAAGGGGGGATCATCCACCAGGCCGAAGGTGCTGTTAAACGAGCCCACGCTGATCAGCACAAAGGCGTCGTACTTGACCGGCGGGAAGGTCATGCCCTGCAGCTCCGCCGAGGCGGCATTCCAGGTGGTCGCCAGGAAATCCTTGTTGTTGATCCAGTATTTCGCCGTCCGCTTCGCCTGCTGCTTGTTGACCGGCACGTAGATAAAGGGGCGCTGCTTGGCGTTCAACTGGCGCTGCGGCTCCTCGCCCATGGCGGCGCCGTTGTTTTCCGTGTAGCGGGGCAGGGTCTCAAAGACCCAGGTTCCCTGCGGGGTCTTTTTGCCTGCGGGCGAGAATTCAAGCAGGCTCAGACTGCCGTCGCCGTTGGTGTCATACGACGTGGAGAACTCGTCATAGAGGCCAAGCTCGCCGTGATGGTTGATGAGCAGCATGTAAGGGCGCAGGTTGAAGTAGGCCACATCCGCCGTCGCCTGGGCCGGGGCCTGATTGTCGCCCACGTAGCCGTAGGCGGGCGGATAGGTGCCCCGCTTGTTGTCTGTGGAGTAGGCCAGCAATGCCGTGGACACCTGCCGCAGCGCGCTTTCCAGCCGCCGCTCCTTGGCCCGGCGAATCATGCCCGGACCCACGGTGAACACCATGGCCGCCAGAATGGCGATGATGGCAATCACGGTCAGCAGTTCTATCAGGGTGAAACCCGTTCTTCGGACAGTGTTCATGGCCTGTATCTCCAGTAAATCCCCAAACTCACGCCATGCTTATGATACCACGCGGGTCAAAAAGCGTCAATTCTTGTCATTTTCTGAAAACAGCGCGATATTCCCGAATGGCAGACCTGCGGTTTGCATTCTCCGGACCGAAATGCGCACTATCTCCTATGGTCCTATGTCCTTTCCGGGCATGCCATTACGGAGTATCGACGGCCATGCGCACCTCTTTGACGGTTCTTCTGTCGCTTATCCTCCCCGCCGCCGCGTCTTTCGCGGAGACGGCGCCCCGCTGGGCGCTCGATGCAGGCGGGGGCATTTATTGGGAAACGGACCCGGCAAATCCGGCCGCCCATGAGGACAGCATCGAGATGAGCGGGCGCAGGGTGTCGTTCATCCTGCGCTACGGCATCGACAAGGACGGCGCGCTCCGGGTCGCCCGCCAGTTCGTCTGGCCCATGCTGCGCACCATCCCAAACGACACGCACGCCAGCCTCAGCTATACCTTCGCCAATTCCTTGCAGCCGGAGGTCAAGATTGACGGCAGGGACGCGGGCGCGGTCAAGCCGTCACGCTTCCTGCTCGAAGGGCTGCTCACCGTGTCGGGCACCACCGACAACGGCATCGAGGTGCGGCGCACCCTCTTTCCCTCGACCACCCAACCGCTGGTGCTGGAAAACTTCGTCTACACCAACCGGTCCGGCGGGAAGCGCAAACTCAGTGTCAGCTTTGACGACATTGAACGGCGCACGCCGGAGAAGAAGGGCGTGGAGGGCGAATATCTGATTACGGCGCAGTTGCTGAACGGCGGCAAGTTCACGCTCAAGCCGGGCGAGTCCGCCCGCTGCAGCCTCGTGTTCAGCGCGCGCAGGAGCGCCGACCCGGCTTTCACAGTGGATCCGCAGCAGGAGGAGCAGGCGCGGCGCGACTATGTCGCGGGGCTTTGGTCCAAGCTGCGCTTCGAATGTCCCGAGCCGAACCTGGGTCGTTCCTTCTCATTCGCCAAGCTGCGCGCGGCCGAGAGCATTTTTGCCACCAAGGGCGGCCTCATGCACGGGCCCGGCGGCGGTTCCTACTACGCCGCCATCTGGGCAAACGACCAGGCCGAATATGCCGGGCCCTTCTTTCCCTTCCTCGGCGACGAGGGCGGCGACGAGGCCTCGCTGAACGCCTACCGCCATTTCGCCCGTTTCATGAATGATGCCTACGAGCCGCTGCCAAGCTCCATCATCGCCGAGGGCACCGACGTGTGGAAGGGCGCGGGCGACCGCGGCGACGCCGCCATGATTGCCTATGGCGCATCGCGCTTCGCGCTGGCCCGCGGCGACAGGGCCGCGGCGGAGGAGCTCTGGCCGCTCATCACCTGGTGCCTCGAATACTGCAAGCGCAAGATGACGGCCGAGGGGGTCGTCGCCTCCGATGCGGACGAGTTGGAAAACCGCTTTCCCGCCGGAAAGGCCAACCTCTGCACGGCAACGCTCGCCTGTGATGCCTATAGTTCGGCCGCATGGCTGGCCGGAAACCTGAGCAAGCCTGAAAGTGTGGCCAAGGACTACCGGGACCGTGCCGAAGCGCTGCACGGCGCCATCAACAAACACTTCGGCTCCAACATAGTCGGCTTCGACAGCTACCGCTATTACGACGGCAACACGACACTGCGCGCGTGGATCTGCATTCCGCTGGTCATGGGCATTTTCGAACGCAAGGCGGGCACCATCGAGGCGCTGTTCTCGCCGCGCCTGTGGACGCCCGACGGCCTGGCCACCGAATCGGGCAAGGAGACCTTCTGGGACCGCGCCACGCTGTACGCGTTTCGCGGCGTGTTCTACGCCGGCGAGACGGAGCGCGCGCTCGACTACTTCCGCGCCTATTCGCAGCGGCGCCTGCTCGGCGAGCACGTGCCCTATCCCGTGGAGGCCTGGCCCGAGGGCAACCAGCGCCACCTGTCGGCCGAGAGCGCGCTCTACTGCCGCGTCGTGACCGAGGGTCTTTTCGGCATGCGCCCCACGGGCCTGCGCAGCTTCGAATGCCGGCCGCATCTGCCTAAGACCTGGGACAGCATGGCCCTGCGCGATGTCTACGCCTTTGGCGGGCCCTTCGACCTGACCGTCACCCGTGCAGGCCAGAAGCTCGACGTGGTGCTGCTCAAGGGAGGAAAGGAACTGGCGCGGAATGCGGTTGCGGAGGGAGATACGGCAACGTTTCAGTTGCCATGAGCCGTGCATCCGTCAATCACCACCTCCTCCGTCATCCCCGCGAAGGCGGGGATCCAGAGACCCCTGCGAGTGGCCCGTGCAGTCGATGGATTTCCCCCTGCGCGGGAATGACGGAGTGGCGCAAGCGCCGGACTTTGACAACAGGAAACAAGTGTTAAAGTGTGGGGCAGACATTCCTTTCTGCCACTTCCCTGGAGTGAATTCAAATCGGCAGACAGGAATGCCCCACATTATGCGAAACCGCCTCGATTATCGGCCATTCTGAGATGCCGCAGCATGGAAAAGGGTCTTACGATGCACACAAGAACCCGGTATGTTTTCTTCATCACCTTTACCCTCCTTGCATCATCGGCGTTCGCCGATGGGCAAGGCCGCAGTGACGGCGCGCCGTCAACTGTACACCGCGTCTATACCCACCTGCTGAACCCCCGCGAGCACCCGGACGACGCACGCCGTTCCGTCAAGCCGCCCACCTGGGAGACCTTCGGCAACAAGACGCAGTTCTGCACGCTGCGCGGATTCGGCGTTGAGAAGGACATGATCACGGGCTATGTCGAGGAACTCGACAAGTACACCAAGGACTTCGACCTGGGCCGGGTGGTCTGGCCGTCCTATCCCATCGTGTTTGCCAAAAACATCGGCGACCTGGCCGATGAGATCAAGAAGCGCGACCTGTTCCTCTTCGACATCTGGGGCTATGTGCCGGGCTCGGGGCCGGGCGACTATTGGATGCAGTACACCGTGCCCGCCGAGGCGCTGGCCACGCTGGAGGCAAAACTGGGTGACCGGTGGATGGGCATGGACGTGGGCGAGCAGGACGGGCGCTACATCGGCGGCTATGCCGACCAGGCCTTTCCCATCTCCGCCAACCGCTTCGACCAATACCTAAACTTCCAGCGCCATTTTGAGCGCATGGGCGACGACCTGGGCCACAAGCTCTCCACGCTCGTGTCGCTCAATTTCGGCCACTACTTCCTCAAAGAGGGCACCTACACGGCCATCGGCGCGGAAGCGGCGCAGGCGCTGCCCAACAGCCAGGTCTATTATGCGTTCATCCGCGGCGCGGGAAAACAGTACGGCGTGCCCTGGTTCGGCAATGCATCGGTGTTCAACCGCTGGGGCTACAAGAGCTATGACGGGGAAGGTCCGGATCACAGCGCCACCAAGGGCAGCAGCCTTAACCTGCTCAAGCGGCTCATGTACACGCACATTCTCTACAACAACGTGTTCGTCGGCTTTGAGAGCGGCTGGTTTCAAAAGGACCAGTTGAGCCCCATCGGGCACATCCAGCAGAGCGCCCAGCGGTGGGTGCGCGAACACGGAAGCCCCGGCGTCATGCAGACGCCCGTGGCGCTGCTCTTCGACTTCAACGCGGGCTGGACCTTTCCGCGCCACCTCTACACGCCGAACAGCTACCGCGTCTGGGGAAGCCTGCCCTACGGTCCCGGCGACTACCTGGCCGACCACGTGCTGGACATGGTCTATCCGGGCTATCAGGATGCGTCCTACTTTCACAACGAGTCGGGGTTCATGTCGCCCACGCCCTACGGTGACAGCGCCGACTGTCTGCTAAGCGATGCGCCCGAATGGCTGCTGGCGCGCTATCCGCTGGTCGTGGTGACCAGCGAACTGTCGGGCGGAATGGAACTGTGCGACAAGCTGGCGGCCTATGTGAATGGCGGTGGAACGCTGGTAATCACGGCGGGCAATGTCGCCAAATTCAAGGAGGGGCTCTGCGGTGTGACGACCAACCCTGTTCCCGCACGAGTGGAGCGCGGTGCGGCGCTGGCGGGCGATTTCGGCCCGATTCAGGAAACGGCCCCGTTCGCCCTTCACCCACTCAGCTTCCCCGCCTCGGCACATATGCTCATGACCGATGGCGAGAAACCCGTCGTGATTTCCCTGGAAAGCGGAAAGGGAAAGATCGTGGTGCTGGCCAGTGCCTTCGGCGTGGGGGCCGACCCTGTTGGCCATGTGCCCATTGTGAGCAAGACCGATGCGCCGCTGCCCAAGCCCTATCCGCTGCTTAACCATGTCCGCGCGGTGCTGGATGCGGTGCTGAAGGAACAGGCGCTGTTCAGCGTGGGCGACGGGCTGAGTCTGGTGGTCTGCCGCAAAGAGGCCGGTGCTTATACGCTGGGCATCTGCAACAACAGCCTTGAGCCGAAGCCTTATGCCATAGCCTCCCATTGCGGCCTGGTTGAATCCGTCACGGAACTTCCCCTGGACCAGTCGGAAAAGGGCGCGGTCGGCTATCTTCCCGAAGGGCTGGAGAGTGCGGCCATTGGCGTGAGCGGAGACGGGGTCATCGCTGGCGGTGATGTGCGCATTTTCTGCGTCAAACTGCGCGAGGAAGGTGTGGAGGAGATTCCCCATGTTGCGCCCCCCGCGCATATGCGCGGACGCATCCTTCCACTGGCGGGAAAGCGCACCCTCAAGGAGGAGATCCTGGCGCGTCCGACCTTCTTTGAGCATTACGAAAGCGTGTCCGTCGATTGGCGCTATCTGCACGATCGCAGCGCCGAGGCATTGCAATACGAGTCCCGGTGGCTCAAACGGCAGGGTGTGCGCGTCTACGTCGATCTCGCGTCCGGCATCAACCTCTATCCCGACCTGCGGCTGGTGAACAACGACCCGGAGCGTTTCGCCGAAAGCATGGCCGTGGTGGACGGGGTGTTGGCGAAGATGGAAACATTGGGCGCGCACGACCTGTTGCTGACGCCGAACCGCGTGCCCGAAAACAGCTTTACCCCCGAGCAAACGCGAAGCTCCTTCCAGGACACACTCATCGACATCTGCAAACGGGCGGAGAGCAGGTCCGTCACGGTCTATCTCCGTTTCAGCACGAAACTGCACGGCAGCATCGAGGACTACGCCGCCCATGTGGCAAATGCCAACGCGCCCAACCTGCGTCTCGCGCCGTCCATCGCCCTGCTGACGCACCAGAAGCGCGGCCCCGAAACGCTGCCGGAAGAGACCAGAAAAGTAATCGGGCTCTGGCTGGCCAGCGCCCCCGACTACGATGCGGCCGGCCAGTTGTGGACCTGCAACGCGCCGGTGAAAACGCTGCCCGACCCGGCGGTGGTGGCGCAGTACATAGGCATTGCACCGGACGCGCCGGTGCTCTTCGATGTGCCCTATGCCTCGGTGGATGAAGAATATGCGGACTGGGCGTGCCTGACGACGGCAGGTTGACAACCGAACAACGCCTCCTTCTCCGTCCTCCCGGCGCAGACGGGGATCCAGGCGCATGCACGGGCCATTCGTCGCAGGGGGACTGCCACGAATGGCACGGGCCCGCTTTTATGGCCATAGAAACAAACAACCGGGGCGGCCTTGTGGCCGCCCCGGACTGGTGTTTGGCCTTTATCTAGATTTTAGACGGTCTTTGTAAAACCCCTTGCTTTTTG
>CAITNO010000032.1 GCA_903893795.1 Candidatus Hydrogenedentota bacterium | reverse complement strand
CGGCTGGTCCGCGCCGCCATCAACCACGCCATTGAGCACAAGCGCAAGAGCGTGACCCTGGTGCACAAGGGCAACATCATGAAGTACACCGAGGGGGCCTTCCGCAAGTGGGGCTACGAGCTGGTGCGCGAAGAGTTTGCCGACGTGGCTGTCGGCTGGGATGACTGCAACGGCAAGCCCGGCGACAAGATCCTCATCAAAGACACGATCGCTGACATCTTCCTGCAGCAGATTCTCACCCGCCCGGATGAGTTTGAGGTGATCGCCACGATGAACCTCAACGGCGACTACGCCAGCGACGCGCTTGCCGCGCAGGTGGGCGGCATCGGCATTGCGCCGGGCGCCAACATCAACTACGAGACCGGCAAGGCCGTGTTTGAGGCGACCCACGGCACCGCGCCCAAATACGCGAATCTGGACAAGGTCAACCCGAGCAGCGTCGTGCTTTCGGGCGTGATGATGTTCGAATACCTGGGCTGGCAGGAAGTGGCCGACACCATCACGGCGGGCCTCACCAAGACCTTCGCCCAGAAGCGCGTCACCTACGACTTCGCCCGGCTGATGGAAGGCGCCACGCTGCTGAAGTGCAGCGAGTTTGCCCAGGCCGTGACCGAGAACTTCTAATTCTTTAGAAGCATCGCGAAAAAGTCAACCCCCAGGCTGTGAAAAGCGCGGCCTGGGGGTTGTTTCTTTGTGTTACTCTCCGTCATCTTCTTGTCTTCCTGCGCGGGTGTCCGCGGCATCTCCCGGGCCTTGCAGCCCGGGATGGTCAGTGTCGCGCTTTCAGCGCTATATATCGGTGACGGCGTTCGCCTATCCGGCCCTCACGGGCCGGGCTGATAAATGAAGCACTTGCAGCGCTCCGAACATCTGCGGGGCATTCCCGCCCATATTGCGAAAAGTCCTTCAAAACAGAGGTTCGGCACGTATAGAGAGGTGTTGACAGCGAGGCTCTGCACGAGGCTCGCTGGATTCTGGATTCTTTGGCTGTGGCCAATCGCCACACCAAGCCTTCAGTGGAGAGGAGACCTGCGGAGGGCTCTTCCTTGAGCCTTGCGCCAGCTTGTGGCAGAATTAACCCGGACGCCGTTCACAATACACGGAGGCCGGCTTCATGGCACTGAATCATTTTGATCTTGGGGACCCGGACGGACTGGACCGCTTTGCGGCCCTGTTCCGTTATGCCGAAGTGGGGCGCTGCGTGAACGCCGCGGCGCATGAGATTAACAACCACCTTACAGCCATGATGGCCTATGCCGATTTGGTGCAGATGGATTCGGGCATTGCCGATGAGGCCCGCCAGATGGTGGAGCGGGTCATTGACGCGGCGGAGAAGTGCAGTGAACTCGTGTCCTGCCTCAATGCGGTGGCCCGCAAGGATTGGGACCTGCACAACCAGATCGATCTCAAGAAGGTGTTGGGCGACGTCCTGCGCCTGCGGGAGCACGCCCTGCGGCACCAGAAGATCAATTTGGAATTGGACTGTCCCGAAACAGCGCTCCGCATGGTGGGCGACGCGCCAAAATTGCAGATGGCGCTCCTGCATCTGGTGCTCAACGCGGAAGAGGCGCTGGAGAAGGCTGATGTCAGGCAGTTGCGGGTGCGGCTGTGCCAGGAGGGCGATCAGGCTGTTCTGGATCTGTGGAATTCGGCCCCTCCCGTTGACCCGGCGGATGTGGAGGCGATCTTTGACCCGTTCACGACCACCAAGACCGGTGTGAATTTAGGTTTCGGTCTCGCGGCCGTCCGCACTGCGGCGACCTATCACGGCGGAAGCGTCAGTTACACCCCTGAACGGGGATTTGTGCTCACGCTGCCGCTGGCGAAAGAGTCTGCCGAACAGGCATAATCCGGGACGGATTGGTCCTGAAAACCTGTTCCTTCAAGCCTTCCAAACAGCGGAGCACACTGCCATGAGCGACACCTCCGGTCCGGCCCTGGGCCGCCGCGCCTTTCTTGAACTGGCCGCACTGACGGGAGGGCTGGCGGCAGGCGCCGTCAATGCCTCCGCCGCCGCGGTGCCTGACGGGGGAAACAAACTGAACAGGCCCGACGGCGCGTACCGGTATTGGATTTACGGCTGCGGCGACAAGCCGGCCGAGACCTGCAAGGAGATGCGGGAACTGGGCTACCACGTCGTGGTTGGCGGCGACGCCAAGACCGTCGAGGCAATCACCGCGGCGGGGATGGAGGCGTGGCAGTGCGGCGGCGCTTTCGGCACCGGCGAAGACGACAAGGAGAATCTTGCGCTCGACATCACCGGCACGCCGCGCGTGTGGTTTGGATCCGGCTCGCCCAACAGCCCGGTGATTCGTGAGCGCAATCTCAAATCCTATGAACAGACCGCCGCCATGCCGGGTGTCACGGGGGTGCTGGTGGACGGTTGCCGCTTCGCGTCGCCCGCCTCCGGCCTGATGGCTTTCCTCACCGATTTCTCCCCGCACAGCGAGAAGAAAGCGGCCGCGCTGGGCTTTGACTTCGCGCTCATCAAGAAGGATGTCACGGCACTGCACGGGGCGATCACGGGCTTCAGGGAAGGCATGGGCCGCTGGCCCTGGATGCAGTCCCCCATCGGCGTGGTCGAGTGGCTGACCGCCCATCCCGGGGTGCTCGAGTGGCTGCGTTTCCGGCGCGTCTGCACCACGGAACATTTCCGCGACATTTCCAAAATCCTGCACGGCGCGGGCAAGCGCATGGGCGTGTATATCTTCACGCCCTCGCTCGCGCCGCTCGTCGGCCAGTCCTATGCCGACCTGGCCGAATTCGTCGACGTGTTCTGCCCGATGATCTACCGCAACTATCCCGACCGGCCGGGCATCGCCTGCCTGAACTGGGAATTGACGATCCTCCCCGAAGAGCTGGGGCTGTCGGGCGCGCCCGAGGAAGAGGCCGCACTGGGCCTTTACCTGAGCCTGACGGGCCTGACGCAGTGCGTCACGTCGCGCCGGGTGAAGCATATCCAGACGGCAGTGCCGCCGCAGGCGGTGGGCCATGAAACGGCCATGGCGCGCGCGCTGTTGCCGGGCAAGGAACTGGCCCCCATCGTCCACATCGACGACCCGCAGATGGGCGAGACGGCCGACTGTGTGCGGCGGGCGAATTCGGATGGGATAGCGTTTTTCCTGTACAAGGAAAACTGGAAGGCGCTGACGGGGCCTGCGTTTACGGTGTAAAAAGGCACGGGGTCAGGACAACATCCCCCTAAATCCCCCTTCGAAGGGGGACTTAAGACGAGCCTCATTTGGGGTGATCGCGGTGGAAGGCCGGTGCGCTCCGTTTTGCTTTGCAAAACTCCGGGCACCCTTCGTCATTCCGGATGACCTCTGGTGGATCAGCCATATCGTACCTGCCCACCGAAGTGATGACCCGCCCATTGCAAGGGCGCAGGCAGGCCGCATTCTCGGTGTGGCTGCGCTTGCAAGGAGTTTCATTTGCCAGAATAGTGCAAGGTTCTTTCTCGCAATTGTCTGTACGATTCCGTAAGCGTCCATCAGGGAATCATCCAGTTTGCCGGCAGGCTGGTCTGCATGTCGTAGACGCGCTCGGGGATGTGGCCGACATTCTGGTTCCAGTTTGTCGACCAGACCACGCGCGACCCGTTGTTCGCGATGGTGGCCTGGGTCTCCTCCCAGTATTCGCCGCGGGTGCCGTAGACATGCGCCAGGTAGAAGCTGCGCGGATGGGCGGGGTCGAGCTTCGTAATGACGATTTTGCGGTCGAGCCAGTTTTGCGCGGGCAGGCCCTGGTCGAGCACGGTTGACACCACGCAGTAGCCGGGATAATTGCAGGAAAGGTGTATGCCGCTGTTGAGGCCGTTGGCGTCGCTGGCGTAATAGAGCCGGATGAGGGGGGTGCGGTTGGTGCCGGTGTAACTGCCGCCCGGTTCGAGGATGGGCTGGGTGGCCAGGTCGATGGGCACCAGGTCCACATAGTCGGTGCGCACGTTCTGCATCACGAGCACCTCGTTTCCGTTCACGTCCAGCCCCACATCGGCGTGGGCCGTTGAAAAGTCGAGGCGGTGAAACTGGGTCAGTTCACGGTTGGCCATGGTCAGGCCGGTGAGCGGCGCGGCGTTGGTGTCCAGGCCACCGATGAGCACCCAATTGCCCTTGGGCGACATGCCGACCCAGTCAATGTCGGACTGGCTCAGGGGCAGCGTGTAGGTTCCCAGCACGTTGCCGGTGAGGCGGTCCCAGGTGAAGAGGTGCCGGGCCCGGTATTCGTCCTGCGAGCCCTGGAGGGCCAGCGCCCAGTAGCGCTTGTCGGTCGAGCTTTCGCCCTCGTTGTACATGGTGATGTGGTACAGGTCGGCGTGCGCGTCGAGGATGGGCTTGATGGTGCCGTCCTGGGCAAAATCCTTCACCACCTCGGGCAGATTCGGCTGCCGGATATCCAGCTTGAGAATTTGAAAGTCGCGCGTTCCCCAGAGCAGGTTTGGGTCGGCCGGATCCCAGCGCGGCTCCTCCATGTCCACCGTGGCCGCCAACTGCGCGTCGGTGTCATAGGGCGCCGAGACGGTCCGGTAGACGCGCCACGAACCGTCGGGAATGTACATCTGGAGCATCAGCGACTGGTCCGCGTTGAACGGGTCGAACTTGGCGTATTCGTGCCGCATGCCCAGGGTGGCCGTAATGCGCCGCTGGGTGGTGCCAAAGTCCGCATCGGCAACGATGTCGCCGGGACCGGGCGCCGCCGTGGCAGGAAGCGCAAACTGGGGATTGGTCGGCGACAGCGCATCGGGCACTTCCACCAGATGCAGTTCGGGATGGGCAATGATGGCCGCCGCGGTGGTGAAGCTGAACACACAGGGCGCCACCAGGCTTCCGCCGGTGCTGCCCTGGACGGTCTGAACGGTGATGTTGTACACCGTGGCGGGGGCCAGCGGAGCCGTTGGCGTCAGGAAAGCGGACCGGCTGTCCGATGACCACGCCGTTTCCAGGGGGGTGTCCGGGGTAATCCCCACGGAAAGGCTGTTCCGGTTGCAGGCGCGGCTGAACGCCACCGTGATTTGCGCCGTCAGGGCGACCGCCGTGGTACTGTCGGCGGGGCTGGTGGACAGCACCGTGATGGGCGAGGTGTCGCAGCCCGTGAGTGTCATTGCGGCGCAAAGCGCCAGAAGGGCCGCGCACAAGACGAGCCTGTTGGACATGGCAGTCACTCCGATGGTGGGAACCGGGTTCTTAATCAGCATGTCCCCCATTATGACACGGACGCCCGCTTCAGTTGCCGTTTCTCCCCGGGGGGATTTCTTGCGTGGAAGAGGCTTTCAGCCTCTTTCTTCCTGTGCCGCACCCTGGCAAAAAAGAAGAACGCGGCAAGATGCCGCGTCTACGCCGCACCCCGGCCTGACCGGAGCCGCAGCCGGACCCGGTCAGGCCAACCCCGCTAAGGGGGCTACTACTCCGTCGCGCCCGGCGCAGCCGGGGCGTTGTCCGTGGGTGGGGGGAGCGCTGGGGTGGTGCCCGGCGTCTCGAAACTCACCTCGACCTCGGTCCTCTCGTCTGGAACAACCTGCACTTCCACCACCTTTTCGCAGACGGCGGGGCCGTACTGCTCCAGCAAGCCCATGTGCACATGCACCTGCACCGGGCCCGCGGGCAGGATTCGGGCACGGAGGTAGTCTTCCTTGGGGTCGTGCTCCAGCTCGTAATGGACCGTCAGGCCGTTTTCCGTTTGCCATTCGGCGAAGGCGCTGCAATGCCGTGAGGACAGGGCAGAATCCGTAAGGGGGGTGCCGTCCAGCATGACATTCAGTGTTATGCCTCCGGCTGGGCCGACCACACACTCCACATTGGCCGGTGCTGTAACTGACCCCTTCCAGGCAAACATGTAGCTGCCCAGACTTATAGGCTTCAAGACGACAATGGCGCAGGATGCACCGGCCGCCGCCTTGTCCGTGGAGAAATGCCCGTCCTCACCCGTGATGAATTCCGCGCCGTTGCACTCTACACGACACCCAGCCAGGGGTTTACGGCTCTCGTCCACAACGGTTCCTTCGACCACCGTGGCAGAACGGAGGATGATCCGCGCTGGGTTCTCGTATTCGTCTCCCCTGACCGCTTCCGTATACCTGCCGTATCCGTCGGCGGTTACGGCTATATCGGCAGGCGGGGCGGGCATGTCCGAAAAATCAAAGGCCCCGGCCGCGTCGGAGACCTTCTTATTCGTGCTTACAACGCTTCCCACCCGCCCAGAGACTTCTACCGTGAACGCCGTCACGGGCGCGCCGTTTTCGTCCGTCACGGTTCCAAACAGGCGCCGCAGTTTTTTCAACGTGATGACATTGTCCGTCTTTTCAACGGTAAGACTTTCCCGATAATCGGCATATCCGTCCGCGTTGAAATACGTATCCGGGCTTGTTTCAGCCGTCTTTACGGTAAACCTGAACCGACCGTCCGCCCCCGTCGCCGTTGCCGTATTGCCCGAGTTGGAACTGACCCGGCATTGGGCGATGGGACTTCCTGTTTCGTCGAGCACGGTGCCCGCCAAGACGTGTTCCTCAATCTCGGCAAATTCCAGCCGGACATCGGCAAGCTTCCCATCCGGTTTGAGCGTTATCTTCTCCTTGGCCTGCAACGCGCTGTAGTCACGTTGTCTGCGCATATGGAAATCATAGGTTCCCGGCACCAGCCCGGTCAGTGTGAACGTGCCATCGGCAGCGACTGTTGTCTTGCCAACGGTGTAGATTCGGTTGTCAGCCTTTCCGTCCGGCGTCACGATCGCTGAGCACGACAGAGTCATCCCGGCCGCGGAGGAACCGTCGGAACGCACGGTTACGCCCGATATCTCCCCGCGGCTTGGGTAGGCAAGTTTCACGTTGACTTCTGTTTCGCCTCCGGGGACCATTGCGGCGGTTTGCAGGCCGCGCCAACCGTCCTTCTCCGCCTCGAGGTGCAGCGGCGGGTATACGGAGCAGGCGCAGCGCATGTCAAAACGTCCATCACTTCCGGTTCTTGTCAAAACATTCATGCCGGACCCGTCGTCGCTCCCGGAAACTTCCGCGCCTGCAACGGGCATGTTGGAGGCGTCCGTGACCATGCCGTGAAGACGTCCACGATCAATCAAGAAGTCCCGTTCCGTTTCCCCGGATTTCACTTCCACTTCCCATGCCCGCTGGCGCTCGCCGGGTCTTGCGTATATCAAGCGTCCCTTTCCATTGGCCACCAAGGGCCCATCCATATTCACGGTCCGGGCGCCCCTGGAGAGGTTGTCAAAGCGGTAGTTGCCCTCGGCATCGGTCACTGCGGGCATGTTTTGGCTGGCATCGGAAATCCAGAGTCTCACGCCCGCGCCCAATGACTCCCCGGTCTGCGCATCAATTACGCGGCCTAACAGCGAGCAGCCCTTCTCCAGGCGAACGGTCAGGTCGCTCTCCTTGCCGGAATGCACTTCGGTGTCTGCAGAGGCTGAAATCACCCATGCGGCCCCTTCGGGCATCTCTACCCGATATTTGGCTTCGGGCAAACCTTCGGCAAGGAAGGTGCCGTCCCGGCCGGTGGTGACCGTCTTTTCGATGCGGCCGCGGCGAACACGAATCGTCCTTTCGTTCACCGTCTTGTCGTAGTCGTATTTGCCCGCGCTGAGCCGCAGGCTAATGCCCTCCATGCCGGCCACGGTTCCCTCGGTTACCACCCGTCCCCTCACCCGGCCCAAGGGGCGCAGCCGAATGGTTGTCCCGCCGTCGCTGGTTTTCACAAAGTCGGAATACTGGGGCGCATGGCCCGGGGCAACAATGAAATACTTCATGCCGCCGGGGATCATGTCGGGGAAACTGAAACGTCCCTGCTCGTCGGTCAGTGTGTGAAACGCGGCGATTTCCATGTGGCCGAACTCATCGTTCGGCGCCAGTTCGTGTCCCACGGGATACAACACGGCCCCGGATACGGGCTTTCCCTCCTCATCCACCACGACCCCGGAACAGGGTTCGCCAGGATACACCTTGAGCGATTGCGGCGGCGGAGGCGCCGCGCCCGGTTTGATGGTCAGTGAGCCGCCGCCCGTGCTCCAGGCGCCGAGAACAGCCGCCGACCACTGGCCGGGGGTTACGTTTTCGACGGCAAATTGCCCGTTGCTGTCGGCCTTGCCAAGGCGCTTCTCCGTCTGCGCCGGGGGCATCTCCGTGGGGCCCCAGTTGACCTTTTCCATGACAATGTCCGCTTCGCCGGGCACGCAACCCATGGCACCCTCCAGGGTCCCGGTGACGGCAACTCCCGCTTCGCCGGAGACAGCTTCTCCCGCGGATTTGGCTACGGCCGGAACGACGGACGCCGCCACGGCCCTGCCCGTGGTCGGGGCCGGAGGAAACATCTTGCGCCATTCCTTGCGCACCACCACCTTGGGTGCTATCCGGAGGAGGGCCATGTTCCGTTTTACGATGTCGGGCAGAAACGTGTAACTAACCCCGGCCACGATGCTCAGCACAACAGCCGCAATCAGGGCTTTTGCCGCCAGTCCCAGCGATGCCCCCGCCGCTGCGCCGGTTGCGGTGAGCCCGGACACGGCAATCTTGCCCAATGACGCGGCCAGCGCGGCCGGAACGGCGGGCGCGGCCAGGGCATGCTCCGACAGCAGCAGCGTGAGCGCGGCAACACTGCCCACGGTTACACCTTTCCTGATCAAAGAACTGCGGATTCCCTCCACGCCTTGATGCACGCGTTTGGTGATGGCCGGGCGGGAGATTCCCGCGGCCTCGGCCAGTTCGGCATGGGTCTTTCCCTCGAAGAAGTGGCCGAGCACCGCCTGGCGGAGGTCTTCCGGCAGGGCCGCAACGGCCTCATCCACCATGCCGGAGATGTCATCCCAGCCGAAAGCGGCCGTCTCCGTCGTGGCTTCCCGGGCGACCGCCGCCTCGTACTGGGTGCGGGTCTGAGTTTTGCGGTGGCGGTCGATGGCGCGGTGCACGGCGGTGCGGTGCAGCCATGCGCCGAGCGGTGAATCGGGCACGCGCCGCAGTTGCGAGAGCGCCAGAAAGGCGTCCAGCGCCGCCTCCTGCGCATCGGCATCGTTGCGCAGCACGCGCAGCGACGTGGCATAGACCAGTCCGGAATAGCGGCGGACGATTCCGTGAAAGGCCTCCTCGTTGCGGCCGTTTATCCACTGCGCGAGCATCGCATGTTCGTTTGTCATGGCGTCATCTCTCCCATATTCTATCCAAGTGCACTTCGAAAGTCTGCCCTAAATACGGATGGCACGGCATGTTGGTAACCGGAATGTTGCTTGGACAGACAGCCTCGTTTCCCGGCAGACGCGGGCCCGACCTCCACATCTTCAACCCTGAAATGGGTTGAATGTGAAGCCCCGCGTATGCGCCCCAGCCCCTTTCACATTCAACCCGCTGCGGGGTTGGCCTGTGTTCTGGTCCAAACCGGAGGTTCCCTTCGGTCACCTCCGGCTATTCACATTGGTCCCTGCGGGACCTAAGACGAGGCGCTTCTGAAAACGCACTGCAATATCTGGTGCATGGAAACGGTGCCGTCCTCGGGCACGGGCACCCCGCCCCATGCTATCATCTTGGTTTGGAGTGTATCCCATGAGCGAACGTGACTTGTATCGTGAAGTTGTCAACGAGGTGTGCGAGGTGGTCCGCCGCGAAGCCAAGGGCAAACCGCCCAAGGTGACGCTGTCGAAGGAGGTGGCCGCGCGGCTGAATGAACTCGGCGCGGCCAAGGAATTGTTTGACGCGCCGCCCGCCCCCGTTCCCGCCGCGCCGTCCGCGGCGACGGAGGAGCCTGCCCAGACCTATCGCGAGAAGATGTTCGCCGCGCCAGTCATTCCCGCCCCGGCGGAATTGGCGCCGGGCGACCCGTCGGACAGTCTGGAGCGCATTGCCGAGGAGGTGGGCGGCTGCCACAAATGCGCGCTCGGCGGGCTGCGCACCAACACGGTGCCGGGTGAGGGCGCGCCGCAGGCGCGGCTGGTGTTTGTGGGCGAGGCGCCGGGCGCCGACGAGGACCGGCTGGGACGGCCCTTCGTGGGCCGGGCAGGCCAGTTGCTGACCGACATTATCGAAAAGGGCATGAAGCTGAACCGGTCCGACGTGTTTATCTGCAATGTGCTGAAATGCCGTCCGCCGGAAAACCGCACGCCCAACCCCGATGAGGTGGCCTGCTGCGAGCCCTACCTAATCCGGCAGCTGGCGCAAATCAAGCCCACGGTTATCTGCGCGCTGGGCGGCACGGCCGCGCAGACGCTGCTCAAGACGGGCGCGCTGGTGGGCAGCATGCGCGGCAAGTGGCACAACTACCACGACATCCCCCTGCGCGTCACCTATCACCCGGCCTACCTGCTGCGCAGCCCCGGTGAAAAGGTAAAGACCTGGGAGGACATCCAGGAAGTGATGAAGCTGCTCAACGGCCAGATCCCAAGGCCCTTCTGAGGCATCCCCCATGGCAGTCGCCACCGAAATTCCCGCCAGCCTTCCGCCTTTCACGGTGCCGTGGTACCGCACGCTCTTTTTCCGCGTGGTGGTGCTGTGCGCCGTGCTGCTGGCCTGCCTCTTCGGCGCGCTCCTGGCGGTGACGCGGCATTTCTTCCAGGAGGCGTCGGCCGAGATGGAGGCGCAGACGGAGGAGATTGCCCGCTCGCTGGAATTGCGCTTTGAGGAGGGATTCAAGGGGGATTACAGGACGCTGGAGAGCGACCTGATGGACCTGAACAAGGGGGTGGACATCAAGATAGAGGATGAGCCGAACAGCAAGCTGGGCGCCTCGTTCACGATGGAGCGCCTGCCCGACGGGCGTTTCGTGCGGGTGGAGCGGGTGCCGCTGAAGAACGACGGGCGGCCCGTGCTGATGACCGCCACGGTGACGATTGTGCCGCAGACGGAAATCTTGCGCGCCTTCAAGAACAAATACATGCTGGCCGTGCTGGCAGTCTTTCTCGTGGCACTGGGCATGATGGTCTGGGTGATCTGGAAGGCGCTGCACCCGTTGCAGCGGCTGTCGGAAAGCTGTGCGGCCATATCGGGTGGCCACCTGGAAAATGTGGGCACCCGGGGCGCTTCGGGCGAGATTCTGGCGCTGGAGACGACGTTCAACCGCATGGTGGACGCGTTGCGCGAGAAGGAGGCGGTGGAGGCGCGGCTGCGCCAGGCGCAGCGGCTTTCGGCGCTGGGCACGCTGGCTGCCGGCGTGGCGCACGACGTGCGCAACCCGCTCAACGCGATCAAGTTGCTGTCGAGCCATGCCATCGATTTGATCGACGGCGGAGCCGACGCGCCCGCGGTCAAGCCGCTGCAGACCATCCGCACGGAGGTGGCGCGGCTGGAGGAAATCGTGTCGGGCTTTCTGTCGCTGGCGCGGGAGAATGAGATCCATCCCGAGCCAACCAATCTGGACACGCTGCTGCAGGACTGCGTGCGGCTGTTCCAGCGCGAGGCGGAACAGCGGGGCATCCGGCTGATCAGCGAGTACCGCGCGGGCAGCGCGCCGCTCCTGCTGGACCCGAAACAAATCAACCGGGCCGTGCTCAACGTGCTGCTGAACGCGCTGGAGGCCTGTCCGGCAGGCGGGCGGGTGCGCGTGTTTTCCCGACTGACCGACCGGGCCTGCGAGATCGAAATCCGCGACGACGGCCCCGGTCTGCCGCGCGAGGTGCTTGACCGCGTGTTTGACCCCTATTACACGACCAAGCCCGGCGGCACGGGCTTGGGGTTGTCCGTCACGCGCGGGATTATCGAGGAGCATGGGGGAAATATCGAGATCACCAGCATGACCGGCCAGGGATGCCAGGTGCTCATCTCGCTGCCGCTGGACAAGCTACGGGCGGGGTAGTGGGGGCGGTGCGTTTCGTGCCGCTTCGCGGCCCTTCACGCACCCTACTCTTTCCACTCGAGCAAACTCACCACCGCATTCGCGCCGGGGACGCGGTTTTCGATGCGGAGGTCCACTTGTCCTTCGGGGTCGGCGGCTGACGCGATGGGGATTTCCACCCAGCGGCCTTTGGCGAAGTTTTCCATGGTGGCCGACGATGTGCCGTTGACGAACACCTCCTGTTTGCGCCCACCGCCCATGCCATCCACGTCGATGCAGTAGAGGCGCAGTGTGCCCGCCGCATTCTTGGGCGTGTGAATGGTGATCTGGATGGCGTTCTCATCGGCGCGGCAGTGGTAGACCGGCGGAAGCCAGCGGTGCACCCAGGCACAGGAGAAGCCGTGGTCCACCTGCGCGTCGAAGCCTTCGCGGGCGAACACAACCTCGCGCTGGCCCGCGCCCAGCTTGGCGAGGAGCGCCACCTTCGGATCGGGGGCGGCCGGTTTCTCGACTAGGATATGCAGGCCCGTGCCCTTGATCGTCAGCGCCGTGTCGTTGTTCACGGTGCGCATCGGCTGGAAGGGCTCATACAGATCGGCCTCACGGGTGCGCCCGGTGTGGAAGTCCCAGAAGTAGCTGGTTTCGGCGCCGCCGGGGTTGGCGACGACCAGGGCGCGCCGTCCGTCAGTCTTGTTCTCATGGACGCGCCACTGCACGGCCCCGGCCGGGCCGTTGATGAATGCACCCGGCTTGGCGGGGTCGGGTGCGGCGGCGTGCACGACCGCGCCGGTGTTGTCGAGGTAGTTGCCGAGGAAAATGGTGTCGGCCAGTTCGGCGCGCAGCCGGTTGATCTCGGCGATGTACTCGCCCAGCTTCTGGTACTGCGGCGCGGCGAGGCTGTTCTGGTAGCTGTCGGGCTCGACACAGATGACCGCGCCGGTCAGCACGGCACCGTTGACGCCGTTGAAGTCATAGGGCGCGGACACGTGCTGGCAGGCGGTCCATTCGGGAAAGACGTAGCGCAGCGGCGCGATGTCGAATCCTGCCGCCGCGCGGTAGTAGACGTCCACATAGGGGATGAGCCGGTCCTGCGACGCCTCGGAGGCCATGCAGAAGTCGGGGCGGATGGCGCGGCACTTCTTCACGATCTGCGCCATGCCGTCGACCAGCCCCTGGCAGAGCGCCGTGTCGGGCTTGAGCGTGTTGAGCGGGTTGAAGTCGAGGGCCGACCCGGCGCAGACCTTGTCGAGTTGCAGTCCGTGCGCGCCGTCGCGCACGAGCTGGGTGAACTTGTCCTCCAGTATCTTCTGGACCGGCGGGATCACCGACATGAGCAGGTGGCGCCGCACAGTGAGGCCCTGCCGCGCGGAGAGCGTGCTTTCGCCCCAGGCCATCCAGTTGGGCGCGTTGCCGAAGCTGTCCTGGTAGGTGTAGGGCTTGAGTTCGTCCCTGTACCAGTCGGTGCAGGAGTCGACCACGTTGTAGTTGCCGAAGACGAGGCATTTGCCGCCGCGCGCATCGATGGACTGCATGAGCGCCTTGAAGCCCCCGACGCCGCCGAGCTTGGGCTCGGGCGTGTAGTCCGGATAGTCGCGCTCGATGCCGCCCTTGTCCCAGCCGATGAGTTCATAGCAGCCGATGCCGCGTGCCTGGGCGTCCTGTGTCCACTGGTCATAGGTCTTGTAGTCGGCGATGACCTTGTCCTCGGGCTGATAGAGGATCGACGTGAACCAGGAGCTTTGTTTGCGCAGCCAGCTCTGGGACTTGTCGATGGGGAAATGCTTGCGGAACCACGCGCCATAGCCGAGCGAGCCGGTGTGCCAGTCGCCCCGGTGCAGACGGATGACGAAGTCGCCGCTGTCGAGCGTTTCGCCGTTGCGGATGTAGGGGTAGCGCACATGGGAGAACACGAGGCCGACCGGCGCGCCCTGCGCCTCTTCCGGCGTCATCCAGGCAATGGGACCACCCGAAGCGTTGGGGTAGAGATAGCTGTGCCAGGTGCTCAGGCGGAAGGTCTCGTCCTCATAGCCCAGGTAGAGGCCCTTGTCGGTGTTCGTGTCGTAGAGATCCCACCAGGGCATGACCATGCCGGGATAGCTCGTGGCAAACTCGGCCGTCTCGGCGCCCAGTCCTCGCCCGCCGGGAAAACCGCGAAAGAGCGGCGCATTGTGTCCGCAGCCGGTGTAACCCGGCACGGCGGCCAGCGCATCGCGTCCGTCGCCAAACTGGGTCCAGCCACCCAGCCGGGGAAACCAAAACTCCGCCACGGGAACATCGGTGGGGTTGGTCAGCGCCGCGTGAAAGCGCAGCGTGTCGCCGTCGAGTTTTATCGTGTAGCTGAGCGAGAGGAGGAAGGTGCCGCGCTCGCTTTGCATGTTCTTGAAGGTGGCGGTGACGGTGTCGCCGTCCTTCGTTACCGCCGCCGCGCTTTGTTTCATGCCGTCGATGTAGTGGCACTGGTAACCGGGCAGTGGCAGGTTGATGCGGAAGTTGGCGGCAAGCCGCGGCTCGCCGATCATCTCCCCCCCGGCGGTTTTCGCCACCAGGCTGGTGATGGCGCCCGTGGTGCCGTCGACCACCACCCGGAACACATCGTTTTCCAGCACGGCGTTTTCAGGCGCAGCAAACAGGTGGCAGGAAATCAGGCACGCGGCGAGCAAAGCGGACATGGGGGGGGCTCCTTTCAGTTTACGAAAGAGATTATCGTGACCGGGGTTGCGAGGCGCAAGCGAAGCCGCTCACGGGTTGTCGCTGAGAGAGATGTGTGAGGCTGTCCCCGGAGGGGCCTGGGACGGCGCACGTACACCCGTTGCCTCAAGCAAGAATTTACCCGAAATTCGGCGTTTGGCGGTGGAGGGGGTGATGCTCTAAGATGATTCTGCGCGCATAAGCGGCCACGCGACTGGACGAGACATCAACCGGGGGCGATACCAGCCCCCGCCAGGAGAACTTGCGATGGAAGCGAACCGAACCCCCAAGAATGCAACACGGCGCGATTTCCTGAAGACGGCCGGCGCGCTGGGCGCCGGACTGGTCGCATCGGGCGCCATGACGCAGGCGCACGGGGCCGACGCCCCGCACAGGGTGGAGGCGCTGGCCATCAATGGCGGACCGAAGGCCATCACGGCGCCGACGGGAGACGCCACGAAGTGGCCCCTCTACGGCGACGAGGAAATCGACCTGGTGACCAAGCTGCTGCGCAATCCCGGCTACGGTCCCATTGCCGAGTTTGAGGACGCCTGGAAGGCGCACTTCGGCAGCCCCTTTGCCAAGGCCCACTGCAACGGCACGAACGCGCTGACCTCCATGCTATTTGCCTGCGACTATCCCGAGGGCAGCGAGATCATCGTCTGCGATTACAGCACCTGGTTCCCGCTGGTTCCCATGCGCCTCTTCGGGCTGGTGCCCGTGCTGGTGGACGCCAACCCCCGCACCATGAACATTGACCTGGAGGCGTTCAAGAAGGCCATCACACCCAAGACCCGCGCCGTGCTCGCCGTGCACTGGTACGGCATGCCCTGCGACCTGGAGGAAATCTGCGCCATCGCCAAGGAGCGCGGCATCGACGTGCTGGAGGACGCCAGCCACGCCCATGGCGCCAAAGTGAAAGACACGTGGATCGGCAACTGGGGCCGCATGGCCGGATTCAGCCTGCAGTCCACCAAGCCGCTGCCGGCCATCGAGGGCGGCATTGCCGTGTACAAGGAGCGCGGCGACTACGAGCGGGCCGTCACCTACGGCAACTACGACCTGCCGGGCGGCTTCCCCGAGGACAGCGCCTACCGCAAGTACCAGGGCACGGCGCTCGGCTCCAAGCTGCGCATGCACCCCGTGTCCGCCATCCTTGCGCGCATCCAGCTCCGCGACCTCGACAAGCGCAACGCTGACGGGATCGCCCAGATGAAGACGCTCAACGACCGCATCACCCAACTGCCCGGCCTGACGGCGCAGTATGAGGGTCCCGGCATCCACCGCGTCTTCTACTCGCGCAACTTCCTGTACGTGGACGAGAAGCAGTCGGGCATGAGCCGCGACAAGGTCGTGGCGGCGCTCAAGGCCGAGGGCATGGACGCGGCGGCATACACGCTCAAGCTGCAGCACGAATACCCCGTCTACAAGGAGGACAAATGGTGGCGGCACCTGCCTGTGCTGCCCGCCTCCACCCCCGCCTGCGACGAACTCAACGCCAAGACCATATCGCTGCCCTACTTCACCTCGGCCCAGCCCGAGCTGGTCGAACAGTACGCGGCTGCCTTCGAAAAGGTTTGGGCCCACAAGGACAGTGTCGGCAGGGGTGAGGTGAGTGTGAGTGCCCGATTTTGGGTGCTCGAAGTGAAGCGCAGCGAAACGGAGCGCACCGTCTTTTGAACCCAAATACACGGAGCGCTCCGCTTCGCTCCGGGCACCCTACGGGCTCCGCCAACGCCTTCGAAAAGGCTTGAGTCCACCGGGATAGCCTTGGCAGAGGGTGAATTTGGCGATATACGCAAATTGTAAGTCTTGTTATAATAGTCACTTATACAAAAGTTATGCAAATCGAAACTTTTAGTTGTGATTTGCATAACTTTTCACTATAATGAAGCCATGATTCTCCGGAAAATCACCACTGAACTGGCCCAAGTGGCCGCAGATTATCCCGTGGTAACCATCCTTGGGCCGCGTCAGGCGGGCAAGACCACGCTGGCGCGGATGGCCTTTCCCGACAAGCCATACCTCTCGCTGGAGGACCCCGATGTGCGCATGGCGGCCGAGGCCGACCCTCGGGGATTCTTGGGACAGGTGCCGGACGGTGCCATTCTGGACGAGGTGCAACGCCTGCCCGCGCTGTTGTCCTATATTCAGGGCATCGTGGACAGTTCGAAGAAGCGGGGGCTGTATATTCTCACCGGAAGCCATCAACCGGAGTTGCACCAGGCGGTCAGCCAGTCGCTGGCGGGACGCACGGCGGTGCTCACCCTCTGGCCGTTTTCGGTGGCGGAGCTGCGTCATTACCGGACGGACTGGGACCCCTTCGAGCTGATTGTGCGCGGCGGATTTCCCCGGCTCCATGAGGAGAATCTTGACCCGCGCCGTTTCTACAACAACTATCTGCAGACCTATGTGGAGCGCGATGTGCGCTCCCTCATTCAAGTGCGCGACCTGTCGCAGTTTCAGAAGTTTCTGGTGTTGCTGGCCGGCAGGATCGGGCAGGTCGTCAACTATGCGTCCCTGTCCAACGATGTGGGTGTCTCAAGCACGGTGCTCCGGAATTGGCTCAGCGTGCTGAAAGCGTCGTACCTTGTTTTCGAACTTTCCCCCTATTTCCAGAACATCAGCAAGCGGGTGGTGAAATCGCCCAAGGTGTATTTCACCGACCCCGGACTGGCCGCGTTTCTCCTGGGTATTCATGACGCCACCCAAGCCGCGCGGGATCCGCTGCGCGGCGGCCTGTACGAGAACTTGGTTATTGCCGACATTATCAAGGGAGCCTACAGCAGGGGCATCCGGCCCGAACTCTATTTCTACCGTGATTCCAACGGCAATGAGGTGGACCTGCTGATCCGCGAGGGCGGTGTGCTGACGCCGGTGGAGATTAAGTCCTCCGAGACCTTCTCCAAAGACTTTGTCAAGGGATTGGACAGGTTTCGGGCCCTCCACAGTGACCGGGTCGCCGATGGAGCGGTGCTCTTCGGCGGCGAGCAACAGCACAACATGCGGGGTGTCCGAATCTTCAATCCGCTCTATGTTGAGGAATTGTGGAATGAACTGACTGTCACTGCGGGGACGCGGTGAAGGAGTGACCATGAAAAACACTGCAGTGCCAGGAAAATGTGGGACAGGCGCCCTCCCTTGTCATCCCCCTGCACTGGCCGAAAAACGACAGCCGGGGGCGGCTGTCCTACATAAGGTGACCGCTTTCATTTATCGAAGTGGAATTGTTTGCATTGCACTGACCTGTTTTCTGTCTGCCTTCCAAGCCCACGCCGCCATCCCCACCTTCCAGGACCTGATGGACCCGATGGTGTTTCCCGAGGCCCAGCGGGGACTGTTGGTGGAGTCGGTGGTGGAGAAAGAGGGGGCCGTCACCATCACGACCACCGGTGCGGTGGTGGTACTGGATGAAAGGAGCGGCACTGTCGCGTTTCGCCAGCGGATTGGCGGGGAACGTTCTGTGGCCATGATGTACCTGGGATGCCCGCTGGCGGGGGTGAAGGTCACGCACAGCGGCGCGGGCTTTGCGCGGGTCACCATCGACGCACCGAAGCTGACCCTTCGTGTCAATGGCGATTCGCTGTGCATGCTCCAGGCGCATGCGCCGCTGCGCGCGGCGGTGCGCACGGAAATTGCCCCGGCGTGGAACGCCTCCTGGAAGAACAACCACCTGATCGTGGACGAACTGGGCGGGTTTGGGCTGTATTGTTCAGACTTGGAATTGAAGGACCAGTACGATCCCTATGGCACTCCCGTGGCGACCTATTCGCTTCCGGAAAATGCCGTGCTGGCCGTGGGCGTGTGCCCGCCCAAGCCCTATGACTGGGAACGTTCCCTGCGCGAGCAGGTGATCTGGCACTGGTCGAATTTGAGTTCCTATCCGCCCGACGAGGACCTGCGCTCCTGGAAACCCCACGGCAACGTGGTGCTGCTCCAGTCGGAGGTGATGCTCTGGAAAGACTGGAACCTGGATTTCGTGCCCCGGCTCGGAATGGACGAATGGAATCGGGTCCGCGACACCATCCACGGCATGGGCATACCGTACATCGTGTACACGAGCCCGTTCTACTTCCTCAAGGGCACCTCGCAGGAGAAGAACGCCGTCAACGACAAGCCGGGCGTGTGCCCCGGCGCCATCGTAGACGGCGAAAACATGGACCTGTTCCTCGACGCGATCACGCGGGTGATGGGGGACCTCAAGCCCGACGGGCTCTATTTCGACGGGCAGTATGCGGAGAACCCGGCGGCGCTCTACGCATTGGCGCGGCATGCCCGCCGCATCGTGGGCGAGGGGGGCATTCTGGAGTGGCACACCACGGTGGAACTGGGCAAGTGGGGCTCGCTGATGTACATGCCCCAGGCCGATGCCTACACGGACATTCAACTGCGCGGCGAGGGGTCGGACCAGCTCTACGGCGATTTCGACTACCTGCGCTATTTTGTGTCGAGCTACAACATCAACAACTGCATCGGCGTGCTCTGCAACAACAGCGGCAAGCCCATGACGGTGCCGCAACTGGAATCTGTGCTGCAGGCCAATGCGCGGCTGCACACGCTTCTGGGCATGTCCGACTTCCTCGACAAGGAATACCGGCCCCGGCTTACGCCGGAATATCACGCCGAAGTGGACCGGCTCGTGGCCGGGCGGCAGCAGCAGTCCCGCGCCAAGGCCGACGCCACGGCCGTCTTTCTGAAGGGACCGCAGACGGCACCCCCCACGGCGGTCGCGTTTGAGTTTGACCAAATGCCCGAGGCGGAGAAACTGGTGTCACCGCTCAATTCCGATGCGCTGTCGCTGGCCGACGGCGCGTTGCATGTCAAAGGCCACGCCAGCACCTATGCCTATTTGCAGTTGCCCGTGAACAAGGCGGCGGGTGGAGTGGAAATCAAGCTGCGGCACGGCAGCGACGGCGGCATGTCCTGGGGCCCGGCGGCGATGGTGAAATGGGACAACGGCGAGGCGCTGCGCATCGGCACGCGCAGCGACGGGGTGTTGCAGGTGGACCTTCCGCCGGTGCAGACCCTGGGCCCGGCCTTTGACCCGAATGCGTGGGTATGGCTGCGGGCGCGGTGGCACGACAAGACGGGCGTGGTCGAGTTCGGCACCGACGGCGAACACTTCATACGCTTCGACACCTTCCCCTTCGCGGCGTCGGGCCATGCCGTCGCGGAGCTGCTGGTCGGCAAAGTGCCCTGCCATGGAAAGCCCGACGATTACACCGAGCCCGGCGGCATCGGCGAATGCGACATCGACTATGTGCGTTTGTATGCGGAGTAGGAAGTCCGGCGAAAGAGGCAAGGTATCATGACATTGTCCCCGACGCAGGGCTTGCCCACGACTTTCGCGTGGAAACGCGGCGCCGTCCCAGATCCCCCCTCGAGGGGGCGGCCGCGAAGCGGCGGGGGGTGTGGGCAGGCGAGAACCGAGGACAGAAGCAACACCCCCCGACCGCCTTTCGGCGGTCACCCCCCTCAAGGGGGGACCCAAGCCAGGGGGACCCAAGCCAGGGGACCCAAGCCAGGGGACCCAAGCCAGGGGACCCAAGCCAGGGGACCCAAGCCAGGGGACCCAAGCCAGGGGACCCAAGCCAGGGGACCCAAGCCAGGATGCGCTGGTCCGCGAGTCTGTATATTATGATTGCCGGGCGCGCTGCGCCTGTAGCTGAAAACCGGAGATTTCTGCAATGAAGCTTAGCCCCTTTAAGAGTCCCTGCCTGCTGGCATTGGTGCTTTTCCTGCCGCTGCTGTGCGCGGCGCAGGATGAGGCAGCGATTCTTCAGCGGTCTCTGGTGGACATGGGCAACACGGCGCGGCTGCAGCATATCCTCGCGAAGGCGCGGCGCGGCGAAGCGGTGGTGGTAGGCGTCATTGGCGGCTCCATCACAGGCGGGGCCAGGGCCAGCAAGCCCGAACTGTCCTGGGGCAATCTGGCGGCGAAATGGTGGACCGACACTTTCCCGCAGGCGAAGATCACCTTCGTCAACGCGGGCATCGGCGCGACCTGCTCCGACCTGGGCGCGCACCGGGTGCAGGCGCATTTGCTGGACAAGCATCCCGACGTGGTCATGGTCGAGTATGCCGTCAACGACGGCATCAACCCGCTGGCGGCGGAAACACTGGAAGGGCTGGTGCGGCGCATCCTCAAAGAGCCCAACGCGCCCGCCGTGATGCTGCTGTTCACCATGGACAACAAGGGTGGCAACACCCAGCAGGCCCACGCGGAAATCGGCAAACATTACGGCCTGCCCATGGCCAGTTTCCGCGACGCGCTATGGCCCGAGGTCGAGGCGAAGCGCATCGCCTGGACGGACATCGAGGCCGACGAGGTGCACCCCAACGACCGGGGCCATGCCTACTGCGCGCAGTTCATGAGCGACATCTGCGCGAAAGTGCTGAAAGACCTGCCCGCGGACAAGGACCTGCCCGCCATTCCCGCCCTGCCCGAGGCCCTGACCGCGAATCTGTTTGAAAACGCGGGCTTCCTTAATGCCGACACCATCACGCCAGTGAAGAACGAGGGGTGGGAGGTCTTCACCGATCCGGCCTTCGGCGGCTTCTTTGGCAAGGGCTGGAAGGCCGTCACGCCGGGCAGCACGCTGGCCTTCGAAGTGGAGGGCCGGGCGGTGAGCCTGCTGTTTTACCGCATCAAGGGGGCCATGGGCATGGCCCAGGCGCAGGTCGACGAGCAGGCGCCGGTGAAGATGGACGCATGGTTCAGCGCCGACTGGGGCGGCTACACGCCGTTCCAACTCGTCGCCCGCGATCTGGCGCCGGGAAAACACACCCTGCGCGTCACCGCGCTTGAGGAAAAGAACCCCGAGAGCACGGGAAACGAGTTCCACATCAACGCGGTGCTTGTCGCGAAGTAGCGCCCGGCATTGTGCCGGGCGTGGATGCCCGCCTGCGCGGGCATGACGGGAAGGCTTGCAGGAACTGGAAAGCACGCATTTTCAGGGACGCGGAATGCCGAGGTCCTTGCAGATCTTGAGTATCAGGAAATCGCTGATCTCGGCATGGCGGGGAACGGAGGAACGGCGGTTCTCCAGCGGGTTTTCATGCCAGGAGTGCCGCGACCCTTCGCGCACCAGCAGACAGCCGTGCACCCGCAGGTGCGCGAGAAAAGCCTGCCGTTTCACAAATTGATACTTTCTTCACTGTAGGCCCCGGCGGCGGCGGCCAGCGCCTCTTCCCGGTTCATGGCGATGGCCTCCTGAAGCGCGGACCGCAGATTGAGGATCAGTTCCTCGCGCGTTTCCCCCTGGGAATTGACGCCCTGAATTTCCTCTATCCAGCCGATCCACCAGGGGCCGTCCTGCTTGATAACCGCCGTGAACGTGTTTGCCGAATCCATGGTTGGTGCTCCAATCTCTTGTCCCATTGACTATGCCACGGCGCGTCGATTCAGTCAAGTACCCGGGCGCATTTACGGCGTTCGATGGGATACAATCAGCGCGGTTGCCACAGGGGTGGCGCAAACGAAAAGCGGACGAAAGGGAAGACGATGAAAAGAGCCTGCACATTCCTCCTGCTGACACTGGTTGCCCCGGCCGTATTGGCCGCGGAGTTCCACGTTTCGCCCAAGGGCAATGACGCCGACCCCGGCAGCGCGGACAAGCCTTTCAGGACGGTTTCGGCGGCGGCGCAGACGGCCCAGCCGGGCGACACGGTCACGGTGCATGAAGGGGTCTACCGTGAGCGCGTCAACCCGCCGCGCGGCGGCGCATCGGACGCGCAGCGCATCGTCTACCAGGCGGCGCCGGGCGAGAAGGTGGTGATCACCGGCTCGGAAGTGGTGACCGGATGGGAGAAGGTCCAGAACGACACCTGGAAGGCGGTGCTGCCCAAAACGGTTTTCGGCGGTTACAATCCGTACAGCGACCTCATCCACGGCGACTGGTTCAGCGGCAAGGGACGGGAACACCACACCGGCGCGGTCTATCTCAACGGCGAGTGGCTCATCGAGGCGGCCAAGCTGGACGAGGTGTTGGCCCCGGCGGGAACGGCCCCGTCCTGGCTGGCGCGCGGGGGGCAGGGATATTTGCTGAACGTGGCATGGCTGCAGCCGTTGGGCGCTGCCCGGATTGGCGCCACCGGTTTCGCGGAGAAGAAAGGCACGCAGAACGCGCCCTGCTCGGAGGGCGGCGAGTGCATCGGCTTTATTGAGCACGGCCACTGGGTGAAATACGCGGCGGTGGATTTCAAGGAGAACACGAAGCAGGTCACGATCAACGCCGCCTCGGCGGCGGACGGCGGCATCATCGAAATCCGGCTGGACGCGCCGGACGGCGAACTCCTCGGCGCCTGCACCATTCCCAACACCGGCGGGTGGCAGTCCTGGGAGGATTTCAAGGCCGAGATCAAGCCTGTGAGCGGCGTCAAGAACCTGTGCCTGGTCTTCAAGGGTTCCAGCCACGATCAGGCCGCGGACACGGCCCAGCTCTGGTACGCAAAAGTGGACGACAAGAACACCACTATCTGGGCGCAGTTCAAGGGGGCGGACCCGAATAAAGAACGGGTCGAGATCAACGCCCGCAAGACGGTGTTTTATCCGGACAAAGACGGGATGAACTACATCACCGTGCGCGGCTTCACCCTGTGCCAGGCCGCCCCGCAGTGGGCGCCGCCGACGGCGGAGCAGGAGGGCATCATCGGCACGCACTGGAGCAAGGGCTGGGTTATCGAGAACAACATTATCAGCCACTCGGTGTGCTGCGGCGTGGCGCTGGGCAAGCACGGCGACGAATTCGACAACACCTCGGCCGACACGGCCGAGGGCTATGTGAAGACCATTGACCGCGCCCTCGCCCGGGGCTGGAACAAGGAGACCATCGGCGGCCACATCGTGCGCAACAACACCATCTCGCACTGCGAGCAGACGGGCGTCGTCGGCAGCATGGGCTGCTCGTTCAGCACCGTCACAGGCAACACTATCCACGACATCCATATTCGGCAACTGTTCACCGGCGCCGAGATGGCGGGCATCAAATTCCACGGCGCGATTGACGTGGAAATCAGCGGCAACCACATCTACCGCTGCTGCCTGGGCACCTGGCTCGACTGGATGGCGCAGGGCGCGCACGTGACCCGCAACCTCTACCACGACAACCTGTCCCACGATTTGTTCGTCGAGGTGGACCACGGCCCCTTCCTCGTGGACAACAACCTCTTCCTGTCGCCCGGGTCGCTGCTTTCGGTGTCGCAGGGCGGCGCCTATGTGCACAACCTCTTCCTGGGCAAATTCGACATCCACACGCTGGACGAGCGCCTGACGCCCTTTCACAAGGCCCATTCCACCGAGCTGGCCGGCATGCACAACAATCCCAACGGCGATGACAAGTATTACAACAACCTTTTCGTGGAGCGCGGCAGTCTGCGGCCCTATGATAAGGCGAAGCTGCCCGTGTTTATGACCGGCAACGTCTTCCTCAAGGGCGCCAAGCCGAGCAAGAAGGAAACCGCCCCGGTTGTCAATGCGAAGCTTGATCCGGCGGTAAAACTGCTGGAAAAGGCGGACGGCTGCTATCTCGAAATGAATCTGGAGAACGGCTGGAGCGGCGACACGGTTAGGCCACTGGTGACCACCGCACTGCTCGGCAAGGCCGTCATTCCCGACCTGCCCTACGAAAACCGGTACGGGACACCCCTGAAGGTGGATGCCGACTACTTTGGCAAGGCACGCGGCGAGACGAATCCGGTGCCCGGGCCTTTTGCCAATCCCGGAACGGGGACACTGTCGCTGAAGGTGTGGTAGCAACAGATTCTCAGTGCGGCGCAGTTCGTCATTGCGAGCGAAGCGCGGCAATCTCGTGTAACGATGACCCAGAAGTCGGGGCCTTGGCGGGAACGAGATTGCTTCGCTACGCTCGCAATGACGAGGTTTACCGGGCCTTTCTGAAGAGTCGGCCCGAAGCGCGGATGCTTTCGGTTACTTCGCGGCCTTCTCTTTGGCGACGCGCTCCAGGTCGGCGTCGACCATCATGCGCACGAGTTCTTCAAAGCTCACCTGGGGTTTCCATCCGAGTTCCTTGCGGGCCTTGTCGGACTTGCCACGCAGGCTGTGCAGTTCGGCCGGGCGCTTGTGCGCGGGGTCGATGTACACATACTTTTCCCAGTCGTCGATGCCCGCGTGCGCAAAGGCCATGCTGAGAAACTCGCGGATGGAATGGGTTTCGCCGGTGGAGATGATGTAGTTGCCGGGCTGTTCCTGCTGGAGCATGCGCCACATGGCATCGACATAGTCGCCGGCAAAGCCCCAGTCGCGCTCGCTGTCGAGATTGCCCAGACCGAGACGGTCGAGCAGGCCGTGCTTGATGCGGGCGACGGCGTCGGTGATCTTGCGGGTCACAAACTCCCTGCCGCGTATGGGCGATTCGTGGTTGAACAGGATGCCGTTGGCGCAGAAGAGGCCGTAGCTTTCCTTGTAGTTGTTGACGATCCAGTAGGCGTAGAGCTTGGCGATGGCGTAGGGGCTGCGCGGGTGGAAGGGGGTGTTCTCGGTTTGCAGGCCGTCCTCGTGGCTGTTGCCAAACATTTCGGAGGTGGAGGCCTGGTAGAAGCGCGCGGCGGGGACGAAATGGCGCATGGCATCCAGCAGCCGCAGCACGCCGACGGCGTTCACCTCGGTGCTGACGATGGGCTGCCGCCAGGACGTGCCCACAAAGGACTGGGCGGCCAGGTTGTAGATTTCGTCGGGGCGGGCCTGCCGGAGGGCCTGCACGAGCGAGGCCTCGTCGGTCATGTCGCCGTCCAGATAGTCCACCTCCCCGGTGATGCCGAGATAGTCCAGGTTGGCAAAGGCGTAGCGGGTGCTGCGCTCCATGAGCCCGAAGACCCGGTAACCCTTGCCGAGCAGGAGTTTCGCCAGGTATCCGCCGTCCTGTCCTGTGATGCCAGTAACGAGCGCGGTTCTATTCATAATGCTGTTCCTCTATGCGTGGGGCCGCCCTTCGTGGCGGCGACACTGACTTGTGGAACATCGTTCAGGGCAAAAGTAATCCGGCAAAGAGCTCCGCAGGGTCATTCCGCCGGTCGAATCAGGTCCGGGGCGATGTTTTCGGCGGGACTGCCGAAGTCGGCGCGGGCGCCGTGGGGGTTGTGAACCCAGACCGTTCCGGCCAGATCGCGCACGCCGTGGTTTTCCTTGTCCATGTGGACGACCAGCGCGGGGCGGTCCTCCCTGTCGTAGACGTGGCAGTCCACAAACTCCACGCCGCCCAGGTGGGTGGTCAGGCTGGGCCGGCGCAGGGTGATGGAGATGGGCGCGCGGGGCTCCGTGTGGTCGGCCGCGTCATCCAGCCAGGGGCTCTTCCAATGGCAGTTTACAAAGCGCACCCTGACTCCGTCTGCCGACTTGTCATAAATCCTCGCACCCTCGCGACCGGTGTTCTCGGTGGTGCAGTTGCGGAACTCGACGAGGCCCCTGGGCCCGTCATCCTTGCTGGTGCCCACGGCGATGCCGCCCCAGCCGCCCAGTTTGGCGTCGCGCACGGTCTCGGCGCTGTCTCCCGGACTGCCCATGCGCATCACGCAGTTTTCAAAGAGGATGGACACGTCGGCGCTTTCCCGCGTGAGCGGCTTCATGTAGACCGCCGCGGCGTTGCCGCGGTTGTTCTCGAAGAGGCAGTTGCGCACGACGCAGTTCGCCATGCGCTGGTTGGGACTGTCGGGCTCGAAATCAATGCCCGACTCGGGCGCGGTGCCGCCGGTGCCCGACAGCGAGCAGCTTTCGACGAGCAGGTTCTGCGCGCTGATCACGCTGATTCCCTGGCGGTGGTTATCCCAGCAGGTGACATCACGCACGGTGATGTTTTCGCACCAGCCGCGCTTGCCGTCACTGTCGATGTAGATGCCGTCGCCGCCGGAGCTTTCAATGCGCAGCCCCTCGATGGTCACATTGCGGCAGCCGCGCAGCGCTATGCCCATGCGCCATTCGGCGGGCTTGTAGGGCGGGTTCTGGTAGTCCTTCTTGCGCATGCGCAGCACCGCGCCGTAGCCGCGCAGGGTAATGTTGTCCGCCTCGGAGGCCGAAAACAGCGAATCGCCGCCGCCCTGAAATTCGCCCTTTTTTGCCAGCACCAGCACGCCCGATTCGAAGAGAATGGTCTGGTCGCCGTGTACCCGTAGCGGACGGACAATCCACGCCTCGCCCATGTAGGGGATGAGGAGCGTTTTGGCCCTGGAATCGAGCGCCGCCTGGAGCGCGTCGGTCACGTCCTCGGTATTGAAACCCCACCACGCGGCGCTGGCCGTGTCGCGCTCGCCCGAGGCGACCTGCCGCACCGCGCTCTCGTTGCGCGTGCAGGGCGTGGGCAGCGTTTCCGCCAGGGCGGTTCCGAAGGCACCCGGCAGGGCGAGCAGCAGCGCCGTTGTCATCGTCTTCGAGAATAGCGACATTTTGACCTCCGTTTTGAATGCCAACCAAGAACACAGGGGATCTTAGCGCACCGCGCCGTCCGAATAAACTTCCGGCCTTTCAGGCCGGGAGAACCCAAGCGTTTTCCTGGAAGAACGCCCGGCTCTGATACAATGCAACGCCCGCCGCACAGAAGTTACGGCAGGGTAAACAGACAAGCGCCAGCCTTTTCCGCGCTTCGACACAAACGAGGATGGCTTCATGACTTTCAGGCGGCTTCGCTGATGGAACCCTTCACCAACAAACACCTTCCCCGGGGGGTGATGATTCTCCATGAGGACCACGACATCCTGGTGGCAAACAAGCCTGCCGGGCTGCTCACCATGGGCACCGAAAAGGAAAAGGTCCGCACACTGTACTATGCCCTGACGGATTACGTGCGCAAGGGCAACGTCAAATCGCGAAACCGCATCTTCATCGTGCACCGGCTCGACCGGGAGGTGTCGGGCGTGCTCGTCTTCGCCAAGACCGAGGCAGCCAAGTTCCGTCTGCAGGATCAGTGGGACGCGTCGGAAAAGACCTATCTGGCGGTGGTGCACGGGGAACTGGTGGAAAAGGAGGGCACCATCACCTCCTACCTGACCGAGAACAGCGCATTCGTCGTCCATTCCACCAATGACACCCGAAACGGGAAGCTTTCCCAGACAGCCTACCGGGTGCTTCGCGAAACCCGCCTCTACAGCCTGCTCGAGATTCGCCTGCTGACGGGAAGAAAGCACCAGATCCGGGTGCATATGGCCGATGAGGGGCACCCCATCGTCGGCGACAAGAAATACGGCAAAGGGGACCGGGACCAGAAACTAATGGCGCTGCATGCCGTGTCGCTCACGCTCAACCATCCCCGCACGGGCCGGCCGATGACCTTCGAATGGAAGGCCCCGGCCCATTTCAACCACCTCCTCGGCGGTGCAAGCGGGGAAGAGCGGATTAAGTAACCGCGCCCAGCAATTCCCGGTCCGGCCCAAGGGGTTTCGGTCCTGAAGAAAACCCCGCACCTGTATTCCCGCGTTTTCCCCCTGGCAACCTGGCTGACCCGGCCCTACCACGTGCCCCCCGAGGGCAGAGGCGCCGACTATGCGGGTTAGACGCGCGGAAATCCCTCACAATCCATGCGGCCCGTCAATACTTCGAAGAGGACCTGAAAGGCTCACTGGAACCGGGAAAACTGGCCGACCTCGTCATTCTGGACCGCAATCCGCTCCGGGTGGAGCCCTTGACCCTCGGGACCATCAAGGTGGTGGAAACGATTAAGGAAGGGCGAACCATTTACCGGGCACCGGGAGAATGAGCCAGGGAGGCAGTGGGGTAGCTGCCCTCGTGCCCACGGACCGGGCCGGGGGCGTTGACTGAACACAGCGGCCGAAGAGCTACATCTCGACAACGCGACACACGATAGTCCCCGCGACCCCTGTCAGGCGCGCACAAAGGAGCTGCGGTAGATTGCTTGTCAATTAAGACCGATGTGACATGGCGACATTTTTGAGCAACTGGTATACTGATTCCATGATTTCATCGCCCCGCAGATTTAAGATCGCACACCTTTCTATGGGTGTGTTGCTGGCCGCTTCGCTCCTGGCCGCATTGCCTGCCCATGCGTTTGGGCCGATGACGCATGCCTATATCGCGTCGCAGATCTTTCCCGATGCGCCGCCTGCCCTGCTGTTTGGGGCGATGGTTGCCGACATGAACGAGTTCAGCGGCCTGGGCGAGGAGGGTTCCTCTGCCCTCAAACATCTCACCCACCGGGAGGCGAAACTGCTGGCGCCGTCGCCTTTTGCACTGGGACTGCTCACCCATGACGCCGACTGGGGCGCCGACAGCTATGCCCACGCCTATTTCCACCTGCCCACGGAAAAGAAGTATCCGCTCCGCGTGTATGAGCAACTGAGCAGCGAAAAGGGCATCACGATGAACAATGCGGAGGATGTGATCGAGACCCTTATCGACTATGTCATCTGCCGTGACCTGGGGCGACCCTTTGTCCGGAAGATCCTGGATGCCGTGAATGACGTCGGTCCGGCGGAGGAACAGGCCCTCGTGGATGCCTACACCGGTCCGCTCATGGAGCGGATGCCGCAATTGACCCGCGAGAAAGCCGAGAAGACGCTGCGCAAAGCGTTTCAATGTGAACGGGCGGCGCTGAAATGCACTGCCTGTTTCATGCTGGTGTCGGACAAGGTCCAGCAGGCGCTTGCGCCGTACATGATTGCGCTGGGTGCGGGCATCGGTTTCTCCATCTCCGGCGAATGCACGGAGCGCGGCATTGAACTCTGCGCCGACTGGAAGCCCAGCCTCGATCAGATCGCCCTGGAGATGGGCGCGAAAATGCGCGAGCTCAAGTTTGTTCCGTGACCCGGCCTCTTTGGCTGAATGTCCTGCATTACTCCAGCCAAAGTGGTGTCGCCGCTGCGCTTTGTCGCCGCACTCCACGTTGAAGAATGCCGACGCACTGAATAGCAGTCTGTCATCCCGTCAGGGCGTCGATCTTGGCCGCGAGAATGAAATCGTTCTCTGAAAGCCCGTGAATTTTGTGGGTGGAAAGGGAAATGACCACCCTTCCCCAGCCCAGCCCAATATCGGGGTGATGGTTCTCTGCCTCGGCGGCCTCGCCCACCCTGTTGGTGAAGGCAAGGGCCCCGCGGAAGTCCTTGAAGTGAAATTCCTTCTCTATGCGCTGGTCTTCCATGAGCGACCAGCCATTTCCCAGCCCGGCCATCATGCAGGCGAGTTCGTTGCCCTTGAGTGCGGGCGTGTCGCCGCGGCAGGGGGTGCAGCTTCTTTGCGCCAATGCGAATTCCATGGCGGTACTCCTTGGTTGTCATCTGTTGAAGATGACATCCTGGGGAGTCCGGGTATTCCGCCCCCGATTCCGCAGCGTGGATGCGGCGCTCTGCCCTGTTCTTTGCCTGCCTGCGCGCGTGGTGTGCGGTTAGATGAAGTACATCGGCACTTCTGCCAGTTCCTTCACCTGCTGGCGGTGGGCAAGTTCGGCCAGGGTGATTTCGTTGAAGGAGTCGAAGAGCCTGGTGTTGACGTCGTCAAAGACATCCTTCAGCGCGCAGGTCACCGGGTCCACGCAGCAGTTGGGCACGTCGCAGCATTCGGCGATGCTGAGCGTCCCCTCCAGTGCCACCACAATCTGCGCCAGGGTGATCTGGTCGGGCTTGCGGGCGAGCATATAGCCGCCGTGGGCCCCGCGTATTGCGGAGACCAGCCCGGCCTTCCGCAGCGAGAGCATGAGCTGCTCCAGATAGGTTTCCGGCAGGTTCTGGCGCTCGGCTATTTCGCGGGCCATGACAACCCCCGCCCGCTGATGCCGCGCCAAGTGAAGCATTGCCCGCAGGCTGTACCGTGACTTTGTGGAAAGTTTCATATCCGGACCCTTACGGTTCTTGGAAAGGTCTTCCATTGCGCACCTTGCATCCGACCGCGTTAAACGCTGACCAGGCCGGCTGCAATTCCACAATGTTTCAAAGTATATCACTTCAGGGGGGCCCGTCTGAACCCTTTTTGCCTGCCCTGCACCCGGGTTCCTTCGGAGGCTTCTGGTGCTGGGGCCGGCACACTGTCCCGATTTGCCTTGACAGGCGGGGCCGGGTGGTTTAGGCTGGTTGGCGTGCGCAGTGGGTGCGGACTTTAGCGCTGCGGCGCAGGGACCAGTGAACCTTCCGGAAGGCCGTTCCGTGGGGGGGAGCGAGAGGAATCATTTCGTGCGATTTACGATCCGGACAAAAATCCTGCTGTTTACCGTGGTGCCCGCGGTGCTCAGCCTTTCCCTGCTTTTGGGAATCAACGCCTACCGGCTCAACCGGCGCCAGGCGGAGCTTGTAAACCACGAAACCATCCTGATGGCCCGCAGGCATGCGCGGCAAATCGACGGATTCATGCGCGAGGCCGCACAGATAGCCCGGGTCACCTCCTCCTTTGTGGGACTTTCACGCAATTTCTCGGAAACGGAGCTCTACGCCCTGCTGCGGGCCAATGTGGGCCAGAGCGAGGCCATCTACGGCGCCGCGCTGGCCTTTGCTCCCGGCCAGTTTGACCCGGCGCGGCAACTGTTCAGCCCCTACGTGCACCGGGGTCCGGACGGTCTGAAGGAAATGGATATCGGCCGGGACGGCTATGACTACACCCAGCCGCAGTGGACCTGGTGGAATGCGCCCAAGCAGTCGGGCAAACCGGCCTGGACCGCGCCGTACTTTGACGAGGGGGCGGGCAATGCGCTGATGGTCACCTATTCGGACCCCATCTTCCGCGAAAACCAGTTCATCGGCGTCGCCACCATCGACGTCAGTCTCGCCCAGCTCCACCAGAGCATCCAGAGCCAGATGGAGCCCGGAATGGACTTCTTCATCGTCGATTCCAAGGGCGGATACATCTTCCGCGGCAGCGACCTCTCCAATGCGATGAAGGGCAATCTGCTGGAGGAGGGACAGACACGCGGGGGCGGCGAGGGGGAACGGCTGCGGCTGCGGATGGTGACCGAGGAGTCGGGGTTTGCCCAGGCGCCGGAACGGCGGGGGGAGCCGGGGAAACACTGGATATACTTCAACCGCCTGGCCGGTCCCGGGTGGATTTTCGCCATAGTCGTGCCTGACGCGCTCATCATGGCGCCGGTCCGACAGGAACTGTACCGGAACCTGATGGCCCTGCTCGCCGCCATCGTTGCCGTGACCGTCGGGGCCAGCTATGCCTCGCGCCTCATCACCAGACCGCTGGAACGGCTGCACGCCGCCGCAGTGCGTGTCGGTGCGGGCGAGCTTGACGTTCACCCCGACGTGACGAGCAACGACGAATTCGGCGTGCTCTCAAGCACCTTCGCGGACATGGCGGAACGGCTGCGGCGCAGTTTCGACAGCCTGCACGAGCAGTTGCAACTGCTGGTTTCCGAAACGGGCAGCGTGCTCTACCAGTGCGGTCCCGAAAAACCCTATCCCCTGCTGCTGCTGGGCGATGCGGTGGAGGCGCTGTGCGGCTATCCGGCCTCTGATTTCCTGGGCAGTGCGGTGCGCACGCCGAAAAGCATCATCTTTCCGGAGGACCGGGCACGGCTGGCCATGGAACTTGCCCAATGTGCGGCCGACGGCAAAGACCATGCCCTCGAATACCGTATTGTCCACCGGGACGGAAACATCGTGTGGGTGTACAGCCGGGGCCGCTGCGTCATGGACGCGTCGGGCCGTCCCCAGTACCTCACCGGGGTCATCACCGACATCACCGACCTGAAGCGTTTGACCGAGGAACTGGCGCAGGCCCGGGACGAGGCCGAGGAGGCCACCCGCGCCAAGAGCGAGTTTCTTGCGCGCATGAGCCATGAAATCCGCACCCCCATGAACGCCATCATCGGCATGAGCCATCTGGCGCTGCAGACCGACCTGACGCCGAAACAGCGGGACTATGTGACCAAGGCCTACCAGGCGGCCCACTCCCTGCTGGGCATCATCAACGACATTCTCGATTTCTCCAAGATCGAGGCCGGGCGCATGGAAATCGAGGCCATCGAGTTCTCGCTGGAGGAGGTGCTGACCAACCTGGCCAATGTGGTGCTGCTCAAGGCGGAGGAAAAGGGGCTGGAACTGCTCATCAAGAGCGACGCCAGCCTGCCCGTGCGGCTGGTGGGCGATCCGTTGCGGCTCGGCCAGATCCTGATCAACCTGACCAACAACGCGCTGAAATTCACCGAGTCCGGAGAGGTGATTGTCGCCGTGAGGCAGGCGGTGCAAGACGGGGAACAGGTGACGCTGGAATTCTCCGTGCGCGACACCGGCATCGGCATCACGCCGGAGCAGCAGGCCCGACTTTTCGAGTCCTTCGTCCAGGCGGACAGCGCCACCACCCGCCGCTATGGCGGCACGGGGCTGGGACTGGCCATCTGCAGGCGGCTGGTGGGCATGATGGGCGGCGAACTGACGGTGGAAAGCGCGCTGGGTCAGGGAAGCACCTTCTCCTTTACGGCGGTCTTTGGGAAGGCCGCCTCCGACGGTGAGCCCGCCGTGCCGATGAACCCGCAACTCCGCGGATTGAAAGTGCTGGTGGTTGATGACAATCCCACGGCCCGCGAAATACTCCAGTCCATGCTTGAATCCTTTGCCTTCGACGTGACCCCGGCATCTTCGGGTCCGGACGCACTTGTCCAGTTGGAGACCGCGCCGTCCGGGCGTGCTTTTGATCTGGTGCTTATGGACTGGAAGATGCCCGGCATGAACGGTGTGGAGACGATACACCGCATCAAGACCCTGCCCAGCCTGGAGCGCATGCCCAAGATCATCATGGTCACCGCCTACGGGCGGGAGGAGATCATGCGCCAGGCCGAGTCGGTCGGGGTGCGGCCGTCGGCCTTTCTGCTCAAGCCGGTCAGCACCTCGCTGCTGCTTGAAACGATTATGCAGATACTGGGCTATGAACTGGCGGGCAGCAGCCGGACGACGGCCGGGGCGGCGGCGGCCAGTCCGGAACGGCTTGCACCGCTGCGCGGCGCGCAGGTGCTCGTGGTGGACGACAACGAGATCAACCGGCAGGTGGTGCAGGAACTGCTGGAGGGCCCCGGACTCAAGGTGAGCACGGCCAACAACGGCCTGGAAGCCTTGCGCACCGTGTCCGAGACGCGGTATGACCTGATCTTCATGGACATCCAGATGCCGGAGATGGACGGGCTGGAGGCGACGCGCCGCATTCGGCTGCTGCCGCACGGCGGCAGGGAGGCATTGCCGATTGTGGCCATGACGGCCCATGCCATGGCCACGGACCGCGCCAAGAGCTTGGAAGCGGGCATGAACGACCACATTACCAAGCCCATCGATCCCGGCGAGGTATATGACACGCTGCTACGGTGGATTCGGCCCAGTGCGGAGGCCGCCGGGACCGACACGAAGACACCGGACCTGGCAGTTCCCCTGGCCGAGCCCCCATCGCTGGGCGACGATCTTCCCGGTCTTGCACTGCACGACGGTGTACGGCGTCTGGGCGGCAATACAGGGCTGTACCTGTCACTGCTCGAAAAGTTCGCGGCGCAGTACACGGCGCCGCTGGCGGGCCTTCAGCAACTGCTGGACACAGGCGGCGCCGAAGAGGTGCTTCCGCTGGTGCACAAGGCCAAGGGCGTGGCCGGAAACATCTCGGCGCAGAACCTTTTTGAACGTCTGGCTGAACTGGAGGCGGTGCTGCATGGGGAGGGCGGCACGGAGGAGGTTTCGGCCCTCATTACCCAGGTAAACGCGGACTTGGGGATTGTCCGGGATTCTATTGCGGCGCTCCTGCTCCGCACGGCATCCTCGGCCGCCGCGCCTTCCACCAAGCCGCCGGGCGATCCCGTGTGGCTCAGGGAGGCCCTGGCCGGACTCGAGACGCATCTGTCGGCGCGCAAGCCCAAACCCAGCCGCGAGGCTGCGGCGCGAATGGAGGCCTTTGCCTGGCCCGCCGCTGTCGAGGCGCTCATCGTGCGGTTGTCCCGCGCGGCGGCGCGATATCAATTCAAGGAGGCACTGGAGGCGGTGCGCCTGATTCAAACACAACTGGAAGGAAATGAAGATCATGCCGAGTGACGCCCTGCCCCTGATTCTGGCGGTGGATGATGCCGAGGCCAACCTGGACATTCTGGTGGAGACCCTGGGCGACGAGTTTGACGTGGCCGTGGCAATGGACGGCGAGACGGCCCTGGACCTGGCCGCCGAGACGCTGCCGGACGTGATCCTGCTCGACATTATGATGCCGGGCATGGACGGGTACACGGTGTGCGAGCGGCTCAAGCAGTCCGTCATTACCAAGGGCATCCCCGTGATTTTCATCACGGCCATGACGGAGGAAAACAACGAGGCCCGCGGTCTGGCGCTGGGCGCGGCCGACTATATCACCAAGCCCTTCATTCCCGCCCTGGTGAAGGCGCGGGTGCGGAACCATATAGAACTGAAGCGTTACCGCGACCGCCTGGAGAATCTGGTGTACGAGCGCACGCGGGAACTGGCCCACACGCAGGAGGCCACCATAGAAAGCATGGGCACCCTGGCCGAATGCCGCGATCCGGAAACTGGGGGGCACATTCGCCGCACCCGCGGCTACATGCGGCTGCTGGCGGAGGGGCTGGCGGAGCAGCCCGCGCATGCCGCGGCGCTGGACCCCGCCACCATCGACCTTCTGCACAAGTCGGCGCCGCTGCACGACATAGGCAAGGTGGGTATTCCCGATTCCATCCTGCTCAAGCCGGGAAGGCTTGAGCCCGCGGAGTTTGAGGTGATGAAAACGCATCCCCTGCTCGGCCAACAGGCCATCGCCGCCGCAGAGAAAAAGCTGGGCGCCAATTCCTTCTTGCGCTATGCCCGTGAAATTTCCGCCTCCCACCACGAGAAATGGGACGGTTCGGGTTACCCCCTGGGTCTGAAAGGCGCGGAAATACCCCTGTCCGGGCGCTTGATGGCGGTGGCCGACGTGTACGATGCGCTGATCAGCCGACGGGTGTACAAGGCGCCCATGACCCACAGCGCCGCCGTGGAGATTATTCGAAATGATGCCGGGCGGGCCTTTGACCCGGATGTGGCGGGTGTGTTTCTGGAGAGACAGGAAGCGTTCCGGGCTATCGCCTTGGAAAATGCCGATTTCGACGAGGAACGGGCCGCGTTGGCGCAATAGTGGGGGTTAGGACACTCAAATAGGCGGTCTATCCGGGAAAAACCCTGTTGATTGGGCCGCCGGTTCGTGGCAAAATCACGGTTCTAACCCTAGACCCGAGGAAAACCATGAGTCTCCATAGAGGAAATATCACCATGAGCATGGCTACAACCCGGCGTCGCACGTTGTTGTGGGCGGTCGCCGCAGTGTTTGTTCTGCTGGCCCTGCCCGCCCGGGCTCTGGAAGATGCCGACTGCCTCTTCTGCCACGGCGACAAAGAATTCTCCAAAACGGAAGCGGACGGGAAGGTTGTGCCGCTCTTCGTGAATGAGGACAGCTACAAGGGGTCGGTGCACGCCGAAGGTGGCTGCGTTTCCTGCCATGATGACATCACCGAGGTGCCCCACCCGGCCGGTCTGAAGAAGGTGGCCTGCAACGGCTGCCACGAGGACGAGGCCAAACTTTATGGCGAAAGCCTGCACGGACAGGCCGTTACGAAGGGTGACCCGCTGGCGCCTGCCTGTTCCGACTGCCACACCAAGCACGAAATCAAGCGCGCCGCGGACCCGACGTCCCGGACCAACCCCATTCACATTCCCGAGACCTGCGGCGGCTGCCACGGTGAAGACGCGCCGGTGGCCAAGTCACGGAACATATCCCAGCACAACATTCTCACCAAGTACACCGAGAGCATTCACGGCGAGGGCCTGCTCAAGAAGGGCCTGACCGTGACGGCGGTGTGCAGCAGTTGCCACACGGCGCACCGGGTGTTGCCGCACACGGACCCGCAGTCGAGCATCAGCCGCGAGAACGTTGTGGCGACCTGCAAGAAGTGCCATGCGAACATCGAACAGGTGCACCGCAAGGTGATCAACGGCGAACTTTGGGAGAAGGCGCCGGACCAGATCCCCGTCTGCGTGGACTGCCACCAGCCGCACGAGGCGCGCAAGGTTTTCTACGACGAGGGCGTGAGCGACCAGGACTGCCTGCACTGCCATGCCAACGAGGTGAAGGGCGCGCAGCGGACCATTCCGGCGGTGAACCAGGACGAGCTCACCCACTCGACGCACAAAGAAAAGCGCTGCTCCCAGTGCCACACGGGGGCCACGCCGGCCCATGACCGGCCCTGCGACACGGTTCCCGCCAAGGTGGACTGCTCCATCTGCCACGCGGACCAGGTCGAGCAGCACAAGAAGAGCATCCACGGAAAGCACCTGGCGGAAGGCGACAAGGACGCGCCGGAGTGCCTCGACTGCCACAAGGGCCACGGCACCCTGGCCAAGTCGGACCCGGCCTCGCCGACCTTTGCGAAGAACGTTCCCGAGCTTTGCGGCCGCTGCCACCGCGAGGGGGAGAAGGCCGCGCGCCACGGCAACAGCACGCAGCACGACATTACCAAGAATTACGCCAACAGCATCCATGGCAAGGGCCTGCTGGAGAGCGGCCTGCTCGTCACGGCGACCTGCACGAGCTGCCACACGACCCACGAGCCGCTGCCCGCGAGCGACCCGGAGTCGAGCGTCAATCCGGCGAATATCGCCAAGACCTGCGGCCAATGCCACCAGGGCATCCAAGCCACCTTCCTCAAGAGCGTCCACTCGCCCGAATTGACCAAGACGGACAAGCAGCTTCCGGTTTGCAGCAGTTGCCACACGGCGCACACGATTCAGCGGACTGATGAGGAAGGATTCAAGCAGGGCATCCTCCAAACCTGCGGCAAGTGCCACGCGGACGTTGCGGAAACCTATTTTGAAACCTATCACGGCAAGGTTTCCAAGCTGGGCACCGCGTCGGCGGCCAAGTGTTACGACTGCCACGGCAGCCACGACGTGCTGGCCGTGACCGACCCCAATTCACACGTCAGCCGCGACAACATCGTGGCGACCTGCGGCAAGTGCCACGCGGGCAGCCACCGCCGCTTTGCCGGCTATCTCACCCACGCCACGCACCATGATCCCGAGAAGTATCCCTACCTGTTCCTGGCCTTCTGGGGCATGACGGGGCTGCTGGTGGGCACCTTCCTGTTCTTTGGACTGCACACGCTGGCATGGCTGCCGCGTTCCTTCCGCGAGCTGTCCCACAAGCGCAAACGTCCGGAACCGGCGCCCGGCGCCCTGATGTTCCAGCGCTTTGACCCGGTCATCCGCCAGATGCACTTCGTGCTTATCCTGTGCTTCTTCGGGCTCGCCCTGACCGGCATGTCGCTCAAGTTCTCCTACATGCCCTGGGCCCAGACGCTGTCGCACGTGCTGGGCGGATTCCGGGCCATGGGCGTTGTCCACCGCGTTTGCGCGGTGGTGATGGTGACGATTTTCATCATCCACCTTGGGGTCATTGTCCAGCGCAAGCGCCGGTCCGGCACGAGCTGGTTCAAGATGCTGCTCGGTCCCGACTCGCTGACGCCCGGATGGGGCGACGCGGTCGAAATGTTCCAAACCTTCAAGTGGTTCTTCCGGCTCGGCCCGCGTCCGCAGTACGGACAGTGGACCTACTGGGAGAAGTTCGATTACTTCGCCGTGTTCTGGGGCGTGGCCATCATCGGTTCCACGGGCCTCATGCTGTGGTTCCCCGAATGGTGCACCTACATCTTCCCGGGCTGGTTCATCAATGTGGCCACGATTATCCACAGTGACGAAGCGCTGCTGGCGGTGGGCTTCATCTTCACGATCCACTTCTTCAACACCCACTTCCGTCCGGAGAAGTTCCCGATGGACATGGCCATGTTTACGGGCCGGGTGGATGTGGAGGAGTTGAAAGAGGAGCGCCCGCGCTATTACGACGAACTGGTGAAGAGCGGCGAACTGGAGAAGCGGCTGTTGCCGGAAGCGCCGAAAGAATTCCGGTTCTGGGCGCGCGTCTTCGGAACTATCGCGGTGGTCATCGGATTCTCCCTGGCCCTGTTCATTCTCTGGTCCATGGTCTTCGGCTACAAATAATCCAGCGGTTTTACCGCTGAAACAGCGTTAGATTGCGGGGCGCCCCACATTGGAGCGTCCCGCAGTTGTGTATTGGGAAAGAGTGGTCGCCCCGGTGGTAGAGACGGAGCTTCACGGGGAAATATACGGGTAAATCACGGATAATAATCCGTGAAAAGCACTGTTGACCGAACGGTAGGTATCTGACACAATCATGCTTTCATTGGTTTACCACGGGAAATCTACCATGAGCATCTCCGTATCAAAGCGTTGTCTGTTCGGGCTGGCCCTTGTCGCGTCTGCCCTATTGTCCATGTCCGCTTGGGCCATCGACGATTCCGAATGTCTGTTCTGCCACGGCGATGTCAATTTCAAAGCGACGACGGCCGATGGCACGGTGAAGCAGTTCTATGTCGACGAGGAGATGTTCGCCGCCTCCGTTCACGGCAAGGAGGGCTGCGTTTCCTGCCACACCGACGCGACAACAGACCACAAGCCGGGCCTTAAACCGGTCGGTTGCGCGGACTGCCATGAAGAGGGCGAAGCCTATGCGAAAAGCCCGCACGGCGTTCTCCTCAGCACGGGCAGCAAGGATGTGACCGGTTGCGCCGACTGTCACGGACAGCATGACATCCGCAAGATTGACGACCCGCTCTCCCATGTCTCCAAGGCCAACCAGCCCAAGACCTGCGGCAAGTGCCACACGAACCCCAACCTCGTGAAGAACCACTTGATTTCAGTGGCGAACCCCTCGGACGCGTATCTGAAGAGCGGTCACGCCCACGCGATTGCCACGGGGAACAAGGACGCGGCTGCCTGCACAAGCTGCCACGGTTCGCACAACCTCCTGCCGTCGGACGACCCCGCCTCAACGGTCTACCGCAAGAACGTCTCCAAAACCTGCGGCAAGTGCCACCCCAAGCAGCTTGCCGATTACGAGAAGAGCATCCACGGCCGGGCCATGGCCGGGGGCATCAAGGACGCGCCTACCTGCGCGGACTGCCACGGCGAACACGACATTGAGGGGCCCAAGGTTCGGGAATCCCAGGTGAACGCCCGCCAGCAGGCCGTGGACACCTGCACCCGGTGCCATGACAACGAAAGAATCATGAGCCGCTACGGCGTGGTCACAGGCCGCCAGGCGAGCTACATGGACAGCTTCCACGGACTGGCGAGCGCCGGTGGTTCGGAGGTGGTGGCCACCTGCGCGAGCTGCCATGAAAACCATCTTATCCTGGCCATGACCGACCCGCAGTCGTCGGTTAACGAGGCCAACCTGCCCAAGACCTGCGGCAAGTGCCACAAGGACGCCAGCATCAATTTTGCGCAGGGCAAAGTGCATATCATGCCGACAGACCCCGGCCAGAAGGCGCTGGGCATCGTGCGGCTTCTGTACATCCTGCTGATTACGCTCGTCATCGGCGGCATGGTGTTCCACAACACCCTTTCGATGGCGCGCAAGGCGGTGACAAAATTCTGGTCCGAAATGGACACCAAGGGCACCTACCGCCGCTTCCCGCGCAGCATGACCATCGGCCATCTGGTTCTCACGCTGTCCTTCGTTGCACTTTGCGTGTCCGGGTTTGCGCTGCGCTATCCGGAGGCCTGGTGGGTCAAGCTGCTGTTCCACGGCGAGACCGGCCTGGCGGCGCGCGGTGTGGTGCACCGCATTGCGGCGGTGGTGCTGGTGGCCGTGGCCATTGTGAACGCGGCCTTCCTGATATTCACCAAGATGGGCCGCCGCGAGCTGTGGATGCTCATGATGGGCCTGGGCGATTTCCGCGACATGTTCCTCAACATGGCCTACATGGTCGGCCTGCGGCCGCACCCGCCCAAATTTGACCGGTACAGCTACATTGAGAAGTTTGAATACTGGGGCATGTGGTGGGGAACGCTGCTGATGATCCTGACGGGCGTGTCCATGTGGTTCGTGAACGTGTTTCTGCAGTTCCTGCCCAAGGTGGCCCTGGACGTGATCGCGCTCATCCACTTCTATGAGGCATGGCTGGCGGTGCTGACGATCGTTGTGTGGCATCTCTATTACATGATCTTTGACCCGCACACCTACCCGATGAACTGGTCCTGGATCACGGGCCGCATCACCGTCGAGGACTTCAAGGAACGGCACCCGCTGGAATACAAGCGCGAATGGCTCGACAAGGGCATGACCGACGACGAGGCCAACACGCAGGGCGACAAGTAGTTCCGCGATGCGGTGAACTTCCGCAGCGCGTTGAGGCTCTGCGGCGGGCTACGGGACAAGGCGAAGATTCGCAGCGGGTTCCGGGACGAGGAATAGGGACCGAGGTTCGCACGCCGGGGGTCCCGAAGGGACCAATTTGAATAGCCGGGGGTGACCGAAGGAAACCCCCGGCTACTGACATTTATCCCCTGCGGGGACAGGCCGACACACGTGGAAGTGCGCACGCTTCTATGTGTGCAGGCAGACTTCCGCGGGAAAATGCACACTCCCATGCGGCCGGACAGGCTCACCTCCGTGGAGATGGGCCGGTTCTGCCTACCGCAGAGCGGCCGCGATGCGGGCGGCCAGTTCGCGGGCGTGGCGGATGCAGTCGTTTGCCGAGATGCCAAAGTAGCCGTTGCCGGCGAGATGAAGATTTGCGATGCCCTGCATGCGCTGCTGGATTTCGGACAACCTCGCCTTGTGCCCCAGGTTGTACTGCGGAATGCCGCTCTTGTGGCGGATGACCTGCTGCACCAGGGGCTTCCCGCGGAACCCAAGCACGGGGTCGGCGTCTTTCATGGCCGTGTCCACCAGGGTCTGGTCGTCCGCCTCAATGGCGCGCAGGTCGTGGGCGCCGCCAATCATAATTTGCAGCAGCTTGTGTCCTTCGGGCGCGCGGTTCGGGAAAATGGATGAACTCCACAGGGCGCCGAGTGAGCGCACCCCCTCCTTGCGCGGGATGAGATAGCCGAAGCCGTCCAGGGGATTGGCGATATCCTGCCCCCGGAATCCAAGCCCGATGACCGCAATGGTGGAGGATTTTATCTCGGTCAGCCGCTGCGCGAGCGTCGCGTCAAAGCCAGTCACAAAGCCGGCCGACTGTTCGGGCGGTGTGGCCAGCACCACGATGTCATGGTGCACCGGCTGTGCGCCCTCTGCGCCGCGCACGACCAGGTCAAAACCCTTCTCCGCGCGTGTCATGGACTCAATGACCGTGCCGGTGCGGATATGTCCGCCCAATGCAGCGGTGAGGGCGGCAACCAGTTCGTTCATGCCCTCGGCGAACGAGAGCAGCTTGTTCGACATGGGGTTCTTGGAGGTGGTCAGCAGTTCGTCCACTTTCTCCTGTTCGCCCCCGGCGCGATCCTCGGCCCTGCGCTGCCTGATGCGGGCAAACATGCCCCGGACGACGCTGCCGTGGGCCTGCTCCATCTCGTGGAAGACCTTAAGCGTCGACTGTATGCTGAGTGTGTCCACATTGCCGGCATAGATGCCCGACATGAGCGGGTCAAACATGCGCTCCATGGCGGTGCGGCCAAAACGCCGCCCCACAAAATCGGCCACGCTTTCGTCGCCTTCATCGATGCGCTTGCCGATGAACGGTTCCATGGCGAAGCGGAGCTTGGCCGAGAGCGGCAGAATCTTTGTGCCCATGAAGCCCGGCGGCGACAGCGGTATCTGGTGCAGTGCGCCGCCGATGAGCAGGAAGCGCTTGCGCGCCGTGTCGCTGCTCACCACGAGACGGTCACGCAGGCCCAGCTCCTTAATCAGCTCGAAGGTGGCGGGCTCGTTGTTGAGGAAACCGTTGGGTCCCCATTCCAGCAGAAAGCCCTCGACCCGTTTGGAATGGATGGCCCCGCCGGGGCGTTCCGCTTTTTCATAGACCGCAAGGTCCACGCTGTCACCCAGCAGCCTCTTGAGGCTGTGGGCCACCGCCAGACCGGATACGCCCGCGCCGATAATGCCTATGCTTGTTGTCATGCCCTGTTCCCTTCCGCCGCATTCATCACCATGTCAGCCAGTCCGCGCATCACGCCTGCATCCGCATTCTGACAGGATACCCGCGTGAAGCAGCGGATGCCGTTTTCCATTGCGCAGGACTTCAAATCAATCTCGATGTCCCAGAGGGTCTCAATATTCTCCGCGGCAAAACCCAGGGGGACGACGACCAGGTTTTGCACACCGTCTTTGGCCATTTGAGCGACCACTGTTTTTGAGTCGGGCTCAAGCCACCGGGCGGGGCCGAAAGCGCTCTGCCAGCCGAGGGCCAGGCGGATGTCTGTGGGGAGTTTGGCGCAGACCATTCGGAAGGTTTCCTGCACCTGGTTCCTGTAGGGGTCGCCCCGCTCTATGAGGCGCATCGGCACGCCGTGGGCGGAAAAGAGCACGGCCGTGGCGGACGGTTTCGCCTCGGGCAGCGCGTGCAGCGCAGCGAGCGTTTCGCGGGCAAGAAAATTCGCATAGTGGGGCAGTTGCGGCCATTCGGAAACGATGCCCAGCGGAACACGGGGCAGGCGCTTTTTCAGGGCGCGCCGCAGTTCAGTCATGCAGGAGCCGGTCGTGGCGCTGCTGAAGTGGGGGTACATGGACAGCGCGACCACCCGGTCCACCTTCTCGGCGGCGAAGCATTGCACGGCCTCATCGATGAAGGGATGCCAATAGCGCATGCCGGGAGCCACGAAGGCTGCGACGCCCCGTTCCTCCAGAATAGTCTGAAGCACGGAGGCCTGCTGCCGAGCGATGCCGTTGAGGGGGGTCTTGCCGCCGATTTGCACGTAGCGGGCGGCGCTGGCAGCGCTGCGTCTCTTCACAATAATCTTGGACAGCCAGGGACGCACAAGAAAGCCGAGCGGCATGTCGAGGATGCAGGGGTCGCGAAAGATGTTGAGCAGGTACGGGGGAACGTCGTCCGTGGAGTCGGGCCCGCCCATGTTCAGCAGCACGACCCCCAGCTTCGGTTCCGCCATGGCTTACACCGTTCTCGAGAAGGTTGCGCCCGTGTTGGGGCCTTTTCGGCCGTCGAAATAGTTGTCGAAATGGAGCGCGATATTGCGCAGGAAGAAGCGACCCGTTTCGGTTGCCTCCACGGCGCGGGCGTCATGCACCACGAGACCCTTTTCAATCAGCGGCTCAAGGCGGGGCAGTTCGAGGGCGAAATAATCGTCAAAGGAAATGCCGAACTGGCTGTTTATGTCCTGCTTCACGGCAATGCCGTTGCACAGGAGGTTCATGATGACGCGGCGGCGGATGGTGTCGTCGCGGTCAAGGGTGATCTCGCGCTGCACGGGGAGGCGCCCGGCGTGGACGCTGTTGAAGTAGGGCGCGTTGTCCTTGATGTTCTGGCAGTAATAGCCGGACACGTCGCTGATGCTGGTGGCGCCCAGGGCGATGACGTCGGTTTCGGCCTTGGTGGTGTATCCCATGAAGTTGCGGCGCAGCCGTTTCTCGCGCCAGGCCACGGCCAGTTCATCCTCCGGCTTGGCGTAGTGGTCCATGCCGATCATCTCGAAACCCGCCTCCTGCAAACGCGCGATGGTGAGCAGGTAGAGGTCGAACTTCATGTCGGTGCCCGGAATGAGACTGGTGTCTATGTTGCGCTGATTGTCGCGCAGGTTGGGCAGGAAGGCGAAGCTGTAGACCGCGATGCGGTCGGGGCCGAGCTCGACGACCCGGGACATGGTTTCGCCGGCCTTTTCCAGATTCTGCGCGGGCAGACCGTAGACCAGGTCAAAATTGAGGCTGCGCACACCGTGCTTACGGATGGCGTCGCAGAACTCCGCAGTGCGCGCGAAGGTCTGGTTGCGGCCAATCAGGCGCTGCACCTCGGGGTCGAAATCCTGCACACCGATGCTGAAACGGTTGAAGCCGGTGTCCAGCAGGAAGCGCAGTTTTGCGTCGGTGCAGGTCATGGGGTTGGTTTCGATGGCGAGTTCGGCGTCCTCCGCCACATCGAAGGATTCATGCAGCAGGTTCAGTATGTCGGTGAATTCCTCATTCTTGAGCGTGGAGGGTGTGCCGCCGCCCCAGTGTATCTGGGTCACCCGGTGCCGTTCGGGCAGGAATGACCGCACCAGCCGGATCTCCTGCTGGAGTGCCTGGGCATATTCGGCGGTCTGCGCGTCGCATTCGAGCTTGCTTGTGTTGCAGCCGCAGTAATGGCAGATGGACGGGCAGAAGGGCACGTGGAAGTACAGCGTCAGGGGCGTGTCGGCCGAATGGCCCCGCAGCACCTCCGCAAAGCTTCCGCAGGAATCGGCCGTCGACCATACGGGGATGGTGGGATAGCTGGTGTAACGCGGCGCGGCGACATCCATTTCCCGCACCAGTTCCTTGCTCGGTATGACCGCCATCACAGGATTCATGCGCCGCTCCTGTAGCCGTGCACAAAGTCCACCAGCGCCCGCACGTTTTCGACCGGGGTGGGCGGCGTGATGCCATGGCCAAGATTGAAGATGTATCCGGGCTGTCCGGCGTTTTCGGCGAGGATGCGCCCGGCCTTCTCCAGCAGAATCTCTTTCGTGCCCAACAGCGTGATAGGGTCGAGATTGCCCTGGTAGGCCTTGGGGCCCCGTCCCGCGTATTGCCTCCGCACGGCGGCAAGGTCCACGCGCCAGTCCACCGCCAGCACGTCCATCGACAGGTCGATGTTCTGCGGAATGAAGGCGCCCGCGTCCTTGCTGAACAGGATGAGGGGCTTTCCGCAGCCGTGCAGCTCCTCGAAGATGCGCCGCACGTAGGGCAGGGAGAAGTCGCGGTAGTCCATGGGCGACAGGGCGTCGGCCCAGGAGTCGAATAGCTGCACGGCATCGGCCCCGGCGTCCAACTGCATGCGCAGGTAGCGGATTAGCGCCGTGGTGAGCTTGTCCATCAGTTCATGGAAGGCGGCGGGGTCGGTGTTGATCAACTGCTTGACCACGGCATAGTCGCGCGAGCCCATGCCCTCGACGCCGTAGCAGGCCATGGTCCAGGGCGCGCCGGCAAAGCCGATGAGCGCCGTGTCGGCGGGCAGTTCGCGGCGCACGATGCCGAGCGCGTCTTTGAGAAAGGCGGTGGTCGTGTCGAAGTCGGGGTCCTTCAGCCGGGCGATGTCCTCGCGGGAGCGGATTTGCGGGGACAGGCGCGGGCCTTTGCCCTCGTGAAACTCCACGGTGATGCCCATGGGTTCAAAAGGAATCAGGATGTCGGAAAAGATGATGGCCGCGTCAAAGCCGAATTCGCGCACGGGCTGCAGCGTCACTTCGGCGGCCAACTCGGCCGTGTGGCACATGGTGAGGAAATCATGTTTGGCGCGAACTTCCTGATAGGCCGGCAGGTAGCGGCCCGCCTGGCGCATGATCCACAGCGGGACATGGTCTGTCGGCTGGCCCTTGCACGCGCGAAGAAATTGTGACTGGCTCATGACACTCCGTTTCTATGCGTAACACTCGTTGATGGTTTCGATAATGGTGGCCACGGCCCCATCCACATCCGCGTCGGTCATGGCGGTGCTCAGGAAGCCGACCTCGTAGCCGGAGGGTGCAAAGTAGATGCCTTTCTCCAAGAGTTTGCGGTGGAGGGCGGCATAGCGCGCGATGCCCGGCTTGCCGATGCCGTCGGCTGTGCGGGGCAGGGCCTCGCTGTCAAAGCTGAACCAGAACAACGCGCCGGTCTGGATGTACTGCACGGGCAGGCTCGTTGCCGCAAGGCCGCTTTCGATGCCGTTTTTGAAGCGCGCCGCAACGGCATGCAGCCGGTCCCAGCCGCCCTGCTCGAAGAGCACTTCCAGCGTGGCCAACCCGGCGGTCATTGCGACGGGATTGCCCGAGAGGGTGCCTGCCTGGTAGACCGGGCCGTTGGGGGCGAGGTGGTCCATAATCTCCGCCTTGGCCGCCAGTGCGGCCGCGGGGAAGCCGCCGCCAATCACCTTGCCCAGCGTGACGATGTCGGGTTCCACGCCGTAGTGCTGGAACGCAAAGGCGGGCTGCACACGCAGGCCGACCAGCACCTCGTCGAGCAGCAGCAGCGTGCCGTGCTCGCGGGTGATTTTTCGGAGGAAGGCAACAAACTCGGGCCGCTGGTAGAGCAGGCCGTTGTTGGCGGGGATGGTTTCGAGGGCCACGGCGGCGATCTTGTCGCCGTGGGTCTTGAACACCGCCTCGACGGCGGCCTCATCGTCGAGCGGCACGACCAGCGTGGTGGCCGCAATTTCCTCGGGCACCCCGGCGGAACTGGACTGTCCGAAGGTGACCAGTCCGCTGCCCGCATTGACCAGCATCGAATCGAGATGGCCGTGGTAGCAACCGTCGAACTTGAGGATGTAGGGACGCTTCGTCACGCCGCGGGCCAGCCGGACGGCCGTCATGACGGCCTCGGTGCCGGAATTGACGAAGCGCCCCTTGTCGGCGAAGCCGACCCGTTCGAGGACCTTGCGCGCCAGCAGCGTTTCGGAGCGGTGCGGCGTGCCGAAGGTCCAGCCGTCCACCAGCACCTTTTCAATGCTCTCGCGCACGTAGGGATGGGCGTGGCCCAGCACCAGCGGGCCCCAGGAACAGCAGAAATCGAGGAAACGGTTGCCGTCCCAGTCTTCCAGATGGGCGCCCTGGCCGCGCTTGAAGGTGATGGGTGTTCCGCCCACCGATTTGAAGGCGCGCACGGGCGAATTCACGCCGCCGGGCATGACTTCCAGGGCTTCTTTGAAAAGCTGTTCTGACTGTGTGGTCTCCATGTGTGCTCCCGTCTATATCCAATTTTCCGCGAAGAGTTGGCGGGTGAAGTAACTCAGGATGATTTCGGCGCCTGCCCGCGTGATGGCGGTCAGTGATTCCAGTGCCACGGCCTGCAGGTCGGCCGCGCCTGCCTGCGCCGCAAAGGCAATGGAGGCGTACTCGCCGCTGACCTGATAGGCTGCCAGGGGCTGGGTGACGCGGTGCTTGAGGTCGGCGATGATGTCGAGATAGGGCAGCGCGGGCTTGACCATGAGGATGTCTGCACCCTCGGCGGCGTCCTGGAGTGCCTCCAAAATCGCCTCCTTGGCGTTGCGCATGTCCATCTGGTGGCTCTTTCGGTCACCGGAGGAGGGGGCCGAATGGGCCGCCTCGCGGAAGGGACCATAGAAGGCCGAAGCGTATTTCACCGCGTAGCTCATGATGGGCGTGTTGTGCAGGCCGGCGGCGTCCAGCGCCTGCCGGATGGCGCGCACGCGGCCATCCATCATGTCCGAAGGGGCGACCATGTCGGCGCCTGCCTGGGCGTAGTCCACGGCGGCCCGCGCGAGGATCGCGTTAGTTTCGTCGTTGAGGATCTCCCCGTCGGGCGTGACGAGACCGCAATGGCCGCTGGTCGTGTAGGCGCAGAGGCACAGGTCGGGGAAGACGTTCACGTCTTTGCCGTAAGCCTTCTTGATCTCCCGCAGTGCGCGGCAGATGAGGGATTTGTCGCCGCTGACGCCGGAGGCGTGCTCGTCCTTGGCCTCGGGCAGGCCGAAAAGGATGTGGTTGCGCATGCCCAGTTCCAGGTCCGCGCCGATCTGTTTGACCAGCTCGTCCACGGAGTTGCGGACGATGCCGGGCAGGGTTCTGATCTCCTGCACCTGGCCCGTGCCCTCCACCACAAAGTGCGGCTGGATGAGTTTCTGTTTCTTGATGGCAGTTTCGGCCACCAGGTCGCGCAGGATGGGGGTCATCCGCAGGCGTCTGGGGCGAATGGTCGGAAATTCTTGCATGTCAGCATCCCTCTGGTTGGGGTGAATTATTCAGAATAGAACGCACCGAGTCCAGCAGACCTTCCCGGCAGGCCCTGGCGGCCACCGCCACGTTCTTGTGTCCCACGGCGGCAAGGGCCGCCGCGGTGGTCGGTCCGATGGCGACGGAGATCGCCTTTTCGGGCAGGGCATGAAGCCGGGTGAAGTGTTTCACGCCCGAAGGGCTCATAAAAACAAACAGGTCCGAATCGCAAAAGGTCAGAGACTGTGCCGCGCCCTCGTCCAGCGCTTCGGTTCGGTAGAGCAGCAGTTGCGTGACGGGTATCTGCGCGGCGGCCAGCCGTTCCACGAGGTCGCTGCCCATTTTCTCCGGACGGGGCAGCAGCACTTTTGGATGCTCCTGTCCATACTGCGCGATGAACGCTTCGGCCAGCGCCGCGCCGGTGTGAATTTCCGAAATGAGGCTGACGACATAGCCCATTCGGGCCACGAAGTCGGCTGTGTTCGGGCCAACGCAGGCGATGCGGGGGGAGAATTTGACGCCCTTTTCCACCGCCCGCGCAAGGAAAATGGCCGCCGCATTGGCGCTTGAGAGGAATACCCAGTCGAAGCGGTGCAGTTCGGCCAACACCTGGTCCAGCGCTTCCGGGGTGCAGGTTTGGACGATTCTGCTGACCGGCACGGCATGGAATTCCACCGGCAGTTCGGCCAGAGCCGACTCCGTTTCCGCCGCGCCATTTGCGATGGTCGCAGTGAAGAGCCTTCGATTCATGGACGTCGGGGCTCAGTCTTGCTGGGCGGACGTCAGGGATTTGATGACCCGCTCTGCGGCTTCGGCCGGGGTGTCGCCGCTTGCTTCGGCGCGCACAAAGGACGGTTCATCGTGCAGTTGCCACGCATCGGGACCCAAAATCGCCCGGATGTGCAGCGCGCCGTCGCGGTGCTGCGCGCGGATGCCCAGGGGCATGCCGCAGCCGCCGCCCAGCAGTTCCAGCGCCCGGCGCTCGGCGTCCACCTCGATTTCGGTGCCCTTGTCGTGCAGCGCTTCCAGCAGTTCCCTCAGTTCGAGGTCGTTTTCGCGGGTTTGCAGCGCCAGCGCGCCCTGGCCCGGCGCAGGGAGCATCTCGTCAAAATCGAGCACGACAACCTGGTATCCTTCCGCTTCGATGCTGAGGCGGCGGTATCCCGCCGCGGCGATGAGGATGGCGTCATACTGTTCGGCAACCAGTTTGGCGATGCGCGTGGGCACGTTGCCGCGGAGTTCCTTGATGACGGCGCCGGGCTGGAGGGCCTTTATCTGGAGGGCGCGCCGTTTGGAGCTGGTTCCCACGGTGGCGTTTGGCGGCAGGAGCCAGGGCTGTCCCTCGCACACGGAACCGTTGCGGACCAGCAGCAGGTCGTTGGCCTTTTCGCGCGGCGGAATGGCCGCGATGACCAGCCCCTTGGGACTCTCGGTGGGGAGGTCTTTCAGGCTGTGCACAGCCAGGTCGATGCGTTCTTCCAGCAGGGCCTCTTCAAGCTCCTTGGTGAAGAATCCCTTGCCCTCCACCATGTGCAGGGGCACGTCCTGAATGCGGTCACCCTCGGTCTTGATGATGATGGTTTCGACGGGTACGCCGGCAATGCGGGCGATCATGTCGGCGACCATGCCGGTCTGGGTGCGGGCCAGATCGCTGCCCCGTGTTCCGATAACGATTTTCTGCTTGGTCATTGACGTGCCCTTTCCACGCCGACGCCGTCCAGGTAGGAGGAGACGGCTTTTGCGCAGCAATTGCGGGCGATCTGCTTGATGCCCGACGCATGCACGACGGCCCAGCGCTTTGCCAGCACCCGGACCCATGCGTTCAGCGTTTCCTTTTCCCCGTATTCGAGGTGGGGGAGTTCCTTTTCCAGCAGCTTGTTGAGCAGTTCGATTCCCTCGCGCTCGTAGCGTTCCCGTATGGCGCCGATGGCGGGGTTGATGCTCCTCACCTTCCACCGGTCGATGATGGTCTGCGCCCCGGCGGCCAGAATGGCCTGGGCTTCACTGACGGACTGACTGCGGTTGCTCTGGTGCTTGCTCGCCTGCTTGCGCAGCGAATCCATGTTGATGAGCGTCACACCCTCCATTTCGCCCGCGGCGGGGTCCACATCGGGCGGGATGGCGAGGTCGATGATCAGCTTGTCATGGTGGCCCTGCCGGTGATCGGCAAAGAAAGAGGTGCCGAAGAGGTAGTGGGGTGCCGAGGTGGCCGTGGCCAGCACGTCAAAATGGGGCCGTTCGGCAAAGAAGGCCTCCAGCGACATGGAGGTGCCGCCGAAGCGCTCCACAAACTCGTCGCTGCGCTCCTTGGTCCGGTTCACGAACACCAGCTTCACATGGGGCGTTTTGGCCAGGAAGGTGCCCGACTGCTCGATCATCTTGCCTGCACCGACCAGCACGGCGGTCACGTGCCGGTGATTTTGGCAGAAATCGGTGATCTTGCTTTCGGCCAGCGACACCACCGACAGTTTGCCCTCGCTCAGAGAGGTGTTTGTGTACACCCGCTTGACCACGGTCAGAATCTGTTCGTAGAGGAAATGAATCTTGGCACCCGAGATGCCCAGGGCCTTGGCGCGGATGAAAGACTGCTTGAACTGGCCGAGGATCTGGCGCTCGCCGACCACCATGGAATCGAGCGAACTGGCCACCAGCAGCAGGTGGTCCAGGGCGTGGCGCCCCTGCAACTGCACCCACTGCTCCTCCGGCGGGACTTCCTGGTGCGTGTCGCTGGCGATGAACCATGCGCGCAGCACTTTCAGGAGGACGGCCGGTCCCCGGCGGGAAATGATGATAAAACTTGCGCGGTTGCAGGTGGAAATATACACAAGTTCTTCCGCGTCAAGCACTTCCCGCAGTTCGTTCAGTTTTTCTTCCTGCATGGATTCGGGAATTACCAGACTCGAAAGCCGGTCCATCGAATCGGCGGACTTGTGGGTTACGCCCAGTATAATCAGTTCGTCCAGGCCGCTCTTGGAGGACAGGCATTCTGCAACGCTGCCGTATCCAGCCTGTTCATGTTCCGTCATCGAACTCATCCTTTCAGGCCGCCTGCGTCCGGGTGTTGGGGACGCATTTTGCATACATTCCACTCCGTGTTGCGGCGGCTACGTATGGTTTTCCGTGCCGTCTTTGCCGGAGGGGATGGCGCACGTGGGCCGTTTTGAAGTTGCTTGTTGTGACATCAACTCAATCGGAGTGCGTGAGCCAGAACCGCATTTGGGGGCATCCGGGAATTCTACGTAGAAAATGCAGGCTTTTCTGAACTTCTTGCCCGGTCCAAACGGTTATACCTGTCAGGTAATGCCGGGCCTCTGCCAATTTCCGGATTTGCCCTTACAGCGGTTCTTAGGAAAGGGGAGGACCACGGAGGAGCCAAGGCGACCTGAAAAGGTCAGAAAGGCGGGGCTGGGCAGGAAGGAGGACCGTATTGCGGGTTGCCTCCAGCGCCAAGGCAAGAACCGCCATTGAAACGGCGGTAAACAGCGTGAATAATAGAATGCGAAACGGCCCGCCATCGTCCTTTTCAGACAGATGGTGGCGCCACATTTGGGGGGCCACCCCGTGCAGCGCCCCGATGACCATATAGCCGCACACCACCCAGACCAATGCCTTGTAGGCCAAGGAGGCTCGGTTGCGTTGCCGATGCTTGTTATGTTGCCAAATTCGCATGAAAGTCCAATCCCTTACGAATCGTATCATAACAGGAGGCCAAAGTCTGGCCATCAGTGTTTTTCCCGGATGTTTGTGTAAAGAGATTTCTGTATATTGACACTTACAACCCGGTGTATACTATCATCAGAACAGATTGCTCAGAATTCTCGGGTTCATTGGTCTTGGTATCTGGGCACAGGAAGGGTTTAGCCAGTGATGGACGCCATACAAAAAGGCAAGACAAGGCCGTTTACCGCATCGTTCGCGGGCCTGTGCTGCTTCGCCGCAGTTGTCGCTGTGGGGTTGGCGGGCTGTCCAAGTCCCGGCTACGTGGGGACGGACACCTGCCTGACCTGCCATAATGGCAAAATTGCAGTGGACCGCAGGGATTACTTGGAGAGCCCCCACGCCTTCCTCGAAAAAGGCTGTGAGGAATGCCATGGTCCCGGCGCGCTGCATGTCCGCAACGGCGGCCGTTACGGGCTGTTCATTGGTGAGGCCGGTGAGGAGGTCTGCAAGAAATGCCACCCGGCAGAGGTGAGCGGGTTCAAAGACAGTGTCCATGCCAAGCAGGGGATTCTGGGTTGTTTCGACTGCCATGACCCGCACTCCAAACTAAAGACCGTCCGTACTTTCACGGACAATCAGCTTTGCCTGCAATGCCATGCCTACCAGGGGTTTGCGACGCCTGCGGACATCGAGGCGCACACCTTCCATCCTTATGACCCGACGGGAACCGGGGCAAGCCGCTGTGTGCTGTGCCACATGGTGCCCGGCCAGCGCGCCGACCAGGACGCGGGCCTGCATCTCCATTCCATGGTGCCGGTAAAGCCCGTGGAGTCCAATCTGGCGGGGATCACGCCCGCACCCCCGAACTCCTGCGCCGGTGTCACCGGCTGCCATGACGGGACGGAGCCCTCGGCACCGGTCTACAATGTGGACACGCCCGCCGACAACAACCAACTTCAAATCATTTTTGACGCCCGCTACGGATCGTGACGGGTATGAATGACCTTAAAGGACAGGATGGAGGAACGAGCGTGAAACCAATGCATTGGCGCCTGTCCATCGCCGCCATAATCATTTGCGCCGGCTTGCTTGGGCTGAGTTCAACCGAGGCCAAGGCTGCGGATGCAGCGGCGTCGGCCGCCGCGGCACCGGCCCCCGATGCCGCAGCCGCGCCACCGGTTGCGGACGGGACCGCGAAGAATCAGGACAAGCAGGCCGAAAAGAAATGGTACCGGGGCAGCGTGAGCGCCGGGTTCAACGGGCTTATTGGGAAAAACGGCAACCAGGACCTTGAACTGGAGCAGTCCCTCCAGTTCCAGATCGACCCGCCCCAGTGCGACCGGCTGCATCTTCGCGGTTCGATTTGGACCATTGAGCCCATCGGCCCCCGCCCGGAAGACGATGGCGGCATGTACGGCATCAACAACACGTTCAATTCGGCCGTCATCCTGCGGCCTTCCTATCTCTATTTGGACGTGGACAATCTTTTGGGCGATTCCACCCTGCGCCTGGGCCGCCAGCGCATCATGGAAGGCACGGCCTACAACCGTGTGGACGGCGTCTATTTCAAGCAGCGCCTGAACCAGTGGGACTGGTACGTCTTTGGCGGCACCCGCGCCACCTTCTACACGGACTCCTTCAAAGACCCCGTGGGCGGCGGCGGCGTTTCCTACAGCCCCTTTGCCACGACCAAGATTGCCCTGGACGCCTACGCGGGACGCGATTCGCGCAATATTGAACACGAGCCCACCCTTCACGGCCCCCTTGCCTCGTTCATTAACAGCCGGAACGGGCGCGAGATCTCCAGCCAGGTGGATGATGTCTCGGTGGCGCTCAGCGTCTGGCAGACGATTAATGAAAACCTCTCCCTGTTTGGCCGCTTCAACTCGTATGACAGCCAGGGCAACGAGTTCCTGCTCAGTGCCACGGGCTATTTCGCCGATCCGGCCGACCTGACCTACGAGGTCACCTACCGCCGCCAGTTTAACCAGATTCAGGACCGGGTAAGCGATCTTTCCTCCTACTATCAGATCATGGACACCTCCCAGAGTTACAATGACTTCCTGATCGCGCTGCACCGGCCCATCACGAAGAAGTCCATGGTTTCACTGGAAACGGAATTCCACAGCACCGACAAAAAGGACGATTCCAACCGCGACTATCAGCGCTATGCACTGGTGCTGTCCGGCGAGAAACTTTTCGGTCCGGCCGCGCTGAACGCCAAGATTGGCCTGGAACGCTTCGACGCGAGCGGCGGCAGCGGTACTTGGGCCGTCGTGGGCGAAGTGAGCCGCCAGTTCAACAAGGTGAAAGTTGCCTTGGGCACGGACTTCCAGCGCTACCAGGACTACCTGACGAAGTACGACCAGTCGCTGGCGCTGCTCGACATGGCGCGGGTCTGGTTTGCCCCGGGACTGCTGCAGGGCTACAACCCGCTGATGTACTTCTACGGCAAGTATGAAGTGCAGTCGCGGGAGAACATTTATAGCGTTTATCTCAAGGCCAAGTGGGCCGTCACGCCTGACCAGGACCTGAATGGCAGGGTTATGTACGAAAAAGATGACGGGCCCTATTCGCCGATCTGGCGCGTGCAGGCCGATTATACCGTTCGTTTCTGAGCGCCGAGTAGGAGAACCGGAAATGTTTCAGCAGACCGGAAAACGCTGGTTGGCGGCCATTCTGATGGCCGTGCTGTTGGGGGCATGCGCCACCTTCACGTCCATGCACGGCACCCGCCAGGATCGCGGCATAAAAGCGCCGCACAAGGCGCATGCCAAGGAAAGTCTCGCCTGTGCCGACTGCCATGCGGCGAATGACAAGGGTGAGCCGGCCATGCCCAACCATGAGCTGTGCACCACGTGCCACGACTTTGACACGGCCAAGCCCGACGACAAGTGCAATTTCTGCCACACCCGCCCCGATCAGAAGGTCGATTCCCTGCCCAAGCTCCTCGGCGGCGATGTCAAGTTCAACCATAAAGCGCACACGGACAAGAATGTTGAATGCGCCACCTGCCACACCGATCCGGACAAGGCCATCCTGGCCCCCGTTGCCGATCGGATGAAGTGGTGCTTGGACTGTCACACCAAGAATGCGCCGGACAAGACCGACTGTTCCGTTTGCCACGCCGAACTGAACAAGAACGTCAAGCCCAAGACCTATCGCGGCACGCGCCTTCCGCACGACAATCCGCAAATGTGGGAAACCCTTCACGGCCGCCAGTCGCAGCGCGACCTTGGGTTCTGCTACATCTGCCACGACAAGGAAAGCTCCTGCGAGGAATGCCACCGCAAGAATCCGCCCAAGAGTCACGACATTGCCTGGCGCAACCGCACCCACGGCATGCGCGCCGAGTGGGACCGCCAGAAGTGCGTTGCCTGCCACGAGGAGGACTTCTGCGTGCGTTGCCACCAGCACGCCGAGCCCACGAGCCACGGTTCCGGCGGATGGGCCGAGCCGCTCAACCGACACTGCATCAACTGCCACTATCCGCCGCGCGACAGCGGCTGCACCGAATGCCACCAGGAAATTGAGCATTCCAAGGCGATTGCATCACCGCATGTCCTGGGCCTCTATGGCAACTGCGGCCTGTGCCACCCCGGCGGCGTGCCCTACCGCGCCCCGCACATCATGAACACCAGCGTAAAGTGCGTCGCCTGCCACTGACATCATTTTTTAGACAGCAGGGTTGGCGCATAAATTAAGTGCTACGTTTCGGCAGGCCGTGCCTGGTTAAGTGTTCCGACACAACCAGGCACGGCCTTTCTGTATTAAAGCCCGGAACAGCCCCAGCCTGTCACTGCCGCCGGTGAGGGAAAGGCGGGTCAGGCAGTAAAAAAACAACTATTCCCAAAAGGCATCCATTGTGATACACTTTATCGGTCAATTGGGCAGGTTGTATTTTGAGAGACTGGTATAAGGGTAGTGGCAGAGGTGGGACAAGGCCCGTGCCACACAAGTGGAAGAGAGGCTCTTGACATGCACTATTCGGCGGGCAGGGTGGGACTCCATGTACTCTGTGCGGCAACATTTCTGGGCATTGGCACGGCATGGGGAAAACCAGCCGCGCCCGCCCACGGGGTGGGGCAGGCTCCATCGGTGCCCGCCGGCAATGTGCCCCAAGACTGGTGGTCCAGGGCCCAGAAGAGCATTGCCGCGTCGGAATACAATGTGACCTGGCAGGAGGAAAGCTCCATTCCGGGACTGGGCGCGGCGTGGCAGGCGCCGAACCGGGCGCAGAACCTGCGCACTTATTTCACCACTGCGGGTCCGCGGGTGGTGCGCCGCGCAGGGGACGCTGCCGGATGGACCTGGGGGCTGGAACTGGTCAGCGTTGGCGGTCTTGGCGACGCCGTTTCGGCAACCCCGGTGCGTGACACCTGCACCGAGGGAAACCGGATCACCTTTGAACGCGACGGGCTGGCGGAGTGGTATGTGAACAGCGCCTCCGGTCTGGAGCAGGGGTTTACCATTTACCAGGCCCCTGCTTCGGGAGATACCCTTGTGGTGCGCATGGGCGTGCGCGGTGACCTGTCGGCGGACATGGTGGCGGACGGCCAGACGGTGGAGTTTCTGAGCCCGGGCGGTGTGGGGGTGATGCACTACGGCAAATTGCGCGCCACGGACGCGTCAGGCAGGGAACTTTCCGCCGTCATGACGCTTGAGAACCGGACCGACCTTGAACTGCGCGTGGACACGGCGGGCGCGGCCTTTCCCGTCACCATTGATCCCCTCGCGACCAGTGCCGCCTGCACGGCCGAGAGCGACCAGGCCAATGCCTATTTTGGGTGGTCCGCGGCGACGGCGGGGGATGTGAACGGCGACGGCTACAGCGACGTCATTATCGGTTCGCCCACCTATGACAACGGTCAGACCGATGAGGGGCGTGCCTTTGTCCATTATGGTTCGGCCACCGGCTTGTCGGACAAGCCCGATTGGACCGCGGAAAGCAACCAGGCCGGCGCCTATTTTGGCTGGTCCGTGGCGACGGCGGGCGACGTGAACGGCGATGGGTACAGCGATGTCATCGTGAGCGCGCTCTACTATGACAACGGCCAGACAAACGAAGGGCGGGTATACGTGTATCACGGATCGGCATCGGGCCTCTCCATCACCGCCAACTGGACCGCCGAGAGCAACCAGGCCAATTCCGATTTTGGCGTGTCGGTTTCCACTGCGGGCGACGTGAACGGGGACGGGTTTAGCGACGTGATTGTCGGCGCGGATGCCTACGACAACGGACAGACCGATGAGGGGCGGGCCTTCGTATACTACGGTTCAGCGGGCGGCCTTGCGGCATCGGCGGGCTGGACCGCGGAGTCCAACCAGGCCGGTGCCAGTTTTGGGGCGTCCGTGGGGACGGCGGGCGATGTGGACGGCGACGGCTATGCCGATGTGATTATTGGTGCGCCTTATTATGACAACACTCTGGCCGACGAGGGCCGGGTCTACGTGTATTCCGGCTCCGCCTCCGGCCTGGGCGGCACACCGTTGCGGACGATAGACGGCGGACAGGCGAGCGCCTATTTTGGCTGCTCTGTGTCCACGGCCGGTGATGTGAACGGGGACGGATATGCCGATGTCATCGTGGGCGCGTACGGCTATGACAACGGCGAGACCGACGAGGGCCGCGCCTATGTGTATTTCGGGTCGTCAAAAGGGACTGCCGCCACTGCCGCGTGGACGGCGGAAAGCAACCAGGCCGGGGCAAACTTCGGCTGGTCCGTGGCGACGGCGGGGGATGTGAACGGCGACGGCTACGCCGACGTGATCGTGAGCGCACCCACCTATGACAACGGCCAGACCGACGAGGGCCGGGTCTATGTCTATTACGGGTCCTCCTCCGGTCCGTCCGCTGTGGCCAGTTGGACGGCCGAAAGCGACCAGGTTGGGGCCAAGTTCGGATATGCCGTCTTTACGGCGGGCGACGTGAACGGCGATGGTTTTGCCGATGTGGTTGTGGGCGCACCCTTCTATGACAACGGCGAGACGGACGAAGGCCGGGCGTTCGTGTACTACGGGTCTGCGTCCACACTTTCCGCCGCAGCCAACTGGACGGCGGAAAGCAATCAGGCCAATGCCCGGTTTGGCTATTCCGTCGCCTCGGCGGGGGATGTGAACGGCGACGGCTATGCCGATGTGATCGTGGGCGCGCAGCGCTTCGACAACGGCCAGACGGAAGAGGGTGCCGCATTTGTATACCATGGGTCTGCATCCGGCCTGTCCGCCACAGCCAACTGGCAGGCCACCGGCGGCGCCAGCGGTGCCTGGTTTGGCCAGTCCGTGGCGACGGCGGGGGATGTGAACGGCGACGGCTATTCCGATGTAATTATCGGGGCGAACGGCACCAGAGGCAAGGTGTATGCATATTACGGGTCTGCATCGGGACTGTCATTGACCGCCGACTGGACAAAAGAGTCCGACGGGTCCGGAGTCCAATTTGGATTCTCCCTGTCGAGCGCCGGGGATGTGAACGGCGACGGCTACGCCGATGTGATAATCGGAGACTACTTATACACGGACGGCCAAAGCCAGGAAGGGGCGGCCTTTGTGTTTAATGGCTCCGCATCGGGCCTTTCCAGCGCCTATAGTTGGCGCGTGGAAGGGAACCAGGCCGTTGCCAAGCTGGGCTGGTCGGTGTCCACGGCGGGGGACGTGAACGGCGACGGCTACTCTGATGTGGTCGTCGGCGCAACCGGCTATGACCACACACTTACGGATGAGGGCGCCGTCTTCATTTACTACGGATCCGCGTCGGGTCCGTCCGCCTCCCCCAGTTGGTCGGCCTATGGCGGCGTGGCGAACACGATCTATGGCGAGTCTGTTTCCGCGGCAGGGGACGTGAACGGTGACGGCTACGCCGATGTGATCGTCGGCGCGTCCCACTTCAAAGTGTCCGGGTCCCAGATGGGCCGGGTGGATGTCTGGTACGGCTCCCCAACAGGACCTCAAGCCTCCCCCTGGAGTGTGTATGGCGACCAGGCCGGGGACCGCTTTGGTGTGTCCGTGTCGACGGCTGGGGATGTGAACGGGGACGGTTATGCCGATGTTATTGTGGGTGCTCCGGGTTACAGCAATGGCCAAAGCGGTGAGGGAAAGGCTTTCGTCTATCACGGATCGGCTTCGGGTCTGTCCGCGACGCCCGCCTGGGCGGCGGAAAGCAACCAGGCCGACGCCCAATTCGGCTATTCCGTGTCCACAGCGGGGGACGTGAACGGGGACGGTTATGCCGACGTTATCGTGGGCGCTCCGTACTATGACAGCGGGGAAACCGATGAGGGATTGGCGGTCCTGTACTATGGCAATGGCGAGGCCGGCCGGGGGCTGAATTTGAACCCCCGTCAGCGGCGCGGAGACGACTCGGTTGAAGTTGCGCCCATGGGTCTGATGCCAAAGGACAGTGCCCGTCTGGCGGCGAAGGGGCGCACCCCCTTTGGCCGCGGCAAAGCGAAGCTCGAATGCGAACTGAAGCCGTACCAAACGGCTTTCAACGGAACAGGCACAGTGAAGACCGCCTCGTGGACCAGCACCGGCGTGGCAGGAGCCCCGTTCAACCAATTGATCTCCGGACTTGCAAACGGCACCTATCATTGGCGGATGCGGCTGCTGTACAGTCCCGCCATCACCCCGTTTCAGCAGCGCAGCCGCTGGTTTGCCATGCCCTGGGACGGCTGGGGAAAGGGTGACTTCAGGCTGGTCTATCAGCCGCCCGCGCCGCCGACCAATCCCGGGTCCACGGCCATAGGGGCCAGCACCATCACCTGGACCTGGACCGACAACTCGTATGACGAGACAGGGTTCAAGGTCTGGTCCGACCCGGGTTCTGCGGCGCCGACAACGCTGCGCACCACAACGGCCTCGGGCGTCACGTCCTATCCTCAGGGCAGCCTGACGGCAAGCACGCAGTACGCTTTCCAGGTGGCCGCCACCGGCAGCGGCGGCGACAGTGCGAAGACAAACGTATTCTCCTCGTGGACGCTGGCAAACACGCCAACGGCGCCGACCTTGAACGGGCCCACGACCACGTCACTCAGTGTCTCGACGGGCACGGGCGACGGCAACTCCGCGACAACGGAGTATGCCATCCGCTGCACAACCACAAATGCGTGGGTGCAGGCAAACGGCGCGCTGGGCGCGTCGGCGGTGTACCGGACGGCTTCCGCCTGGGGAGCCATCGCCGTTACCGGACTTGTATTCGACACCTATTACACCTTTGCCGTCACGGCGCGCAACGGGGCGGGCACGGTGACGGCGGAGGGTCCGGGCGTGTCGGCCTTCACCCTCACGATAGTTCCCAATGTGGTCGGCATGGTTGAGGAGAACGCGCAGAGCGCCCTCGACGACGCCGGATTGGCGGTGGGACAGGTCATGGAGGTGTACAGCAGCTCCGTTCCCTCGGGCACGGTGTTGCTTCAAGGTATCAATGCGGGCAGTGTTGAACCGGTGGGCACGGCGGTGAACATCACGGTCAGCCTCGGTCCGGCGCCCGTGAATGTTCCCAATGTGGTTGGCATGACCGAGTCCGCCGCGGGCACCGCCCTTGCCAATGTTAACCTGACCACGGGCGCGGTGACGCAGCAATGCAGCAATACGGTTGCGGCGGGCCTGGTCATCAGTCAGACTCCCACGGCAAACCAAATCATTCCCCACGGCAGTGCGGTGGCTCTGGTGGTGTCCACAGGCCCATGCCCGGTGACGGTGCCGAACGTGGTCGGACTGTCACAGTCGGCGGCCGGCACAGCGCTCACTGCCGCACATCTGACCACGGGTACGGTGACGGAGCAGTACAGTGCCACCGTGGCGGCGGGTCTGGTCATCAGCCAGAATCCAACTGCGAATTCCGAGGCGATCTACAACAGCGCCGTGAATCTGGTGGTCTCCAAGGGCGCCGCACCCCCGATGACGGGTTCGATTATCATCAACAACAACCGCTCCGCGACCAACAACCCGTTGGTGACGCTGTCCCTGACCTGGGCGGGCGGCGACGGGACGGGCGTGGTGCGGATGCGCTTCAGCAACGACGGCTCCACCTGGACGGCTTGGGAATCACTCGCGGTGACCAAGACCTGGACGCTGCCCTCCGGAGACGGCCACAAGACGGTTCGGGTGCAGTACATCGACAAGCTGAACAATAAGTCCGCCATATTCAGCGACTACATTCGGCTGGACCAGACACCGCCCACGGGCACGATCATCATCAACGACGGTGCGGCCACAACGACGACGCAGTCGGTGACGCTGAAACTGACGTGGTCGGACAGCGGCGCCCAGGTGTCGCGGATGCGCTTCAGCGATGACGGCGCGCACTGGACCGCCTGGATGCCGCAGACGGCCACCCGTGCCTACACCCTGCCCGCCGGGCTGGGTTACCACACGGTGCGTGTGCAGTATCTCGACGGGGCAAACAACTACTCCGTAGTTTATAACGACTATATAAAGCTGGTGGCTCCATAAAAGTCGTACAAGAACAGTGAAAAGAGCCGAGCCGCATTTGCTTTCCCAAGGGGTAAGCAACGGCGGTGAAACGCCATGTCTCGCCGCATGGCTTGGCAGAGCATCTTCTTGCTTACTGATACCGGAATCTATTTCAACAAGAAGAACGCATCAGTGTACTTTAGCGTGTCGCCAAGGACGAGTGCTGGAGCGTTCCCCTTCACAAGTTGGCAGGTACGCGAATTTTTTCGCCACAGGCCGCGTTAACTTTAACGCCGAGATTCCGAGCAACCACAGGGAGATTTCCATGAAACTGTTTGCAGCAACAAGTGTCATTGTGTTTTGTGTGCTTGCAGCTTTGCCGGCAACGGCTACCCCCAGTCATTTGTCCAGCTTTGAGAGCACCTACCCGGCGGCTGTTGGAACCCGCATTGACAGTTGTACGCTGTGCCACACCAGTGCGCCCGCCAGAAACAGTTATGGCACCGCCTATGCCAATGCGGGGCACAACTTTGCCAGCATCGAGGCTGCCGATTCGGACGGCGACGGCTTTACCAACCTGGCCGAAATCACGGCGCTCACCTTTCCCGGCAACGCGGCAGACCATCCGGCGGCGGCCACGGGGTCATTGACGGTTACGCTCGTGCCGGCGGCGGCGGTGACCGCGGGCGCGCAATGGCGCGTGGGGCTCAGCGGTGCCTATCAGGCCAGCGGCGCCACGGTCACCGGCCTGGCGGTCGGTTCGGTCACGGTTCAATTCAAGGCCGTCACGGGATGGGTGACTCCCGGGGATCAAACAATTGCCATCACGACGGGTCACACGGCGACAGCGACGGGAACCTACACGGCGACCACGGGGTCGTTGACGGTGACGCTTGTCCCGGCGGCGGCCGTGACTGCGGGCGCGCAGTGGCGCGTGGGGTCCAGCGGCGCCTACCAGCCCAGCGGCGCCACGGTCGCCGGCTTGGCGGCCGGTTCGGTCACGGTGCAATTCAAAGCGGTTGTCGGCTGGGCGACGCCGGCCAGTCAAACGGTTACCATCACGACGGGTCAAACCGGGACGGCGACGGGAACCTACACGGCGGAGCAGGTGACCGTTCCCAATGTGGTAGGACAAACACAGGCTGCGGCGGCCACGGCCCTCACGGCGGCGGGCTTGACGGTGGGAACCGTTACGCAGGTGTACAATGCCTCCATTTCCTCCGGTCAGATAATCAGCCAGACGCCTGCGGCGGGCGGGACCGCCACGGCCGGTTCGGCTGTGGCGCTGACGGTATCCAAAGGCCCCCAGCCGGTGACTGTTCCCAATGTGGTGGGCCAGACCCAGGCTGCCGCCTCCTCCGCCATTACGGGGGCCGGGCTGGTGGTAGGCGCTGTGACGCAGCGCCACGACGCCACGGTTCCAAACGGTGAGGTTATTACCCAAACTCCTGTTGCGGGCGCGCAGGCTGCTCCCGGCTCAGCGGTGGGTCTGCTCATTTCGCAGGGGCCCGGCCCGGTTGCGGTGCCCGATGTGACCGGCCAAACGCAGGCCGCCGCGGCCGCCTCCATCGTCAGCGCGGGCTTGCTGGTGGGGAATATAACGCAGGAATACAGCTCCACCGTGCCTGCGGGCCAGGTGGCCAGTCAGACCCCTTCGGCGAATGCGCAGGCGGCCGCCGGATCGGCGGTTGCACTGGTGCTCTCCCAGGGTCCGCAACCCGTGGCCGTGCCGGATGTGACGGGGTTGACGCAGGACGCGGCCACCGCCGCCATCGTGGCCGCCGGCTTCACCGTGGGCCTGGTCAACAACGCGGCCAACGACACCGTGGCGTCAGGCTCGGTTATCAGTCAGATTCCCGCCGCGGCGACGCTGGCCGTGCCCGGCTCATTGATTAATCTTACTGTTTCCACAGGTCCGCAAAGCACCGGCTGCACCTGCCTGGGCGGCAAACAGGCTTCCTTTACGCCCGACGGCATTTTGAAAATGTTGGGCGATTTGTTTCTGCCCGGTCTCAGCCTGGTCACCCTGATGGTGATGGCCCGCCGCAAGTCATAGGCCGCAAGAAACCGACGGTTTGGAAGTTGTGAAATGAAACTATGTAATGGATCCAAATTCGGGCGGTATGGTGGATTATCGGACTTGCGCCGCTCACGCCGAGCGAGAGAAACCGACCCCGCTGAACAAACAGCCCGATGCGTTTCGTCCCGAGTGACGAGAGGGTATGGTATTGTTGTATAGTTATAAAACTGGAGAAAACGATCATGCGGATGCGTTCTTGTTTCCTAGCCATTCTGGCGGTGTGTGTGTTTGCCCTGCCGGTACACGCGACCAGCGCGTACAAGGCCGCCTTTGAGCAGGCCTATCCCGCCGCCGTGGGCACGCGCATCGATGCGTGCACCCTTTGCCACGTCGCACCGCCGGTCAGAAACAGTTATGGCGCCGCATTGAAGAGTGCCAATTTTGACTTTAAGGCCATTGAGGCCGCCGACTCCGACGGGGACGGATTCACGAACCTGCAGGAGATTACCGCATTGACCTTCCCCGGCAATGGGGCGGACAATCCGAACGCAACGTCAAACACCCAGCCCGGCGGTTGCGCCGGACTGAGCTGCCAAAAGGGGGATTTCTCGCCCGGCAGCCTCGCCAAGGTGCTTGGTGACCTTTTTGTGACGGGGCTCAGCCTGGCTGTCCTGCAGTTGCTGGCCCGCCGAAAGTTTTAGTACAGGGGTTTCAACCAACGGAATCTGGACCGGCGTTCCGGCAGGCCCGCACTTGTGGGCGTGCCGGGACGCATGTGTCATTGCGGCTTTGTCGCTCCGCCCGCATCCCTGCGACCTGCGTGGTTTTTCTCCCGCATCCCCAGTTGAGTGCGGGAATTCGCCCACGGGCCTGCGTAATAAGCCCGTGATTTTTGTGCGAGAGAGTGTTTTGCGGATTTTTGTTCGAGAACCTTGTGTTCGCTACATCGCCCAGCTTTGTGCTGACGCCAACTGAAAGGAAACCGACATGCGAAACCGGACCATACTAATGACCTGCGCGGCGATTTTGTTCGCGGTATCCTCGGCCTGGGCAAATGACACCTGGTACGCGCTTTTTGAAAGCACCTACCCGGCAGCCGTCAATTCGCGTATTGATGACTGCATTCTGTGCCACACCTCACCGCCGACGCGTAACGTTTTTGGCGCGGCGTTCAAGGCGGCCGGTCACGACTTCGCGGCGATCGAGAATCTGGACAGTGACGGCGACGGTTTCACGAACCTCCAGGAGATCACCGCGCTTACGCTCCCCGGAGACCCCACGGATCATCCCGCTGTCGCACCCACAGGGTCGTTGACGGTGACACTCCTGCCGGCGGCCGCAGTCACGGCAGGCGCGCAATGGCGCGTGGGGCCGGGCGGCGCATATCAGAACAGCGGTGACACCGTCACCGGTCTGGCTGTCGGCGATCAAAGCATTCAGTTCAAGCCCATTGCCGGATGGACGGCCCCGGCCGACCAGACGGCGACCATCACCGACGGCGGGACTGCCACCGCGACGGGGACCTACGCGCTGGCGCAGGTATTGGTGCCCGATGTCGTGGGTCTTGCCCAGGCGGCGGCCGGTACGGCCATCACCGGTGCAGGCCTGATTCTCGGCACAGTTACGCAGCAGAACAGCCCGACAGTTCCTGTCGGGGACGTGATCTCCCAAACCCCCACCGCAGGCACCTCTGTGGATGTGGGTTCGGCCGTGGCATTGGTGATCTCGCTGGGGCCGGCACAGGTTGTTGTCCCCGATGTGGCAGGCCTGACGCAGGCGGCGGCGAGCACGGCCCTCACGGCCGCAGGCCTGACGGTTGGCAACATTACGCAGCAGAACAGCCCGACGGTTCCCGTCGGGGACGTCATTTCCCAGAACCCCACGGCGGGCAGCTCGGTGAACCTGGGTTCGGCGGTGGCATTGGTGATCTCACTGGGTCCGGTGCAGGTTGTCGTCCCGGACGTGACGGGTCTTACGCAGGCGGCGGCGGGCACGGCCCTCACGGCCGCAGGCCTGACGGTTGGCAACATTACGCAGCAGAACAGCCCGACGGTTCCCGCCGGAAGCGTCATTTCTCAGAACCCCATCGCAGGCAGCTCGGTGAATGTGGGAAGCGCGGTGGCGTTGGTGATCTCGCTGGGTCCCGTGCCTGTTACCGTGCCCGACGTGGTGGGCTTGGCCCAAGCGGCGGCCGTGACCGCCCTTACAAACGCGGGCCTGAGCCTGGGCGTAGTTACAGAGCAGTCCAATCCAACCGTTCCGGCCGGTGATGTCATTTCCCAGACGCCCTCGGCAGGCGCATCGGTGGCTCCCGGTTCGGCCGTGGCGCTGGTGATTTCCACGGGACCGGGACTCGTTACGGTGCCCAATGTGGCGGGGCTGGCCCAGGCGGCCGCAGGCACAGCCATTACCGGCGCAGGCCTGGTTGTTGGAACGGTCACGCAGGAATACAGCCCCACCGTTCCCTCGGGTTCGGTGATTTCGCAGATGCCGGCGGCGGGCGGCCAGGTGGCCGCAGGTTCGGCCGTGGCGCTCGTGGTGTCCCAGGGGCCGCAGCCGGTGTCCGTGCCCGATGTGGTGGGCCAGACCCAGGCATCGGCATCGACTGCGATCACCGGTGCGGGCTTCATTCTAGGCGCGGTCACGCAGCAGTACAGCCCCACTGTGCCAGCAGGCACAGTTATCTCCCAGAATCCCGCGGGAGGCGCGTTGGCCGTCCCGGGTTCGGCCGTGGCGCTTGTGGTTTCCCAGGGCCCGCAACCGGTGACGGTGCCTGATGTGGTGGGCCAGACCCAGGCGGCGGCATCGACTGCGATCACCGGCGCGGGCCTTGTCTTGGGCACTGTCAGCCAAGCGTACAGCGCCACCGTTCCCTCGGGCAGCGTTATCTCCCAAAGCCCGGTGGGGGGCGCTTCGGTTAGTCCAGGTTCGGCGGTGTCGCTGGTGGTCTCCCAGGGACCGCAGCCGGTGACGGTTCCCAATGTTGTTGGACAGGCCCAGGCGGCGGCGTCCACCGCAATCACCGGTACCGGTTTGGTCGTGGGAAGCATCAGTCAAGCATACAGTGCGACGGTGCCCTCAGGCAGCGTCATTTCCCAAACGCCGGAAGCGGGCGCCTCGGTCCTTCCCGGCACGGCGGTGTCGCTGGTGGTGTCGCAGGGACCGCAGCCGGTCACCGTTCCGAATGTGGTCGGCCAGACCCAGGCGGCGGCGTCCACCGCGATTACCGGCGCGGGCCTGGTGGTGGGAACCATCAGCCAGCAGCACAGCGACACCGTTCCTTCCGGCACGGTGATCTCCCAGTCCCCTGAGGGCGGCGCCACGGCTCTCTCCGGGTCGGCGGTCGGGCTGGTGGTGTCGCAGGGGCCCGCCCCCGCCACCGTTCCGAACGTCGCCGGTCAAACACAGGCTGAGGCAACGGCTGCGATTGCCGCGGCCGGGTTTGTTGTGGGCACGGTGACGCAGGCCCACAGCGCGACAGTGCCTGCGGGCGGTGTCATCTCGCAGACGCCTGCGGCGGGTGCCGCGGCCGAGGCGGGTGCCACGGTGGCGCTGGTCATTTCGCTCGGCCCCGTGTCGCTTTCCGTGACCGTCCCGAACGTGGTGAACCTGACCCAGGATGAGGCGACCACCGCGCTCAATGGTGTGCGTCTGGGTGTTGGTCAAATCACCAACGCGTCCAGCGACACCATCCCGGCGGGGTCTGTCATCAGCCAGGATCCGGCGGCGGGCACGACACTTGTGTCCGGGGCAACGGTGAACCTGGTCGTCTCGACGGGGCCGCAGGCCGGCGGCTGTGCAGCTCTTGGCTGCACGGGCGGACCGCTCACCTTTGACAGCATCATAAACAGCATCGGCAGCCTGTACATGCTGGGCGAGGGCCTTCTCGGGTTGCTGGGCGTGGCGTAACCGGGTTGCAAAGCACCATGAAAATCCTCCTCCCGCAGAAGGACATCACATTGGCCCGCGTTTCTGAAGGGAACGCGGGCCACGGAGCCCACCCCTGCCACGCAGGGGTGGATATGGCGAAAGACAGGTGTTTCCAGCGGGAAGACGCGTGTTTTTCCGTGTCCAAGTCATTCACAAGAAGGGGGTTTATCCCTGAGGCCAGCATGCCCGGAAGGCGTGTAAGCTTTGTTTGACAGTGAGAAGTTCAACCGTGGACCTGCCCTGGTGGGCACCAAGAAAAGGAGCGTTTTATGAGAGTGCGTCTGTTTGTTGTTTCATTCCTGCTGGCATGCGCCTTCGTCCTTCCGGCCCATGCCAACGACACGTGGTATTCCCTTCTCGAAACCACCTACCCCGCCGTGGTGGGGACCAAGCTTGACGACTGCATCACGTGCCACACCAATATTGATGTGTCCTCGGCCCGAAACAGTTTTGGCGCGGCTTTCCGGTCGGCCGGCCACAATTTTGCCGCCATTGAGGGTCTCGACAGCGACGGCGACGGATATACCAATCTGGCCGAAATCACCGCGCTCACCTTCCCTGGCGATGCAACAGACCATCCGGTGGCATCTACCGGTTCAGTGACTGTCACCATTTTGCCGGCCGGTGCCGTTTCGGCGGGCGCACAGTGGCGCGTGGGCGCCGGTGCCTACCAGAACAGCGGCGTGACCGTCTCCGGTTTGGCCGTGGGTGATGTCACCATCAACTTCAAGGCTGTTACCGGATGGACCACGCCGGCCGACCAGATTGTCAGCATCACGGCGGGCGGTTCGGCCACGGCACAGGGAACCTATGTGCAGCTTGCGCTGGTTCCCAACGTTGTGGGCCAGACCCAGGCCGCAGCATCCACACAGATTCTGGGTGCCAGCCTGGTGGTGGGCACCATTTCCAATGAATACAGCAACACAGTGCCCTCGGGTTCGGTCATCAGCCAGTCACCGTCGGCGGGCGGCTATGTGGCGACCGGCACGGCGGTCCTGCTGACCGTGTCCAAGGGGCCGCAGCCGGTAATCACGGGCTCCATTCTCATCAACAAGGGCGCATGGGCCACCAACAGCGCCAACGTGTCCCTGTCCCTGACCTGGTCGGCCAACGCGGTGCGGATGCGTTTCAGCGACAACGGTTCCACCTGGACGGCGTGGGAATCCCTGCGGGCCACCAAGCTCTTCACACTGCCCGCCGGAGACGGATACCGGACGGTGCGGGTGCAGTTTATCGACATCGCCAACAACCGCTCGGTCGTGTACAGCGACTACATCATTGTTGACAGTGTCGCCCCCACGGGTTCGATCAAGATCAATAACGGCGCCCCGACGACGGTCAGCACGGCCGTGACCCTTTCCCTGACCTCGGCTGACGCCGGATCCGGGGTGCAGTACATGCGCTTCAGCAATGACGGCGCCACTTGGTCCGCCTGGGAACCGGTGGCGACGAGCAAGGCATGGGTGCTGGCTGGGCCGGTCGGATACAACACCGTCCGGGTGCAGTACCGCGATGCTGCCGGCAATCGTTCCGCCGTCTACAACGACTACATACTCCTTCAGGCCGCATAGCCTGACGAGAGTCCATTTCGACAAGTGGTAAAAGTTTCTGCCCCCCGTTCCGCATCCCCAAAAGGGAGCGGGACGGGGGCCTCGCTTTTCAGCGCGCAGACCCGATGCGTGGCAACGGGCAGAACTGTGGCCCGGAGCGGTTTTCGCAGCCTATGGAAGCATATCGGCTGGTTGACCCTGTTGTGGTTTCTAAGGAAAACCCCTCACAAGACCCTATTCCATACCAAGTTCTCCGCAGTTTCCCCATCATAAATCAGGGTTGATTCCTGATGTCAAAAACTTGGAAATTCTGGCAAAATCCAATACTTGTCGCAATTGGAATGATTGATGCTTGCAACCGCAACTTGAACCTATAAGGAGAATATCATGCGTTCACGTTTTCTTGTTTCCTCGTTCCTGCTGGCATGTGCCATTGCCATGCTGGCGAGCGCTCCCGCGTTCGCCGTTTCGGGTTATCTCTCCAATTTCGAGAGCACCTATCCGGCGGCCGTGGGTTCAAGGATTGATGTGTGTCAGCTCTGCCACGTAAACGCCAATCCCAACAGCAACTCCGCCCGCAATGCCTACGGCACGGCGTTCCGAAGCAACAGTCACAACTTCGGTAACGTTGCAAATCTTGACAGTGACGGAGATGGGTTCACCAATCTTCAGGAAATCACCGCGCTGACTTTCCCCGGCAACGCGGCGGACAAGCCCACGCCGACAACCGGATCGCTGACCGTGACCATTCTTCCGGCCGGTGCCGTTTCTGCGGGCGCGCAGTGGCGCGTTGGAACCGGAGCCTACCAGAACAGCGGCGCGACCGTTACCGGGCTGGCTGCCGGTTCGGTGGGCATCAACTTCAAGCCGGTCACCGGCTGGACGACGCCTGCTGACCAGGCGCCCACCATTACTGCGGGCGCGACAGCCACAGCCACCGGCACCTACGTGCAGCTTGCGCTGGTGCCGAATGTCGTCGGTCAGACTCAGGCCTCCGCAACCACGGCCCTCACTTCCGCGGGATTGGCACTGGGCAATGTGGTTCAGACGTATCACCCGACCGTCCCCGCAGGCAGCGTCATCAACCAGATGACACCGGCCGGCACCTACGTGGCCCTCGGCACACATATTGATCTGACCGTGTCCAAGGGACCGCAGCCCGTGCTCGTGCCCAACGTTGTGGGTCAGACCCAGGCAGACGCCTCCACAGCGATCACCGGTGCCGGTCTCATCGTCGGCAGCATCGTAGAGGCCTACAGCCCGACCGTTCCGACCGGCTCGGTTATTGACCAGACGCCGGTTGGTGGCACCTCGGTGTTGCCCGGCACGGCCGTTGACCTGACCGTTTCCAAGGGCGTGGAGCCTGCGACGGTTCCCTATGTCATCGGTGAAACCCAGGAAGCCGCGGGCATCCTCATCGTCGCCGCCAATCTCGTGGTCGGCACGATCACGCAGGAATTCAGTCCGACGGTTGCCGCCGGCCTGGTGATCTCCCAGTCGCCGACTTCTGGCACCCAGGTTGCTCCCGGCTCCGCCGTGGACCTGACTGTTTCCAAGGGACCGCAGCCCGTCGTCACGGGTTCGATCATCATCAACAGCGGTGCCGCCAACACGAAGACCGCCACGGTCGCGCTGTCGCTGACCTGGTCGGCCAACGCGGTGCGGATGCGCTTCAGCGACAACGGTTCCACCTGGACGGCCTGGGAGTCGGTGCATCCGAACAAGGCGTACACGCTTCCGGCAGGAGACGGGTACAAGACGGTTCGCGTGCAGTTCATTGACATCGCCAACAACCGCTCCGTCACCTACAGCGACTTTATCCGCTTGGACGGCACTGTCCCGACGGGATCGATTGTGATCAACAACGGTGCGGCGACCGTGGCGACGCCTTACGTCTTCCTCAACCTGACCTATTCGGACGGCGCCGGTTCGGGCGTCCGGTCCATGCGCTTCAGCGATGACGGTTCCCATTGGACGCTGTGGGAGCCGGCCACGACGACCCGGACCTACATGCTTCCGCTGCCCAGCGGCTACCAGACCGTGCGCGTGCAGTACCTGGACGCGGCGGGCAACTACTCCACCGTGTACAGCGACTACATCAAGGTCGTGCCTGTTCCCTAGTCTGACGGCGCGGATTGCCGCGCCAGCGTAAGACGATGCGTCCCCCGTCCCGCAGTCCCGAAAGGGAGCGGGACGGGGGATTTCTTTTGCGCGCACCACGAAGCCTACGCCGGTCAAACAGGCGCAATATGAGCGAGCATGCGGAACGCTCGAGGTCCACTTTCCGGGACTATGGAGGGGATGTTTCCGGGTGGTCCTGTCGAGGGTCTTTCCTTGAAGGCCGAAGCGATATCGTGACAACGAAGCCCATGAATTATGCAATAGGCCCGTAATATCCCCTTAAGAGTGTGCCGTCATCATTGTTTTTCCACCAAGGGCAGCCGATAAAGGGGGATTCTTTCCTGAGGGCAGGGACCTTCCGGTCGGGGTACGATATGATGCTTATCGTGATTGAAGAGATTGATGGCATCAACTGAAGCGCGAACCAAACGAGGAGAACACCATGCGTTTACATTTGTCTGTACGATTGTTCCTGCTGGCATGCGCCGTTGCCCTCCTGGCAACTACTCCGTCTTTTGCCCTTCAAGACTACTTGACCGCATTCGAAGGCACCTATCCGGCCGCGCGGGTGACGCGCATAGACGCGTGCCTCCTGTGCCATGTCAATTCGAATCCCAGTCTCAATTCCACCCGAAACAACTACGGCAAGGCCTATTCGGACCACAACTACGATTTTGCCGCAATTGAGTCGCTTGACAGCGATACGGACGGATACACCAACCTCGCCGAAATCACCGCACTCACGTTCCCCGGCGACGCAACAGACAAGCCGGCACCGACCACAGGATCGGTGACGGTAACGCTTCTTCCTGCGGGCGCGGTGACGGCGGGCGCGCAGTGGCGTGCCGGTGCCGGTGCCTGGCAGAACAGCGGCGCGACCGTGTCGGGTCTGGCCGTGGGTTCGGTCACGATCACCTTCAAGGCGGTTGCCGGCTGGAACACGCCGGTGGACCAGTCCGCCACTATCACGGCGGGTGGGACGTCCAGTGCCAGCGGCACCTACACGCAGACCATGGTCACCGTACCCAGCCTGGTTGGGCAGACGCAGGCCGCGGCAGGCTCGATACTTACCGGCGCGAATTTCGTTCTGGGCCAAGTCTCTCAGCAGTGCAGCGACACGGTTCCGGCGGGCTTGGTCATCAGCCAGAATCCTCTGGCAGGCAGTTCTCAGGTCTACGGCAGCGCCGTTTCGTTTGTGATTTCGACGGGCTCCTGCCCGGTGACCGTTCCCTATGTCATCGGCGAAACCGAGGAAGCAGCGGGCATCATTATTGTCGGCGCCAATCTGGTGGTCGGCACTGTTACGAAGGTGTACGACAGCCAGGTGCCGACCGGCCTGGTTATCACCCAGACGCCGATTTCGGGCGCGTCGGTCGCCCCGGGCACGGCGGTGGACCTGACCGTGTCCAAGGGGCCGCAGCCGGTCATCACGGGCTCGGTTCTCATCAACAAGGCCGCCTATTCCACGAACAGCGTCAATGTCACGCTTGGCCTGACCTGGTCGGCCAATGCGGTACGCATGCGGTTCAGTGACAACGGCTCCACCTGGACCGCCTGGGAGTCGTTGAAAGCAACCCGCGCCTACACGCTTCCGGCGGGAGACGGGTACAAGACGGTTCGCGTGCAGTTCATTGACATCGCCGGCAACCGTTCCACCACCTACAGCGACTTTATCCGTCTGGACGGCACTGTCCCGACGGGATCGATTGTGATCAACAACGGTGCGGCGACCGTGGCGACGCCTTACGTCTTCCTCAACCTGACCTATTCGGACGGCGCGGGTTCGGGCGTCCGGTCCATGCGCTTCAGCAACGACGGTTCCCATTGGACGCTGTGGGAACCGGTCACGACGACCCGGACCTACATGCTTCCGCTGCCCAGCGGCACACAGACGGTGCGTGTGCAGTATCTTGACGCGGCCGGCAACTACTCCGCCGTGTACAGCGACTACATCAAGGTCGTGCCTGTTCCCTAGTCTGAAGGCGCGGATTGCCGCGCCAGCGTAAGACGATACGCCCCCCGTCCCGCAGTCCCGAAAGGGAGCGGGACGGGGGGTTTCTTCTGTGCGCACCACGAGGGGCACCCTGCAGACTCTTCCCGCACGGAACGACGAGACATTCCGAAAGTTGGGAACGGTCCTGACAGGCACAAAGAAAAGGGGAGGCGGGGGGAAGAAGGCGGACAAATGCGTTGTTAGACAGCAGCATCTTCAATAGACAACTGGCCGTTATGCAGAATTGCAACATATTGGGCCGCACACAGTATTGGGCGGGTCCATGATGAAACAGGTAACGGCGACCCGGCGTTGACCAAACCCAAAGGAATCCGTTATGCGTTTAAGACTGCTTATCTTCGCCCTCCTGCTGGCAGGCACCTTTATTGTGCCCGCGCATGCCCATGCCCAAAGCGCGTCGCTTTCCGCAAGCGCCGCCCCCACAGCGCAGACCACTGTTTCGACCGGTTCGCTGACCGTGACCATTCTGCCGGCCGGCGCCGCGGCTGCCGGTGCGCAGTGGCGCATTGGAACGGGACCTTACCAGAACAGCGGCGCGACCCTTACCGACCTGCCGCCCGGGCTGGTCGTCATCAACTTCGGCCCCGCGGCCGGATGGAGGGCTTCGGGAGACCGGTCCACCACCATCGTGGGAGGCCAGACCGCGACGCTGTCGGGAACCTATGTGCAGCTTGCCCTGGTTCCCAGTGTGATTGGCCTGACGCAGGACGAGGCGGCCCCTGTCCTTTCGGGCGCGGGTCTTGTGGGCGGCAATGTGAGCATGGGCTACAGCGCAACCATTCCCTCCGGGCACATCTATGACCAGAATCCGGTGGCGGGTGATTATGCGAACTCCGGGTCGACTGTGACGCTCTTTCTTTCCATGGGCGCCGAGCCTGTGCAGGTGCCCTATGTCGTTGGTGAAACGGAGGAGGCCGCGGGCATTCTGATTGTGGCCGCCAATCTGGTGGTGGGCACCATCACGCGCGAGTACAGTCCCACGGTGCCCGCCGGACTGGTCATTTCCCAGTCACCCAATGGCGGCGCGCTGTACAGTCTGGGGGGAGCGATCTACTTGACAGTCTCCAAGGGGCCGATTCCGGTCGTCACGGGGTCCGTCATCATCAACAGCGGCGCGTCCGCCACCAAGGCCACAGCGGTCACCCTGGGCCTTACCTGGTCGGCCAATGCGGTGCGCATGCGCTTCAGCGACAACGGGTCCACCTGGACGTCCTGGGAGCCCCTGAAGGCCTCCCGTCCCTACACGCTCCCGGCCGGGGACGGATACAAAACGGTCCGGGTCCAGTTCATGGAGATCAACAACTTCCGTTCCGTCACCTACAGTGATTACATCCTGCTGGACGGCACCGCCCCCACGGGGTCCATCATCATCAACAACGGTGCGGCGACAGTGGCCACGCCGTACGTCTTCCTCACACTGACCTGGTCAGACGGTGCAGGGTCCGGAGTGCGGTCTGTGCGCTACAGCAATGACGGTGCGCATTGGACGCTCTGGGAACCGGTGGTGACGCCACGCACCTACATGCTGCCCCTGCCGAGCGGCACGCAGACGGTGCGCGCCCAGTTCCTGGACGGGGCGGGCAACTATTCCATCGTCTACAGCGACTATATCAAGGTGGTGCCGGTGCCCTAGTCTGGGGCGCCGATTGCCGCGACAACCTAAAGACAATATGCCCCCCGTTGCGCCCCTCTGAAAGGGAGCGTGACGGGGGATTTGCCATTTGGCGTCAAAAGCGGAAAAGGGGAGATGGCCCACAGAGCGCATGACGATGACGACAGGGAGTCGGATGGCCTGCGCCGGACATTGCGAAAAGGGATGCCATGTTTTTCCCGTAGAGGACTACGTAGATTTGCCGAAAACAATCAAAGAGTATTCTAATAGAAACAAATAAACCTACGGCTATTCGGAGGCTATTCTGCACCATAGAGCGAATAATCAGTAATAAATACGGATTCCAAAAACACAAAAGCACGTGTAAACTCCGGTGCTGTTCAGATTGGTGCTATCTATTGTTCCGAAGGGTGTCTCAACGGGTAAGGAGTTTACCATGCGTTACCGAGTACTACTGTCCATCTGCCTTGCTACCCTAATCCTCGCGCCGGCAGCCCACGCCAAGAGTTCCTACAGGACTGCATTTCGCACGCAGTACAACGCCACCTACGGGGTAACGAACTCCAGAATTGACAACTGCACGCTGTGCCATCCGGGAGGTGACACAGGTTCGCTTAACGGCTACGGCAACGCCTATTCAAAAGCGGGCAGAAGTTTCACGGCCATTGAAGGCCTGGACAGCGACGGCGACGGTTACACCAATATCCAGGAAATTGCGGCGAAGACCTATCCCGGAGATGCGACAGATCATCCGACGCCGACAACGGGTTCGTTGACCGTGAGTATTCTGCCGGCCGGCGCCGTGAGCGCGGGTGCGCAGTGGCGCGTGGGAACCGGCGCCTATCAGAACAGCGGCGCGACCGTTTCCGGTCTGGCGGCCGGTTCGGTCACCATCAACTTCAAGGTCGTCACCGGCTGGACCGCGCCGGCAGACCAGTTGGCCACCATCACGGCAGGCGGGACGACCAATGCCTCCGGCACCTATGTGCAGCTCGCGCTGGTGCCGAATGTCGTCGGCCAGACCCAGGCGGCCGCCACGTCGGCGCTTACTTCCGCAGGATTGGCGCTGGGCAATGTGTTTCAGGCGTTTCACCCGACCGTTCCCTCCGGCAGCGTCATCAACCAGATGACATCGGCCGGCACCTATGTGGCGCTTGGCACACACATTGACTTGACGGTGTCCAAGGGGCCACAGACGGTGCTTGTCCCCAATGTGGTGGGCCAGACCCAGGCGTCGGCAACGACGGCCATCACGGGCGCGGGCCTTACGGTGGGCACCATTACGCAGGCCTACAGCCCGACCGTTCCGACCGGCACGGTTATCAGCCAGACACCGGTCGGGGGAGGCTCGGCACTGCCCGGCAGCGCCGTTGACCTGACCGTTTCCAAAGGCGTGGAGCCTGCGACGGTTCCCTATGTCATCGGTGAGACCCAGGAAGCCGCGGGCATCCTCATTGTCGCCGCCAATCTGGTGGTCGGCACGGTCACGCAGGAATTCAGTCCGACCGTTGCCGCCGGACTGGTCATCACCCAAAACCCGACTTCCGGCACTTCGGTGGCCCCCGGCACCGCCGTTGACCTGACGGTTTCCAAGGGCGCGCAGCCGGTCATCACTGGTTCGGTCCTTATCAACAGCGGCGCATCCACCACGAAGAGCGCGGCGGTCACGCTGACGCTGACCTGGTCGGCCAATGCGGTGCGGATGCGCTTCAGCGACAATGGATCCACCTGGACGGCTTGGGAGTCGCTGAAGGCTACGCGGGCCTACACGCTTCCGGCGGGAGACGGGTACAAGACGGTTCGGGTGCAGTTCATTGACATCGCCAACAACCGCTCCACCACGTACAGCGACTTTATCCGTCTGGACACGGCCGCCCCGACGGGTTCGATTCTGATTAACAACGGTGCGGCGACGGCGGCGACAACCTACGTTTCCCTCAATCTGACCTGGTCGGACGGAACAGGCGCGGGCGTCCGGTCCATGCGTTTCAGCAATGACGGCGCGCATTGGACGCTCTGGGAGCCGGTCGCCACGCCCCGGACCTACATGCTTCCGCTGCCCAGCGGCTATCAGACCGTGCGTGTGCAGTACCTGGATGGGGCAGGCAACTACTCCGCCGTTTACAGCGACTACATCAAGGTTGTTCCCGTTCCGTAGTCTGAAACAGCCGGTCATAGCGATGACTTGAAGAGCAGCGTCCCCCGTCCCGCAGTCCCGAAAGGGAACGGGGCGGGGGATTTGCATGGCCTCCTCAGGCGGGATGAACGCCGCAATAGGGCATGGTACAATGGCAGTCCTCCGACGGCCCGACAGGGTTGTCGGATGGAAAAGCCGCAGTGCATAACGGGACGGTTCAAGAGAAAATGAACAACACGACGCATCACATGACACGACGCACTTTTCTTTCAGCGGGTGCGGCCGCCCTGGCCGGGGCGGCCACGCTGAAAGCCGGTGCGGGCATCACGGCGGGGATGAAGGGCGGCGCGCCGCTGCGTGTGGCCGTGGCCGGTTGCGGCGCGCGGGGCATGCTGCTGCTGGAGGGGCTGCGTGTGCTGGCGGCAGGCGGTGTTCCCGTGCGGGTGACGGCCGTGGCGGAGGCAGACCCCGCGCGGCGGCAGGCGGCGGCCTCGCAGGTTCCGGCACTTCTTGCACATTGGCGGGATTGCCTGGTGCGGGACGATGTGGACGCGGTTGTCGTGGCCCTGCCCGACGACCTTCATGCGTCCGCCGCTTTGGAGGCTCTCCGTTTGGGCAGGCATGTGTACCTGGAAACGCCCGTGGCGCGTTCGCTCGGCGAGGCGCAACTGCTGGCGAAGACGGCGCAGGCATCGGGGGCGGTGGTCGAAGTGGGGGCGGCCGAATGCGCCCTGCCCGCATGGCGGGTGGCGGAGGACCTGGTGCGCGCGGGACGGATCGGACGCGTGCATTGGTGCCACTCCGTGGCCGCCAGCGGCACCCGCGGCGTTTCGGCGGGGTGGCGCGCGCAGCGCGACCGTTCACAGGGACCGGCCGCGCAACTGCATTGCGATCAACTTATGCCGCTGTTGCACACACTGGACCCCGATTCGGCAAGTTCGGCGTCCACCGTCGGCGGCCGCTGGGACGCGTCGGGCGACACGCCTGACAGCCTGATGAGCACGATCCGTTTTGGCGACGCTTTGTCCGTGAATCTTGTGTCATCCACGCTGAACAGCACGGGCCAGAGGCCCATGCTGCGCGGCGAACTGGGCAGCATCGAAGTCTTTGCCGACGGCGTCATGGTCACGCCTGAACAGGGCGCGGAAGAGTGGATTGCGGCACCGGCAGGGCCTTTCACCGCGGAGCAGTGGCTGTTGCGCGACTGGGTGGACTCCATCCGCGGGGGGCATGGGCCGTTGTGTCCGCTGGCGCTGGGGCTTGCGGCGCAGCAGGCGTTGGACCTTTCTTTGTCGGCATGGCGGGATGGCCATTCAGGCTGGCAGGCGTAGAAAGGCCGGGTTTGTCCGCGGAGGGGGCGCTCGTGCATAATCAACTTTGGAGTTAAACGGGCTGCTTGCCCGTGTTTACAAGGGTATCGAGACCAACGGGGTTACAGGTTTTGGCATATTACCTGACAGTAAGGCGGGGCGAAGGCCGGGGCATGGGCTGGCTCATTGGCATCGTGCCCATCATCGTGGGCCGTGATGTCACCTGCACGATCAACCTCGATGATCCCATCGTTTCGCGGCACCACTGCCGTATTATTCTTGAAAACGGCCTGCCCAAAGTGGAAGACATGGGCAGCCGCAATGCGACCTTCCTGAACGGCGCCCCCGTGAAGGACTCGGCATTGGGGCAGGGCGATGAAATCGCCGTGGGCTCCACGATCTTTTCCATCATCAACGCACCCGAGCAGGAAAGCTCCATGCCCGCAATTCCGCGGCGGGTGCCCGAAACATCGGCACTGGCGCTGGGCCGCCCGCTCTATTCCAATGAAAGCGGCGACAGCCTGATTCGCAAGGGCCGTCCCCGGACGACCGAGGACCTGGTGGATCTGTTCAACCTGGGCCGGACCATGAGCCAGGCCAGTTCGGTCGGCGGGCTGGTGGATACGGTCACCGAGCTGCTCCGGGAGCGGCTGGACCCGCTGTTTTCCTGCATCGCGCTGCGGCGCGAGGGCGAGAAGGCGCTCACCGCACTGCCGCGGGCCGAGGCGGTGAATTTTGACCACGACAAACCCCTGGTGGATCTTGCGCTCCAGTCGATGGAAAAGCGCAAGGGCGTGCTGCTGCCCGAACACCGGGACGTGCTGGGCCGCCGCGTCATTCGCACCACGCTGGTGGCGCCCATCGTGCTGGGCCGCGAGTCGGTGGGGGCAATCATAGCGCGCAGCGAGACGCCCGCGCGGATGTACGACGAGGCGGACCTGGAATTGCTGATCGCGCTGGGCCACGCCGCGGCGCCCTATGTGCGGGCCATTGAGCGGCTCGAATTTCTGGAAAGTGAAAATCGGCGGCTGGTGGCGGGCATCGCCAGCACGGGCCCCATTGTGGGCGGAAATCCGGGCATGAACCACGTGCGCGAACTGGCGCGCAGTTCGGCGCGCTCCACGCTCAACGTGCTAATCCTGGGCGAGACGGGAACGGGCAAGGAGCTTGTGGCGCGCATGATCCACGAGCTTTCCGATTTGTCCGACAAGCCAATGGTGGTGGTGAACTGCGCGGCCATTCCCGATGAACTTTTTGAGAGCGAGGTCTTCGGCCACGAGCGCGGCGCGTTCACCGGCGCGCACGCATCCAAGCGCGGCCTCATGGAGGAGGCCGACAAGGGCACGCTGTTTCTGGACGAGGTGGGCGATTTGAGCGGGCCCAACCAGGCGCGGCTGCTGCGCGCCATTGAGACGGGGTCTTTCCGCCGCCTGGGCGGCACCACAAACGTTCAGGTGTCCGTGCGGGTGCTGTCGGCGACCAACCGGGACCTGCAGCGCGACGTGGAGGAAAGCCACTTTCGCCGCGACCTGTTTCACCGGCTAAACGCGTTCGAGATTCGCATTCCGGCGCTGCGCGAGCGGCTGGGCGACATTCCGGGACTGGCGGACTATTTCCTGCAGGATGCGCTGCGGCGCGGTGCCGCCCGGGTGCTTCGTTTTTCGCCGGAGGCGCTGCGCGGGCTCCAGCGCTATCCGTGGCCCGGAAACGTGCGCGAGCTGCGCAACGTGGTCGAGCGTGCCGTGGTGGTGGCGCAGGGTGAGACGATAGAAGAGGCAGATCTGAGCATCTCCCAGGCGCGGGAGGCGGCGGAAGAGCCCTTTCCGTCACTGGAGGAAATGGAGCAGGGCCACATCCGTGAGGCGTTGCGGCGGAGCGGGGGGAACATCAAGGAGGCGGCCGATCTGCTCAAAATCGGCCGCAGCACGCTGTACCGCAAGATTGCCGAATACAACATGACCGTTTGACCTGCGGCGGGCAATGGGGCGGGCCCATTTTTCACGGTTAACCAGATCCTTTGATGCCGCAGCTTCCGGAGAAAACGAAACTTCATCCCTTCCCGTCCCAGACCGCCAAGGCAATCAGGCGCATCGATGCCGTTGTCTTGCCCTGTGGCCGCGAAACCGGTTACCCAGCCTTGACACAGGGCGTTCCCCATAAATCATGGCGGCAACCTTTTTCCGGAGGCTCCTCGATAGGGAGATTACCCGGAATGTATTTCAGCTTACAATTCCATAGACTGAGATTATGGGGACAAATGGGCTGTCCTGGCGGGCAAAAGTCAGCCCCCCGAACGTGGCATATAAAAACAAAGTCGGCAACTTGCCCAACACAGCAGGTATAGCGGAAAGAGTGCCCGTTTCGGCAATCTTTCATGGGAAGTTTAGACTCCATCACTCAGGTAATCGATTTCGTCACCCTGATGACTTGTTTTCCGTGTCGGCCAACCTAAATAAACGCTGAAGGACCCTAAATAAACGCTGAAGGACCCTAAAACATTTCCTGATTTCCAATCCTGTGCATATCGCACAAACTCAATGCTGACAATAGTTTCCGTAATTCACAAGCCGAGATGCACCACGCGAGGTCCAGAATAGCCACAAGAAATCGGTAGAACCGATTGTACATTTCAGCGTTTTGGTGATAATATCAGTTAGATTCGTTTTTTCTCAGGCAGGGCAGATGTGCAGAAATATTCTTCTTGACAAAAAAAGCAAAATGAACTATAAGATTCATTGAGATTCATTCCCATTTGGTCATGGGGTGGCTCTGCCGTATTACATTTTAAGTAGTTGCGAAGAGGCAGAACACTGGTTGTCTGCCCTTTTTTCACGTATTTACGCGGTTTTGCTGGAGAAATCCCGGCAGGCCGTCTAGCTTGGCAAGGTTGTGGTTATACGATGGGTGATGTGAGTTCGAAAAGAGTGCGGATTCATTTCAATAATAACGGTGCAGCCGTTCTTTCCCATTTTTTGAAAACTGTGCGCGGATGTAGTTTCACAGGCGACAACGCAGGAGACAAACCATGAAATCGACGAAAACGTTCCGGACGATGCTGCTGGTGACGCTGGTCACGGCCTTGGCGTGGGCGATTCCCGCGCTGGCCCAGCCAGCGGTGCCAACAATCACAACAGCGCCATCAGCCTCAAACATTGGGTGCGGGCAAACGCTGGCCGACTCAGTCTTGAGCGGCGGCGTGGCCGAGGTGGACAGCGTGGCTGTTGCCGGAACCTTCACCTGGACGGATAACACCATTTATCCGGACTTCGGCACGTCATCGCAGTCGGTGACGTTTACGCCGGATGACCTGGTGAACTACACCACCGTCGATGGAACCGCCGATGTGACGGTTGCCGACGTGCTCGGACCGGAGATTTTCCTCAACGGTCCGAATCCGGATTCGGTGGAATGCGGCGGCACCTGGACAGACCAGGGCGCGTGGGCCACGGACGCCTGCGAGGGTGATGCGGGTGTGGACGCCTCCGGTACGGTCAACACGGCCGTCCCCGGGGTGTACACGATCGTCTATACCTCCTGCGACTCGCTCAGCAACTGCAGCAACGTCAGCCTCCTTGTGACGGTGACCAACAACGCCACCCCGGTGATTTCGCTGACCGGTTCGGCCGCGCTGACGGTTGAATGCGGCGCGACCTACTCCGATGCGGGCGCGACTGCCAGTGACTCCTGCGTGGGCAGTATCACCGTGACGACCGGCGGCTCGGTGAACACGGCCTCCACCGGCGTGTACACGCTCACCTACAACGCGACCAACGGCACCAACGCCGCGGCGGAAGTCACGCGCGTGGTGACCGTTTCCGACACAGCGGCCCCGGTCATCACACTGGTCGGCTCGGCCGCAGTGACGACGGAATGCAACGGCACTTATACGGATGCGGGTGCGACGGCCAGCGACGCCTGCGCGGGCTCACTCACCGCCAGCATCACCACGGGCGGTTCGGTCAACACGGCCGCGCTCGGCACCTACACGCTTACCTACAATGTTAGCGACGGCACACATGCCGCGGCGGAAGTCACGCGCGTGGTGACCGTTTCCGACACGACCAAGCCGGTCATCACCCTTACGGGTTCGGCGGCCGTGACAGTGGAGTGCAACGGAACCTATACGGACGGCGGTGCCTCGGCCAGCGACTCCTGCGCTGGAAGCGTCACGGTTACCTCCGGCGGTTCGGTGAACACGGCCGCAGTCGGCGCCTACACGCTTACCTACAATGCCACCGACGGCACCAACGCGGCCAATGAGGTCACGCGCGTCGTCACGGTTTCCGACACGGTCAAGCCGGTCGTCACCCTGGCGGGTTCGGCGGCGGTGACGGTGGAATGCGGCGGCGCCTACACGGACGACGGCGCCACGGCGGCCGACTCCTGCGCGGGCAGCCTGAGCGTATCGACGGGCGGCTCGGTGAACACGGCCGCGGTCGGCGTCTACACGCTTACCTTTGACGCCACCGACGGCACGAACGCGGCCGACCAGGTGACGCGCGTCGTCACCGTGTCCGACACGACGAAGCCGGTTATCTCCCTTACGGGTTCGGCCGCGCTTACGGTTGAATGCGGCGCGACCTACACCGATGCGGGCGCCACGGCCAGCGATGTGTGCGCAGGCAGCCCGACGGTCACGAAGGGCGGCTCGGTGAACGCGGCTGCGGTCGGCGTTTACACCCTCACCTACAACGCCACGGACGGCCACAATGCGGCGGACGAAGTCACGCGCGTGGTCACGGTTTCCGACACGGCCAAGCCGGTCATCACCCTCACGGGTTCGGCCGCGGTGACGACGGAATGCGGCGGCACCTACACCGATGCGGGCGCCACGGCATCCGATGCATGCGCGGGCAGCCTGACGGTCACGAAGGCCGGTTCGGTGGACACCGCCGTGCTCGGCGGCGTTTACACCCTCACCTACAACGTCAGCGACGGAACGAACGCCGCGGATGAAGTCACGCGCGTGGTCACCGTTGCGGACACGACCGCGCCGGTCATCACCCTGACGGGTTCGGCCGCAGTGACGGTCGAGTGCACCGGCACCTACACCGATGCGGGCGCGACGGCAGCCGATGCGTGCGCAGGAAGCCTCACGGCAAGTATTTCCACCAGCGACCCGGTGAACACGGCCGCGGTAGGCGTGTACACGGTCACCTACAACGTGAGCGACGGCAACGGCCACAATGCGGCCGAAGTCACGCGCGTTGTCACAGTTTCTGACACGGTCAAGCCGGTCATCACCCTTACCGGTGACGCGGCGGTGACGGTCGAGTGCCACGGCACCTACACCGATGCGGGCGCGACGGCCAGCGACACCTGCGCAGGCGCCCTCACGGCGAGTATTTCCACCAGCGACCCGGTGAACGTGAACGCAGTCGGCGTTTACACCATCACCTACAACGTGAGCGATGGCCACAACGCGGCCGACCAGGTTTCGCGTGTTGTCACAGTTTCCGACACCATCAAGCCGGTCATCACCCTTACGGGTTCGTCGGCGGTGACAGTCGAGTGCCACGGCACCTACAGCGACGCGGGCGCGACGGCCAGCGACGTGTGCGCAGGCAGCCTGACGGTTACGGAAGGCGGCTCGGTGAACGTGAACGCGGTTGGCGTCTACACGCTGACCTACAACGTGAGCGACGGCCACAACGCGGCCGACCAGGTCACGCGTGTTGTTACGGTTGAAGACACGACCAAGCCGACGATTACCCTTACCGGCTCGGCAGCGGTGACGGTTGAGTGCGCAGGCACCTATACGGACGCGGGCGCCACGGCGACCGACGCGTGCGCGGGCAGCCTGACGGCCAGCATCGCAAAGACCGGCTCGGTGAACACGGCGGTCCTCGGCACCTATACCCTTGCCTACAACGTGAGTGACGGCCACGGCAACAATGCCGACGAAGTCACGCGGGTGGTTACTGTTTCCGACACGACCGTCCCGGTGATTACCCGGAACGGCTCGGCCGCGGTCACAGTGGAATGCGGCGGCAGCTACACCGATGCGGGCGCGACGGCCACCGACGCGTGCGCGGGCAGCCTGACGGCGAGCATCACCACCGTTGACCCGGTGAACACGGCTGCGGTCGGCGTTTACACGGTCACCTACAACGTCAGCGACGGCAACGGCCACAGCGCGGCGGAGGTTTCGCGCGTGGTGACCGTGTCTGACACGGTCAAGCCGGTCATCACCCTCACGGGCTCCTCGGCCGTGACGGTGGAATGCGGCGGCACCTACACCGAAGCGGGCGCGACGGCCACCGATGCGTGCGCTGGCAGCCCCTCGGTTACCATCGCCGGCTCGGTCAACACGGCCGTCCTCGGCGCCTACACGCTGACCTACAATGCGACTGACGGGCACAACGCGGCCACGCAGGTCACGCGCGTCGTCACCGTTTCCGACACGACCAACCCGGTCGTGACCATCTCCGGCTCCAATCCCGTGACCTTCTCCTGCGGCACGGTTTCCCTGCCCGGCGCCACCGCGTCGGACGTTTGCGCGGGCTCCCTCTCCGCCAGCGTCTACACCCTCGGCGGCCTGAACCTCGTGAAGCCCTCCACCGGCACCTACAATGTGGTGTACAAGAGCGCACCGGACGCCTCCTCGCGGACCGGTTCCTCCACGCTGGTAGTGGTCGTCACAGACGCTTCCGACCCGACCATCACCTGCCCGGCGGCCAAGCGCGCCCGCTCCGATGCGAGCGGCTATGCGCTCGTGCCCGATTTCACGGCAGAAGCGACGACCTCCGATGACTGCGGCGGCACCCTCACGGTGACCCAGTCCCCGGCGGCAGGCACCAGCAAGTACCTCGGCACCTACACGGTCACGCTGACCGTCACCGATGCCAACGGCAAATCGGCCTCCTGCGACACCTCCTTCACGGTTGGTGTGCGCGGCTTCCTGGTTGACCCGACTTCCACGGGAACGCAGACCGGTGCTAGCTGGACCACGGCCTTCCACACGCTCCAGGCGGCCGTTGATGCCGCAGCAGCGGCGGGCGGCGGCGAAGTTTGGGTCGCTGGCGGCTCGATCGGCTCGCCGGTGGTGTACGGCGAAGACCGCACCGAAGCGTGGGGCAGTCCCGCCTCCGTGGCCGGTTCACTCGTCATGAAAGACGGCGTCTCCCTGTACGGCGGCTTTGAAGGCTACCGCAGCGGCGCAGGCAAACAGGAAAGCTTCCTGAGCCAGCGCAACCGTTATCTCAACGTTACCGTCATCGACGGCACCACGGCCCGCGGCGGCAACAAGGCCTATCACGTTATCGTCTTCGGCAAGGCTTCCGGAGCCACGAGCAGCGCGGTGGTTGACGGCTTTGACATCACCGGCGGTAACGCCTCCGGCGTCACGGACGACTACCACACGTTCCGCGGCGGCGCCATTTACAATTGGCGTTCAGCCCCGACGATCAGCAATTGCCGCTTCTACAACAACACGGCGAAGGTCAGCGGCGGTGCCGTGGCCAACGAGTCACTGGCGTCCATCCCCGCCGGACCCAATCCGGCCGTGCCGACGGTTACGGGCAATGCCAGCGCCACCTACCTGAACTGCCTGTTCTACAAGAACACGGCAACGCGCGACGTTGACACAGCAGTTCGGGCAGTGCGCGGCGGCGGTGCGGTGTTCAATGACATGGCCACAGCCACCTTCACCGGTTGCACCTTTGCCAACAACTCCCTGGGAACGCCTGCCTACACGACCTTCGGCCAGAACAGCGCAGGCATGCTGAATTGGCACGCTTCCCCGGTCATCAAGTCCAGCATCATCAAGCTGAACAACACCGGCGACCTCCAGGACAACCGCCTGGCGGCCAGCACCACGGCGAGCGTGATCACCTATACGGACGCAGCGTACACCTACCAGGGCGCCCCGGCGGCCACGGGCGGCTGGACAAACACGAACAACGCGACGCCGAGCGGCACGGGCGACATCAACAGCGACCCGCTGTTCACCAGCCTGGCCACCGATGACTATTCGCTGACGGCCACTTCGCCGGCGAAAGACACGGCAGACCCGACCTTCAGCGGCACCGACTTGGACGGCGTTCCCCGCCCGACGAACGGTGGCACCGCACTGCGCAGCGACATGGGCGCCCTTGAACGCAGCAACGCCCCCTCAGTGTCCTGCCTGACCCCGACGGTTGACCTGGGTGTTGCCACCACGATTACCGATCCGGCCCTGGTCTATGACCCGGCCCTCAGTGTTGTGCAGGCGGGCATCAAGTCCATGTCCCTGTCGGCCAACTCCTTCTCCTGCTCCGACATCCCGGTGAAGACCGGTGCCGTCACCCTTACAGTGACCGACATCCTGGGCCGCACCGGCACCTGCCTTGCGACTGTCAATGTGACTGAGCACACCAACCCGACGGCGGTGGCGAACCCGATCACGGTTCACCTCAACAGCTCCGGCGGTTACGTGCTGACCCTGGCCGACATTGAAGCCATTGGCGCAGGCAGCACCGACAATTGCTCGGTAAGCTGGGGCACCAGTGCGGTCGAGCCGCACGTGTTCGACTGCAGCCAGGTGGGCAGCGCGGTGAACGTCACCCTTACGGTGAAGGACACTGCGGGCAACTCCGCCACGGCGAACACGACCGTGACCGTTGCGGACAGCATCGCCCCGGTCATCCACCTTACGGGTTCGGCCGCGGTGACGGTTGAGTGCGGCGCGTCCTACTCGGATGCGGGCGCCACGGCAACCGACAACTGCGCAAGCAGCTTCACAATTACGACAGTCAATCCGGTCAACACGGCCGCGGTCGGCGTCTACACCGTCACCTACGACACGACTGACGGCCACGGCAACAGCGCCGCCGAAGTCACCCGTGTGGTGACCGTTTCCGACACGACCAAGCCGGTCATCACCCTGACGGGCTCCGCCGCGCTCTCGGTTGAATGCGCCAGCACCTACGTGGATGCGGGCGCGACGGCCAGTGATGTGTGCGCGGGCAACCTGACGGCGAGCATCTCGGTCAGTGACCCGGTGAACACGGCCGCCCTCGGCGTGTACACCGTCACTTACAACGTGGTTGACGGCCACGGCAACACGGCCAACACCGTGTCGCGCGTTGTCACCGTTCACGACACGACGAAGCCGGTCATCACCCTGACCGGTTCGGCTGCGGTGACGGTTGAATGCCACAGCACCTACACAGACGATGGCGCAACCGCCAGCGACGCCTGCGCGGGCAGCCTGACGGCCAGCATCACCAAGGTCAACCCGGTGAATGCCAACACCGTCGGCGTCTACACGGTCACCTACAACGTGAGCGACGGCCACAACGCGGCCGACCAGGTCACGCGCGTGGTGACGGTTTCCGACACGACCAAGCCGGTCATCACCCTCACGGGTTCGGCCGCGGTCAACGCCGAATGCGGCGGCACCTACACGGATGCAGGCGCGACGGCCAGCGACACCTGCGGCGGCAGCCTCACTGCCAGCATCACCACCTCCAATGCGGTGAGCACGGCGGTGCTCGGCAGCGTGTACACGATCACCTACAACGTGACCGACGCCCACAGCAACGTGGCCGATGAAGTCACGCGCGTGGTCACCGTCACCGACACCGAGAAGCCCGTCATCACCCTGAGCGGTTCGGCCGCGGTGACGGTCGAGTGCGGCGGCACCTACACAGACGGCGGCTCGACCGCCAGCGACCAGTGCGCGGGCGGCCTCACCGACAGCATCGTGACTTATGACCCGGTGGACGCGGCCATTACCGGTGTGTACACCGTCACTTATGACGTGAATGACGGCAACGGCCATGACGCGGACCAGGTTACGCGCGTTGTGACGGTTTCCGACACGACCGCCCCGGTGATCAGCCTGGTCGGTTCGGCCGCGGTGACCGTTGAATGCGGCGGCACCTACACAGAACTGGAAGCCACTGCCTACGACGCTTGCGAAGGCGATATCGGGGTCGACGTCAACAACAGCGCCGTGAACACGGCGGCCGTTGGCGTGTACACGGTGGTCTACACCTCCGTGGACTCGGTGAGCAACAGCTCGCAGGCCACGCGCCTGGTGACGGTTTCCGACACGACCAAGCCGGTCATCAGCCTCACGGGCTCTGCCGCAGTGACGCTTGAGTGCGGTGGCACGTACAGCGACGCGGGCGCGACCGCCAGCGACGTGTGCGCAGGCAGTCTCACGGCCAGCATCGTCACGGTTGACCCGGTGAACACGGCCGCCGACGGCGTGTACACCATCACCTACAACGTGAGCGACGGCTACAACGCGGCCGACCAGGTCACGCGCGTCGTCACCGTGGAAGACACGACCAAGCCGGTCATCAGTCTCGTGGGCTCCGCTGCGGTCAACACCGAATGCGGCGGCACCTATGTGGATGCGGGCGCGACGGCCAGCGACATTTGCGCAGGCAACCTCACCGCCAGCATCGTTAAGACTGGTTCCGTGAACACCTCCGTGCTCGGTGGCGTGTACACGATAGCCTACAACGTGAGCGACGGCACCAACGCGGCGGACGAAGTCACCCGCGTGGTGACCGTTGTAGACACCGAAAAGCCTGTGATAAGCCTTTCGGGCTCGGCTGCGGTGACAGTGGAGTGCGGCGCAACGTACACCGACGGCGGTGCAACGGCCACCGACCAGTGCGCGGGCAGCCTCACGGCCAGCATCGTCACGGTTGACCCGGTTACCCCGGCGGCGGTTGGCGTCTACACCGTGACCTATAACGTGAGCGACGGCAACGGCCACGATGCCGACCAGGTTACGCGCATCGTTACAGTCTCCGACACGACCGCCCCGGTGATTTCGCTCACCGGTTCGGCTGAGGTCACGGTCGAGTGCAGCGGCACCTACACCGAAGCGGGCGCAACGGCGACAGACGCCTGCGCAGGCACCCCGACGGTCACCATCGGCGGTTCGGTCGACACGGCAGTCAAGGGCTCCTACACCCTTACATACAACGCGACTGACGGCGTCAATGCCGCGGCCGAAGTGACCCGCGTGGTTACCGTGTCCGACACGATCGCCCCGGTGATCAGCCTCAATGGCTCCGCCGCGGTCACGGTCGAGTGCAGCGGCACCTTCACCGATGACGGCGCTTCGGCGACCGACGCCTGCGCCGGCACCCCGACGGTGACGGTGGCCGGTTCGGTGAACGCGGCTGCGGTCGGCGTTTACACTCTTACCTACAACGCGACCGACGGCGTCAATGCCGCGGCCGAAGTGACCCGTGTGGTGACGGTTTCCGACACCATCGCTCCGGTCATCAGCCTGAACGGTTCCGCTGCGGTTGCGGTGGAATGCGGTTCCACCTACACCGACGGCGGTGCGACGGCGAGTGACGCCTGCGCGGGCAGCCCGACGGTTACGGTGGGCGGTTCCGTGAACACGGCCACGCCGGGTGTCTACACCCTGACGTACAACGCGACTGATGGCCACAATGCTGCGGCCGAAGTCACCCGCGTGGTGACCGTGTCCGACACGGAAGCCCCGATCATCACTCTGACCGGTTCCGCCGCAGTGACGGTGGAATGCGGCTCGACCTATACCGATGGTGGTGCCACGGCCAGCGACGCCTGCACGGGCAGCGTTGAAGTGACGACGGGCGGTTCCGTGAATACGGCCGTCTCGGGCGTCTACACGCTGACCTACAACGCGACCAACGGCGTGCATGCCGCGGCCGAAGTGACCCGCGTGGTGACCGTGTCCGACACGACCGCTCCGGTCATCAGCCTGGTGGGCTCGGCCGCAGTGACGGTTGAGTGCAGCGGCACCTACACCGACGGCGGCGCCACGGCGAGCGATGCGTGCGCGGGCAGCCCGACGGTTACGACCGGCGGTTCGGTCAACACGGCCCTCGTGGGCGTTTACACCCTGACCTACAACGCGACCGACGGCGTCAATGCCGCGGCCGAAGCGACCCGCGTGGTGACGGTTTCCGACACGACCGCTCCGGTGATCAGCCTTAACGGCTCCGCCGCGGTGACTGTGGAGTGCACCGGCACCTACACGGACGGCGGCGCCTCCGCAAGCGACAGTTGCGTGGGCAGCGTTGAAGTGACAACGGGCGGTTCGGTCAACACGGCCGTTACCGGGGCCTACACCCTGACCTACAACGCGACCGACGGCGCGAACGCCGCGGTCGAAGTGACCCGCGTGGTGACGGTTTCCGACACCATCGCTCCGGTCATCAGCCTGAACGGCTCCGCAGCGCTGACCGTGGAATGCGGCTCGACCTACAGCGACGGCGGCGCGTCGGCGACCGATGCGTGCGCGGGCAGCGTTGAAGTGACGACGGGCGGTTCCGTGAACACGGCCACCCCGGGCGTCTACACGCTGACCTACAACGCGACCGACGGCGTCAATGCCGCGGCCGAAGTGACGCGCGTGGTGACGGTGGGCGACACGGTTGCCCCGATCATCAGCCTGAACGGTTCCGCGGCAGTCACGGCGGAATGCGGCTCGACCTACACGGACGATGGCGCCACCGCCAGCGATGCCTGCACGGGCAGCGTTGAAGTGACGACGACCGGTTCGGTGAACACGGCCGTTGCAGGCGCCTATACGCTTGCCTACAACGCGACGAACGGCGTCCATCCCGCAATCGAAGTGACCCGTGTGGTGACCGTGTCCGACACGATCGCCCCGGTCATCAGCCTGGTGGGCTCGGCCGCAGTGACGGTTGAGTGCAGCGGCACCTACACCGACGGCGGCGCCACGGCGAGCGATGCGTGCGCGGGCAGCCCGACGGTAACGACGGGCGGCTCGGTGAATACGGCCCTCGTGGGCGTTTACACGCTGACCTACAACGCGACCGACGGCGTCAATGCCGCGGCAGAAGTGACCCGCGTGGTGACGGTCTCCGACACGACCGCCCCTGTGATCAGCCTGGTTGGCTCGGCCGCAGTGACGGTTGAATGCGGCGGCACCTACAGCGACGGCGGTGCCACGGCCAGCGACAGCTGCCTGGGCAGTGTTGAAGTGACGGCGGGCGGTTCGGTCAATGCGGCCGCCACCGGCTCCTACACCCTGACCTACAACGCGACCGACGGCGTCAACGCCGCAGCCGAAGTCACCCGCGTGGTGACGGTTTCCGACACGACGGCCCCGGTGATCAGCCTGGTTGGCTCCGCCGCAGTGACGGTTGAGTGCAGCGGCACCTACACCGACGGCGGCGCAACGGCAAGCGATGCGTGCGCGGGCAGCCCGACGGTAACGACGGGCGGTTCCGTGAACACGGCCACGCCTGGCGCCTACACGCTGACCTACAACGCGACCGACGGCGTCAACGCCGCGGCCGAAGTGACCCGCGTGGTGACCGTGTCCGACACGGTTGCCCCGGTGATCAGCCTTGTTGGCTCGGCCGCGGTTACCGCGGAATGCGGAAGCACCTACACGGACGGCGGCGCCACGGCGACCGACGCGTGCGCGGGCAGCCCGACGGTTACAACCGGCGGCTCGGTCAATACGGCCGTTGCCGGTGCCTACACGCTGACCTACAACGCGACCGACGGCGTGAATGCCGCGGCTGAAGTGACGCGCGTGGTGACGGTGTCCGACACGATCGCTCCCGTAATCAGCCTGGTCGGCTCTGCCGCACTGACGGTTGAATGCGGTGCGACCTACACGGACGGCGGCGCCACGGCGAGCGACGCCTGCGCAGGCAGCCCGACGGTAACGACGGGCGGCTCGGTGGACACGGCCCTTACCGGCGTCTACACCCTGACCTACAACGCGACCGACGGCGTGAATGCCGCCGCCGAAGTGACCCGTGTGGTGACGGTTTCCGACACCACCGCCCCGGTCATCAGCCTCAATGGTTCCGCTGCGGTTGCGGTGGAATGCGGCGCGACTTACACCGATGGCGGCGCCACGGCGACCGATGTGTGCGCGGGCAGCGTTACAGTGACGACGGGCGGCTCGGTCAATGCGGCCGCGCCTGGCGCGTACACGCTCACCTATAACGCCACTGATGGCGTCAATGCGGCGCTCGAAGTGACGCGCGTGGTGACGGTTTCCGACACCTTCGCCCCCGAAATCAGCCTGAACGGTTCTGCCGCGGTTACGGTGGAATGCGGAGCAAGCTACAGCGACGGCGGTGCCACGGCGATTGATGCCTGCGCCGGCGGCGTGGAAGTGACGACGGGCGGCTCGGTGAACACGGCCGTTGCGGGCGCCTATACGCTGACTTACAACGCCACGGACGGCACGAACGCCTCGGCCGAGGTGACGCGTGTGGTGACCGTGTCCGACACGATCGCGCCGGTAATCAGCCTGGTCGGCTCTGCCGCCCTTACGGTTGAATGCGGCGGAACGTATGCGGACGGCGGCGCCACGGCGGCTGATGCGTGCGCGGGCAGCCCGACGGTTACGACCGGCGGCTCGGTGGACACGGCCATCACCGGCGTCTACACGCTGACCTACAACGCGACCGACGGCGTCAATGCCGCCGCCGAAGTGACCCGTGTGGTGACGGTTTCCGACACGACCGCTCCTGTGATCAGCCTCAACGGTTCCGCCGCAGTCGCGGTGGAATGCGGCGCGACTTACAGCGACGGTGGTGCCACGGCGACCGATGCGTGCGCAGGCAGCCCGACGGTAACGACGGGCGGCTCGGTGAATGCGGCTGAAGTCGGCGTCTACACGCTGACCTACAACGCGACCGACGGCGTCAATGCGGCGGCGGAAGTCACCCGTGTGGTGACGGTTTCCGACACGACCGCTCCGGTGATCAGCCTTAACGGGTCGGCCGCTGTGACAGTCGAGTGCGGCGCCACCTACAGCGACGGCGGCGCCACGGCGACCGACGCCTGCTCCGGCGGTGTTGGCGTGACGGTCGGTGGTTCGGTGAACACAGCCGTTACCGGCGCCTATACGCTTACGTACAACGCGACCGACGGCGTGAATGCCGCGGCCGAAGTGACGCGCGTGGTGACGGTTTCCGACACGACGGCCCCGGTGATTAGCCTCACCGGCTCTGCGGCGGTGACTGTCGAGTGCAGCGGCACCTACACGGACGACGGCGCCACGGCGAGCGACGTCTGCGTTGGCAGCGTGTCGGTGACGACCGGCGGCTCGGTGAACACGGCCGTGGTCGGCGTCTACACCCTTACCTACAATGCCAGCGACGGCCTCAACGCCGCCGCTGAAGTGACCCGTGTGGTTACGGTGTCCGACACCGTGAAGCCGGTGATCACCCTGACCGGTTCCGCCGCCCTCACGGTGGAATGCGGAGCGACCTACAGTGATGCGGGCGCCACGGCGGCAGACAACTGCGCCGGCAGCGTCTCGGTGACAACGGGCGGCTCGGTCAATACGGCCGCAGTCGGCGCCTACACGCTTACCTACGACGCGACTGACGGCCACAATGCGGCCGACCAGGTCACCCGTGTGGTGACGGTTTCCGACACGGTGAAGCCGGTCATTAGCCTGACGGGTTCGGCGGCCGTGACGGTTGCTTGTGCAGGCACCTACAGCGATGCGGGCGCGACGGCGAGCGACACCTGCGCTGGCAGCGTTTCCGTGACGAAGACCGGCACCGTTAACACGGCGGCGGTCGGCGTCTACACGCTGGCCTACAACGCGACCGACGGCCACAATGCGGCTGATGAAGTCACGCGCGTGGTGACGGTTTCCGACACGGTGAAGCCGGTCATTACCCTGACGGGTTCGGCGGCGTTGACGGTTGAGTGCGCGGGCACCTACACCGATGCGGGCGCGACGGCGTCCGATGCGTGCGCTGGCAGCCTGACGGTGACGACGGGCGGTTCCGTGAACACGGCCGCGGTCGGCGCCTACACGCTTACCTACAACGTCAGTGACGGCCACAACGCGGCCGACGAAGTTACCCGTGTGGTGACCGTGTCCGACACGGTGAAGCCGGTCATCACGCTGCTCGGCAGCACGCCGGTGTCCGTGCTCTACGGCGCGACCTACACTGATGCGGGCGCAACGGCGACGGATGCGTGCGCAGGCGCCCTGACAGTGACAACGGGCGGCTCGGTGAACACCAGTGCGGTGGGCGCCTACACCCTGACCTACAACGTCAGCGACGGTCATGGCAACAGTGCCAACCAGGTGACGCGCGTGGTCAACGTGGCCGGCCAGCCGCCTGCGGTGACGGTCAACCAGGCGGTCAGCCAGATTGACCCGACCCTTGCCCCGAGCGTGACGTACCCGATGCAGTTCACGGTAGTCTTCAGCGAGGCCGTGAGCGGCTTCGCGGTGGGCGATGTGACCTGGAGCGGCGGCACGATCACGCCGACGACCTACACGATCACCGGTTCCGGCGCAAGCTACAGCATCAACGTGACCGCGCTCTCGGGCACGGGCACGGTGAAGCCGACCCTTGCCGCGAACGTGGCCACAAGCGTGGCGACGGGCGTGGGCAACGCGGCCTCCACGAGCACGGACAACACGGTTACGGTAACGACCGGAGCTGCGTCGCTCACGGTGAGCGCGCCCGCCACGAACAACTTCTGGGCCAACGGCTCGACGCACACGATTTCGTGGACGTCGTCGCTGGTGCCCGGGACGACGGACGTGGCCTTCTGGCTGTACACCTACCCGGCTGGCACCTACGTGGTGCTTCCGATCAGCGGTGTGAAGGCCTACCAGGGCTCGACCACCTGGACCGTCCCGAACGCCCAGGCGGCAGGCAACTACCGCATCCGCGTCGTGGCAAACACCACGAGCAACTTCGGGCCGGTGTCGCCGAACTACTTCCAGATTGGCGCGCCCAAGCTCACGCTCAACGGCTCAACGCCGGTGACGGTGGCCTGCGGCACGTCCTACACGGATGCGGGTGCGACGGCCTCCGACGGCTACACGCCTGCGCTGACGGTCACGACCGGCGGCACGGTGAACACGGCCGCAGTTGGCACGTACACGCTGACCTACGACACGAACGACGGCCACGGCAACAGCGCGGCGCAGATTACGCGCGTTGTGAACGTGACCGACACGACCGCCCCGGTCATCACGCTCGCGGGCTCCGCCGCGGTGACGATTGAGTGCGGCTCGACCTACACTGACGGCGGCGCAACGGCCTCCGACGCGTGCGCAGGCAGCCCGACGGTGACGACGGGCGGCTCGGTGAACGCGGCTGCGGTCGGCGTCTACACCCTGACCTACAACGCCACCGACGGCCACAATGCGGCCGCCCAGGTGACGCGTGTGGTGACGGTGTCCGACACGACGAAGCCGGTGCTCTCGCTGAACGGCTCGGCCGCCCTTACGGTTGAGTGCGGTTCCACCTACACGGACGGCGGCGCGACGGCCTCCGACGCGTGCGCGGGTAGCCTGACCGTGACGACCGGTGGCTCGGTGAATCCGGCCGCGGTCGGTGTCTACACCCTGACCTACAACGTGAGCGACGGCCACAACGCGGCCGACCAGATCACGCGTGTCGTCACAGTGTCCGACACCATCAAGCCGGTCATTACCCTCCTGGGTTCGGCCTCGGTGGACGTTGAGCGCAACACCTCCTACACGGATGCGGGCGCGACGGCCTCCGACGCGTGCGCAGGCGACCTGACGGCGAGCATCGCCGTGACGAACCCGGTGAACATCGCAGCCACGGGCACCTACACGGTTCGCTACAACGTCGGTGACGGGCACAATGCCGCCAACGAGGTGACGCGCATCGTCAACGTGTTCTTCATCGACCACGCGCCGGTGATCACGCACTGCCCGTCGGCCCGTTCGCTTCAGACCGACGCGATCTGCGAAGCCACGGTTCCGAACCTTGTGTCCGAAGTGACCGCGACTGACGATGTCACAGCGGCCGGCAGCCTTGTCATCACCCAGAGCCCGGCGGCGGGCACGGTGATTAGCGGTGCCGGTGTCCACATGGTGACCATCTCCGTGAAGGACGAAGTCCTGAACGAGACGACCTGCTCGGTGGCCCTGACGCTGGCGGCGTTTGACTACGCGCACTCGGTTGAGACCGTGGTGCCGTGGGCGGTGAACAACGGCGGCGGCGGCGCAATCTATGCGGTTGCCTCCACTGCGACGACCCTCTTCGTGGGCGGCAACTTCACCGGCGCAGGCCCTGCGGCCAGCGTGCCGAGCAGCGGCTGGAAGAACCTCGCCAAGATCGACATCGCCACCGGCACGGTGGACGCGACCTGGCAGCCCGTCGTTGAGTCGGGCACCTACCCGGTCCGCGCGCTGGCCCTCAGCGCCGACGGTTCGATCCTCTACGTGGCCAACGGCGGCATGGTTGACGCGGTCAACGTGGCGACGAAGGCGGTAACGCGCCTGACGAGCCAGTCACAGTATGTGTACGCCCTTGCGGTTTCCCAGGGCTACCTGTACTTCGGCGGTGCGAACATGGGTTCGAGCCACTACATGGGCGTGATTACGCTGTCCTCCGGCGCGTTCTACGGTTGGATGACGAACGTCACCTCCACGGTCACGGCCGCGGCGGTTGCGGGCGACAGCCTCTACGTCGGTCTGCCCACCAGCATCGGCACGCTTTCGCTGACCACGGGCGCTCTGACGACGTTCAGCGCAACGAACGGTGCCGTTAAGGGCCTTGCGGCCTCCTGCGGTGCGGTTTATGCGGCTGGCGCGTTCACAACGCTCGGCGGCCTGTCGCGCAGCGGCCTTGGCGTCCTTGACGCAGCGGCCACGGTGCAGACCTCCTGGGTGCCGGTGCTTGCTTCGGCCGGCACGGGTTACGCCCTGTGCGTGACCGACACGGCGCTGTACGGCACCGGTTCGTTCACGACGATTGACGGCTACGCCTTCCCGGGCACGGTGCGCTTCGCGAACACGAGCGCGCCGACGGTGACAGTCGAGCAGGCCTCCGGACAGATTGACCCGGCACCGGCCCCGACGGTCGGTGTGCCGATCCAGTTCACGGTGACGTTTAGCGAGGCCGTCACGGGCTTCGCCGGCACCACGAACAAGCTGACCTGGGGCGGCACCGCCACGGGCGTCACGTACAGCATCACCGGTACCGGCACGACCTACACGGTCAACGTGACGGCGAGCACCGCTGGCACGCTGATCCCGAGCCTTGGCGCGGGCAAGGTGTACGGCGCGGGCGGCAATTACAACGCCGCCTCGACAAGCACGGACAACAGCGTGACAGTGTCGGCCGGAACGGGGACCCTGACCGTGACGGCTCCGACGGCTGGCACGTACTGGGGCGCGGGCACCACGAAGGCCATCACGTGGACCGCACCGCTGGTGACGGGCAACGTGACGATCTCCCTGTACGACTACACGCCGGCTCCGGGCGATGCGGG